>NZ_JBZEEN010000005.1:0-312322 GCF_058309975.1 Flavobacterium sp. ST-158 | reverse complement strand
ACTCGCAAGAAAAATTTAAAGTTTTTTTTCGATTTATTTCTCGAAGCTTAACTCCATCTTCCTTGTCAGTATTTCAAATAACTTGCGCTATTGCGGGGTCCAAATGTAAAACATTTTTTAATCAACTTCCAAACTTTATTTTTAAAAATTTCTTCTTAAAATCTCTTTCGCTTTTCAGTATGTTTCTTAGAACGTTTTCGCTGTTGCGGGTGCAAAAGTACCACCTTTATTCAATTACACAATAGCTTTTACAAACTATTTTTTAAACTATTTTTTAATAGCCTGATAACAAAGCCTTTGTTTTTTAAAGATTCTTTAGTTTTGTAAGAATTTGGAGTTTTTAAACACAAAGAACACTAAGAAGCCGCAAAGATCACAAACATCATTTACTACACAGAAACAACTTCCACCACATAAGACACAAAGAAAAAATCAAGACAACAAAGACTCTATACTATATATAATAGTACTAATTCCAACTTTAAACCAACTCCCTAGCCCTGATAGCAGCGGAAATCCTTGTTTTCTGGCGTTCAGAAAACAAGATTGTAGCGAATAGCAGGAAATAGCTCCATAAAAAAAACTCGCACTATATTATAATAGTACGAGCTTTATAGATTAAAGGTAGGAAATAATTATTGCTTCTTAGATAATCTGGTATCCCAATATTCATTTAATTTATCTACATCAACTGGGTGTGCAGCAGGTTGATTTTGAAGTCTACCCATTTCAAAAGCTTCTTTAAGGATATTCTCTATTAAATAATCCTCATTAGATTCGAAAGGCTGATATTGTGATTTTAAATTAATATCAAACATACTCGCTGCTGTATTAGACCAAAACGCTTTCCAACCACTCTTTAGTGTTTTTATCAAATCGTAAGTAGTAGATCCTGTTTGTCGATGAATGAGCTTTACTAAAATGCGTCCTTGCGAACGAGATAATTTTTTTAATCTGGCTTCAAATTCATTTGTCAAATAATCTTCAACTATTTTAAAATACTTTTTCTTTTCTCTTTCTGAAGAAAGACGCGCCATTCCTTTATTTAGATTAGTCAATCTGTCAGCAGCCAACTTAGCATAAGGATAAGTCCTAAGAACACGACTTTGTAAAATAAGGTATTGTTTACGACCTTCTTCATCCATTTTTTCTTTGGAAACAATAATTTCAGGTAGTTTTATAGTGTCATTTAAAATACTATCTTTTTCTGTAAAGGTGTATCCCATAGCATTGGGATCATTTGGCACAACTTGACTAAAGCTAGCTAATGTTATAAAGAAAAAGAATATTAAAAAATATACAGGCTTCATAGAGTTAACAATTTGTTGTAAAATTATACATTATATATAGAACTGTAATACCAAATTTATAAATTAGCAAAAAAATATTTTTATGAGTACACAATCGATATTAAACAATGATTCAATGGCTTTTTTAGAAAGCTATCTTAATAATGCTTCACCAACAGGTTACGAAAGTAGCGGGCAAAAAATTTGGATGGAGTATCTAAAACCTTATGTTGATACTTTTATTACCGATACTTACGGAACAGCTGTAGGTATCATTAATCCAGACGCTCCTTTTAAAGTAGTGATTGAAGGACATGCAGATGAAATTTCTTGGTATGTAAACTACATTACTGAAGACGGTTTGATTTATGTAATTAGAAACGGTGGTTCTGACCATCAAATTGCGCCATCAAAACGAGTAAACATTCATACTAAAAACGGAATTATAAAAGGCGTTTTTGGATGGCCGGCTATTCATACCAGAAATAGAGATAAAGAAGAAAACCCAAAAATCAGCAATATCTTTATTGATTTAGGGTGTGAAACCAAAGAAGAAGTTGAAAAACTTGGTGTTCATGTAGGTTGTGTGATTACTTATCCTGATGAATTTGTAGTTTTAAACGAAAACAAGTTTGTTTGCCGTGCTATCGACAACCGTATGGGAGGTTTTATGATTGCCGAAGTTGCTAGACTTTTGCACGAAAATAAAGTAAAATTACCTTTTGGATTATACATTACCAATGCCGTTCAGGAAGAAGTAGGTTTACGTGGTGCCGAAATGATCACTCAAACTATCAAACCAAACGTAGCTATCATCACTGATGTTTGTCACGACTCTACTACTCCAATGATTGATAAGAAAATTGAAGGAGAAACAAAAATTGGAAAAGGACCTGTTGTTACTTATGCTCCAGCGGTACAAAACAATTTGAGAGATTTGATTATTACTACTGCCGAAGAAAAAGAAATTCCTTTTCAGCGTTTGGCTTCATCTCGTGTTACAGGAACAGATACCGATGCTTTTGCTTATAGTAATGGCGGAGTGGCTTCGGCATTGATTTCACTTCCTTTGCGTTATATGCATACTACCGTTGAGATGGTTCATAAAGAAGATGTGGAAAATGTAATTCGATTAATTTATGAATCCTTACTTAAAATAGAAAACAACGAAACTTTTAGTTATTTTAAATAAAAATAATGTTTAAGCGTTAATTCGGTTATTTGACTTATCGATTAAATGAATAACCGAATTAACAAATAAACGCTACCTATGAAAATTCTATTACTAGAAGATGATTTTACTTTATCAAAAGAGATTTTGACGTTTTTTTCTACTAAAGAATTAGATTGTACTCCTTTTTATGACGGTGCTCTTCTTCTACAGAAATACAAACCAAAACAATATGATTTAATTATCCTAGACATTAATGTTCCTGGAATTAATGGTTTTGAAGTATGTAAATCTATTAGAGAAATAGATAAAAAAACACCTATTATTATGCTGACTGCTTTTAGTGAAATTGAAGACAAATTGATTTCATTTGAAAATGGTGCTGATGACTATTTGGTAAAACCATTCCACTTTGAAGAATTATATGCTAGAGTTCATTCTCTTCTTCGAAGAAAAGAAATCCCACAACAAACCAAAGAAAAAATTACAATAGCCGATTTAGAAATAATAGAATCAGAAATGAAGGTATTTCGTTCTGGTGAAGAAATAAAGTTAACACCTAAAGAATTCAAACTCATTTTAATACTGGCTAATGCCAATGGTACAGTTATTTCTAAACAAGATATCGCCGATAAACTTTGGGATTACCACATAGAAACCAATCAAAATACAATTGAGGTTTATATCAATTTTTTGAGAAAAAAAATAGACAAAGAACATGCTATCAAACTAATTCACACTAAAATTGGTTATGGTTATTATCTAAGTATAGAAGAATGAAATTACAAACCCGAATATCGCTTATAGTAAGTACTTTATTTACCATTTTGTTTGGCCTTGCCTCAACAGTGATATTTGTTTTATACTCCAATTTCCGAAAAGAAGAATTTAGAGACCGTCTAGAAGTCAAAGCTTTATCGAATATAAAGCTACTTGTTAACGTAAAAGAGGTTGATAATCAGCTTTTAAAAATGATTGACCAAAATACGATTAACCAACTTTATGACGAGAAGACATTAATATTTGACTCTAATTTCAATCTCATTTATAGCAGTATAGATGATGCAAAAATCAATTGGTCTATTGAAGATTTAAAATACCTTAAAAAGAATAAAACCTTTTTCAAGCAACAAGGCGACTATGAAGTGTACGGTGTTTTTTATGACACCAATTACAAAGATTTTTATGCTTTAATTTCAGCAACAGACAATTATGGGAAAAGAAAACTACTTTACTTACGTTACATTTTAATTATTTCCTATGTATTTTTCACCGTTTTATGTTGGATTCTTACTTCGTTTACAGTTAGAAAATTAATGAATCCTTTGGGTTTGTTTCACCAAAAAATTAAAAACATTAATGAGAATAATCTAGAAACACGTATAGAAGTAAACAGTGAACCCAATGAAATTGATTTAATAGCTAATGAATTTAATTTCATGATGGACCGCATTCAGCTTTCCTATCAAAAACAAAAGGAATTTACCGCTCATGCTTCTCACGAACTTAGAACGCCACTTTCCAGAATTACAGCTCAAATTGAAAATACAGTTGCGAATAAAGAAACAAATAGTGAAAGTAAAAACTTTTTAAATCGCATTTTAACCGATGTAAATCAATTGACCGAACTGATACATTCATTATTAATTCTGTCAAAATTAGACAACAAAAACCTTAAAAAAAATGAATTCCATCGAATGGATGAAATTATTTTTTCTTCAATTGAAAAACTAAATCAAGCATTTCCTGAAGCTGTAATTCAATTTGATATTGAAGAAAGTGAAACTATCGATTCGGCTTTAGAGATAAAAGGGAATAAAAGTCTTCTCGAAATAGCCATTGGCAATGTTTTAAAAAATGCCTGTATCTATTCTGAAAATCAACAAGCTAATGTAATTATTAGTGCCAAAAAAAATGTTTTAATTATTTCGGTTTCAAATACAGGAAATACATTAGATATTGAAGAACAGAAAAATCTATTTGAGCCTTTTTCTCGTGGAAAAAATGCCAAAGGAACTAATGGTTTTGGTCTTGGTTTACGCATAGTGCAACGCATTTTAATAGTTCATAATGCTGAAATTAAATATAGCGTTCCTACTGAGAACACTAATGAATTCCTACTCATTTTTCATTTTTAAGCTCTTTTTAAGGTCATTCTTAAGGCTTCTTAAAGTTTAGGGATAGCATATTTGTATCAAATAAAATGATACAATGAAAAAACTATTTACCCTATTGCTCTTAGGTTTGCTTCATCAAGTAACTGTAGCACAAAAAACCGTTACATTAGAAGAATGTGAAAGCCAATTTTTAAAAAAGAATCTTTTTTTATTGGCCTCACACTACAATATTGATGCTTCTAAAGCACTTACCATTCAAGCTAGAATATGGGAAAACCCAACCATCTCTGCCGACTTGAATGCTTATAATCCGGATAGAAATCAATTCTTTGATCTTGGTAGAGCTGGACAAAAAGTTTTTAGCATTGAACAACTGGTTTATTTAGGTGGTAAAAAACGTAACGAAATTAAGTTTGCTCAAGCCAATGAAGTCTTATCTCAATTGGAATTTGATAATCTCTTGCGAAACTTGAAATTAGAATTAAGACAAAGTTTTTTCAGCGTTTATTATAATTCAAAAAAAATAGAGACTACAGATAAGCAATTGGTTCATATTGAAAACTTAATAGAATCTTACACTTCTCAAACGGAGAAAGGAAATATTCCTCTAAAAGATTTAGTTCGTCTTCAAACTTTGTTTTTAAATTTTAAAAATGAACGTCTAGAAATTATTCAAAATACCATTGAAGAGCAAGCCAATCTTAAATTATTACTAAATGAAGAGCAAACTATTATCCCAATAGTTAATGCAACAGATTTTAGTAAATATACTCAAGAGCTACTTTATGATCTTCCAACTCTTGAAAAAGAAGCCATTAAAAATCGTCCTGATTATTTAGTACAGCAAAAAAACATTGAAGCCAGTGAAATTAATGTAAAATGGCAAAAATCGTTATCTGTTCCAGACATTACTCTTGGTGTCAACTACGATCAACGAAGTGGCGCATTTAATAACGAAGCCAACCTTTCCATTGGAATTCCTTTGCCACTTTGGAACAAAAACAAAGGAAATATCCAACATGCTAAAATGCTATTGAATCAATCTAAGGTTGAAAAACAAAACTTTGAATTGCAACTACACTCTGAAATTGAATCGACATGGAATAAATGGACCGAAGCAAAAAAGAATTACCTCCTTCTAAAACCAGCAACCAATTCTAATTTTGAAGCCGTTTATGAAGGTATGCTAATGAATTTTCAGAAAAGAAACATCAGCCTTTTAGAATTTACTGATTTCATGGAAAGTTACAACCAAGCAACAATTCAGCTTAATGAACTAAAGAAAAAAGTAGTGCTCTCATCTGAAGAATTAAATAGTAGTGTCAATAAAGATTTATTTTAAAAAACAAAAAATGATGAAACATAAATTAATTATAGGAATTGCAGTTCTAGGACTCGCTACAATCAGTTGTAAAAAAGAAACTGAAAATTCAGAAATCAATACTTCATTTGTTTTGAGTGATGCCATGCTAAAAACAACCACAACTGCTTTAGCTGAAAAATTACCTTTAAAAAACGAATTGAACTTTTACGGAAAAATTACTGCCGATAATAATAAAGCTATTGATGTCTATCCTCTTGTTGGTGGAAATGTAGTTCAGGTAAATGTAGAATTAGGTGATTATGTCAAAAAAGGACAAGTTTTGGCTATTATAAAAAGTACAGATGTTGCTGATATTGAAAAAGAATTAATTGATGCCAATAGCGAATTATTGGTAGCCAAGAACAAACTTAAAGTTGCCCAAGAGCTTTTTGAAGGCAAACTAAATTCTGAAAGTGATGTATTAGAATCAAAAAGTGAAGTGAGCAAAGCCCAATCGCAGTTGAGTAAAATTCAAGAAATGTACAAAATTTACAACATTAAAAAAGGCTCTTTGTACCAAGTTACAGCACCAATTAGTGGTTTTATCATCCAAAAAAGTATTAATCAAGACATGCTTTTGCGAAGTGATCGCTCTGAAAACATTTTTGATATTGCCGAAATCAGTGAAGTTTGGGCCATGGCAAACATTAATGAAATTGATATTAACAAGGTAAAACTAGGCATTGATGCCGAAGTTACCACCTTAGGCAATCCAGAAAAAGTTTTTAAAGGAAAAGTAGATAAAATTTTTAACATCATTGATCCCGAAACAAAAGCTATGAAAGCCCGAGTAAAATTGCAAAACACCTCTTTTTTACTCAAACCAGATATGACAGCTTCTATAAAATTATTCTTTAATGATGATGTAACCATGATAGCAGTACCAAGCGCGGCAATCATTTTTGATAAAAGCAAAAATTTTGTCATGCTCTTTAAAGATCGTCATAATATTGAAACTAGAGCAATTGAAGTCTTTAGACAAGTAGGCAACATTAGCTATATATCTAGTGGTTTAGACGAAAATGATAAGGTTATTACCAATAATCAACTCTTCATTTATAGTGCTCTAAACGATTAATGAAAAACTAAAAAAAAATGAACAAATTCATAAAAAACATTATTGCTTTTTCTTTAAAGAATAAAGCTTTCACCTTTTTTTGGGTAGCTATATTAGCAGTTTCAGGATTTATATCGTTCAAAAACATGCCTATTGAGGCTTTCCCAGACGTTACTAATACCCAAATTATCATTATCAACCAATGGAACGGAAGAAGTGCTGAAGAAGTAGAACGATTTGTAACTTCTCCTATTGAAATTGCAATGAACTCAGTTCAGAAAAAAACTAGTGTTCGTAGCGTTACCATGTTTGGGTTATCGGTTATTAAAATTATTTTTGATGATGGAGTCGATGATACTTTTGCTAGACTTCAAGTCAATAATTTACTCAAAAACGTTTCCCTTCCTGAAGGTGTAGAAGCCGATGTGCAACCGCCTTATGGACCTACTGGAGAAATTTTTAGATACGTTCTAACCAGTAAATCAAGAGATTCAAAAGATTTACTAACTATTCAAAATTGGGTAGTGGATAAACAATTGCGCTCGGTACCAGGAATTGCCGATTTAAATGCCTTTGGAGGTCAAGAAAAAACCTATGAAGTAAGTGTTGATCCTTTAAAACTAGCTAAATATAACATTAGTCCGTTACAATTGTATGATGCAGTAAGTGCAGGAAATATTAATATTGGTGGCGATATTATCGAAAAAAATAATCAGGCTTTTGTCGTTCGCGGTGTCGGTTTGGCAAAATCTATTACTGATATTGAAAATATCATTGTTGATAATGCGGGAGGAAATCCCATATTAGTTAAAAATTTAGCTATAGTCCATGAAAGTGCTATGCCTCGTGTAGGTCAAACTGGACTGAATGACCAAGATGATATGATTGAAGGTATTGTAGTCATGCGAAAAGGTGAAAATGCCAAAGAAGTTCTAGGATTACTTAAAGCAAAAATTGATGAATTAAACAATGGTATTTTGCCTAAAGATGTGAAAATAGAACCTTTTTATGATCGCGATGTCTTAATGAACTTTACAACTGAAACGGTAATGCACAATCTATTTGAAGGAATTGTGCTGGTTACTTGTATTGTTTTCTTATTCATGGCCGATTGGCGAACTACATTTATTGTTTCTATAGTTATTCCATTGGCTTTACTTTTTGCTTTTCTATGCTTGAAATTAATGGGAATGAGTGCTAATTTATTAAGTCTTGGAGCTGTTGATTTCGGAATTATTATTGACGGCGCCGTTGTTATGGTTGAAGGATTATTTGTTGTACTCGACCATAAAGCTAAAAAAATAGGAATGGAAGCCTATAACAAAATTGCTAAAGGAAGTTTAATTAAAAAAACAGGAACTGAAATGGGTAAAGCCATTTTCTTTTCCAAATTAATTATCATAACAGCATTATTACCTATTTTTTCTTTCCAAAAAGTAGAAGGAAAAATGTTCTCTCCCCTAGCCTTCACCTTAGGTTTTGCCTTAATTGGAGCTTTAATTTTCACCCTAACTTTAGTTCCTGTTTTATCTCATTTACTTTTAAACAAAAATGTTAGAGAAAAACACAATCCATTTGTTAATTTTTGGGATCGAATAGTCGAAAAAGGGTTTGAATTCAGTTTCAAACATAAAGTAAAAACATTAATAGGAACAGTCCTTATAATGGGAATCACTTTCTTTTCGGCTGGCTTTTTAGGAACCGAATTTTTACCTGCATTAAACGAAGGAGCTTTATGGGTTACTGCCGAAACGCCTATTAGTTCCTCCTTGCCCGAAAGTGTAAAAACAGCAAAAGAAATTCGAAAAGACTTATTAAGTTTTGACGAAGTAGAAAATGTTTTATCGCAAACCGGAAGAAGTAATGATGGTACCGATCCAAATGGATTTGGTTTTATCCAATTCCAAGTAGACTTAAAACCTAAAAAAGAGTGGAAACAAGACATTACTACTGATGAATTAGTGGAACAAATGGATCAATTATTAAAAAGTAAACATCAAGGAATTACCTATAATTATTCGCAACCTATTATTGACAACGTAGCCGAAGCCGTAGCTGGATTTAAAGCTTCAAATGCCGTAAAAATTTATGGAGATGATTTAGAAAAGCTAAACGAATTAGCGATTCAAGTTGTTGAAAAAATCAAAGATGTTCCCGGAATCAAAGATTCAGGAATTCTCAAAAACATTGGACAACCCGAAATAAGTGTGATTCTTGACCGAGAAAAAATGGCCGCTTATGGGGTAACTTTAAATGATGCTCAAGCTGTTTTAGAACTAGCTTTTGGAGGAAAAACAGCAACACAAAAATATGAGGGTGAGCGAAAATTTGACGTTCGAGTTCGTTACGAACCAGAATATCGCAAAGACGAGAAAGACATTGGAAATTTAATGGTACCTACAATAGACGGAACAAAAATTCCTTTGAAAGAAATTTCAAATGTCGAAAAAGTAACAGGGCCGTACTTAATTTATCGTGATAAAACCAAACGATTTATAGGAATCAAATTCTCTGTTAGAGATCGAGATTTAGGAAGCACCATTGCCGAAGCTCAAGCTAAAGTCAATGAATTAAAGTTACCCGATGGATATTCTACAGGATGGACAGGAGAATTTGAAAATCAAGTTCGTGCTAGCGCACGATTAGGACAAGTAGTTCCTATTAGTTTAATTGGAATCTTTATTCTACTCTTTATCATGTTTGGAAATCTAAAAGATTCTTTACTCGTATTGACCAATGTTCCATTTGCCATCATTGGAGGAATAATTGCATTACACCTTACAGGAATGAATTTTGGAATCTCAGCAGGTGTTGGTTTTATTGCCTTACTGGGAATTTGTATTCAAAATGGTGTGATTCTTATAAGCGAATTTCATCATAATTTAAAGGCTAAATTATCATTAGAAAAAGCCATTTTTATGGGAGTAAAAGCTCGAACCCGAGCCGTAATCATGACCGCTTTAATGGCATCCATTGGTTTATTGCCAGCAGCCATTTCCTCAGGAATTGGTTCCGAATCACAAAAACCATTAGCTATTGTAATTATTGGCGGTTTAATGACCGCAACAGTATTAACGCTACTTGTTTTTCCTATTATATTTTGGATTTTCAATAGAAAAAAACATGAAAGTATCGATTAATTTTATTTGAAGCTATTCCTGCTATCCGCTATATCTCTTGTTTTTGCTAACGCAAAACGAGAGGATTTCTCCCGACGCTTCGGGACTATCAGGGCTTAAAAACCGTATCGTTCAAAAAAACGACACGGTTTTTTTTATTACTTTCACAATCTAAATTTGTACTATGAAGTCCATCTATCTAATGCTCCTTATTTTTACAATCAGTTTGTTATGGTCTATAATCAATCCTAAGGAAGCTTTTACTTGTTTTCTGGAAATAATTCCCGCTATCATTGGTATTTTGATTTTAGCATTTACTTTCAAAAAATTTCGCTTTAGCAATTTTACTTATTTTTTAATACTCCTTCATTGTATTATCCTGTTTATTGGCGGACATTACACTTATGCCGAAGTTCCTTTATTTGATACCATTCGAGATGTATTTCACCAAAGCAGAAATAATTATGACAAAGTGGGACATTTTGCACAAGGTTTTGTTCCAGCTATGATTACACGAGAATTATTTATTCGGAAAAAAGTAATTAGCAATAAAAACTTTTTCAATTTTATTATTGTTTGCATTTGCCTAGCTATTAGTGCCACTTACGAATGGATTGAATGGGGAGTTTCATTAGCAACTGCCGAAGAAGGCGATTCGTTTTTAGGAACTCAAGGAGATATTTGGGACACCCAATCGGATATGTTGTTTGCCACAATTGGAGCAATCACTGCTTTGATTTTATTTTCTAAATTTCAAGACAAACAACTCCAAGAATAGATAAAAACAAAAAAGTCCGTCTCGTTTAAAACGATACGGACTTGATTTTTAAATCTTTCCTGAATTATTTTTTACTTGCTAAATAAGCAACAACGTTCTTTTCGATTCTTTCGTTGATGTTTGAAATATCTGCCTTTACAAATTTTTCTCCAATGATGTTTTCATATAATTCAATATATCTGTCTGAAACCGTTTCAATATAAGCATCCGTCATTTCAGGAATTTGTTGGCCTTCTTGTCCTTGGAAACCATTTTCAATTAACCAACGACGCACAAATTCTTTTGACAATTGTTTTTGCTCCTCTCCTTTTGCCTGTCTTTCTGCATAACCTTCTGCATAAAAATAACGAGAAGAATCTGGAGTATGAATTTCGTCAATTAAAACAATTACGCCATCCTTCGTTTTTCCAAATTCATATTTGGTATCCACCAAAATTAATCCGCGACTTGCAGCAATTTCAGTTCCTCTTTGGAACAACGCTCTGGTATATTTTTCTAATACTAAATAATCTTCTTCAGTAACAATTCCTTTTGTTAAAATGTCTTCTCTGGAAATATCAGCATCGTGTTCTCCATTATCTGCTTTTGTAGTTGGCGTGATAATTGGTTCAGGAAATTTGTCATTTTCTTTTAAACCTTCAGCCATTGGTACACCGCAAAGCGTTCTTTTTCCAGCTGCATATTCGCGTGAAGCATGACCAGATAAATACCCACGAATTACCATTTCTACTTTAAAAGGCTCGCATAAATGACCTACAGCAACACTTGGATCTGGAGTAGCAATTAACCAGTTTGGTACAATATCCTGAGTTAATTCCATAAATTTAGTAGCAATTTGGTTCAAGATTTGTCCTTTGTATGGAATTCCTTTTGGCAAAACCACATCAAAAGCCGAAAGCCTGTCGGTTGCCACCATAACCAATAATTCATCATTGATATTGTAAACCTCTCTAACCTTACCTCTATAAACTGATTTTTGTCCAGGAAAATTAAAATTAGTAGTCGTAATTGTATTGCTCATTTAGATATGTATTGCGTTGATTTTATGTGAATGCAAATTTAGGATTATTTTAGAAAGAAAAACAAGGAAACTTCTCTCTCTTTTATTTAGATGCTAAAGTTTCATTTTTCAGAATATTTTGAGCCAAATAATTAGCTACTCCGTCTTCATAATTTTTGGAAATAACTTCTAAATGTCCCAATTTACTTTTCAAACTATCTGGTGCATTGCCCATCAATAAACCTTTAGCAGTTGCATTCAGCATTCCTTCATCATTATAACCATCGCCAAAAGAAATGGTCTGATGGAATTGATAGCCTTCTTTTTCTAAAATATGACCAATAGCTACACTTTTATCTACGGTTTTATTCATAAATTCCAAACAGTGCGGTAAACTAAAAGCATGACTAAAAGTATCGGGATGTTTTTCTAAAATTTTTTCTCTTAATTCCAATAATTTTCCGTGACTTTCGTGTTTAAAAAAGATTTTAATCGCATTAAAATCTGTCATTTCCTTATAATTAACTAATTCCGGAACATAACTCAGTTCAGCTTGAAATTCCATCAACTTACTGTCATGTTTATTCGTTTGCCAAACATTTTCTTTAAAAAGCACTGTGGTAAATTCATCAGGAATATCCATTTGCATTACTGATTTTACCGCTTCACTATCCATATTAGAAGTAAAAATCAATTCTCTGTTTGGGGCATGAATTCGAGCACCATTTGAAGTAACCAAATAAACAGGAAAATCTAAAGCTGACACAATAGACATCGCATCTAAATGATGACGACCAGTAGCAACAATGATTAAATAATTTTGTTGGTATAATTCTCTGAAAATTTGTTTGGTATATTCTGAAATGCGGTGGTCACTGTTAAGTAATGTCCCATCTAAATCACTAACAATTACTTTTATATTTTCTTTTATCATATATCATTCGTCTAATTCCTTGCAAAAATACCTAAAACACAACGAATACTTGATAAATAGTGATCAAAATAACAGCAAATTAACGTATTTATTAAGTTTTAGCAACAGTATTATTACCCAAAAACCGAATACCTTATAATTCTACCAAAGATTTGATATCCTAAAAAATTACGCAGCATACTAAGAGCATTAGCATCAAAACCAATGGTATTGCGTTTGAATTTCTTGGGTGGATTCTCGGCAATTTTTAAAACCTTTTCAATAATTGATTGCTTTAAATCAACATTTTTCTTAGTTTTTCCTTCAACAATACTGCTTATTTTACGCATTAATTCATTGTAACATTTCAACGGAGTAGCATCGCATTTGCTTACATTTTTTTGGAAATTAGAAGGTGTATTTCCAAATTGCACCGTAGAAACACTGATATTAAAATTCATCAACTCGTACGCCATACATTCTGAAAAGCTCTCCACAGCATGTTTGGTAGAATGATAAAAGCTACCTAATGGTAAATTGACTAAGCCTGCAATAGAGGAAATATTAATAAAATGTCCCCTTTTTTGCATTCTAAAAACGGGCGTAAAAGCACGGCAAACCTTAACTACACCTAACCAATTCACATCTACAATATTATTGATTTCTTCGTCTTCAGAGAATTCTACAAAACTCCTATACCCTATTCCGGCGTTATTAATTACCACATCTATGGTTTTAAAATCTTCTAGAATTTGTTGTTTCGCTTTAGCTATACTTTCTGTTGAAGTTACGTCGAGCAAATAGCATTTAATATTTTTTAGTTCTTTTAATTCTTTTCCTTGTTCTAAACAGAGCATTGTAGCAATTACATTCCAATTATTTTTTGCAAAATGCAACGCTAATTCTTTTCCTATTCCTCCTGATGCTCCTGTTATGATTACGTTTTTCAATATTTAGTGGTTTTTATTAAAAAGCTACGACCCCGATTGGGGTCGTAACAAGAATATTTTCGGTATTACTATTAATATTTAATCTTGATTTTCAGTGTATTTGTATGCGTCAATTACTTTTTTAACTAATCGGTGTCTTACAATGTCTTTATCATCCAGATAAATAATTCCAATTCCTTCAATGTCTTTCAATACTAATAACGCTTCTTTTAGTCCAGAAATTGTTCTACGTGGCAAATCGACTTGTCCTGGATCACCTGTAACCATGAACTTAGCATTTTTTCCCATACGCGTTAAAAACATTTTCATTTGCGAATGTGTTGTATTTTGGGCTTCATCCAAAATTACAAAAGCATTATCTAAAGTTCGACCACGCATGAAGGCTAATGGGGCAATTTGGATAATTCCTTTCGAAATATAATCTTCTAATTTTTCATTCGGAATCATATCACGCAAAGCATCATAAAGCGGTTGCATATATGGATCGAGCTTTTCTTTCATGTCTCCCGGAAGAAAACCTAAATTTTCGCCTGCTTCTACCGCTGGACGTGTTAAAATAATACGCTTGACTTGTTTTTCCTTCAAAGCTTTTACAGCCATTGCAACTCCAGTATAAGTTTTACCTGTACCCGCTGGTCCTACAGCAAAAACCATGTCGTTTTTATTAATAGTATCGACTAATAATTGTTGGTTAGGCGTCATTGCTTTTACAATTTTACCTCCTACTCCATGCACTAAAATTTTGTCATTTGGACTCATTTTTCTATCGTCCTGAACGTCTCCTAAAATAACGCGCTCAATCACATTATCATCAATATTGTTGTAACGTGTAAAATGAAGCATCAATCGCTGAAAACGCCTTTCGAACTCGTCCAATATGTCTTTTTCTCCAAATGCTTTTAAAGTTGTCCCTCTGGCAACTATTTTTAATTTTGGATAGTATTTTTTAATGGTTTCAAGATGAGAGTCTTGAGCGCCCCAAAACTCTTTTGGAGCGATGTCTATGAGCTCGATAATTCTTTCGTTCAAAGGATATAATTTTTTAGTATTACTAAATCATTTTAAAATCTTGTCCAAAATGGAAATTCACCTTGGTTTTATTTGGTTACTATTTATAATTTGTTTTTGCTTTTTTGCGTTTTTGAGATTACTATTATTAGCTTTGCATTTCTCAAATTTAATGAAAATTAATTTTAGATTTCATCAATAGTTATAAACAAAAATATGTCAATAATTACCCTTACTACCGATTACGGCTTGAAAGATCACTTTGTAGGTGCGCTAAAAGGGAAAATTTTATCCGAATATCCGGAAGCTCAAATTATTGATATTTCGCATGATATAGATCCATTTAATATCGTAGAAGCCAGCTACATAATCGGTGCATCCTATTCCAGTTTTCCCAAAGGAACCATACATCTTATTGGCGTAGATATGGAATTAAACAAAGAAAACCAGCATATTGTAATGCAATGGAATGATTCTTATTTTATTGCTGCCGATAATGGTATTTTAAGTATGCTTTCGCAAAAAATAGTTCCACAAAAGATTGTTGCCATCAATATTCACGACCGTTTGCCTAATGATGCTTCTGGTTTAGATGTATTTGTAACCGTAGCCTGTCATATTGCCAGAGGTGGATTACTTAATGTAATTGGTAGAGAAATCAGTGCGGTAAAAGAAGTCACCGAAATGAAAGCGGTGGTATCTAATGACGGTAACAACCTCAAAGGTTATGTTATCTATATCGACCATTTTGGAAATGTAATTACCAATATCACCAAAAAACAATTTCTTGAAGTAGCAAAAGGAAGGCCGTATGAAATTCATTTCAAAAATAAAAACATTAAAACTATTTTGCCAAATTATTCTGCAATAGCAATTTCAGAAAAATATCCGATTAAGAATTACGAGGGTGAAAAACTCGCTATTTTTAATGAAGCTGGTTACCTGGAAATTGCCATTTTTAGAAGCAATCCGTCCAAAATTGGTTCAGCAAGTAGTTTATTAGGACTCAATTATCGAGACGCAGTTACTATAGAATTCAAAAACTAAAATTTTCAAATAAACCAATTAACAAATACCCGAATCAATACATGAAAGCCCTATTATTAAGAGAAATAAAATCCTTTTTTGGTTCCCCCATAGGTTATTTAGTTATCGCCATTTTTCTAATTATCAACGGTTTGTTCCTTTGGGTTTTTGAAGGCGATTACAACATCCTAAATTCAGGATTTGCTGATATGACTCCCTTTTTCAGCTTATCGCCTTGGATTTTATTGTTCTTAATTCCTGCAGTTACCATGCGTAGTTTTTCTGACGAAAGAAAACAAGGAACACTTGAATTGTTACTTACTAAACCATTGTCAATTTGGCAAATAGCTAACGGAAAATTTCTAGGGGCTATGTTATTAATTTTAATTGCAATTATCCCTACATTTATTTATGTCCAAGTGATTTCTAATTTAGGAATGCCAGAAGGAAACATTGATATGGGAAGTACAATTGGTTCATATTTTGGACTTTTTTTCTTGATAGGTGCTTATTCTGCTATCGGAATTTTTACGTCTACCCAATCCGATAATCAAATAGTAGCTTTTATTATTGCAGTCTTTTTGTGTTTCTTTTTCTATTTTGGTTTTGAAGGATTCTCAACCTTAGTTCCATCCTTTTCATCATTTGTATCATCTTTAGGCATGCAAAATCATTTTAAAAGTATGAGCCGTGGTGTTATTGATACTCGTGATGTTATTTACTTTTTAAGTATTATTATCGCTTTTCTTTCTTTAACTGTTTACCAACTTAAATCTTTTAAATTGTAATGAAAACTGCTAAAAAAAGAAACCTTAAATCGGTATTGATTACAATTGCCATCCTGTTAATTATCAATGTAATTGGTAATTCCTTTTTTCATCGATTTGACTTAACTAAAGACCACAGATACACACTTTCTGAAACTTCATTAAGTATTATCAAACAGGTCCAGGAACCGCTTTCGATAAAAATATACATGGAGGGAGATTTACCTGCTGAATTCAAAAGATTACAACAAGAAACTAAAGAATTACTAGAAGAATTTCAAGCTTACAATTCTAATATTGTTTTCGAATTTGTAAATCCTTTGGAAAACGAAGACGAAAGCATGAACAATGTTAAAGCCTTATACATGAAAGGCTTGACTCCTGTAAACATTACTGTTGACGACAAGGGAAAACAATCTCAAGCTATGGTTTTTCCTTGGGCGATTGCTGTGTATCACAACAAAGAAGTCAATATTCCGCTGTTGAAAAACATCATGGGAGCTTCTACAACCGAAAAAGTAATTGGCTCGGTACAACATTTAGAATATTCTATTTCAGATGCCTTAAACAAAATCACTAAAGAAAAACAGAAAAAAATTGCTGTAATTAAAGGAAATGGCGAAATCAAAGATGTTTTTATAGCTAAGTTTTTATTACAAATAAGAGAAAGCTATCACATTGGCCCATTCACTTTGGATTCGGTTGCCAAAAGTCCTTTAGCCAGTTTAGAAGCTCTAGAAAAATACGATTTAGCCATTATTGCTAAACCAACAGAAGTTTTTACTGATGCCGAAAAACAGCTTTTAGACCAATACATCATTAACGGAGGAAAAACCATCTGGCTAATTGATCAAGTGGCGGTGGAAATGGATAGTTTATACAATGATTCAGGAGCAACATTGGCTTTTCCAAGAGATTTGAATCTAAATGATATGTTTTTTAAATACGGAATCCGAATCAATCCTGATATTGTAAAAGACGAACAAGGTAGCCCCATAAAACTGGCTACTGGCGAACAAGGAAGTGCTACCCAATACCAAGCTTTCAATTGGAAATTTGCACCTTTGGTTTACCCTGAAAGCAAACATCCTATTGTAAAGAATTTAGGTGGAATAAAATTTGATTTTGCAAATCCTATTGATACGTTAAAAAACGGAATCAAGAAAACGGTATTACTACAATCGTCTCAATATTCTAAAAAAGTGGGAACTCCTACTGAAATCAATTTGAATATTGTTGCTGAGGAAACCAGTCCAAATCATTATATCAATACAGGAAATATTCCGATGGCTGTTTTACTCGAAGGAAATTTTCATTCGGTGTTTCAAAACCGTGTGTTAGCTTTCGACCAAAAGAATTTTAAAGCTATTGGGGGAAAAAATAAAATGATTGTAATTTCGGATGGAGATATCATCAAAAACCAACTGGACAAAAATTACGAACCCGTTGAATTAGGATTCGATCAACGCTCCGGAAATTTATATGATAATAAAGATTTCCTGCTCAATTGCATTAATTATTTGTTGGACGACACTGGACTTATTAACATTCGATCTAAGGATTTAGACCTGCCTTTATTAGATAAAGAAAAAGTATATGAAAATTATACCCAGACGCAAGTCATAACTATCGGGCTTCCAATCCTAATTTTAGCTGTTTTTGGAGTTGTATTTGGCTATTTACGAAAATGCAAATACAGCAAATAGATGTTAATAAAAAATTTTCAATACTAGATTTGTTTACGATATATTTGTAAAAATGTATCATTTACAAATTCTAGAAAAAGATACCATATTCCAATAAAAAACAAATATAATCTTCATATGAAATTTATAGTATCGAGTTCGTACTTATTAAAGCAATTACAAGTTTTAGGAAGCGTTATTAATAGCAGCAATACTTTGCCTATTTTAGACAACTTCTTATTTGAATTAGACAATAACGAATTAACCGTTTCTTCTTCCGATTTAGAAACTACGATGTCAGCTACTTTGTCTATTGATTCCACTAGTCAAGGAAGTGTTGCTGTACCAGCTAAATTACTTTTGGAAATCTTAAAAACCTTTCCAGAACAACCCTTAACTTTTACAGTAGAAGAAAACAACACTATAGAAATCAGTTCTAATTCAGGAAAATATGCCTTAGCTTATGCTCCAGGAGAAGAATTCCCTAAAGCAATCAACTTAGATGAACCTTCAGTAACCTTAGTTCCTGCTGATGTATTAGCTACTGCTGTTAGTAAAACTATTTTTGCAGCTGGAAACGACGATTTACGTCCAGTGATGTCAGGAGTGTTTTTTCAATTTTCTCCACAAGGATTGACTTTTGTAGCAACCGATGCTCATAAATTAGTAAAATATGCTCGTACGGATGTAACTGCTTCTCAAGTGGCCGATTTTATTATGCCAAAGAAGCCGTTGACTATTTTAAAAAATATTCTGTCTACATCTGACGCCGAAGTAAAAATTGAGTACAACGATTCTAATGCTACTTTCTCTTTTGACAATTACGTATTAATGTGTCGTTTAATTGATGGAAAATATCCAAATTACGAAGCTGTAATTCCAAAAGAAAATCCTAACAAATTAATGATTGACCGTTCTCAATTTTTGAGCTCTGTACGTCGTGTGGCTATTTTCTCTAACAAGACAACGCACCAAATTCGCTTAAAAATTGCTGGTGCTGAATTAAATGTTTCAGCAGAAGATATTGATTATTCAAACAAAGCTGAAGAAAGATTGACTTGTGACTACCAAGGAGATGATATGCAAATAGGTTACAACTCTCGTTTCTTGACTGAGATGTTAACTAACCTACAATCGGACATGATTATGCTAGAAATGTCATTGCCAAACCGAGCTGGAATTTTAACTCCAGTAGACGGTTTAGAAGAAGGCGAAACAGTAACTATGTTAGTTATGCCGGTAATGCTAAATAGTTAAATAAAATTAAAAAAAACATAGGATTTATTTTTGATTTCGGAATTTAATACCTATTATTGCATACAATTACGTTATTAACCAACCATTTTTTATATTTAAAAAAACCGCGATTCCTCCTTGAAAAGCGGTTTTTTTGCTTTTTAGTAGCCACGAATTCACGAATCAACAATATTCCTTTAGATTCTGCAAATTCTTCAAATAGTCTTTGATAAACAAAAATTAAAAAATTAAAATTCTTTTAATTTCTCTAATTTGTGGACATTTAAAATCTAAGATTCTAAAAAAAATTCGTGAATTCGTGGCTAAAAAAAAAATCAAATGATCTCCATTTTCTTCATCAAAAATGTAGCGCTTTTATTTTGACAAATTCCATTTCGAAGTTTGTAATCAAAATGTAATTCATCATTCTGAATTTCTACTTCAAAACAATTATTACTTAAAATCTCAGGATATTGATTAGTAGTCAAACATACTTCGATATCATGTGTAGCAATTGCGCCAATGGCTTTTTTAGCAATTACTTTTTTAATCACTTCAATTGTTCCGTTTCGTTTATCATCCGAATTAGTACCTCTTAAAATTTCGTCTAGCAGGACAAAAGCAGGTTCTTTTTCTAAACCATCCATAATTTGCTTTAAGCGCTTGATTTCGACAAAGAAATACGATTCACTATCTGATAAAGAATCCGAAAGGCGCATAGAAACTAAAACGGGTAATGGATGTACGTTAGCCTCATTAGCACAAACTACCGAACCTGTTCCTGCTAAAACAATGTTAATTCCTAAACTTCGTAGAAAAGTACTTTTTCCCGACATATTGGAACCTGTTAAAATCATAAACGATTGAGGATAAAAAGCAACTTCATTCCCTATTCTAGTTTTAGGATTAAGCAAAGGATGACTTAGATTTGAAAAATCAATTTTGAAATCAGTATTTAATTTTGGGTACACAAATTCAGGATTATTATAGGAGAAATTGGCTAAACTGTTTAGTTTTTCAAATTCACCAATCACTTCCAACCAATCTTCCAGCACCGCAGCATGTTCTTTTTTCCAATTTAATATTGCTTTAAGCACATGTATATTGAATAAGAATATTCCATTGAATAAAACTGCTGTTATCAGATTTGCAATAGTATCATTTCTGGAAAATAATTCAGATAATTTTTTCAAATGAACACTAGCGTTTTCCGTTTTGAATTTTAATCGTTGTTGTAAATCGATTAGCTTTTTTGAGGCAAAATGTGTTTTTTCTATTTTATCCAATAACAATCCATATTGTCCAATTACTTTATCAATATTATCAGAATTGGCTATTTCTAATTGAATTCGTTTAAAAAAACGACCTAAAACAATCAAATTTAAAACAAACAAATACGACAAAATGCTCAGAAAAACCAGATTAGAAGTGATTAAATAGCTTATGAAAACAGCTACAAAAAGTAATGGACTAGCAAATGAGAAAAACAACAACCAATGTGGCAAAGCTTCGCTATTAAAAGTGCTCCATTGCAATAATGATTTATAACTGGATTCGTTATCATTTGTTATTTTGGCGAAAGCCAAAAATTCCTGACGCCAATCTATTTTAGGAGTTAATTCGGCAATTGCTTCTTGATTGGCTATAATTTCTGCATTACTTGATTTATATAATAAAGCTGCAGCTAATTTTTTTTTACCTATAAAAGTAGCCGTTCTATTGAGATATTGGAACAAAGAATGGGAACCAAAAATATCCAAATCGTATGCATACGGATGATGAAAATCAATAAATTCTTCTCCACATGCAAAAGGAACAGATTTGTTTTCTAAAAAAGTAATCTCCTCATTATTAATAATTAACAATGATTGGTTAATTCTTTTCTTGAATAGTAACTTGGAATGAATTCGCATCAAAAAAACAAAAGCTGTAAAACACAAAACCGCCAACAACAACCATAAGACTTCTAATTTTTGGAAATAATAATACAAAGCAATTAAAAAAAGCAAAATACTCAACAATCGGAGTAGGCTAATACTATTGTATTTCTTGTTGATTTTACTTAACTCGTAGGTAAAAAAAAACGCTTTAGACTTGTAAATATTCATAATGTATCAAATGAGACACAAATATAAACCAGCCGTTTAAATAAGTAGGTAAATTTCTGCACGAATTATCGAATTGGAATCGCTAAAACAGGAATATCAAAATTTGCAGCACAATCCTTAGTCAAACTGTGGTGAAAAAGCTTTTCAAAAAAATTGCGTTTATAGGTTAACATCACCAAAACATCAATTTCTTTGAAGAGAATAAAATCCAAGATGCTTTCTTTGACCTCTTCACTTAAAACCACATGGAATTCAACTGCCTCGTTAGCAAAATCGGTTTCCCATTCTCTTACCGTTTCTTTAGAAACATCCGAAGCATCTGTTTTGATATACAAACACTTGATTTTCGCCTTCATTTTTTGGGCTATAGCCACAACTTCTTTCAAAGCTTTTTTATCTTTAGGTCGAAAACGAGTGGTAAAAGCAATATTTTTTATGGATTTAAATTTCACTGTTGAAGGAATACTAAAAACAGGAATACTTACATCCGAAATAACCGCTGTGGTATGCGTTCCTAACAAAACTTCCGACCAGCCAGTTGCGCCTTCCGTTCCCATAATGATGTAATCAATTTTATCTTCTTTAATAGACCTTTCAATGGTACTCAATAAATTCCCATCCATCAAACGGTGACTCATTTTGATATGATCCAACTGACGTTCTTGAGCAATAGCATGCAGTTTAGGTAATTCGTCTTTAAAAACTTCAAATTGAGTCAACTCTACCGATTCGTAAATCAGCATGTAGTTTTCCGGGAAATATTGACTATCAAAAACAGGCAAATCAAAAGCGTGTAACAACACCAACTCTCCGTCTATACAATTAGCAAATTCCAAAGCATAAACAAAAGCATTAGTGGCTGATTCAGAAAAATCGGTAGGAAATAAAATGCGTTTCATTTTAAAGGGTTTATTAAAATTAAACATCAGTTAATAGCTTAAAGATACAATTTTAACGCATTATTTCCCAGCAAATTATGCTTTTATATTAGAACGTTAAATAATACTTCATCAGATTTAGTACCTTTGCAACCAATTCAGAAAAAAATGCTAAACAACGATTCTATAGTAGCACTAGCCACAGCTTCTGGTGCTGGAGCCATAGCCATAATCCGTGTGTCGGGAGAAGATGCCATAAACATTACTAACACTGTTTTTAAATCTATTAAAAACAAGGATTTAACCAAGCAAAAAACACATACGCTACATTTAGGACATATTGTTGATGGTGCTAAAACCTTAGACCAAGTATTAGTTTCAGTTTTCAAGGGGCCTAACTCCTATACCGGCGAGAATACCGTTGAAATTTCCTGTCATGGCTCTACTTACATCCAACAGCAAGTTATTCAGCTATTGCTTAGAAAAGGCTGCAGAATGGCCGATGCCGGAGAATTTACATTACGTGCTTTTTTAAACGGAAAATTAGATTTGTCGCAAGCCGAAGCTGTAGCTGATTTGATTTCGTCAGACAATGAAGCGAGCCACCAAATTGCGATGCAGCAAATGCGTGGTGGTTTTTCGAATGAAATTGCAAAATTGAGAGAAGAATTACTGAATTTTGCTTCGCTAATAGAACTCGAATTGGATTTTGCCGAAGAAGACGTTGAATTTGCCGATAGAACTCAATTTCACGACTTATTAAACCGCATTGAATTTGTTTTAAAACGTCTAGTGGACTCTTTTGCCGTAGGTAATGTGATTAAAAACGGAATTCCTGTAGCCATCGTAGGCGAACCAAACGTTGGAAAATCAACACTTTTAAACGCTTTATTAAACGAAGAACGCGCCATAGTTTCAGATATTGCAGGAACTACCCGCGACACCATTGAAGACGAATTGGTCATTGGCGGAATTGGCTTCCGTTTTATTGATACGGCCGGAATTCGGGAAACCAAAGATGTGGTAGAAAGCATCGGAATCAAAAAAACCTTTGAAAAAATTGAGCAAGCACAAGTAGTTTTACTTTTAGTTGACAGTTCTCAGTTAACTGTTAATAGTTTAACAAACGTAAAATTTGAAATCGAAAAAATCAAAAATCAGTTTCCGTTAAAACCTCTAATAATTGTTTTAAACAAAATGGATCAACTTGGTCAAAACGAAATCATATCCATCAAAGAACAACTCAAAACTGATAACTCAATACTAATAACAATTTCGGCTAAAGAAAAAATAGGCATCGAAGAACTTAAAAATCAGTTATTATCTTTTGTTAATACCGGCGCATTGCGAAATAACGAAACAATAGTAACAAATACAAGACATTACGATTCTTTACTAAAAGCTTTAGATGAAATACAAAAAGTGAAATTTGGTTTGGAAACCGGCCTTTCCAGCGACCTGATGGCATTGGATATTAAAGAAGCTTTATACCAATTTGGAACCATAACTGGCCAGGTTACCAATGATGAATTACTAGGAAATATCTTTGCTAATTTCTGTATCGGAAAATAAATAACTTAAAGATATTATAGATTATAAATTACAGGTAAAAGACTTATTAACAAATCAACAATAAACGACATTCTCCTTTATTTTCTATTGGCGCCCTGTGAATACATGGCAAAACCTGCTGTTCAGGGTGATCTACTGCTAGACGCCAAAGATGTCCTAAACCTAAATTAGTAGGTTCGACATGAGGGTGAAGTTGGTAATGTAAATCGAAATAATTTTCTTTTAAAAAGTTTTCAAAATCATCAGCAGATTCATTATGCAGTTCTATGAGCTTTTTTCTAATTTCGGGAATCAAAATTTTTTGTTCCGCTTGTGCGTTAGATACTATATCACTCGCAGCACCGTAATAGGTACATAAAAAAGTATCCGTTGGAACAGGTGAACGATCCACATGAAACGAATACACATCAGTAGAGATGAAATCAAATTCATCATCTCGTTCATAACACTTCAGTAAATTAAGCGAGGGTGAAGCTCCAAAATCAGTTAGTAACTCAATATCATTTAAGATTATATCCCTTGCAATACTTCCCTTTTCAGATAGCTGCAGTGCTAACAGATCTTTAGGTAAGATTTCTGTAATATCTGCGTTTAGTTGAAGTTTAGCTACTATCTCATTAAAATCACCTTCTAAATTTCTAAACCAGCATAAAGCATTCATCTCTCCCTTAAAATCCGTATGTACAAGTTCAGAAAAAGTGGATACCATTCCTATTTGACTGTTATCAGAAAAAATATTGCTCATAGTATACTTAACAAGCTATTTAATTAATTTATTATAAAATTCTATTTCTTTGAAATTGATTCATAAAACTCCACTTCAACAATAGGTAATTGTGGTACTTTACTATTTCCCTTTTTCAATCCAGCTTGATCCACTTTTCCAGTAATTTCAACCAAATTGATTGCATCACTGTCATCTGTTTTTCCAACCAATTGGATTTGGACTTTTTTACCTTTTGTTGGTGCAAAATCAAGAGTAACATATCCTAAGCTTGTGGGCGTTGTTCCTTCAAAAACTTTCTTATTATCTACTAATATTCTAATTGGATATTTTTTACTTCTCCATCCAGCCAATTTTAATACCACTTGATTAATATTGGCTTCACGAGCTAATTCATATTCAATTTTGGCACTAGAAGGACCATTAGTCCATTCTGTTAATTCATTATCATCAAAACTTTTGCTGGCATCAGCTTGATTTGAATTAGTCCTAGCCGCTATAATAGCTACCGCATTCCTTGTTTTTTTGAATGAAGGCGTACTAGGTGTTGGTCCTTTTTCTGTATAAGATGGTAAATTTTCATTGGGCAAATCCGTTGATAATTTCCCTAAATCAGTTGTAATGGTTTTTACTGTAATTGCATCAGTTTTAAGTGATTTAGAAGTTGCTTTAATATTGATTTGTCCAGCCGTTTCAGTAGATCTCACCATAATTCTATTCACTCCACATTCTACTGGAAGCACATTAGAACCAATATAATTATCTGGTCCCTGAGCAATTCCACCTACAAAGGTTCCTTCTCCTTCTACTTCAAAATTAATCATATTCAATGCTGTTGGACAACGGTTGCCTTTGTCATCTACAACTTCTACTTGTACAATAGCTAAATCATTAGCGTTAGCCAAGGTTCCGCCTGGTCTTTCTATGGTACTTAATTTAAGTGCATACGGTTTACCAGTCGTTTTAATTACATCTTCACAAACTTGTTTTCCTGATTGATCATAACCCACGGCTTTGATTTCTCCTTCTTGAAAAGCAATATTTTTAAACGTATATAAAAATCTTTTGCTTTGCGCACCTTTTCCAAGACTCTTACCATTAACAAATAATTCTACTGCATCAGCTGTTGATACAACTGTAATATCTTTAATTACTCCTTTTTCGTAGTTCCAATGACCAATGATATGCGCTTTAACTGTTTCCGTATCTACCCAACCATCCCAGATTACTTGATGTGCATAAAAACCGTCTTTATGAATTCGCATAGGGTCTACTTCCCCACTTCTTCTATAATTCTCCTGTCCTCTATAATGGGTGTTAGAATCACTAAAAATAATGTTTACACCTCCTGAACTCACTCGCTCTCCTGTACCAGGACGCATTTCCCAGTAATCATACCAGCGCACCACATCTTCAATAGCATGAGCATCTTGATTGTGATTGTAAGCACTAGCATCGGTAACTTTAGTTCCGTTTACATTTTCATGTGTTGTTCCTCCAGTTCCTTCTTTGTGGTATGGTGGTGTAAATTCATCCCAATATTTACGCAAACCTTCGTCTCTACTATATTCAGTTGCCCAAAATGGAATATGAGCACTTTTATTGATATACAGCATTTCGCCTCCGTATTCAGCTACTTTACTATCAAGCATTTCTCTACTTCCTATGGCACGTCCTCCAAAAGGATCGTATTGATTTTTAATGGCTAACATTTCTGCCATATGCTCCTCAGAAATACTTTCATTACCCGATTCATAAAAAATAATACTTGGATTGTTACGGTTGTAAATGATAGCATCGCGCATTAACTCGGTACGTTGTTCCCATCTTCTTCCTGTAACATCTTTCTCAGCATCACCGGCAGGCATAGCTTGCATTAAGCCTACTCTATCACAAGATTCAATATCTTGTTTCCATGGTGTAACATGCATCCATCTTACTAAATTTCCGTTACTTTTTATCATCAAACTGTTGCTGTAATCACTCATCCAAGCTGGAACTGACATTCCTACTGAAGGCCATTCGTTACTTGTTCGCTGAGCATAACCGTGAACCATAATCACACGATCATTTAGATAAATCATTCCTTTTTCGAACTTAGTTTTACGGAACCCTGTAGTTACAAGTACTTTATCAACAGATTTATTATCCACTATCAATTCACTCGTTACTTTATACAAATAACCATAGCCCCAACTCCAAAAATTCAAATTATTTAATGCTTTAGCTGCTTTTAATTCCTTTTTTTCGTTAGGATTAACAGTAAAAGAATCGCCTAAAAAGCTAGCTACTTCTTTACCATCCATATCTACAACACTCACTTTTAATTGAGCAGTAATAGCAGTTGACTGTTCGTTTTTAACCTGTGAAATCACATTAACCACTGCTTTCTTTTCGGCAATATTAATAGCTGTTGCGTATACGTAAGTTCCTGTTGTTCCTAAGGTAGAAAACAAAGGAAGAGTTTGATACACCTTAGATTTTACATGCAAATACACATTTTTAGGCAATCCACCATAATTAGCGTTAAAATTGTTATTGTTCCACTGGAATTCTGAGTTGGATGCTTTCTCTTTGTATTTCCAATTGTTATCCGTTTTAATGGCAATTACATTTTCCTGAGGAAAAGGTTTAACGTATGGCGTTAAATCAAAACCAAAAGCCATTACTCCATTTTCATGTCTCCCAATAAAAATTCCATTCAAATAAACTTCACCCATTTGACGTACCCCTTCAAACTCAATAAAGACTTTTTTGTCCGAGGCATCTTTTGGTAATTGAAATGATTTACGATACCAAGCAATTCCAGTAGTTAAATGCGTAATATCATTCTTAAAAGCCTCGGCTTGGTTCCATGCAAAAGGGAGATTAACAGCCGTCCAATTTTGATCATCAAATGCAGCTTTATTTGCTTCTTGAGCATCGCCAACATTTAATTTCCAACCGTAATCAAAATTGTATTTACTACTTTTCAAGTTGTTTTCTTGAGCAAAACCTTTATTTGCTAAAAATGTAAGCAAACTAAATGCACATATTATCCCTTTCAAATTCATAATATAATTGGTGTTTTATTTCTTTAGACCTTGTACTATTTGAGTATGACGTATCAAATAGTATTTTTTTTCACAAATGTATATTTCTTCAGTAGAATTCTATTTATCAATAACTGCCATTAGTTGTCATATCTTGACATTTGGTTCTAATTGTCTGAATATGACACCAAATTGTCTTGTATTTTACTTTAAAAAAAGTGTTTATTTTTTCAAAAATTGAGATGGGCTGCAGCCAAAGTGTTTCGAGAACGTTCGCGAGAAATTAGAAGGTTCTGAAAACCCCAACTTATAAGCAATTTCAGAAATACTCAAATCCGAATTCTTAAGCATTACTTCAGCTTGATTCATTTTAATCTTAGTAATAAATTCATGAACGGTATTTCCGGTAATTCCTTTTAGTTTTCGATACAATTGACGCTGACTAATTCCAAGTTTCAATGCTAATTCTTCAGCGTTAAAATTACTGTCTTCTAAATGTAGCGTTATTTGATCAATTACTTTTTCAAGAAAATCATTATCTATAACAGGAATTTCCTCTTGCAACTGTTCAATTTTTTTAATTCCTGCTAATTTGTTTTGTAGAATACTTCTATTTTCTAAAACACTCTTTATTTGGGCATTTAGAATATCAACATTAAACGGTTTCATTACATAAGCTTCGGCACCTAAATTAAAGCCCTCAATTTGATTTTCATCCGATGCTTTGGCAGTTAAAAAAATCAATGGAATATGATTGGTATTTTCATTCTTTTTTAGTTGTTTACAAAACTCCGTTCCTTCCATTTCGGGCATCATAATGTCTGAAACAATAATATCTGGAACGTATTTTATAGCCGCTTCCAATCCTTTTTTTCCGTCGTATTCTTGCAATAAAACATAATCTTTGCTCAATTCCTTATTTAAATACGTTTGAACATCAGGATTGTCTTCTACCACCAGTAAAGTAGGTTTACTGCTTTCAACAGGAATGTTTTCTATTTCTTTTACTTTTTCTAAAACCGCTGTTTCCTCTCCTGTTTTTGGCGTACTCTCCTCTGGAACAACAGCCACATAAGGCAGATGGATTATGGCTTTCGTGCCTTGTTTAGGAACGCTTTCTAAATGAATACTACCTTGTAACAATTGGATTAAATTTCGAGTCAAAGACAATCCGATTCCTGAAGAATAACCATAATAAGGGGTAGGTCCAACATTATTAAATGGCTCAAATATCTTTTCTAATTCAGAAGCTTCAATACCAATTCCATTGTCTTCAATTGTAACTTCAATATTCGACTGCTCCTTGTTGAGCAATACACTAATGCTTACAGTACCTCCATCTGGTGTGTATTTAAAGGCATTTGACAATAAATTGGTAATAATTTGTTCCAATTTTTCAAAATCCAAATAACAATCTAAAATGGTTTCACTACTGTTTAATTGTAGTTTTATATTTCTTTTTTTAGCAATAAATTCAAATGTTTTATAGCATTTCTCCATAAAAGCATTAAAATCCTGAGCGCTTGGATGTAGTTTTAATTTTCCAATCTCCGATTTACGGAAATCTAAAATCTGATAAATCAATTTGGTTAAATAACTGATGTTTCTATTCACAATAGAAAAATAAACCGCTTTATCTTCTGGCGCTACTTTATCACCCTGTAGGCGTTTTAATGGATCAACTATTAAAGTTAAAGGTGTCTTTAAATCATGTGAAATATTGGTAAAAAACTCAATTTTTTCCTTATTTAGAGCTTGTTGTCTTTCGGTATTTAATCGCTCTAACTGAATTTCATTTTTAAGACGATCGCGTAATAAAATTGCTCTGAATACCCAATAAGCCAAACCTATTAAGATTAATGCAAATAATAATTTAGTGTACCAAGTAGCATACCAAGGCGCATCTATACCAATATTTAACTGCGTAATCGGAGATTTTGAACCATTAGGCGAAAGCAATCGCAACTTAAATACATAATCTCCAGGAGGAATTTTATTGAAGAAAGCTTTATTAGTTGTTGTTTTTGTCCAACTAGTATCATAGCCATCTAACATATATTCAAAAACCTCCTTGCGGTTGTCTAAATAATTGAATGAAGCAAAAGAAATCGTGAAGTTTCTGTTTTCATAATCCAATTTCAGAGTTTGGGTTTGCGAAAGCGTTTTGGTCAAAATAGGTTTTCCCCAAATGGTATCCATCGGAATAACTTCTTGATTGGATATATAGAGTGATTTTAAAATTAAATTATTATTGTTCGAATTGGATTTTATTTTGCTTGGATTAAATGACACATAACCGTTTTTAGCACCAAAATAGATTGTATTTCCAATAGTATCATTAAAAATTGCTCTTTCTAAAAATCGCCAAGAACTGTATTGATCCTTTTTTTGATAGTTAGAAATTTCTCCAGATATGGCATTTATTCTAGAAATACCTTCTTTGTGAGCCACCCAAATATTTCCATTTTTATCATCGGTAATGGATGATATATACGTATTAGGTAAATCCGATTGCAATTGAATTTTTTCTATTTGAACAGGATTAGAACTTAGTTTGCTTTTATACAAACCTTCACTTGTACCTATCCATACAGTTCCCCATTTGTCTTTTAGAAGCGCATAAATTATACTTCCTGATAATTTTTTCTTGATTGCCGAACCACTTCGAAATGTACTAAACGAATTATCATTTGTTACTTCCAGCTTGTTATTCATTTTTAATTGAATAATACCATTTCCTTCGGTTCCAAGCCAAAGTTTTTGTTTATCGATAGAAACAATATCCATAACACTATGTTGGTCCATTAGCTTAGCCAAATTAAAATAAGCTATAGAAAAATCAGATACATTTATCCTTGCAATACTATTGTACAATCCTACCCACAAAGTAGTCGCATCATAGGATTCTATGGCATAAACCGACCAAGTTTCCAGTTTAGGTGAAAGTGTCTTATTGATTATTGGTTTAAGTTGATTGTTTAGGGGATTATAATATTCTAAACCATTCACCCCTCCTATCCAAATTCCTCCTTTGCTATCTTTAAACAAGGTTCGCACTTGGTTAATTTTACTATTAGAACGATAAAAAGGATTATTTGTGTCTAATTGATTGTCCTTATAAATTAATATACCTTCATCTGTTCCTAGCCAAATTTTATTTTCAACTTTAAGAATTGCTCTTACTGTGGCTAATTTGGTATTTTGGTTTTTGGTTACATAACTATAATGCAATTCAAATGGATTCCGGTTTGGATTGGCTTTATAGATATCGCCTCCTCTGGTGCCTAACCAAATAATGTTTTCATCATCAATAAAAAAAGTAGTTATATAATCGTCTAACAAATTACCTGCTTGACTAATATTAGCCGAATACTTATACTCTTGTCTTGTAGTTAAATCCAGGGCAGTAAACTGATGTGATGACAAATAATAATGGACACCGTTAACTAGTTTATTTTTATTTAAAGTATTGCTATTACTGTTTAGTTGTTCTATTATAACTTCAGGCACAGCTTTCGCTTCAACTACTTTAAAATTATTCAATTGGTAATTGAACTTTGCATATTTTCTATCAAAAGTTAAAAACCAAAGACCTAGTTTTTTATCTGAAACAATATTACGTATTCTATTATTAGGCAATGAAAACGCATTATTAGGATTATGATAATAAAAATCAAAAGTTTTTCCATCATATCTATATACTCCGTTCCAACTACCAAACCATACATAACCTATAGAATCTTTAGCAATACCATGAATGGAAGTACTAGGATCGTTCTCTTGACCTGAAATTTTTTCAAAAAAAAGTCTTTGTCCAAAAGAGGAATGGGCAATTATTATAAAGAATAAAACAATTAATTTTCTTTTCATTTACACTATTTTGGGCAAGAAAAATCAGTTTACAAACTGAGTACAACTAACAAATATAGAACTATGTCTACAAGAAAATAAACAAAGGAGTTAAAATATCTAAAATAAATATTCTAACTCCTTTGTATACATAAAAATTTAAAATTGGTTATTTCTATAGATGCTATAGCTAACCATTCGTCTTCTAAATCGGTTTCATATTGTAAAACAACTCCCTCTTTCATGTAAAACAACTACTATAAAATTGGTTTAAAACAATAACTTTGTTGGTTTCTATTGCCTAAACTGTTTACAAATATCCTTTTCTTTATAGAGAAAACAAAAAGCAAAGTCTTTTTAAAAATTAACTTCTTACAGTTACTAATCAAAACTTAAAATTTAATTATCCTATTTTTGTTTAACCCTAAAAGGAAACATACAAAATGAAAATACCATTCAAGACCTATATTGTATTATTATTTCTAATTACAATAATGCCAACCTCCTACTCTCAGGAAAATTATTCCTTTGAAAATTATTTGGTTGAAGATGGGCTTCCTCACAATATCATTAATAGAATTCTACAAGACAAAAAAGGTTTTATATGGCTGGCTACCACAAATGGCTTGAGTAAATATAACGGATATACGTTTCAAAATTATATTACAACGGCTCGGGATAAAGTATTAATGAAAAACAATCGTATTAATTGGATTATTGAAGATTATTACGGGCGAATTTGGATGAAAGCTTTTGCTAATGATACAAAAGCCTATTGTTTTGATCCCAAAACCGAAACTTTCTGGGGTACTGAATTGATACCAAACATCCCTGATAAAAAATTTGAAGTTAACAAAATAAACACCAACAAATCTGGATTGGTCTGGTTAATTTCTAAAAACAATGGCTGTATCCTGATTTCGGACAAAAACTATAATAATCAAATTTATCATACCCAAACAAAGACTTTAAATACCAATACTGTAATTGATGTTTTTGAAGACAGTCAAAAAAATTCTTGGCTTCTAACTGACAAAGGGATTGCTGTTGTTAAATTCAATCAGATAAAAAGAAAACCTTTTTATCTGATTCCTCAAACCAATACTTCCAATGCCTTTCACTCAGCTCTAGAACTGGAAGATGAAATCTGGTTTGGAGGTACTAACGGAATTATCATTAAATACGATAAAGGAACTAAAAATTACCGTACTCAAAAACTGGAATTTAATGCTACAATCATCAGAATTGAAAAATTAGATAGCCAGCGAATAGTGGCTATTTCGAACCAAAAGGGTTTTTGTGTGATCAATATTTTTACCGGTCAGACTGAATATTTTAATGAAGACAATATTCCAAATTTAAACACTAAAAATCTCAATCCTATTAAACTGATAAAGGGCAACTTATTGTGGTTTGTAAACACGGACAGTCTGGGGATAAACCTTTTTAATTTTAAAACCAAAGAACTAACTTGTTTTTCGGCTAAAACAGATATATTTTCGGCTTCATTTGGCCCAACAACTCCTATGGTTTTAACAGATTCAAAAGACGAAATCTGGGTACAGCCACGCGGAGGAAAATTTTCTAAATACAATCCAATCAAAAATGAGTTAGTACCTTTTACAGCTTCTACTTCTTATTTTCCAAATAGCAATTTTAGCAATAATTTCCATACTGCTTATTTTGATAAACAAGGTAACCTTTGGTACAATACACAAACTACAGGCGTGGTTAAAGTGGTTTTTAGTCAAACTAATTTTAAATCCCTAGGCATCCATAATCCCGCAATTCCTACCATTCGAAATGATGTTAGATCCTTATTTCAGGATAGTAATAAAAATATTTGGGTGGCAACTAAACAAAACCAAATTGCCATCTACGACAAAAAATACAAACTTATTGGACATTTATCTCCTAAAGGAAATTTACAAAATAACGCCACCTGGAAAAAAGCAGTTTATAGTATTATGCAGGATTCTAAAGCCAATATTTGGATAGGAACCCGTGGAGACGGTATTTACAAGCTAACGCCTAAAGACTCAAATTATAATTTCTCAGTCAACCATTATGTACATGACAGTTCCAATCCTTACAGCCTAAATGATGATAACATCTACTCTATTTTTAGTGATCAATCCAATAATATTTGGGTTGGTACTTGGAATGGTCTAAACCTTATACAAACCACAAACCAATCCATTCGTTTTATCAATACTAATAATAAATGGCAAACAGATGTCTTAAAAAAACACATTAATATCAGATGTATCACTCAAGATAAAAAAGGTTTACTCTACATAGGGACAACCACAGGACTTTTAGTACTTAACCCCACTAAAGATATTAATACAGCTGGGAATATAAAGGTTTACGAAATCTCCAAGAATGATAAAAAATTTTTAAACAGTAATGATGTTATTGATTTCTGCATTTCGACAAATGGAAAAACTTTTATTGCAACCGCCGATGGAGGAATAAGCAGAGTTTTGACCAAAGATCAATTGGGTTATCCTCTTACTTTTAAAAACTACACCCTTAAAGATGGTCTTCCTTCTAATAATATTCTTTCGATGATTGAAGACGAAGATAAGAACTTATGGATTACCACCGATTATATCTTGATGCGTTTTAACCCCATTGATGAGCGTTTTGAGGTTTTTACAGACGTAAAACCTATCATGTCTTACAAAAACTTTACTGAGGCAACTCGTTTAAAATTAGACACGGGGGAATTATTATTTGGTTTTTCCGAAGGATTACTGCATTTTTTTCCAGACCAGATAAAACCTAATAATTACAAACCTTATCTAGCGTTAACGACCTTGCAGCTATTCAATCAACAAGTTGAAATCGATAAAACATCTCCTTTGCCTTTTACTTTAGATGATAATACAAAAATTACCCTGAAACACCACCAAAACTTTTTCAACATTCAATTTGCAGCACTGGATTATATTAATCCAAAAAATATAAAATATGCCTATAAATTGGAAGGTTTTGATGAAAACTGGAATTATGTACATAAACAACGAACTGCTTTTTACACTAATGTGCCAAAAGGTACTTATGTATTCAAAGTAAAATCAACTAATAGTCAGGGGTTTTGGGTCAACAATCAAAGAAAAATTACAATTGAAGTTAAACCAGCACTATGGAATACTACAGTGGCTTACATCATTTATATAATGTTGTTTTTTGGAGTTTTTTATCTCATCAATCGCACGGTACTCACCATTTATAGTTTAAAAACTGCCGCCAAAAATGAAAAAGAAATATTTGATTTAAAACAAAAATTCTTCATTGACATTTCCCATGAATTGCGTACTCCGCTAACCCTTATTTCTGGGCCAATTGAATATTTAATCAATGACCAACGCACACCTGAAATCATAAAAAAACAACTTTCTTTTGTGGCTCAAAGTACAAACAGACTACAAAGACTTGTGAATCAAATTTTGGATTTCAGAAAAATTCAATATCAAAAATTAAAAATTTCAGAAATCAACCTAACAGAGTTTGTGAGTGCTATTTTTAATAATTTTTTCGAAATTGCTCAGGAAAAAAACATCAATTATCAGTTAGAAATTGAAGGCGATGATATTAAATTATGGGCCGACACCAGCGCATTAGAAAAAATCATGATGAACCTTTTATCTAATGCTTTCAAGTACACGCCAGAATATCAATCCATCACGGTGAGTATTAAAAAAACAGCCAAAAAAATTACACTAACGGTAAAAGATCAAGGAATTGGAATATCCGAAGAACACCAGCAAAGTATTTTTAACCGTTTTGCCTCCTTCAATAAAAATGAAAATAATCCCAGTACGGGAATTGGATTGGCATTAGTTAAAGAATTAGTCGAAAAACTTCATGGTGAACTTTATTTTGAAAGCCATCCCAATCAGGGAAGTGTATTTTCTGTTGTTTTTAAAATAGGCAACAGCCATTTTACCGATGAAGTAGAATTGGTATCAAAGGAAGAAACAAATGAAGCAGAAGAACAAAATCTTATTAAAACTCAACCGATAAGTCTGTACAAAAACCAAAACAGCACCACGGAAAAAATTAAAGTTTTAATAGTTGAAGATGATGAAAAGCTACTAGCCTTTATCAAAAATGTATTAGAGGATGATTATACCATAATTGAAGCTGAAAACGGAGCAATTGGATATCAAAAAACGCTAGATGAATCACCAGATTTTATTATTAGTGATATTATGATGCCTATGCTAAACGGTATTGATTTATTAAAAAAAATCAGAACTAATATAGAAACCAGTCATATTCCTATTATTCTTTTGACAGCCAAAACGACTATTGAAAGCAAGTTAGAAGGTCTTTCCTATGGAGCCGATGATTATATTACCAAACCCTTTAGTGTAGCATATCTAAAAGCCCGAATTGTCAATTTGCTGGAACAGCGCAAAAGATTACAAAGTATTTTTGATGCCTATGACAGACCCCAAAATGAGACAAAAGAATACGACCCAAAGCCTTATTTAATAACCGATCAAGATGAGCAAATCATGCAAAAAGTTATGCAGGTTATTGAAGAAAACATTGATAATAATGGATTTTCTGTTGAAGATTTAGGAACTATAATTGGACTTAACCGAACTTCGTTCAACAACAAAATAAAAAGCCTTACAGGATTTACTCCTGTAGAATTCATTAGGGACATTCGTATTAAAAGAGCTGCACAATTATTAACTAACAGTCAATTGCTGATTAAAGAAATAGCTTATATGACTGGATTTTCAGATATTAAATATTTTACAAAATCCTTTAAAAATAAATATGGATCTACACCCAGCGAATACAGACAAAAAAACAAAGCTTAATTTTGCTGTTTTGTAAGCATAAAAAAAGAAGTCAAATGACTTCTTTTTTTATGCTATTTCTAAAATTTTAATTTTTAGTTATTCTAAACCAATCAATATTTGCATAACCGGCATTATTGATGATTCCTTCTCTTAGCGCTACAAAACCTACTTTTGCTCCTATCCATACTCCTTCAGTTGCTTTAAAAGCTGTACCAGCTTTTATGAATTTTTTGTTGTCATAGCTATAATAAAATTGGCACTGAGCATCTTTTTCAACTTTGACTCTAAAATAAAGGGAACTGCTATTCAAATCGGCAATTTCAGTAATTGTTTCCGCTTTTCCTTTATCCGCCTGATTAGCCATTGCCTGAATCAATTTTAATTTTCCATTAATTTGTTTAATTGACAATGAATTGTAACTTCTTCCCATAATGAGCAATCTAAATTCCTCATTATCAAAATTAGGTGTAAACTCAAATTTTGCAGTCGCAGTAAATTCGTCCGCTGGGAATTTTTGAGCAAAAATATTAGATACCTGCCATAAACTTATAAAGTCATTAGGCTTTGGGATACAATTCAATCTAAAATAGCCCATTCCCGCTGATGGATACCCCCAAACCAAATTTTTATTAGCATGCCATTGCCACTGCAATCCCTGATTAGGAGTATTAAATTCATCTGAATCTGGAGGTGTAGCTTTAGAATATACAGCCCCTACATTTGGTTTTTTAAATTCCGTAACTGGTTCGCCTATGCCATTATGGTCATTATCTGCCCCCATAACCGGCCAATTGTCTTTCCACGACATCGGATTCAAATGTACGACACGTCCGTAAGCCCCTTGATCCTGAAAGTGGATAAACCAATCCTCACCAGTAACTGTATCTACCCAAGCCCCCTGATGAGGCCCATTTATTTTAGTTTTCCCTTGTTCTAATACTATTTTCTCTTCATAAGGACCATAAATATTTTTAGAACGCAAAATCAATTCCCAGCCAGTAGCTACACCTCCAGCCGGTGCAAAAACATAATAATAACCATTTCTTTTATAGAATTTAGGCCCTTCAACTGTGGTATGATTGGCATGACCGTCAAATAATAACACATCATCTTCATTAGCCTGAGTAACCTCCGCATTCATCGAACACAGCATTAATACACTTTTAGTCCCGGCACGACTACCCGCAAATGCATATCCTAAATAGGCTTTTCCGTCCTCATCCCAAAAAGGAGCTGGATCAATAATTCCCCTACCTGGTTTAAGCAAAATTGGCTCACTCCATTCATCATAAGGGTTTTTGGTTTTGGTCATGTAAATTCCAAAATCAGGATCAGGATAAAAAATATAAAATTCCTCATTGTGAAAGCGAATGCAAGGTGCCCATACACCATTCCCATGTTGGATTTTGTCAAAAACTTCAAAAGGCTGTTGTTTGGGTAATGCATAATTAATCAATTCCCAATTCACTAAATCATTAGAATGTAAAATAGGTAAACCTGGAATACAATTGAAAGACGAAGCTGTCATATAGTAGTCCTTGCCTACTCTGCATACGTCCGGATCGGAATAATCGGCATAAATAACAGGGTTTTTATACTTTCCATTTCCTAAATCGGAAACCCAAACTTGCGAAACATTTTTTGGAATGCTTTGCGCAAAAACACTTCCTAAAACAGCAAGCATAAATACCGATGTAATTTTAAATTTTCTCATTTTATATTTATTTAATTCAAGATATAATCAACTTAATAACTACTTTAATAAAGACAGTAAAAAATTCTTAATTACAGTATTTTTACTACTTTTAAAAAGCAATTAAATAGCTCGTTTTGTTCTATCCTATTAACCTTAAAACTATGCTTAAGTGTATTTTTAAGACAAACGCATCCCTATTCGAAAAAATAATCCCGAATAGCTTTTATTTAATTTTACGAGTAACTAATTTTTAACAAATCTCCAAACCTGTCCTTTTGAAATTCCTCCTTTATTATCTTTTACATCAACACTCCAATAGAATGTTCCTGAAGAATTCAAAGTTTGCGTACAGGTTTTCAAACTTTGATTAGAAGAGACTTTTGCTGTGGGCGGATTTGTTGTTCCAAAATATACATCATAAGTAAGTACGTCATTTGCATCCACATCAGAGGCGTTCCATTCAAGTACAATTGAATTATCATTTACAACAGACGACAATTCAGGCTTTACAAGAGACGGAGCAAAAGGAAGATGATTAATTAGTCCGACGCCTTCGGTATAAAATTGAAATACTGACGAATAGTTTCCGGACAAATTTTTAGAATCTATTGCTTTTACTCTCCAAAAATAACGTACTCCTTTTTCTAATAAAATGCTTTTAGCAACTGTCATTACAGAATTTGTAAAATCAATTTCTTTGAACTGATTGTCTTTAGCAACTTCAATTTGATATCTCACAGCATCTGAATCTGGATCAGATGCAGCATTCCATTGAAAAGCAACTGTATTATCAATACACAATAAATTATTTTCCGGTGCAACTAAACTGGGACTTGAAGGTGCTTTATTTTCAGTAACAGCATCTGAAGTATCATCTCCTCCCCCACATGATATTAATAGTAAAGCACTACAAAAAACGAATAAGTATTTTCTCATTTTATTATTTTTTTATAATTCTCAATACTTCTGTTTCATCTGCTAAATAAACTTTTATAAAATAAATTCCAACAGCATTAGACTCAAGATTCATTTGTACTTTTCCATTGTTCACTTTGTAATTATCAGAAGAAATTAATTGAGATTTAGCATCTAGCAAATCTACTTTTACCTTATCCGAGCCAACAGGGATAACAATATCAAGAGCTGATGCAGTCGGATTTGGATAAGCCACAACAAAGGCATTATCAATTTTTGAATTAATAGTTCCTTCACAGGGAACCATAGTCTGAAGCTGAACTAAATCTCCTGGATTAACATCAATTGAAAAAGAAGCTGCATTCGTTTCCAATACATTTTTTCCATTTACTAAAACGGTATATGGCGCTGTACCTTGTTCTATATCTACAGATAATTTATTGGAAATCAAAGTAGTTTTGGCCGAAATATTAGTCCCACTTGCTACAGTAGCACTAAAGCATCGGCTATAAGAATCAGAAGCCAGCGTAATACAAAAATCATATACCCCCGAAGCCAAATTTTCAATTGTTTTAGTGGTATTAAAGCTGTAACTAACTCCATTGATTACCGTGGTATAATTCAATTCTTTGTTAGCGGTTATAATTATTTTACCGTTCTTTTTTTCTACACAGCTTTCGCCAATAGTCTCAATGCTAAAATTATTGGAAGGCAATGTAAAACAACCATTGACATCTACTGTGGCATTAGCAGATGTGTTGGGACACAAGTCTTTGCTATTAGGCACCCCATCATTATCATCATCTGAGTCCTGAGCTACAACAACAATCTCTTTTGTTACAGACTTATCACACAAGGAATATGTAATAGTTATTGTTCCTGCAGCAAGTCCACTCACTAGGCCATTAGCATCTACTGTAGCCTTAAGAGCATCGTTTGACATCCATGTTCCTCCGGTAATTTGGTGTGATAATTGAAGTGTACTACCCACCTTTACCTCGGTTGTGTTTGCTGTTGAAGTAATCGGATAAACTGATACATCCAGACAGCTAACATTAATTTCGATTTTTCCGTTTCCTGTAAAAAACTCAGGATTGGTAATTTTGTCGTAAGTGCCATTACTAAATGTTACTCCATTAATAGTCAGTTTTTGAACTTTTACAGTAGTATTTAAAACCGCTTTACCATTTCCTGCCAAATTTAATTTCAATTCTGATCCAGCGGCACGTTCATGGCTAAAAATAACAGAATTATTCTGATCGACATTAATAGTACCGGAACCAAAAGCATTTTCCACTATACCATCAATTGCCGATGAACCTCCTGCATTAGCTGCCGCAAGAGTTAAATCCCAGATTCCGGTAAAATTACTATTATCTCCTCCTAACTTTACAGTTGCTGTATTAGCAAAGTCTCTTATGTTGCGTACCGTTACTTTGTATTCACCGGTAAAAGTACCTGCCAAATCCATAACACTACCAGCAACATTATTACTGTTCAAATTAAGAGAAATATCTCCCTCTAAAACAATTGGTGCATTGAGATAAAAGCCTGTACCACTTGTAGCATAAGTAATATTGGTTCCCTGATACATTCTAACAGGTCCTAAACATTTTGAGTCTTTTGTTTGTCTTAAACGAATACTTCCACCACTTTTCACATACATATCGCCTTCAAATTGTGAAAGTGTGGATTCAATAGTTATGCCATTGTTAACATACACTTTTTCTCCAGCCTTTGGTAACAAGGCTGGAGAATATTTTGTTACATCATCCCAAAGTCCTCCCAAAAAAGTAAATTCACTTGGTCTTCCTATAATTATTTTACCTGTTCCACTAATAGTGGTTGCATTAGTAGTTACATCATATGTACCAACAGGCTGTAATTCACCATTTATATACCACTGATTAATTATAATATCTTTATTAAGAACAATCGATGCTGATCCTTCTGTATAAAGAATCGTTTTTGTTTGAATGGCATTACTAACATCTATAGTCAACTTCCCATTAGTTTTTACAGTTACTTTTGGTGAGTTTCCTAATGAATTTCCAACTTTGGCTTGTAAATCACCTGCTTCAATAATCAAATTACCAGTATAACCGGAATTATCACTGCTAAGCTGACATATACCGGTGCCAGTCTTAGTTATTTGGTGTACTCCACTTAGTGTTGCTTCAACATTCAAATTTCCGGAAATATCAATATTTACAATACCTTTAGTTTTTATATTTCCGGATAATGATACGTTAGCCGAAGAAGAAACTGTTGCCTGATTAAGAGTAAGCAATGTGGCTGAACTATTAACAGAAACATCAATAATTGCTCCGTTTGATAAATTTAAATCTGCTGCAAAATTCCCACCATTTGCATTTATTGTCAAACTGCCATTAACATTTGCTACTTCTGAAGCTGCTGGCATACCATCCGGATTCCAATTGTTTATTTCCATCCATCCATTTGTGACAGCACCTCCATCCCAGTTAAATACTCCTATTGTTGGCGCTATAGCTGTTGGGTTCCAGTTATCTGAACCTGCCAATACAATTTTTGGTTCGTATAAATTAGCTTCATTTTGATCTGTCATAGCTCTTATACCTACCCAATTTGCCCTTCCACTCATGTCTGCTCCAGCACCTGTGTTCATCCATTCGTATAAATGTAGTCTTGCATCGGTATCGGCATAGTCCATATTCCATTTATCCCCCCAACCTAAAGGATCAATTTCTGTAGGCATGGTACAATAAAGCCATGCTACCTTTGGATATTGATGCCAAGGACGACCAAATTTAATTTTTACTCCATCATCGCCATTTCTGGGACTATTTGGTTGATACGTTAAATTACACTTATAGAATACAAAACCATAGGTTTGTGTCTCTTCGGTTGAAGGTGCCGTAATCCATGCTCCTCCGAAACTTCTAATTTCACATTCATCAAACACACCTACTCCGCGACCATAGATATAATCGGTACGGCCTAAAATTGTACAAGATTTAAAATAGGCTCGTGAGGTTTCAGCCATCCAAAAATAAATGGTATCCTGATATCCAAGTATATTACAGTTGATAAATACATTTCGGTCTGCCTGAAGCGTAAGAGCCTGTGCCTGCCCCACTGGTCCAGCAGTATTCTGAATAGTTATATTTTCGGCTTTAAAATCATTTGCCATAATTGTAAGGGTTGCAGCAGTCCTTACTAAATCAGTATTACTAACCCAAAGTGACACCTTATTATCTGGACATAATCCATCACCTCCATCATTACAATTATAAATATCATAAGAAATAATAGTTTCTTCTCTACTCTCACCAATTAACGTAATATTGGTTTTGTTAGCAGGAATAATTAATTTTTCTTTGTCATATAAACCTCGTTTTACGTAAATAATAGTTGGCGTATTAGCAGGCGCTGCATCAAAGGCAGCCTGTATTGAGGTAAAATCTCCAGTTCCGTTAATATCCACTACAATGTCAGGATTAAATTGTTGAGCAAAAGATACGTTTGACAACAAAAGACCTATAAATAAATAGCCTGCTTTTTTCAGTAATTTCATAAATAACTTATTGAATTTAGTTAATAATGCGAATCAAGTGTGAAAAAATTAAGGTTATAAGTGCGGAAGTGTTTTTACCAAATAAATAAAATTAGTATACCTTTAGTTGAACTTACTTTGCTTGCTCCTATACCTGTAATCACCTCCTTTAATTGTTTTTTAGCTCATTAAATATTTAAAATCAACAAACTATATCAGATTACAATCCGTTTTTAGCTTTCCAATTAGGGTAATCGGTACTAATTAAATTTGCTGGCCAATTGCCATACCAAGAATAACCAACTCTCCTTTCATTTTCAATCTCCGCTAAAGTTGTTTTTGGAATTCCATCGCGACCGCAAAACATTGGTTTATTAGTTTCCAAATCATAAAAACGCGCCCAAATAATATTTCCAGGTGATGAAACCACTATAACATCCTGACCTGATGGCTGCGAAGAATCATTAATTTTTTGCGTTGCAATATCATATAATTTAGCCCCTTCAAACCAATCTATTGCATCTTTGATAGCTTGTTTAACAGCAGCTGATGGTTGTTCAACTAACATTAAAACTTTAACAACTCCCACTGATTCAGAACCACTAAAAGATGGTAATTCATAAGCTCTAGCTAATGCTGGCTGCAAAGTCACCTCATCATGTTGTGCACACCACACCGTTTTTTTCCCTTTATAAGTAATTTGCGTTTGCAATATGATATCAATTCCTTTATTAAAAGCAGTGATTGCTTTATCCGTATAACTTGGATTAACCACATTCATATTATTTTTTCCTTTACTTATATCCCACATCAGGTTCATCACATTGGCAATTGCATTATCATTGTAAGTAATTTGATGACGATAGAAACTTTTATCTGGATAGTATTGTGGCCATCCTCCATTATCATATTGAGCGGAAAATAAATAATCGATTGCTTTTTCGGCAGCTGCCAGATAATTTGGATTATTGGTAGTTTTATAATCGGCAATTAACCATCTTAATTCAGTTACTACGTGACCATTATCAATTGTGGTATCTGTATTGTTTTTTGTTGCCATTGCAGAAGCAATTTGATCAGGTGTTTGTACCACATTGTACTGATTTAAATCTGGTACGGCTTTACCCCACCCGCCATTACTTCTCTGCCATAGCAAGATACTTTCGCCTCTAACAGTAGTTGCATAAGTAATACCAGAAATAGTAATTTGTAATTGAGCACTTTTCTCACTTCCATCTTTTGTTAAAGCAGTAACTGTAACAGTTCCATTTTGTTTGGGAGTTAATAATCCTGTAGCACTTATAGTAGCAATAGTTTGATTTGAAACCGTCCATTCTATTGCTTTATTAGAAGCATTTGCTGGAGTAATTTGAGTGGTTAATTGCATTGCTTGCCCATTAGTAATATTATTTCCTATAATTGAAATGCTTTCTACCAACACAGTAGGTACAGAAAACCCAGACACAGTATACGTCTTATCCCCTTTCACTACGGAACCATCATTAGAGGTTGCAGTAACCTTGACTGTTCCATTTTTTATACCTGTCAAAAGTCCTGTTTCCGAAATGACAGCTATACTAGGATCAGAAACACTCCAACTAAGTTCTTTGTTGGTTGCATCAGTTGGAAGTATCGTTGCTGTCAATTGTTTTGGAGTAGTGGTCAATGTATTATCCCCATTAATTACTATGGTTTTTATCTTAACTTCCTTGCTAATATCATCTTTTGAACATGAAAACAATGCCGTTAGGAATAAACATACTATTATTAAACTATTTTTCATTTTTATTATTTTATTCGTTAATCATATTGACCTGCATTCACAGCAGCCACTATGCCATTGATATAGACTTCGATATTATCATAAGCGGTACTTAAATCTCTACCATTTGCGTTAGCAATTTTAGGATTGAGTTTCATCTTTACTTCCCATTCATCAGGCATCCCATCATTGTCTGTATCTAATAAAGGAGCGGTACTTTTTAATTCAGGCCAACCACCTACATCTACCTGAGAATCGATTGCTCCCTTAGTACCTCCATTTGAACCTTCAAATGAATAGGTTTTATTTTTAACATTATCAACAATACGAGAATCAACAGCGTCACGCACTAAATTAGCACCACCAAATTTTAGCACTCTATCATAAGCAACAACTGCCATATGTGTTGTCACATTATTTTTTATATCCAGTGGCTGGCTTAATTTCATGGCCGCTTTATCGGCATCTGAAACAACACCATAACCGGAATAAAATTGATTATAAACACCGTAATCCCAATTATTTTCTGTTGCAGCCGGGCTACCATCGACATAATTTCCATTGATATAAAATTTGCCCCAAATATCATAAACCTCCGTGCCTGCGATTTTGTTTTTATCAATCGATACAATACGGCTTGTTTTTGCAGTCATAGGTCCCGGTTTATAATAGCAATTCACAATATTTACGTTCATTGCCTCACCGCCGTAGCAACTATTTCCACCCCAATTGTAAATAACATTGTTGCGCAAATCAACTAAATCAGTCAGTGCAAATGCCTTTCCTGCTTCTTCTCCCAATCTTGGATTCCTGCTATCATGATGCGCCAGCAAATTGTGGTGAAATGAAGCATACTTTCCTCCCCAGATACCTCCATAACCATGAGAACCTTTTACATGAAATGAAGTTTTCAAACTTTCGGAAATGATACACCATTGAATACTTGTATTTTCATTAGCATAAAAAGACACACATTCGTCTGTGCACCAGCTCATCGAACAATGGTCTATGATTATGTTTTTATGAAATCTACCACCAATTGCATCACCTTCCTGCTGTGCTTCATCCCCCATCCTGAATCTCATATAACGGATGATTACGTTATCTGCATCCACAGAAACCGGATAATCTTTAATACAAATACCATCTCCTGGTGCCGATTGTCCGGCAATCGTGATATCGGAATTGGTAATTTTTAATGTTGATTTCAGTGTAATATTTCCTGAAACTTTAAAAAGTACTATTCGAGGTCCACTAGAAGTAACCGCAGCTCTTAAACTTCCTTCTCCAGAATCATTGAGATTTGTCACAAACATAATTTTTCCTCCCCGACCGCCAGTAGTTTTTTGACCAAATCCCTGCGCACCAGGAAAAGCGAAAGCATCCTCTGTAACTTTGATAGGAGCATCTACTGTTTTATCTGGAGGAGTTGTAATCGTTGGTTCTGAACCTGAACCAGAGTCCTTACTACAATTAGCAGTAAACAGTAATAAAAAAATAAGCTTTATTAATTTCATTTTTTTGTATTTAGATTATTTCAATTTGGGACATACATAAAGAGGCATGCATATTGAATAAGCATGCCTCAATAAAACAAAACTAAAAACTAACTATATAATTATAACCTCCATCTAGGATCTCCACAATCTCTTAAACCTCCAAAACCAGAGTCAATAAAAGTAAAATCTCCAATAGCATAGTCTTTCCATAAAGTCTCAGATGTACCAGTATATCTAAAATTAATTGGTGATGGAGGACCAACTGTATAAGCAGTATCAGAGGTGTCATAAGTATTAGTGAATACAAATGAAGTTTCAGTCATAGTATTTGATTTAACAAAGTTAAAAGCATAAACTTGAGTATTTGATAAATCCCATCCTCTTGAAATAATTGTATTGGTAAAAAATACACCATCAGTACTATTAGAAGCAAATTCAAATAAATTGGCACCAGCAGCAACTACTTCACTAAAAGTACAATCCTCAATTTTTATACTTGTCACCGGAGTTGTAGCTTTATTTACGAGGAATTTTTGACACTTATAAAGTGTTGAGTTTTTGAATAGAATATTCCCAAAATTAAATCCTGATGTTGACTCATTCATTAAAACAGAATAATCTCTTATATTGGTAACAATCGAATTATTAATTATAAAATTATTTAACAATCCTGTAGTTCCCGATCTACTTCTCATAAGACCTCTAAAATCATAAATTCTACAATTGTCAAATTTCAATTCGTTAATAGTATATGATTTATCAGGGCTAAATAAATACCCCGAAGGATTTGTTCCAGGAGACAATGGTTGATACAAAGAAACTCCATCAAAAACAACTGAAGTAATATTAGAATTTTCTATAAATTTAAATTGGCTAGTAACTGCAATTTTTGCACCTCCCGGCACAAAACTATACCCACTCTTAATAGTCACTGATTTGCTAAAACTAAATCCGGTGGCATTATAAGTAAAATTTCCATCTAAAATAATAGTACTAGCTTCAGGAGCGCTACTCAATGTACTCATTAACAAACTTGGATCATTAGTACCTCTTAAATCAATAACGTCCGATCCGGTAGGTAAAGGCTCTTTGGTGGTATATACTTCCCATCCTCTTACTGTTGAACCACTATAAATGGCAATTTGATATTTGGTTCCCGGTGTTAATCCATAAATGATTTTTTCTCCATTTAATTTTTCATCTGCTGTAGTAGCATAACTTGCTAAAGGTGTTTGCAATAACTCATCTTCAAAAGCAAAAACTTTAATATCTGTCACTTCTGCTCCAGAATCTACTGTAGCCCAATGTACTTTAGCTCCGGTATCAATTACATCTGATCTTACAGGTATTGCCATTATAGAAGGAAAACGTTGTGTTTTTATATCTCCTAATTCGGATATTTTACTATTATATTGTTCGTCAGAAGCGTAGGCAATTGCTCTTACCTGATATGAAGCATTCCAAACTAAATTGTCAAAGACAATCTTATTACTAGAACCTTCAACTGTTTTAACTATCGTTTTAAATGTATCTCTGCTGATTTCAACTTTATAAGCAATCGCTGATTTCATTTTGGCCATATTGACAATTATTGTATTATCAATTGAGCTCAAGGGTTCATTTAAAACGGGTCTAAAAAGTCTGGTTTGCTTAATCATATCTTCATTCTCACTACAAGAATAAAGGAATAATGCTCCAAAGAAGAAAAGCATTATTCTGTATATATTTTTGTTTAAATTTTTCATTTTTATAGAAAGCTTTAAATTATTTTAAAAATTAAATCCGTAACCGTCATTTTGCAATAATCCCTGACTATTTGTTACTGCTACACTTGGTATAGGCATAATGTACCTTACAGGAGCTGTTGTATAATTAGCCCAGTTGTTCGTTATCCATGGTTGATAAGGTGAAGGGTCTGTAGCATTTGGCGTTCTGTGCAAACTAATTAGCCAGTTAGCTCTTGTCCACGTATCATCAGGTGGTGCTACTACTTTTGTATCAGAATTTAGTATTACCAAATTACCACTAGAATCGTACTTCCAATAAATATAATCCGGTAAATTACCAAAACCAAGGTAAGCATCATCAGCTAATTTTTTCAATCCAGCTACCGTTTCATTGATTTTAATATCATATAAATTCCAACGGATTAATTCATATTTTCTAATCATCTCTCCTCCGAATTCCCAAGCTCTTTCGTTTACGATTGCATCAAAAAATGTTGCTTTCCCTGCAGAAACTGAAGCTATATATTGATCTACTTTTTCTGGCCAGTCAACTTCATTAAATGCTCTTTGCCTTACTCGGGCAAATGCTGCTCTTGCTGTAGGTGTAGGACCATTCAATTCATTCTCAGCCTCAGCATACATCAATAAAACATCGGCATAACGTAACATTGGCCAGTTAATTCCTGTTCCCTTATTGGTTGAAGGGCCTGGAGGTGGATCTAAATATTCTCTACTCCATTTTCCTTGTGAAATGGATCCCACAGCAACTACTTGTTGTTTAAAATCTTTATCTCTATAGTACAATCCGCAGGTAACGTCTCTTCGGATATCTTTTTTATCAAATGAATAATAATAAGTAGGAGGAACATTCATATAATTACTTCCAGAACCATATTGATGTGTTCCTGCATCGACACGGATACCTATATTCCAGGCCACATCACCTTCACCTATTGCAAACGGAACTTCAAAAAGAACATCGCTATCATCTTTTGGAATTACAAATCTTGTTTCATTCATAAATACTTGTCTAAAATCTTTTGGTAACTCTCTATCTTTTAGAGTTATTAATTTTTTAGTATAATCACGCGCAATAGCATAATAATCTAAATAATCTGCCATTCTGTCCATAGTCATATCCGGTTTCAAAAAGTAACCTCCTCTTTGCAAAGCCAATCTGGCAATCATTCCTAAAGTATATTCTCTATTTACCTGTTCTATCTTAAAAGGAAGCTCATCTGCCCATTTCATGTCTGCTTCAATATTAATTAAATCCTGTATTAAGGAACTAAGAATAACATTTCTATCTTCCTTAGGTAAATTGAAATCTAGTCCAGCCTTAGGAGCCTGATTTGAAAAAGGCACATCACCAAAATGATAAATTAACATACTATACCAATAAGCTCTTAAAGTATATGCTTCTCCTAAAAAATGTTTCATGTCTTTTTGGATAGCAATATCTGTTGAATTCAAAGCGGCACTTTTTGTAATTCCGTCAATAACGATATTGGCATCTCTTATGGCTTTATAAGCAACTTCCCAAACCACTTTTAAATCTCCGTTGTTAGGTTGTGCTTCCAAACGCCAAATTTCATAACGAGCTGTGCTTCCGGTTCCGGAATTTTGTTCTATATCAGTGTTTCCTGTCATATTATTAGACAATCTGGATCTAAATGCGTCTTCACTAAAGTGCTGATAAATTGCATTAGTTGCTTTCCTGGCGTCATCAACATTTGAAAAAACATATTGCGTATCAAATGTAGATAGCGATTCTGGGTCTAAAAAATCAGAGCAGCTATTCATAAAGAAAGCCAAGGTTATTATAGATATGTATTTTATGATCTTCATAATACTATTTTTTTAAATTATTTCTATCAAAGAACTTTTTAAATTAAAAAGTCATATTCATACCGAAAGTAAAAGTTCTACTCTTAGGATAAGAAGAATAGTCTAATCCCGGAGTTAATGCCGCGTAACCATCACTTCTAGTTGAATTCACATCTGGATCAAATCCAGAATATTTGGTCCATAAAGCTAAATTGGTTCCTGTTATATAAAACCTTAAACTGGAAATAAGAAATTTTTTCATAGTTTCCATTGGTACTGTATAACCAATTGTCACGTTGTTTAATCTTAAATAGGAGCCGTCTTCAATTGCCCAGTCACTAACAACAGGTGTAGAACCACCAAAAGAATTATTACCACTCCAGATTGTCTTCCCTTGGTTCATTTCAGCCAATTGTGCTAAATCTGTAACTACACTTCCTGCTGTTCCTGTATAAGAACCATCCATGTCTATATAAGTAAATCGTTTTGAAGAGTTCATAGAATTTAACATATTCCCGTTAGAAGTTCTATACAGTTGATTGTAATCAATTTTACCCGTATTATACACATCATTCCCTACTGACCAGTTAAAGAAAGCCGAAATATCAAAACCTTTTACATTACTTGTAAATCCAAATCCTCCTTGTGCTTTTGGCAAGGCATTACCAATCACTTTTCTGTCTTTGGTATTTATAATACCATCAGGAACATACTGCTTTTTACCATTGGCATCTAAAATTGGATTACCTTGATCATCAACAACTAATTCTGTAGGTAAATCTTTCAATTTCATATATCCCGGTTTTACACTCCCAACTCCAAGAATCCCTTTATTATCTGGAACACCTTCTTTTAAAACATAACTTTTAGAATTTTCATTATAGCTATCGAAATCATCTACCGTGTACATTCCGTCATTAACATAACCATAGATTAAACCAACCGACTTACCTACTCTTAAATAATAATCATCTCTGTCTTTCAAATCAGTACTACCCCAGTTAGATTGGAAAAAACGCTCTGTTGTACCATCTAAAGCTACAATTTTTGCTTTATTGGTTCCTATATTAAAATTAAAATTTAGGGAAAAATCTTTTTTATTAATCAAACTCGTATTTACAGCTAATTCAACCCCTTCATTAGAGGTACTACCAATATTTGCCCATTGTGAACTAAACCCAGATGTTTGAGAAACAGCAGATTGTAATAATAAATCTTTAGTCGTATTTTTGTAAACATCTAAACTACCATTGATTGCCGCATTAAATAATACAAAATCCAATCCTGCATTTCTGTTGATAGTTGTCTCCCAAATCAAATCCGGATTAAATAATACATTCCCATTTATTCCATAATATACATTGTAATTATTGGTTCCAAAACCAGGCCCATTATTAGTATCCGATTTAAATAAGAATTTTGTTGAATTGGCTGGAATTCTGTCGTTACCAGTTTCTCCATAAGTTACTCTTAATTTCAATTCATTGACAATCTTTGAATTCATCAAAAATGGCTCATTTGAAATTTTCCAGCCTGCAGCAATAGCAGGGAATACTCCTACATTATTATCTTTACTAAATTTACTTGAAGCATCTCTACGTACAGTTGCAGTCAACAAATATTTATCTTTATAAGAATAATTGGCTCTTCCAAAAAACGAATACAAATTCTCATCTGTATTTTCATAAGTACTGTATTCAATTAAAGTACCTAAATTCATAGAGGCAAACATTTCTTTTGGAGTAATAGACTCTCTAAAATTCTCCACTCTGGCATGTTGCGATTTTCCTCCACTGGAACGTACTTCATGGCCAAGAAGAATTCCTAATTGATGGTCACCTATATTTTTAAAATCATAATTCAACGTATTGGTTACTCTATATGAAAAATTTTCAGAATTATCTTTAGTTCCTAATGGCAAACTATTTCCTTCCTGTTGTGCTACCCCGGTCAACGGTCCGTAAAAACGTAAGTTTTCAGCATAAGATCTACTTGTAGTAACCGTAGATTGAGCTTTTAAATTATCTAAAATATCCCATGATAATCCAGCATTAAATACATAACTTCTGGTTGTTCTCTTTCTCCAGTCCTGTTTCGCTAATTCTACCGGATTTATTAAATTTAAAATAAAGGATTGGTAATCATCTTCATTATCCACATTAGCAATATCAAATTCTAGTTCGTCAGCAATACCATTCGTTGGTCTTGAAGTAACCAAATTTTTAATTCTAATTTGTGAACTTCCTGAAGTTCCAGCACCATTAACTTCCAAATTTGTGACTCTGGAAGACAAATCCAATTTTAATTTTTTGGAAATTTCATGATTTAATTTAAAATTAAGTACATCACGATTCAACCCAGATCCAATCATTAATCCCTGATCTCTGTTAGAAGTATAACTCAAAGACATTTTTGTTTTTTCAGTTCCTCCAGAAATACTAAGATTATTATATCTCGAAATGGTTGAATTTCCTAATACTTCGTCCTGCCAATCATTAGCCTTTTTGTACTTATATAATTCTAAATCATCAAATTTTCCAAAATATTTTTCAAAATTTCGAACGTCAGCATCAGATTTCATTCTTGCCGTTTCATATTGCATTTGAACAAATTCATAAGGTGACAATACGTCCAATTTTCTGTCTTTTGGCAATTTTAATAACTGCATGTATGAATTATAAGTTATGGTGGTTTTTCCGGCTTTTGGCTTTTTAGTAGTAATAACCACAACTCCATTTGCACCCTGAGCACCATAGATAGCTGTAGTAGCCGCATCTTTTAAAATATCTATACTTTGAATATCACTTGGTGGAATATCATTAATATTACTTACTATGAAACCATCCACAACATAAAGCGGCGAATTATCCTGAGTGATAGAGCCACCCCCTCTTACTCGAATAACAATATCAGCACCAGGAGCACCATCAACAGATTGAACACTTACACCTGCTAATCTACCTGCCATTGCTTCGGCTACATTAGTCACAGGAATTTTAGATAATTCTTTTGCTCCTATAGAAGCAACAGAACCTAACAAGTTTTCCTTCTTAATTGTTCCATATCCAAAAGAAACCACCTTAACCTCATCAAGATCTGTAGCAGAATCTTTTAATGTTACTGAAAGATTTGTTTTTCCAGCTATAGCCACTTCACGGCTTTCCATTCCTATGAATGAAAAAACCAATTGACCATTAGACGGAACTTTAGTAATAGTAAATTTCCCGTCTATATCAGTCACGACACTCTTTGATGTCCCTTTTAAAAGAACTGTAACACCTGGAATTCCCATCCCACTCCCATCAACAACTTTACCGCTAACGGTAATTTCATTCTGAATAGCTACTGATAATGTAGAGGCTTTGGTCTGCTTATCCTCTAAATGATTTACGGTTTTGGTTTTAACATTGGCATTGACTGTAAATTCAATTAAAAATAGAGTAATTGAAAACAATAAGGTTTTTTTCTTCAAAAATTGAAACAAGTCAAAGTTGACCTTCGACAAATAATTTTTCATAATTTTTTGGTTTAGTTAGTTAATAATTGGTTTGCATTCTGGAGAATTGAATTTTTCTAATGGTTAATTTTATTCAACAATAAGTCTCCAAAAAAAGAGGAAAGATGGTTTTACATAATAAAGAATTAAAAAGGTTTTACAATAAAAATTACACAATCACTATTTTTTAAATAATTTAAATATGATTGTAAAAATTATTATCATATTTAAATACAGATTATTTATTCCAAAAGTAAACCTTAGTGCAGTAGTTAATGGGGATAAAATACAAATTGAAGGGGGGCATATTACAAATTCCACTTAATTCAAGAGGATTAATGTATAATAATGAAATAATTAAACCTTGAGAGTAATCTTTTGGCTTCTATCAAAAAAAAGCCTCTTTTACAATTGTAAAAGAGGCTTTTTTTCTAAATCTTATGCCTTTAATTGAAATCAATAAAGACTAATTTAACACAAAGGATTAAACTTTTTATTCAATTTATACTTTATTATTTGGAAGAAGAAGAATCCGTAATGTATTATTTTTTCAACACGCCTATTTCTTTCATCCAAGTTTCACATAAGCGAGTCCAAAGCTCCGTTGAACCAGGATTGTTTCTCAAAGCAATGGAATGACCTCCCTGTGGAAAAACATGCAACGCAGATGGTATCTTATATTTTAAAAGAGCTTCATAATAATGTACACTGTTTAAAGGATTAATTACTGGATCATTAGCTGCACAAACTATAAATGCTGGAGCAGTTGTTGTATCTACATTTAATTCCCCCGAAAAAAGGGATTCTAATTCAGAAGATGCTTTTTTCCCTAACAAAGTATCGTGACTTCCTTGATGAGCATTTTGTTTCATACTAATGGCTCCTGAAACAATAATTTGAAAATTAGAACTCACTGCTACGCTATCCAACGAATCTTTAATACTAGCATAATCGGTTTTTATTGTTGCTAAATTTACCGCCAAACCTCCTCCAGCAGAGCAGCCCATCACTCCTATTTTATCTTTATCAATTCCCCATTTATCAGCATTAGCTCGTACTATTTTTATAGCCCGTTGCCCGTCCATCAAAGGTCCAAATTCTGGATTTACTAAATCAGGGGATGTAGGAAGTCTGTACATAACAACAAAAGCATTCACCCCAAATGTATTAAACCATTTTGCCAATTGTATTCCGGCAACATTATAGGTTAGTTTTTGATATCCGCCAGGAGGAAAAATTAAAACTGCAGCCCCAGTATTTTCTTCTTTTGAAGTAAAAAACGCATACATTTCAGGAGTATTAACCTGAGTTACTCTTTCACGTTCCTCCAACCACTCTAACTTCATACCTTTGGAATTAGGCATTTTAGCCTTTGGCCAAAGTTGAATTCTATTTTGACAAAAAACTAATGACACAGTAAAAAGGAATACAATATTTAATACCATTTTTCTTTTCATAAAAACATCTCTAACTATTAAAAACTACAGACTAAATTCTTTTATTTTTTTAAATTCCAATAACTTTCCTTGCGAAAAATATTTTTAAAGTTATATTTTTTGGCCTGACGCTTTGTTAACTGATGAGACCAATTTGTTCTTTTTAAAAATGAGGCACCTTCGCCAAAATTATTATACTCGGAAAAAAAAGCAGTCTTTTCTTTTTCCTCATTTCCCCAATTATGCCAACCTTCGGGTAAAATATGTTTTCCTAAATAGCAATCTATAAAAACAACTCTGGCATAATCTCTCCAAGGTCTTCCCAGATAAACCTTATCTATTCCCTCATTAGCAGTTAATTTACATTTAAAAAAAACAAAACCAAATGCATTCTCCTGAGGTGTATTTGCTGCTGTTATAAAGGAATTTGCTGTACTGTGAATTTCACAATTTTCAAAAATTGCTGTAGCTGCACCAAATATAAAATCTGTGGTACCAGAAATATAGCAGTCATAAAAATACTGCCTACTATTTTTACCAGCAGCATATAAGGTATCCTGATTGCCTAAAATATCACATTTAGATGCTACAAAATAATCTCCTTCTACATGCAATGCTACCGCTTGACCTAAGCTTCCAGCTGAATTTTCAACAGTAAGGTTTTCTAACTTAATATTATCTCCTAAAATCTTCAAAGTATAACTCGTAAAAGTACCTATTCCTTCCTGTCCGTTATAATCATTATTATCTATGATGGTTTCTTTTACACTCTCTCCTACTAAAGTAATATTACTATGAAAAGTATCTATTAGTATTTTCTCTTTATAATGTCCCTTTTTTATAAAAATAATTTTTTCTTCCATAGAAAAAGCGCCACAGGCTGTAACCGCTTCTTGAATTGATGTATAATCAGCTGAACCATCTAGAGCAACTGTACAGGTATTTTTAATATTTGTGGCAAACAGACTGTTTATTGAAAATAGCAATAAACCCATCAAACTGAAATAATAATATCTTTTCATTCTTTTAAAAATAAAAAGAAAGAATAACAACTAATTATTCTTTCCTTAACTAACTAATCTCTACAACTTAATAAAATTATTTACGCCTAATTTTAAAAAAAACATGTCGTAACCAGCAACAAACTTATCTTTATTTGATTAAAATAAGTAGGTTATTTTACAATTTACATGGGGTAATATTACAACAATGCATTTTATCCCAAACAATTATAACTTTATAAATCATTGCACTAAAAAGCAAAGGAGCTAAAAATATATTTTTAGCTCCTTTGCTTTTTAGTGCAACCCCTTAATTTACTTTATTCTGATTGGAATTGGGTTTCAACTCATCTGGACTGTCTTTAGTATAGGTGTCAAAAATTTCTTTTGACTGACTTACAAATACATCCTGAATAAGCTCTAAACTCAAGCTATTTTTAGGTTTAAAATCTTTAGAATTCATGTATTGCATCAATGAATAATACAATTGTTTAGAAGAAGGTTTCCCTTCAACTTCTGGTCCTAAATTAGCACTACTTACTATAATTTTTCCTTTACCAACTTGTGCTTCAAAAACCAAAGCCAGTCTACGATTCATAAACCAAGTATCTATTGGTTGGATTAAAGGTCTAAAATCAACTGGAAAATCTTCTAAATTCATTACTTGAGAACGGTTTTGAATATCCCACCATTGTAAATCACTGTAATTGTTAGTTGGAAAATAATTAAAAGCCGCACTTTTATCCTGAATTAACATTCCCGTTACATGCGGAGGACGCATTTTGAACCAAGAAGTATTCCAGAAAACAGGTAGAAAGTGCATGGCTACTTCTTTTCCTTTGACCACTTTTCCAGCAGCATTCAAGAACACCATTCCTCCTTTATTCAATACATCTTTGGCTTTATCATCTAAAACTGTTGTATAATACACTTTAGAATTGATTTCAGGATTCTTACTTGGATAAACCCAAAAATCCCAATCATTAACAAAATCGGTATCATTCACTTTTACTTCTAGGTTTAATTTAGAAGCTTTGTCAATTTCACTCAATGGAAAAGCAAGGTTACCTACAAAGATTCCATTTGCGTTTTTATAGGTTTTTGGTTCAAAATTACCCGAAGAAAGTACTGTTCCTTTTTCATCTTTAATAGTCCAACTCAATACTGCATTTTTCAACGCTGCTTTACCGGAATGAAAAAGAGCAATTTCAGCCTTAAAGGTTTCTGAATTGTTATACACAAACTTTTCAACCTTAGCTAAAGGCACTGTCGAATTACAGAATCTTGTAAATTCTTTAGCCGTAACATATCCTTTTTCTTGAAAAAAAGCATCTAACATTCCTACTAAAGCTGTGCCTTGACCAGGGAAATCCTGCAACCCTAGCATTTGAAATCCACTATAATTAGGTGTTCGCAACATTTTTTCAATTTCGTTTTTGTAACACAAAACTTGCAATTTTCCTGAAGCGTACAAAAAATCTTTGGCTTGATCTCCCATATGATGGTCATTCAATACTTCGCGAAACATTTCGAAATTCTTAGCACGATAGACTCCTGTATATTTTTTAATTTCTTCAAAATTTGGAAAAACACAATATTGACCAATTTCATGCGCTACAAAAGGCACTTTGAAGGATTTAATTCCAGAGCTAAAGTCTGATTCCGTTTCAGGCATTTTTTCCCATTTTAAACCTCTTACACCGCCACGAACCTGATATTCAGCATTAGGAACTACTGGCCAACTTCCGCCAACTGACATTCCGGTGTAAACACGTCTATTGTCTTTTACTTTCCAAAAGTTCACAAACTCATTCAAATATTTCACTTGATTTCCTGCTGGTTCATTACCCGCAGATAACATGGTAAAAGAAGCATAATTTCCATATTGCTTAGCCATTCTTGTAGTTTCATCGTATAAAAACTGATCTATTGGTTGGCCTAAACCAATTTTAGGTCCATGATTAGGCCAACTTGGTCCTTCGGGTTGCAAATAAAGGCCTACTTTGTCAGCAGCAATAAAGGCTGCTTCTGGAGGGCACCATGAATGAAAACGCACATGATTTAATCCAAACGCTTTTATTTTTCTCAAAACAACTTCCCAAGCTTCAACCGTTGTTGCAGGATAACCCGTAAGTGGAAATTCACAATTATGAACAGTTCCTCTTAAAAAAACTGGAACATCATTAATTAAAAATTGAGTTCCATTAATTTTAAATTCGCGCATTCCAAACTGAATCTTCTTCTCTTCTTGAACACCTTTAGCATTCAATTTTACTTGCAAATGATACAAGGCAGGATCAAATTCATCCCAAGTAAGCATTCCTTTTCCAAAAGGTAATTCGAGTTCAATAGTTGTATTTCCAACTTTAGATACCGAAATTTTACTTACTACCTCTGCCGTTACATCTGAAGAAGCTGAATTAAAACTCTTAGCCGAAATGGTTATTTTTCCGTTGAATTGTTTTTGGGTGTTGTTGTTAACAGTGATTTTTACGCGAGCCAAATGCTTTTTTACATCAGGATACACCTGAATATCATCAAAATATACAGGAGAGCTACTCTCTAATGCTATTTTTCCAATAATACCATTCCAGTTTCCTTGGGTATGATCAGTAACACTATGAGAATCTGGACCTACATTAATTTTCTTGATACTATTATCTATTCTGATACTTATGCGTTGTATTCCTGTTCCCAGATAAGCCGTTAAATCATAATCGTGTGGCGCTACTAATGAATTTTGCAAACCTACTTCTTTGTCATTAACCCATACTCTCGTCTCAATATGAGCTCTTTCTAAATGAAGAACAATACGTTTTCCTTTCCAGTTTTCAGGAATAGTCACTTCTTTTTGATACCAAGCTGCACCTACATAATGTCTGGCTGGAGTTAACCAAAAAGGAATATGAATATTTCCTGGTTCACGATATTTTTTTAAACTAGGTCTAAAATAAAAGGAACTATCATAAATAGACCCTGTCCATTTTGTTTTTAAAGTAATTTCATCTCCTTTTAAAAACTCAGCCATAGAACCTGGCAAATGAATTTTATCCGAAAGATTCTTGTTGAACCATTTTTGCTTAATTCCTTCGTCATTACGGTCAATTTGAAATTGCCATTCTCCTTCTAAGTTAATTTGCTTTTCTTGGGCAAAAGTGCTTAGAGAAAACAACACTAAAAAGAGCATACAATAAAAATATCTTTTGATCATCTTGGTTTATTTAAAGTTGCTTTAATACTATTTTTAATTCTACATTATTTCAGTTCAATACTAGCTTTGTATTCTACCGAAAATTGTGGTGTTTTAATTTCCAGAAAACTCTTTTTATCCCCAAAATCAGGAATTACTTCCTTATCCAGATAACTTAAATAAGGAGCGTCTTTTTGCATTGGGATAAAATAAAAATACATATCCTTGGTTTTCAAATCTTCCTGATACTTTTTCAATCCTATAGTCCAGGTTTTACTGGTGTAAAGATTATCTGTTTGCAATTCGCCATTCATCATACAAATACCACGGTCGCCACGATAATCAAACGTTATAAACAAATCATTTACCTTCGATAAATCCAAACTGCCAGCTTTCAAAACAAAATGACTATTATCTGTTTGAACCAATTGGACAGATGGATTAATTTTTGGCAAACTCAAACGCCAATTGTTCATTTTTTTAGTCATTCCCTTGGTTTTATCTAATTTTCCAGCAGTTGAAATTATCTTTGTTGGAATAGGAAAAACAGTAAAATCGATTTGTTCTCTAGTGCTTATAAACGAAATGTTGTTGCTATCAGGATTGCTATGAATATTATCTAAAACAACCGCTTCACTGATAATCAATTTTTGACTTCCTGATTCCCCAATCAAATAAGCTTTTTGAGCTTCTTTTTCAGGTAGTACCAAAAAGGAAATCCCATTCACCTCAAATTCATTTATTTGTAGAGAATTGCATTTTACAACGGTATTACCATATCTAGTTTCTGTTTGGATTCCAACAACTTTTTGTTTTCCATTAAAAACAATTTCAGGAGTAATTCCGTTAACAGTAAAGAAAACATTATATTTTTTAGTTTGATTTTCAAATCGGCAAAAGGGTTGTATGGTTGCCATTTTGATTGCAACTCCATCATAATTCACATTAAAAGGAAAAATGGCTGAACTTCCGGCTTTCAATGTAAAAGTTCCCGACTCCGGAAATTTTACCGCTCCAGTTTTGGTCTGAAGAGTCACGCTCAAATGTTCCAAATCATCCATTTTCAAATGATCCTGAAAATTATGCATAAATAAATAGCCTTTTGTGCCGTCTCCTCTTACTGCATAACGCAAAGTTTGAGTATTATCAGCTTTAATCGCAGCATTGGTTTCTGGCAAAACAGGATACAAAGGAGCCAAATCATCTCCGAAGGTTTTTAAAAAATAATTAATCAGTTTTAAAGAATAATAACCGGAAGTTAAATTCCCAAATTCACCAATTGGTGATTGATAATCATAGGATTTATTATTCAATCCCGATCCTTCGGACATGAAATAATTTCCATAAGAAGGGGTTGTTCCTCCATGGTACATATAAAAACCTAATCCGTTCGTTCCACTTCCTACTGTTCTGACCATCATTGGCAGAAAACTTTCTCCAGGAACTCTTGGACGTCTGGCATAGGTAACCGCCATTCCGGTGCCTAATTCGGCCGCCATCGAGGGATATAAATTCACATCATAACTCACTGGTGCGTAATCCGGTTGCTGATGAATATTTTTAAATAAATAAAAAGGCGACGGACTGTTTCCCGCAGTCCAAAAAGGATAAGCGTATCCTGCCATTACCGGAATAGAACCTTTTTCGATAATAGTGGCATAACCCCATCCGGTTGCTGTATAAATTGGCGTAATTAAGCCTGCCTTGATAGCCAATTCTTTTAGAGTTTTCATATGATCTTTGCCTACATTGGCAAATTCGTTCCCTTTTTCATTAACTCCCACACCATCCTGAACAATCTTTTTATCTCTTCCTGCAGCCGTTCTTTCTTTGGGAGCATCAATATAAGTAAAACTCCAGGGAGCAGAAGAATGTTGGTATTCGTTTTCTATTTGAACTCCTATAATCGGCCCTCCGTCTTTGAATAGCAAGCCATTTAATTGCTTTCCTATTTCCTGATAAAATCGATTGGCATAATACAAATACATAGGATCATTACTTCTTACATCAATTGGACGTCCATATAACCAATCCGGAAGTCCACCATTTCTCATTTCGCCATGAGCAAATGGACCTATCCGCATTAAGACCTGCAAACCATTTTTGGCGCATAATTCGGTAAATTTACGCACATCCAAATCAGCTTTCCAATCAAAAACACCTTCTTTAAACTCGTGTAAATTCCAAAACACATAAGTAGCTACAACCGTAATTCCGCCAGCTTTCATCTTCTTTAATTCTTCATCCCAATATTGATTAGGGAAACGACTAAAATGAAATTCGCCAATAACCGGAATAAAAGGAACCTTATTGTGTTCTAAATAAAAACTGTTCACCGAAATGGTATCACCTTTATTATTGCTTCCACCCAAATCCAAATGGCCACGTAGCACATCCGTTTTAACTTTTGTAATATCAATTGTATACGGACTTTGTGCTGTTATCTCGAAAGAAAACAAAAACAGAAAAAACAATATACTATTATATTTCAACATATTACATGTTTTTATTAAACTAACACTTTAATTTATTTACTAAACTCTTGCAGCATCGCTAAATGCACTTGAACTCCTTGGTGATTGAGATCCATTTTGGCAGCTTCTTTCAAATGGAAATCTGCTCTATCCTTTTCAGCCATCCCCAAATAACCTAATCCCAACATATAGTGGCAATGGATTTTATTTCTAAAGGTTAAATCATCTTCCCAGATTAACAAATCAGGTAAGGATACCGCAAAATAATCCAATTTTATAACCTCATTCAAATTTTTGTTTCCAAATGCAATCAAAGCATCAAAACGCTTTTGAGCTTGATCATTTCTGCCAAGTTTCAACAAAGCCAATCCCTGATAGAATATTTTATCCGGTTTTTGGTCATTATAAAAAATTGAAGCAGCTGGTTCGCTACTACCATCTTTGGCTAATTCCCAATATTTTTGAGCTTCGTCCATTTGACCTAAACCTTCATGGGCACAACCCAACCAATAATGAAAATCATTTTCCTGAGCACCATCCAACTTACCTTCTCCTAAATTATGAGGGTATTCTAAACAGGCTTTCAGTAAGGCAATTGCTTTTTCAAATTCTTTTTTGGTAAGGTATTGTTTGGCCAATTCTACTCTGGCAATTTGAAATTGATTAGGAACCTTCCCTTCTCCACCTTCCCAAGGATGAAAAATTCTATTATCAATTAAATCAATCGCTTGACTATAATCATTTAACTGACTACATAAGGTACTGTATTCCAAATAAACATCATCACGTTGTAATACCAAATTGAAATGCTTCTTTAAAAAATCCAAACGCTCCTGATGCGGTTTACAAATACGTTTATACAATTGGTCCAATTCCATCAGGATTCTGGCATCTGAAGTATCTAAAGCAAATGCTTTTTCTAAAGAAGTAAGCGCTTTTTCTTCCTGCTGCAATTTATTAAAATAGGCTAAAGCCAAATTTCGATGAACTGTTGGAAAAGTAGCATCTATAGAAACCGATTTTTCCCAGGCAGCAATCGCATCAGCATATTGTCGCTTATCATACCAAAGATTCCCTAAATAATAATGTGCTTTAGCATCATTTGGATTGATTTTCTGAGCTGTTTCCAAAGCCAAAATAGCTTCTAATCGGTTTGGAAAACAATATTCAGGAGCATGCGCTGCCGCTTTTTCAAAAACAGACAAGCTTTCTTTGTTAGCCAATTGTAAAGCCCATCCCATATAATAATAAGTCATTGGTGTACTAGGACAAACTTTGATTCCTTCCTCCAAAAACTGTACTGCCTCATCATACATCCCTGCCATGATGTAATCCAGCGCTACCACTTCATAGTTATGGATTTCCCCTCTCATGAGAGTATGCATTTGCTCTAAAACACTTGCATTATTTGTTATCAAATAATCCTCAAATCGAGAACCAAAATTAAACAAATCAATTCTTAGAGTATCTTTTATCAATGCCAAGGCATCTGTTTCATTTCCAAGTTTTCGTAAAATGGCTGTTTTTAATGTTCGTGCTTTTTGATTATGCCAATTGCGAACTAAAGATTTGTCAATTTCATGCAGTGCCTCTTTAAAATTAGTGCCTACACAGGAAATTTGGGCACATCCAAAGTAGCCGGCATCCTGCATGGCAGCATTCCAACAGGATTTATAAAAAGCATCATAAGCCTCTTTCAATTTATTTTGAAATTGTAATGCCAAACCTAAATTATAATGTGGCTCACCGTCATAAGGATTTGGATTACGCTGCAATTGTGTTTTGATAGCTACTTTAAAATACTTTTCTGCTTCCGAAAATTTTCCTTTTCTAAACAACCAAAGTCCCATAGCATTGTTGTTGTGCACATCCGAAGGATCTCTTCTCAAAGCTTCCAGATAATAATCGGTAGCATTATATGTGGCATGACGGTATTGTTCCAAATGTAGCCCCGTCAAATACAATTGTTCACAGCTAGGAGTATCTTCCGGTGAAAGAGCTGCTTTGGCTGCTTCAGGGGTTTCTTTTGCTTCTTGTTCTTCAGTTTTTATACTTAGTAGTTCTCTTCCATTTTCAGAATAAACAAATAGTTTTAAATCAGAAAATGAAGCTGTTCCAACAGTCACTTCACGTTCATAAACCGCTTCAGGACTTAAATCTGTTATTTCTTCGAAGAAACCTTCCAAGACAATCTTGGCATTTTTTTGCAAAGAAGTAGCAAAAATTTTGATTACTGCTTTATCTTCCTTTTTATCAATATTCATCAAAATATCCTGAGAAGCATTTTTAACTACACCTAACTCTCGATACGGTAAAAAATATTGGGTAAAAGTCTTTTCTTCATAAGGTTGCATCCAACTGAAATCAGGCTGATTATCGGTAAAAACTCCAGCCATCAATTCGATATAAGGTCCATCTTCATCGGTTAGATTTTTGTCCCAAGCTTTTCCAAAATCACCATTTCCCCATGTCCATTGCTTTTTCCCTGGTGAAATATGATGATTTGCCACGTGCAATACTCCCGCTTGAGTGTCATTTTCATAACCACCCACAAAATTAAAATTGGAGTTAATAGCCATATAAGAAGTGGGCACTGGAATATTTTTATAATTCGAAATATCAACACCTGCCGAATAATCTACTTTGTAATAGGTTCCGGTGGCAATAGGAAAAGTAGATACATCTCTTTTTCCATGATCAAAAACGGCATGAACATCTGGTGGAAAAACGGATTGATAATGTTCATTTACCGCTACGGCCGGATTAGCCCACCACAAAAATGTTTGTGGAATGGGAGTTGGATTGTATAACTTTCCTTTTATTTCTAAATAGGCTTTTCCGGGATGAAGGGTAAAACCTGCCATTCCTTTCTGGTGAAACATTTTTTCGTTTTCACTTACCCAAACCGTAATACTTCCATCAGCATTATTCTCTATGGTATGATCCACCGGTAAAAAAGTACTCGGACGATGGTGTTGTGGCCAGTTAAATTCAATTCCTCCGGAAATCCAAGGTCCAGTTAATCCCACCAAAGCAGGCTTAATTACCTGATTGTAATAAATAAAATGGCGTTGTTTGATTTTGTCGTAAGCCATTTGTACTCTTCCGCCTAATTCAGGCAAAATCATCACCTTAATATATTCATTTTCTATATAAACTGCATTATAAACTTTGTCTTGTTTCTCATCTTCAATTTTCTCCACTACAGGATAAGGATAAACCACACCGCTGCTTCCTTGATATACTCGTTTTTCAAGAAATATTGGATTTTTTTCGGCTTTCCCAATTTCGTATGAAGGAATGATAACCTCTTCTTTCCAAGCTTTTACACTCATTTTTTTATTTTTATTAATAATTTTTAATGCTAACTTTTTAATTATTCTACCAATTCACCTTCAATTTCCTCCAAACTTTTGCCTTTGGTTTCTGGTAATTTCTTTAGAACAAAAAAGAAGCCTAAAACACATATTAGTGCATACAACCAGAAAGTACCTGCCGCTCCAAATTCTTTATTTAAAAGAGGAAAAGTATAAGTCAGAATAAAGCAGGCAATCCATAAGGTGAAAGTGGCTAATGCCATTGCTGCCCCACGGATTCGATTGGGAAATATTTCAGATAATATTACCCAAGTTATAGGTGCAAGAGACATAGCATACACTCCAATCCCCAATACAACCATCATTAAAACTGCTATTCCTTTTATTTGAAAATAAAAAGCACTTCCTAAAAGGATATAAGTAATGGCAAGACCTAAAGCACCAAAAAGCATTAGTTTTTTTCGCCCCCATTTATCTACTGTAAATATGGCAACCAACGTAAATACAAGATTCACACTTCCGGTAATGACAATATTAAAAAGGGTATCACTAACACCATATCCGGCAGCAGTAAAAATTTCATCGGCATAATTAAAAACAATATTAATACCACACCATTGCTGAAAAACAGCTAATACGATACCAATGGTAAGAACTGCTCTGTATTTGGGTTGAAATAAAGCTTTGAAATCAACTTTTTCTGCAACATCATTCAAAGTTGCTTGAATATTTCTCATTTCATCTTTGGCATAAACTTCTCCTCCAATTTTCTTCAGAGTAGGAAATGCATGGTCATTTTTACCAACTTTTATTAACCAACGTGGACTTTCTGGAACAAAAAAAGTAAAAACCAAAAAAGCTACAGCCGGAACAACTTCTGCCCAAAACATCCAACGCCAACCTATCATTCCATTCCATGATTGTTGGATGAAATAATCTGTTGCTCCAACAGGAACATCTTCGGCAATTAGAATATTGATGATTTGCGCTGCTAAAATCCCAATAACAATGGTCATCTGATTTAAAGAAACTAAACGACCTCTGAATTTTGACGGAGCAATTTCTGCAATATACATGGGTGAAAGCGCTGATGCTAATCCAATTCCTAATCCACCAATTATTCTGTAAATGATAAACGCATTATAGCTATCTGCAATTCCTGTACCTACAGCCGAAATAGTGAACAATAAAGCCGATAACAAAAGAGGACGTTTTCTTCCAAACCTATCACTAATTACACCTGAAATTACTGCTCCTAAAATACAGCCTATCAAAGCGGAACTCATAGCCCATGCTTGCAAATTAGCAGAAGAGCTTATTTCAAAAAAGCGTTCATAAAAAGGTTTTGCACCACCTATGACTACCCAGTCATAACCAAAAAGCAATCCTCCCATTGCGGAAACCATGGAAATTGCAAACAAATAAGATTTATTGAATTGATTATTTATGCTTGTCATAAAAATAATATTGTGGTTAAATTAATAGTTAAACAAAAATACGTTTACGAATCGATTTATAAATGGATTATAATTTGAAATAAATGGATTATCTTACGACCATAAATAAATTTACAATAAAATAGTACTCTTATAATGAACAATCTAACGAAAATCAAAATAAAAGAAGGTTTCATTGGTCAAACTATGGTTGTTTTAGCTGAAGAGCAAAAAATAAAAATGGCTCATCATCCATTTTTAGCTAATCTTTTTACAGATGCAATTGGTTATTTTCCAAATGCAAAACACCACAACAGATCGCGGAAAAACGGTATTGAAGAATATATTTTATTGTATTGTTTAAAAGGGGAAGGTTGGATAAAAATACATGGAAAAACAATAAAACTGACGCCAAATACGGGTTACATTATTCCTAAAAACACTCCTCATAAATACGGTAGTTCACACAATGATGCTTGGAGTATTTACTGGGTTCACTTTTCGGGTACCTATGCAGCTACCTTTTATGAGCGATTTTGTTTTGCTAAAGAATCAGCAGTTAATATAGTTTATGATGAAAACCGGCTGGAAGTATTAAAAGAAATTATAAGTCTTTTAGAAGACACCCTTTCTGATGAACGTGTTGAACTGGTACACTTTAAACTAATGACCTTTTTGAGTTCATTATGTTATGTTGCGACTTTAGAAAATAACATAAAAGATAAAATCAGTCTTTCTATAAGCTTTATGAAAAGTAATTTAGAAGAAGCATTAACTATTGAAACATTGGCCAAACAAGCCTGTTTTTCGGTATCTCGGTATTCGGAACTATTTAAACAAAAAACAGGCTACTCTCCCATTCAATACTTTATCAGATTAAAAATCCAAAAAGCATGCGAGTACCTTTATTTCACCAATATGAATATTAAAGAAATATGCAAAAAAGTAGGTTTTGAAGACCCCTATTATTTTTCCAGAATGTTTAAAAAACAAATTGGTTTATCTCCAATGCAGTATAAAAAAGCACATTGTTAATTTGGAAAATAAATATATTAAAAGACTTAATTGAAAACTAAGTTAAAAAAACTAATCCTGATTGATAAAATACAACGACTGCGGATAATTTGCTATTGCAATTAAAGCATTATAAATATACTGAGACACCAAAGCTCCTCCTTTAAAATTGATTAAATCAATATCATCCTCGGGTGTATGATATTGTGGATGTCCACCAGTATGAAATCCTACAGCCGAAATATTCGCTTTGTAGAAAGAAACATGATCAGATCCGCCAACATCTCCCGCATGAATTACTGGATTTAGGCCACTATTTTTGCCTAATTTTTTCATCAAATCAACACCTTCAGGAAAGGTTCCAGCTCCTCCCATATAGATTTGTTTTTCGGCATTTAATCTACCAACCATATCCATATTGAGCATTACTTTTACAGCATTTTTATCAATTGGTAAATGATTGATAAAATATTTTGAACCTAACAAACCTTCTTCTTCTCCGCTAAAAGAAACAAAAATGATACTTCTTTTAGGTTGTACTTTAGACTTAGAAACTTTCTCTAAAATACACAATAAAGCAGCAACACCAGAAGCATTATCATCTGCTCCATTATGAATAGCTACAGTATCCTTTTTTTTACTATGCGAACCTATTCCTCCCCATCCCCAATGATCATAATGGGCTCCAATTACTATGTATTCGTTTTTAAGTTGGTTATCAGAACCCTCTATGAATCCAACAACATTTTGCGTTTGCACACTATCCGAAGGCATTTTATTAATTCCTTCTTTGACAAATAATTGAAACGACTGGAAATAGCTATCTGATTGTAATGGTCTTAAACCATATTTCTGAAAATATTTCTTGACATATCTTGCTGCGTCATTGTTACCTTTTGTTCCTGGGAATCTACCTTGCAATTTGTCTGAGGAGAGGTATTTATCGTGTTTGTAAAATTGCTTTTCCAAAGATCTATCTTGTGCATTAATTGTGTTATAAGAGAAGATGGCAATAAATAATAAAAAATTCCAATCTTTTCTTTTCCTTTTAAAATTGTCATACATATTTTTCTTAAAATTATAATTTATTATATAAAAAAACAGCTTGTTTTAATTCAAAAAATTTATTCGCCAATTTTCATTTTCTCTATTTACTGTATTGGCTACTAATTTATAGTCTTCAATCAATTCCCGTTCTTCATTTAAATCTAAAAACAGGCAATATTTTTGCATATTATTTCTCCGATTCTTTATATAAAGTTTTTTACTTCGTTAATTTAAAACTCACATATTTAATATACTTTCGATTATGAGTATAGACAACATGCACTTTTTTATCTTTGGTTTGAATGATAGCAGGATAACTAAATTCCCCTTCTTTTTGATTTTCTAAATCGAATAATTTCTCCCATTTTAAACCATCAGCTGAATATTCGACATCCAGAATATTTCGGCCGTAATACCAATCTTTTCCTTGAGGTAAAGGATTATTAACTAACAAAAAAGATTTTGGGGATAAACCCAAAGCATCAATTCCGGAATTAGAATTAACCACATCAATCAGTTCAGCATTTGTCCAAGTGGTTCCATTGTCATAAGACCAACTTGTTACTAGCTTATTATGTTTACTTCTCAAAAGTAGTTGTAATTTATTTCTAGAGTGCCTTAAAATAGTAGGTTGGATAATATCATACCCATTATCATTAGGTATTGCTATTTTAGACCAGGAATCTGTATTTTCATTATAGATTTCTATATGAGCTCTCCATTGATTGTTATTGACACTTTCTGTACTGCTTCCACATAAAATAATTCCGGGATTGATTTCGATAGCTTTATTTCTAATGGGTCCTAAGAAACCTTCCGGAAGATATTTTGGCATACTCCAGGAACTTCCATTATCTACTGAACTAATCATGGCTCCAAACCATTCTCGTGGATTTTTGCCTACTTTGTAAAATAAATATAACTTTTTAGTTTTTTCACTTTTAAACAAAACAGGATTCCAACATGGAAGCGTGTCTCCTTTAATGATTGCAGGTTTTACAACTAATTGAGGCGAAGTCCAAATACCTTCTTTTAATTTGGATGCATAAATACCAACATCCTTTGCCCCTTCATAACTTCCACCAAACCATGCAGCCATAATTTCATTTGGCAAATATTCAAGTAATGTAGCAGCATGACTATTAGTAGTTTTTGGCGGATTAGCAATATAACTAGTTTTTATAGACTTAACCTCTGGTTTTCTCATTACTGTTTTACAAGAAAAAAAGAAAAAAACAATCGCAAATCCTACACAATATTTTAGAAAAAAAATCTTCATTATTTCTTCAATTAATCTGTGACATTTTTGATTTATTTTTTACCAAGTCCCAACTTATGCCCTGCCACTGCATAATATAAAATAACCAAATAACAAGGTAATAAAATCCAATACCCTTTAGTGGAAGCCGCAGCTGTTGCCATAGCATCGTTCATTCCCTGAGCCATAAAATGAACTTTATTTGCATCAACCAATTTTCCATATAAAGGCGGAATTATTGCTCCTCCAGAAATTGCCATAATCAATAAAGCGGAAGCCGTTTTAGTAAATTTACCCAAACCTTTTAAAGTTAAAGGCCAAACTGCAGGCCAAACTAAAGCATTAGCAACTCCTAAAGCTGCTACAAATAATACCGAGGTAAATCCTGTTGTAAACACAATACAAAATGATAAAATGATACCTAAAGTTGCACTTAATTTTAATGCCAAAGTTTGCGAAATGTATTTTGGAATTAAAATAGCTCCCATCGCATAAGTTGCAACCATTGCCATTAATGTGAACGTTGTAAAAAACTTAGCGTCGGCAACAGGAATCCCTAAAGAAATTCCGTACGCAATAATAGTATCTCCGGCAATGACCTCAACACCCACATACATAAAAAGTGTGAGTACACCCAACCATAAATGTGGAAATTGAAAAATACTCGTTTTAGATGTACTTCCATCTTTTGATTCTTCAATTGGTTCTGCTTCCACATCAGGAAGAGGAGCTTTTCTAATTAAAACAGCTAAAATAAACAAAACAGAAGCCATCACAACATAAGGCATCACCACGCTATCAGCCATAGTATTTAATAATTCTGCTTTTTCGGCAGCGCTAACCACATTCAATTTTTCTTTAATTTCGTCGATTCCTGATAATAATAAAGCACCAAAAATAAGCGAACCTAAAGCTCCTGCAACTTTATTAGCAATTCCCATAATGGAAATGCGTTTTGCAGCACTTTCAATTGGCCCTAAAATAGTAATATAAGGATTGGACGCCGTTTGTAATAAAGTCATTCCTGCTCCTTGGATAAAAATTCCGGTTAAAAACATCCAATAGGTTCTTGCTTCAGCAGCCGGAATAAAAACCAAAGCTCCTATTCCCATAATAAACAATCCTAAAGACATTCCTTTTTTATATCCAATTTTTGATAAAATATACGAAGCAGGCAAAGCCATTACCACAAACGATATATAAGAAGCCGAAGCCACTAAAAGAGACTGAGCCGATGTCAATTCATTTATCGTTTTCATAAATGGAATCAAAGCGCCATTTATCCATGTTACAAAACCAAAAATAAAAAAGAGACCCGCTATAATTAAAATTGGTATTAATGTACTATTCTTAGTTTGCGGAATGGATATACTATTACTATTCATGATTATTATTTTACTATTTATTATTACACATTTATTCTATTTCATTACATTATTCTTCAATACAAATTGCCACTATATCTTTAATTTTCTGATAATCAGAACTAACAATAATACTTTCATTAAAAAAAACACTGGAGTTCATTGGGATTGTTCCAATTCCTTTTATGTGTTCAATTTTAGAAGCAGAACAATGGATTTCTTTAAAGCCTGCTTCTTTAAATTGTAGTGCATTTTCAGAATTGATTCCGCTTCCAGGAAGGATTAATAATTGATTTTGGGCTTGTATCTCTAATTCTTTAAGAAGTTGTATTCCTTCTTGTGCGGTACTCATTTTTCCTGAAGTCAAAATACGATTGACACCAATAGTTTTTAATACTTCAAGTGCTTCAAAAGAATTTTCCACCCAATCAAAAGCTCTGTGAAAAGTAAAAGACAATGGTTTTGCTAAAGCAATTAATTCTTGTGTTTTAATAACGTCAATGGTATTATCCGATTTTAAAACGCCTGAAACAATTCCCTGACACCCCATTTCTTTACATAGTTCAATATCGGCTTTCATTATGGCAAACTCTTCTTCTGAATAAGTAAAATTTCCACTTCGTGGACGAATCAAAACATGAACAGGAATTGATACATTCTCCATCACTTTTTGTATCAAACCATAAGAAGGAGTTATGCCTCCTAAGGCTAATTCAGAACATAACTCAATACGATGAGCGCCTGCATTTTGGGCATTCATAGCCGATTGATAAGATGAAGCACAGATTTCAAGTAGCATAATTTATTATTTACATTCTAATTTATCAACTTACCCACTAAAACCCCTGAAACATTCCAGTGATTGGTACTTTGTCCTTCATTAGGACCTTGATCAATAACAACTTCGATGGTATGATTTCCTTTTTTCAAATTAGATAAAGGAATACTATAAGGAGGTGTTAAGGTTCCGGGACACCAATTGGAACGACTCAAATCACTTGAGGATAAACCATCTGCAAAATTACCTGATGCCGGATTTGACAATCTATAAGTACCACAATCGGTGCGCCAAGGTACTATTTTAAAAACTTCCTGGCCATCGACAAAAACCTTATTCATTCTTGGAACAAATTCATCTCCATTGCCCCATCCTCCGTGTCCGGTTGTGGTATATAAAAGTTCTAAATTTTGCACCTCTTCATTAATTTCAAAATTTACTTTTAAGGTATCATTTGCAAAAAGACCTCCATAATTTTGCCCGGACATTTCCATTGTATTAACAGTTGAAAACAATGGTTCTATATATTTTTTAAACTTTTTTTCTTTTTTTTCAAATGAAGGGTATACATCCAACTCCAAACTTACTTCATGTCCTCCTTTGTCATAATTTCCAATAAAAACTCCAATCCAAATTTCCTCTTCATCAGTAGGAATAAGTGAAGTTACTTCTTGTTTATAAACTACTTCTTTTGCCCAATTGTAATTATTTATTTTTCGTTTATTATTAAAATAATCTACCCCAAATGGAGTAAAAAAACTTAGTATTTCTATTGCAGGTGCATAGTCATTCTCTTTAACAAGGCCTTGGTATTTGTTGGATTTATTATCCGTATAAATAGGTAATTTATCCAAGCCGTATAAATAAGCATCGAGTATGGTAGTCTTGATACCATTCTTTTTTGCTGGGATAATAAATACAGAACCCGTTCTGTCATAAGCATCTCCGTTAGATTTTGATGTTAGTTTTGCAAAAATGGCATGACTATTTTTTAATGCTGGAGTCATTTTAATTTTTTTCAGGACAACGCTCCCTTTGGTAAAATGATATACTTTATCAGAGACAAGTTCATTTTCTTGTGGAATGGTCCGATTAGGATCAAAGTTGATGTTTTCATTTTCAAATATTTTAATTCTGCTATATCTGGAATTAATGATAATTTCTTCAAACTCCGACTGATTAACTACAATTGCATCATGGTTATAATTAATAAATGGTACGTAGCTTTTAACTTTAGTGATCGCACTAGCAACTAATGTTTGGTTTCCGTTAAATACCATTTTTAAAACAAGTGCATTTTTATTCGGTAGATAATTACTATTAGGAGTTCCTTTTGCAAGGGCTTTTTCAGTATACCAAACGTCAATTCTATTTGAAAAATAAGAAAAAGAAACATGTTCACAATTGTATCCAAGAATCAAACTAGTATCAGCTTCCTTTTTAGCAATTGGCAAGCTATCAAATGGCATTACTTTTTTAAAAACTTTATCTTCAAATGCAATCGTACTTATATTTAAAGCATTTTTTAAATCAATGTATTGTTGAATTTTATCTGATTTATTCGTTAAAAACGCCAGCTGATTTTGAAAAAACAGTTCTGTATTTCTATCTGTTTTTTTTCCATTTATAAATTGCTCATAATTCACTTTGTATGCATCATGATTCTTTTGAGCAAATAAAACAAATGGAAATAAGACTACTATTAATTTATAAAATCGAATCATTTACACTTTATTGATCTTATTTTTTTAAAGAGAAACAGTTATTAAAAAAATAGAGGTAAGCATTATGTCTTACCCCTATTTAAAATCAAGCATTAATTTTAATTAACGTCCCACCAAAGTTTAGTACCTCCAGTATCTGGACCTCCTAATTTCACAATTCCATCTAAAAGTGCTGGTCTGTTTGAAGAATATTCATTTGTAGTATAAATTACTCTTTTCATTAAGCTTTTACCTACTCCTGTATCAACATTGTCTGTGTTCAATAATGGATACACTACATTAACATCAGTTCTTCTTAAATCTGCCCAAGATTCCCATGATTCTGGAAATAGAGCTAAATATTTCTGAACAGTAATTTGTTTACGTTGATCGGCTTCAGTCCCAGCCCAAGCAACAGCAACAGTAACTGGTGGTGTATATAAATCTAAACTAGGATATAGAGTAGTTATAGCAGGTACTACAGGAGTTGATGTACCTGAAACATAAGTATTAATTGCATTAACATCAGAAATACCCCATTGATTCATAGATAATGAAATACCAGTTTCATACAAATCTTTTGCTGTACCATCCATATTCCATCCGTTCAAAGCTCCTTCTGCACGATTCAAATAACTCTCAGAAGCCATCATGATTTCAATCGCTTTAGTATTTTGAAAATCACCTGCTAAAGCATCACTAAATGGAGAAAACTTTGTAGTTCCAAATTGACTTTGTAATCCTCCTGCAGGTTTTCCTAAATAAATTCCATCTGCATTTGGTGCAAACCATTTTGACATCCTTGGATCATTATAACCTTTAAGAATACTTTCCATAGAAGCTGTCATGTAATATCCCCAACTATTTACAATCATATTCAAGTTGTTTGGTGTAATATCACTAGCTTTAAAGGTAGCACTTTGTGTATTTGACTCCATCACTCCATTAGCCACAGCAAGTTCAGCTTGTGTTTTAGCTTTATCTGGTTGAACATCTGATATACGTAAAGCTAAACGTAATCTAAGACTGTTTCCAAATATTTTCCAACTAGCTACGCTTCCGTTAAAAATTCTATCAGAAGTTGCATATAATCCTACTGTAGAAGTATTGGTTGCAGATAAAGTTGTATTAGCTTCATCTAATAATTTAAAGAAATCTTCATAAATCGATTCCTGAGAATCATAAGCTACATTTGCTTTTCCATTACCTGCTTCAGTATAAGGAATAGGTCCATAATGATCCGTCATTTGATTGAACATAAATACTTTCCAAATCTTTAAAATTGCAAGTGCGTCTGCATCGTCTTTTGCTGCTATAAAAGCATTATTTAGTGCAGGCACAGCTACCGTATAAAAACGTAACCAACCTCTTTCACCAAAAGATCCAAAAGCATTTCTATCAGTGCTGTATCCTGTATTCATGTATTGAACAAAAGTAGAAGATATAATACCTGTTGCAATCCCCCAAGTTCCCTGATCATCAACACCCGGTGAAGAATAAGAACCATTATGTATACCTGCATACTGAGCTGATAAAAAAGCAGGTCCAGCTAATGAAGCATCTAATTGATCAGTTGTTAAGGTATTTTTATTGGTATTTAGTTCATCAAAATCTTTGGTACAACTTGTAAAAACGCTAACAGTTAATATTGCTGCTAATGTTTTAATTTTATAACTATTTTTCATACTTTATTTTTTTTAATTAAAATCCAAATTTCACATTCACTCCGTAATCTCTAGTAGAAGGAATATTGAAAGACTCTATACCTTGCAAGTTTCCAGTACCAGCTCCCTGCTCAGGATCAAAATATTTAGCTTTATTTACGATAAAGAATAAATTTCTGGCAACAAGAGAAACGTTAAAACTACTGAAAACTGAATTTTTCAATAAGCTTTTAGGCATTGTATATCCAAATACTAATTCTCTTAATCGAATATTTGTAGCATCATAAATGAATGGTTCTGCAATAGGAGTTCTTTGTCCTACTGAAGTCCAGTAATCTTCTGCCGAAACTGTTACTGTATTAGGAGTGTATCCTCCATTTCCATCGGAAACTACACCATCAACAATAAAACCATTTTCACGCCCCGCTAACGTCATTGTATTTACTCCTAAACCTGCCTGTCTGGCTTGTGTGTAAGAAATAACTTCTCCTCCAATTCTCATATCGATAAGAAAACTTAAATTGAAGTCTTTATATCTAAAATTGTTTTTAAAACCTGCTGTCCAATCCGGATTGAAATTACCGGCTAATACATCAAAACTATTAGTTGCAATAGGTAAACCTGCTGAATTCACAATAATTTTTCCATCATCTGTTCTTTGAAAACCTTTAATGTATAAATCTCCATACTCGCCACCTTTGATAATTTTACTTCTCACTAAACGTCCTTCTCCAAGAACTAACTCATCTCTATCTTCAAAAATGGATTTTACTTTTGATTTGTAAGAAGAAAAGTTTGTTGTGATATCCCATGAAAAATTGTCAGTTTCAACAGGAGTTGCTGTAAGCATAATCTCTACCCCTTTATTTTGGATAGTTCCTCCATTAACAACTGCTCTTGAATATCCAGAAGCTTCTGGCGTGTTGATGTAAAAAATTTGATTTTTTGTATTTGTATTAAAATATGTTACATCTAAACCTAAACGATTATTTAAGAATTTCAATTCTGTACCAAATTCCGTAGAACTTGAAATTTCAGGTTTAAGGTTCGGATTAACAGCAGTAGTTTGCGAATAAACCATACCTCCATTTCCTCCAATATAAGATAATTGAGGACTTAATTGATAAGGATTTGTATCGTTCCCCACTTGAGCATAAGAAGCTCTTACTTTAGCATAACTAATGACTTCAGGTAATTCAACCATATCTGAAATTACACCAGATAAACCTACAGAAGGATAAAAGAAAGAACGATTTTTTGCAGGTAAAGTAGAAGACCAATCATTTCTGGCTGTTAAATCTAAAAACAAATAATTTTTATAGCCTAATTGAGTAGAACCATAAAGAGAGTTTATTTGTTTTTCTGAAAGTGATGAAATTGATTGCACTGTTTCAATATTTGATAAAGCAAAGAAATTCCTTCTACTTAATCTACCTCCTGAAGACAATGAAGATGTTGTCTGTTTTAACATATTCGCTCCTGCATTTGCTGTCAAAGAAAATTCACCAAATTTAGTATTGTAACTTAATAACACATCTGAATTTAGTTCTCTTACAGTTTCATACATTTCTGAATAATTTCCCAAATCATTGTTAAATCTATCAGTAGCATATCTGTCACTAAAATTTTTATTAGTCATTTGATCTAAACCAGTTCTTACCTGTAAATTCAATTCATTAGTGAATTTGTATTTTAAAGCTGCAAAACCAATAAATCTATTTCTTTGATCAGTACGTGAATTATCTCTAAGAGCTGACCAATAAGGATTTCCACCTGCTTGTCCAACTTCATCTGTAAAGTAATTTTGTTGTAATTGTCCTGAAGCATCTCTATATTCGAAATTTTTATAATCACTATGAGCAATACTTCTTGGTAATAAATAAAGTGAAGTACCTATAGACTCCTCACCAGTACGAATCATATTATCAATATCCTGAACAATATAATTTGTTTTTACATCTAAAGATAGTTTATCCGTAAGGTCGCTAGTTAATCTCAAATTAGCATTATGTCTTCCTAATTTATTTCCTCCCACAATACCTTCAGCAACCGTATTTGTATAAGAGAAATATGCTTGAGTCTTTTCTGAACCTGTAGAGATAGACAAAGTATTAGCTAGATTATAACCTGTTTTAAAAAAATCTTTAACATTATTAGGTTGAGCTATATAACTTGAAGTTGCAGCACCTGAATAATCTGGATTGCGCACTAACTGCCAAGCAGAAACCTGACTACCATCTAACTTACCACCCCAACTTGATTCAGCAGTAGCGTTATAAACTCCACTTTCTCCCTGACCGTACTGATTTTGCAAATCCAATAAATTATAAGCTGAAGAAGCCATAAAATTAGAAGATATGTTAATTTGCATACCTTTGTTTTTCGATCCTGACTTAGTTGTAATAACAATAACACCATTACTTGCTCTACTTCCGTATAAAGCTGCCGCTGATGGTCCTTTCAAAACTGTCATAGAAGCAATATCATCTGGATTAAGATTTGAAATACCATCAGGTTGTGTAGTCCCTCCTGTATCAATATCAGGATTTCCATCTGTTGAGCCATTACTCAACGGCACACCATCAACAACATACAAAGGCTGATTGTTACCATTAAGAGATCTATTACCTCTTAATGTAATTCTGGAAGAACTTCCTACACCATTAGAAGTAGTTGAGAAATTTAAACCTGCCACTTTTCCTGAAAGTGAATTGGCAACGTTTAATGACCTTGCCTGAGAAATCTCATCAACATTTACATTTTGTGCAGAATATGTAATTGCTTTTTTCTCTCTTTTAATCCCTAAAGCTGTAACTACTACTTCTCCTAATTGCTCAGCATTTTCAACTAAGGATACATTAATAGTTGTCGAGGTTCCTACCACAACTTCTTTTGATACCGAACCGATGAAGGAAAACACTAATACTGAGGATTTATCTGGAACATTAATAATATATTTTCCGTCAAAATCCGTAGAGACACCATTTGTAGTCCCTTTCACAAGGATATTTGCCCCCGGCAACGATAATCCACTTTTACTGTCAGTAACAGTTCCTGTCACTTTAATTTGTGCTTTAGAATATTGAAAACTAAATAAGCAAAACACAAACAGTAGTTTTAATACATTTTGATTCATAATTTGGTTTTTGAGTTATTAATTTGTTTTATAGACAATCAGCCTGAGGTTAATTGTTTGTTAAATTTATTATTATAAAACGTTATAAAAATATAATTTCGACCAATGACATATTTGAAAAGGTGTTTGTCATTTTTTTTGTTTTTTCAACCCAAAAAGTCATTTCAATAAACAATTAACAACTAATAACTATTATACATGATTATTCTATAACAAAACTAAAGTTATTATAAATAAAAAACATTAACCTTTCAGAAAGATTAATGTTTTTTATAATTTCTATAGTAATTAAGGATAATTACTATATTATGTTCAAATTAATTTACTCTATTACAGTAAACTTTCCAGTTAATAAATTTACGGAATTTCCTCCCACCATTACTTCAAAATCACCTGGTTCGACTACTTTTTTCATCTCACGATTCCAAATAGATAATTCGTCAGCTGTCAATGTAAACTCTACATGTTGTGTTTCTCCTTTTTTAATGGATATTCTTTTAAAACCTTTTAATGTTTTTTCTGGTGTTGTAGTACTGCTATAAACATCATTAATATAAAGTTGTACTACTTCTTCTCCATCTCTGTCACCAGTATTTTTTACATCTACTGCTACTTTAATTTCACCATCTGTTTTAATTTCTTTGGCGTTTAAAGATAAATTAGAATATTCAAAAGTAGTGTAGCTTAATCCGTAACCAAATGTAAATAATGGATTTTCGCTTTCGCTAACATATCTGTGAATAGCAGATGGTTTTTGATTGTAATAAATTGGCAATTGTCCAACCGATTTAGGAACTGTAATAGGCAACCTTCCCGCTGGATTGTAATCACCAAATAATACATCCGCTACTGCTCTACCACCCTTCTCTCCAGGAAACCAACCTTCTACAATAGCCGGAATATTTTCGGCAATCCAGTTAGTGGATAATGGACGACCGTTCAATAAGACACAAACTACAGGAGTTCCGGTTTTTTGAATGGCTTCAATTAATTCCTGTTGCATTCCGTGTAAATTCAAATCGGCAACATCACGGTTTTCTTCCACTAATTCGTTTGATTCTCCTAAAACAACTACGGCAACATCCGCTTTTTTGGCAGCGTCAATAGCTGGTTGTAAATTTACTTTTTCCAGATTCCAACGCAAATGTGCTCTGGCTCCCCAGCCCCCTTCCCACATTTCGATACGAACTTTGTATTTTTTCCCTGCTTCGATATTTTTTGGAGTCGTAACAATACTTGTCGCTCCTTTTGTCCAGTTGTCAATAACCAATTGATCGTCCACCCACATTCTGATTCCGTCATCTGAACTTAAGCCTAACCATCCGTCAAATGATTTATCTGATTGAATATAACCTGTCCAACGAATAGAAAAATCATCCACATTTACACCATCACCAGGTGCCCAAGGCCAGTCGAACTCTAATTGGCTATCGATTCGAGTCAATGCCGGAGTCCCTTCTAAATTTCTATTATTAAAATATTCACCTTTTAATCCATTTTGAGATCCGTCTGAAGTAAATAAATATTTAGAAGGAATTGCCTGTCCTTTTATAATCAAGGGTACACCTTCTTCATAAACCACATTAGCCGTTTTTCCAACTAATTGCTGAATTCCTTCAAAAACAGTTACTCCTACACTATTCTTAGGCGCATATCCCCCCATTCTTGAAGCATTGGCATTTGGTCCAATAACTGCAATATTTTTTAGGTCTTTTTTTAATGGAAGTAGATTGTTTTCATTTTTCAATAAAACCATCGATTTTTGAGCTGCTTCTAAAGCAACTGACTGATTTTCTTGTGTATGAAAACGCAATTTAATCAAGTTTTTATCAGTATAAGGATTTTCAAATAATCCCAATAAGAATTTCAAACGTAAAACATCACCCGCTGCACGGTCTATGTTTTCCATTGTTAATTTCTTTTCGTTTACTAATTCAACAATTGTGTTTTGCCAAAATTCATTTGAAAAATCATAAAACTGCATATCCACTCCTGCTGAAACCGCTTCTCTGATACTTTCTTTTGGAGAGTCAGATACTTTATGAGTTGTTTGAATGTATTTAATGGCTCCTAAATCGGATACAACAAGTCCTTTGAAACCCCATTCGTTTCTCAAAACATCTGTCAATAACCAATGATTAGCAGCACAAGGAATTCCGTCTAATTCAGAATAAGCACACATTGTTCCTAAAGCACCACCTTTTCTGAAGGCTTTTTCAAAAGAAGGTAAATGATCTTCACGTGCCGAACGCTCCCCAACCAAAATTGGCGACGAATTTCCTCCCGCCTGTGGAATACCGTGAACGGCAAAGTGCTTTGGTTCAGCAATAATAGAACGATCTGATTTTAAATCATCTCCTTGTAATCCTTGGATAAATCCTAAACCAATTTCACTATTCAGGTAAGCATCTTCACCAAAAGTTTCAGCAACTCTTCCCCATCTTGGTTCACGTCCTAAATCTAGATTAGGTCCAAAACCAAAATGAACTCCGTGAGCACGGGCTTCCATTCCGATAACGCCTCCTACTTTTTTCATCAATGCTGTATCCCAAGTTGCACCAAGTCCGATGTTCATTGGGAATGCTGTACTTCCTTCATCTAAATAGCCATGAAGCATTTCACACATAATTAAAGCCGGAATTCCCCAACGATTCCCTTTGATGACATTAGTCTGTAAGTCATTAATCATTTTTGCCGAACGCGGATAAAGGTCATGAATCGCTCCAATTCCTAATTTGCCAATTTTTTCAGCCGATTTAGACTTAGCGAAATCTTCTTTTTCTTTAAAAAAATCACCTCTGTACATGTCCATCTGACGTACTTTTTCTTCAAGAGACATGCGGCTTAAAAGGTCTTTTACTCTTTCCTCAACAGGCAATTTGGAATCCTGATAAGGATACTTCTTTTGAGCAAAGCCAGCTTGACTAAAACCTATAGCCATCACAAAAAGAATAGCTGTTTTTTTAATTTTTAATTCTAACATATTTTAGGCGTATTTTTTAATTCTGAATCACTTTTAAAGTTTTACCATTTACCAAATTGTCATGGGAAATAAAATAACTGTTTAGTGATTTTCCGTTCAATAGTATTGCTTTGATTTTTCCATCGGTATTGACTTCTTTTTCGATTACAATACTGTTATTTTTATAATATTTAGGATCAAGTTTGATCGTTATTTTATCAAACATTGGCGTTGTAATCGTATAAACTGGTTCTCCCGGAACAATGGGATAAATTCCCATCATCGAATACACCAACCAGGCCGACATCGTTCCGGTATCATCATTTCCAGGCAATCCTTTTGGTTTGTTTTGGAAATATTCGCGTACCAGTCTTTTTACATTTTCCTGAGCTTTGAACTCTTCTTCTTTTACATAATTAAACAAATAAGGATTGGCGATATCCGGTTCATTCGCCATATCAAATTGTTTGGTATCAAATATTTTCTGCAATTGTGCAGAAAAAGCTTTATCTCCACCCATTAATTTTTTTAATCCATTGATATCGTGCGGAATCATAAAATTGTACTGCCAGGCATTTCCTTCGATAAAACCAACATTTTCTTCAAAATTAGCTCCCGAATTTGGATCAAATGGTTCATACCAACTGCCATTTGCTATTCTTGGTCGAAATAATTTTAAATTTTTATCGAATAATTTTCGATACGATAAGGAACGTGTTTTAAATCGTTTCGCATCGGCTTTTTTCCCTAAAGCATCCGCCAAAAGAGAGATGGCATAATCAGAAATATTGTATTCCTGCGTGGTCGAAACCGGACCTTTATTGTCAGTAGTTAAAAACCCTTTTTCAATATAATCTTTCAAACCATTTCGCAACGGATTATTTTCTAATTGATCAGCACTTTTAAGCATTGCTTTATAGGCTTTTTGGATATCAAAATCCTGAATTCCTTTCAAATAAGTATCAGCAATTACAATACTTGCAGGATCACCCACCATAGTAAATGTTTCGGTCGAATTCAATTCCCACTTAGGCAACCAGCCGTTTTCATCGTACATTTCGAGCATACTTTTTACCATATCTGATTGTTGTTTTGGATACACCAAAGACATCAACTGATGTAAGTTTCTATACGTATCCCATAATGAAAATACGGTATAACGAGTACCATCGGTTTTACCTATTTTACTTCTTTTGATTTCCGGATATTCTCCATTAAAATCATTTAAGGTATTCGGGTGAATTAATGTATGGTACAAAGCGGTGTAAAATATGGTTTTGTCTTCCTTAGAACCACCTTCGACTGAAATTTTAGATAATTCTTCGTTCCATTCATCATAGGTTTCTTTGTAAACGGCTTCAAATGATTTGTTTCCTACTTCTTTTGCCAGGTTTTCACGAGCGTTTTCAATACTTACATACGAAATACCAATTTTAACTTCAACCGTTTCTGCTTTGTCAAATTGATACGAAAAATAGGTTCCGATGCTATCGCCAACAACCATTTTGGTGGTATTATCCATCATTCTAGTTTTGCCATTGTAGCCCATCCATTGTGCTTCTACACCTTCATATTTAGCTGACTTTTTCCAAACACCAAATTTGTGTGCAGGTTTAGAAAATTTGGCCACAAAATAAACAGGATAAGCATCTTCGGGACTATTGTAACAAAACGAACCTACGGTACGCATTCCTTCAATTTCTGTAGGCGAAACCACTTTTACCATTGCTCCTTCTTCATTGGTTAAACCAACACCTAGATTCAGTAAAATATTGGATTGCCCTTTCGGGAAAGTAAATTTGCTTACACCTACTCTTTTGGAAGCTGTAAACTCTGCTTTGATATTGTATTTATCAATATTTAGCCCATAATAAGCGGTTTTGGCTACTTCATTAGAATAAGTCGATCCGTACTTTAAATGATTCGTTTCAACAGCTCCTGTTGTTGGCATTAGCAAAATAACACCCAAATCAGGACAACCTACGCCACTCAAATTGACTTGGCTAAAACCAGTTAGAAATGTATTTTCATTCACATAGGGATTTGAAAGCCATTGACTGTCTTTTTCTAACGGTCGGTTTTGAGGTCCCGACACATTAAACGGACTAATACTAGCCATTCCCCTTGGAGCAATTGGCCCTGGGAAAGTAGCTCCAAAATTAGAAGTTCCAATAAATGGATTTACAAAATCGGCTGGCTGCTGAGCAAAAATAGTTGCGCTAAAAAACAGCATGCCAAAACATGCTGTTAGTAGTGTTATCCTTTTATTTAAAACCATAGTTAAGTTTTATTTGTTAATCGCTTCAATTTTTAAGGTCCAAGCTTCTTTGCAAGGCAAATTATTTCTTAAACTTTCAGGAATCGTAACTTTGAAACCTTCGCCTAATTTAGTCCATTTTAATTTTACTGAAGAACCTAACATGGTGATTTTTGTTCCTTTTTTAGGACTAATTGATTTCACAACCACTTCCGATGGAATCTTAGTTTCTCCTTCTTTTGCCAAATAAAATAAAAACACATTTCCTGCTTTATTTTGAGTCATACAAATATTATTCTCTTTGTAAGGCGCGATAGGTTTGGTGTTATAAATAGCCGTACTGTTTACTTTCATCCAATCGCCATAAGCCTGTAATAAATCGTAAGCCCCTTGTTGCCATTCTCCTTCTGGACTTGGAGCAACGTTTAATAATAAGTTACCTCCTTTTGCAACTACATCAATTAACATATGAATTCCTTCTCTTCCTGTTAAATATTTAGCATCAGGAGTATATGACCATCCTCCACCTGAAGTAATACAAGATTCCCAAGGATAAGGCAAAGTTTTTTCAGGAACTCTGTTTTCTGGTGTAAGGTAGTTTTGGTTTTTTCCATGAACCGCTCTGTCTACCACAATTAATCCAGGTTGCTTTTTACGAGCTTCTACCACCAATTCATCCATTTTAGGATCTTGATCCACTACTCTGTGTTTAATAAAACCATTTTTAGCTTCGTTTTCTGCGAACTTTTCATCATAATTTTCTTTTATATTTTGAGTATCTCTCTTTTTAACCCAACCTCCATCTAACCAAAGAATATCTATTTTACCATAATCAGTCAATAATTCTAAAATTTGGTTATGCGTAAAATCAACATATTTTTTCCATTTCTCTGGATATAATGCAGGATCATAATTTACATTTCTATCGAAAGGAGGAAAATAAGGATCCCAGTAGTTCTCATTATGCCAATCTGGTTTAGAGAAATAAGCACCAACAGAAAGTTTTTCATTTCTAAAAGCATTGAAAACTTCTTTTGCTATATTAGCTCTTGGATTAGTACTAAAAGGAACATCTTTATTTGTTACCTTATAATCGGAATATTTGGTATCAAACATGTTAAAACCATCGTGGTGTTTTGTAGTGAATACCATGTATTTCATACCCGCATATTTAGCTGCTTTAGCCCATTTTGCAGGATCAAATTTTACCGGATTAAAAGTTTTTCTTAAATTTTCATAATCCTTAACATAGTCGTTATAATTAGAAGGATTACTTCCTTTTTTGCGTTCACACCAGCCATAATCTTCAGGACATATTGACCAAGATTCTACAATTCCCCATTGAGAATAAGTTCCCCAATGCATTAATAAACCAAATTTTTCTCCTTGCCATGTCTCTAAATTTTTTAAAACCAAAGGATCGGTTTCTGGTACATAACGCTCATCTTCATAAATGGCTTGTGAAAATAGTTGTACCGAAAACAATAGGGCTATGATTGCAATGCTTTTTTTCATTCTTTCGTATTTTAATTCTTAAATATGTTATTACTTAGTCTCTTGTATTTATTGTTTCAAGTATCGGTTGGTCTGTAAATGTTAATTGTGTTTGCGCATTTTCATTAAGTTGTTCCAGTACTACAAAATTGTTTACACCTTTATTCAACCAACAACCTGGTACATAAAGTGTTTGTTGCGGTCCTACTTTCCAATAGCGTCCTAAATTATGTCCGTTTACAAATACAATGCCTTTACCCCAAGCTGACATATCCAGAAAAGTATCAGCCGGTTTATCAATGTTTACAATAGATTCATATAGAACTGGGCGTCCTAATTTGATTGTTTCATTTTTAACTGTCGGAACTTCATTCATTGGCATTTTATACATTTCCCATCCACCACTTATTTCATACTCATTAATCATTACTGGAGAAATAATTCCTTTGGTATTGTGTACAATCTCAGCTCCGTAATTGATACGTCCCATATTTTCAACTAGAATTTCTAAAATTCCATTAAAAGGAATTGTAACTGTCAACTCGTAGTTTTTGAAAACTCTGTTTAGTTCACCCACCTTAGATCCATTTACATAAACCGTAGCAAAGTCTCTTAATCCCTGGATTTTCAAAGTTCCAGAAATAGGTTGTGTGAATCTTTTTCGATACAAAACATAACCATTACCCTGACCCAGTTTTTCAAAAGTCAAGGGTTGATCGTTTACAACGGCTTTTTCCTTTTTAATCCAGCTTAAAACATCCATACTGGATTTTACAGGCTGATTAGGAAATTTTGTTACTGGAATTTTCTCGGGTATAGCTGGTAATTTTGTTTTAGAAAATTTTTGCATAACATCACGAATAGCCAAAAACTTTGGAGTTACCCAACCCGCTTCGCTAATAGGTGCATCATAATCATAACTTGTAATATCAGGCTGAATATCCATTTCTTCATTATAATTAGCACCAGAAGTGAATCCAAAATTAGTCCCTCCATGAGCCATATAATAATTAAAAGATACGCCTGCTTCCAAGTATTTTTTAGTTTGATTTGCAATTTCCTCAGAACCGATTTTTACAAATGACTCTGCCCAATGATCCAACCATCCCGGATAAAACTCCGCTACCATATAAGGCCCTTGTCCTTTATGAAATTTATCAACCTGCTTCTTTAAATTTTCAATATTTGATTCTCCATTAGCAGTTGGCAAAACTCCGTCAACAGCACCACCTTCAAACAACCAGGCTCCGTCAGAAGTAAAAAAAGGCTCCTGAAAACCAGTAGATTTCAGCAAATTGAAAATGGCAGTTTTGTATTCCTTATGATTGTTAGAATTGATATCTGTTCTTTGAGAAACATAAGAACCAAATTCATTTTCAACCTGAACCATAATAATTGGTCCTCCCTGATTAGAAAAAAGGCCTTTTACCTCGGCAGACAAATGCTCCAAATAGCTTTTACAAGCTTCTAAAAAGGCTTTATTATTAGTGCGAATTACTAAATCAGGATTATTTTGTAACCACCAAGGATAGCCCCCAAATTCCCATTCTCCACAAGCATAAGGTCCTGGTCTCAAAATTACATACAATCCTTCACTTTTAGCTGTTCGAATAAATTCAGCCAAATTTTTATTTCCGGTTTTAAAATCCCATACTCCCTGAGCTACTTCATGATAATTCCAAAATACATAAGTCGCCACCGTATTCATACCCATTGCTTTAAGCATTTGCAATCTATGTCTCCAATATTCTTTTGGAATACGCTCATAGTGCATTTCTCCTGAATGTATTTTAACAATTTTTCCATCTTGCTTGAATTCTCCATTAGCGATAGAAAATCCTTTTGTTTGCGCCTGATTAAAAAGCGGCATCAAACACATTAATACTATTCCGAATTTAAATAATAGTTTGTTCATTCTTTGTTCCAAATTATACATTTATAAAACCTAAAATTGAATAGTTACTTTACTACAATTTCATTAAAGAACATAAAGGAACTGTCTCCTTTAGGACTTTTTTTCAAATTAGTAGCCACTACTTTTACAAATTTTGCTGCAGTAGGTTTAAAGTTCATCTTAAAATCTTTTAATTCTACATAAGAATTGATGGCAAATGGGTGAACTACTTTTCCAACTTCTTTATAAGCAACTCCATCTGTAGACACAAATGCTTTAATCTCAATAGGAAAATAGATTCCTGCTCCTTGATTTTCTAATGAACCCAAAGCAACCTCACTAATTGTTTTTGTAGTTTCTAGATCAATCACCACATCCATATCATCAACTAACCAAGCCTGCCATTGTCCGTCGTGGAAATTTTTGCTTCCGCGGATAACATTTACAAGTGTATGATCATCTCCTTTATAATTTGAATTGTAAAGGGTATTGTATTTTACCTTATTGGCAAAGGCTTTGTGAAAAACAATCGAATCAGTAAATGTTTTACCAACTGGTTTATCATCCTGAAATAAAGAAGCTTTTAAAACAGTAGATTCTTTTATTTCAATTGGATTCACATATTTTACTGCATCAATTTCAATACTTTTATCACCTAAAACATAACGAATGTCTGGATTAGGAAACTCATTTTTTAATTCAATTTTTATTGATTTATTAGCTAAATCAGCTGTAGAAGTTGCTGTTACTAAATAAGCACTCTTCGAATAATTGATTCCTAAATAATCATAACGTTTTAATAAAGGGAATAATCTTGAAGTAAAATCATTCCAGCTACGATTTTCTTTTGGACTCCAAAGGGTTTCAGATAAAGCAGCTAACCTTGGAAAAATCATGTATTCTGAATCCTTTGGCGTAGCCAGATATTCTGCCCATAAATTAGCCTGTCCACCTAATACATGTGCAGCCTCTTTTGGTGACATAGATGAAACTACAGGATCAAATTTATACACTTCATTTAAAAAATTGTAAGCATTAAAAGCCAATGGTTCTTCGTTTTGAGGTCCTTGATAAAAATTGAAATAACAAGGGTTCTCAGGAGTCATAATCACATCATGTCCTTGTTCTACTGCTTCAATTCCGCCTTTAGTTCCTCTCCAGCTCATCACTGTTGCATCCGGGGCTAAACCACCTTCTAATATTTCATCCCATCCTATTACTCTTTTACCTTTTGAATTGATGTATTTTTCCATACGTTTTACAAAATAGCTTTGCAATTCATGGACATTTTTCAAATGCTCCTCCTTAATTCTTTTTTGACAATGAGGACATTTTTCCCAATTGGTTTTAGTTGCTTCATCGCCTCCGATATGAATATATTTAGAAGGAAAAACAGCAATTACTTCGTCAATTACATTTTGTAAAAACTCAAAAGTCGTTTCTTTACCCGCACAATAAATATCAGTTAATGGCCAAAGTCCACCGGATGGAACTCCAATTCGCTGATTGAAACAACCCAATTCAGGATAAGAAGCAATAGCACTACTTACGTGTGCCGGCATTTCAATTTCAGGAATGATTTCGATATTTTTCTTTTGAGCATATTTTACAATTTCTTTCAGTTCTTCCTGAGTTAAAAATCCGCCATAAGTTCCCTTTTCATCAGGATTTGTCGTTAATCTAGCATTCCAAATTAGATTTTCCTGATTAACACGCCAAGCACCAACTTCGGTTAATTTTGGATATTTTTTAATCTCCATTCTCCATCCCTGATCGTCGACTAAATGTAGATGCAATACATTCATTTTTAGCATTGCTAATCGATCAATTGTGGCTTTTATATATGATTTATCAAAAAAATGACGGGATAAATCCAACATCAATCCTCTCCATTGAAAGCGAGGTTCATCGACAATATTCACATTAGGAATTGACCAGTTTACATTAGCAACTGTTTTTTTACTTTCAATTGCGGTAGGTAATAATTGTCGGATGGATTCCAAAGCATAAATAAAACCGGCATTTTCTTTTGCTGTTATTACGATACTTTTTGAAGTAACTTCTAATTTATAAGCTTCTCTATTTAAGTTTTTATCAACTTTAAATTCGATAAAATTATTTTTAGGCTTCTTATTTGAAATTTGAGGTTTCCATCCTGCTGCCAATTGAAATTTAGCGATCAATACCTCTACTATTTCCTTTTGTGAATCCCCTTTAACAATGAATTTAGTATTTGAAGAAAATTGAAACTTTCCTTGTTTAATTTCTGTATGAGCAGGTTTAGGTATAATAGCTATTTCTTTCTGTGCCACAACCGAAGTCGTAATCAGAAGTAAAAACAAGACAATCGTAGTTTTAATTATTCTCATATATTATTTATTTTAAAAAGGGTTCTATATCGTTTTTTGGCTTTGTATTTATTTTTAAAGTCCGTAAAATTATTTATCCCAAGTCATTTTAAACTTTGCATCTTCCATGCGGTTTCCTTTTTCATCATCACAAACTGCATAATTAAAACCGGAACGCAAACTATAGCCTGAGTATTCACCATTTTTATTCAATGCAATGAAACCAACCTGTAAATACTCCATGTCTTTGTGATTTTTATGCTTGTTGTAAATACGTTCAGTAATTTCTTTACAAGCTTCATAAGGCGATTTCCCCTGACGTATTAATTCCACTACCATAGCGCTCCCGGCTGTTCTAATAACGGCTTCTCCTAAACCGGTTGCGGCAGCGGCTCCTACTTCATTATCCAGGAAAAGTCCCGCGCCGATGATTGGGGAGTCACCGACACGACCGTGTATTTTCCAGGCTGCTCCGCTGGTTGTACAACCTCCGGCAAGATTTCCATCTTCATCAACCATTAACATACTAATGGTATCATGATTTTCAATATTAATTACAGGTTTGTATTTAGATTCCTCTAACCATTTTTTCCAATCTTTTTCGGCTTCAGGAGTTAATAAATTTTCCTCTTTAAATCCTTCAGAAAGTGCAAACTGTAATGCTCCTGAACCGGACAACATAACATGTGGTGTGTTTTCTAAAACTCTTTTAGCAACAGAAATAGGATGCATAATCCCTTCTAAAAAAGATACCGAACCACAATTGCTGTTATGGTCCATAATGCAGGCATCCAAAGTTACTTTTCCCTCACGATCCGGATAGCCTCCGTAACCTACACTTCGTACTTTAGGATCAGCCTCCGGAATTCTCAAACCAGCTTCAAGAGCATCTAAAGCTTTTTTTCCAGCTTTAATTTGCTTCCAAGTTTCCTCATTAGCTGGCAAACCATGATTCCAAGTCGAAATAACAACAGGTTTTTTGACTTTTTTTGAAGCACTTTTTAAAGGAGTCTCTGGCGTAGTCATTCCATTGACTCCTATAAAAGTACCTAAGCCTATGGTTCCTAAAGTAGTTTTTTTAATAAAATTTCTTCTGTTTGACATAGTCTTAGTTTTAGTTAGGGTTTGTGTTTAGATTTAGTTTTCAATTTATTTTAAACTTTCTTTAGTCTTTTTAATTACTTTCAAATAGGCATCCGAAATAGCATTTCCATCAAAAAAAGAAACTCCTTTTGCACCATTTTCTTTAGCTAATAAAATTGTTTTTCTCAATTCCTCTTCCGATTCAACACCTGGAATGTAAATCCCTGTGTTCAACTTTGTATTGGTTCCTTTTAAATCGCTAACACCTTGTTTGGTTGCAAAACCTACCCAATCCGCTCCTTCATTATAGAAATTATGATAAATCATAGGATATACTTCATCTATATTCCATTTATCCCAACGTTGACGCACCATGTGATCCGCCATTTCTGGATAAGGGAATACTGCAGCAGTTAGAGTTTTACCATATTTATGTGCAATTTCGTAAGCATGATTTACTACATTTCTTATTTGGTTTAAGCGAAATTGCTTCCATTCCATATCAATTTCGGGATGTTCCATTTTTCTTGGATCTTTGCCAAATTCCTTCATAAAAGCATTGACACTGGCATCTGAATAATCAAAATCATAATCCGGTAATTCAGTATTTTGAACCAAATTATATTTTGGCAACAAACCAATTGGTAAAAAAACATCCGGATAACGGATGTAATCCAAGTGTACGCTTTCAACTCCTTCTACTTTAGCCAGTCCTTCTAATAAATCATAAATATGTTGGCGCGCTTCAGGATGACTTGGAGACAACCACTGATAATAATCTACATACGGACGATCATCAAAACAAGATTTCCCGCTTCGGCTAACCATGTACCAATCCGGATGTTGTAAGGCAACTTTGTCTCCTGGACGGTTCATAGTCATGATCCAGGCATGAACTCGTAATCCTTCATTTTTAGCCAATGGAACTAATCTTTTCAACAACTCAGGACTTGTACCCGTGTTGATTAAAACCTCATCAATACCCGCTTCGTAGTACTTTTTAAATTCAACACTATAAGATTCGTCACTACGTTTAGCATCGGCTGAAATCCAAACTCCAAATTCAAAATCTTTTGCTTTTTGTTTCACTTCTGAATTTTGGATTATTTTATTCGAACAAGCCGTGATGATTAATCCTAAAAATAATAGTTGAATATATTTCATAATTAATTTTTCTGTATGTTAGTATTAAAACTATTTTTTCATGTTTTCAAAAAGCGTGTTCAATAATTCTTGCTTATTATCCAGACTGTATTCCCAAAACATAGCTCCACCTAAACCTTTAATTTTAATAAAATTTGCTTTCAATTCAATCTCATTTGGTGTTTCATAAGATATAAAAATGCCCTCTTTTTCATTCCACAAATAAGAAGCTTTTGCCGACTCATCATAAAGCTGTTTGTATTTTCCGGTAGCTATTTCTTCTTTAATTTTCCAATAAGCAATAATCTCAGCACCCGTTTGCGCCGATTGATACAAACCGTTATTTTGTGGATTTACTTTAGCCCATTTTCTGCCGTAAAAAGGAATTCCTATAACGAGTTTATCGTTTGCTATTCCAGTTTTCAAATAAGCCTCAACTGTTTTACTCAAATTATCACCTCCAAATTTTTCAAATTTTGAAGCATTTAAATTAGCATGATGTCCAGTTTGATACATCCAACCGTTATAAAAATCATAACACATTACGTTAATGTAGTCTAGGTATTTTTGAGCTGTTTTTAAATCTGTATGATCTAAATAAGTTTGATCTGCTCCAGAAGCAATACTCAATAAATAATGAACTTTATCGGAGGTAGTTTGAATTTCTAACTGTTTTCGTAATTCGGCAAGTAACAGCGTAAAATTTTCTTTATCTGATGGTCTGAACACATTGTCTTCAGCACGCTGTCCAGGAAATTCCCAATCAATATCAATGCCGTCAAAACCATAAGTTTTCATCAGCTTAACTGCGCTTTTAGCAAATTTTTCTCTAGAAGCGGCATAAGCTGCAATATTTGAAAATTGGTCTGACCAAACCCAGCCACCTATAGAAAATAAAACTTTTAAAGAAGGATTTTGTTTTTTAAGTCCCATCAATACTTTTATTTTAGCATCATCAGTGGCTAATTCAAATTGGACGTTGCCATTTACAATATTTGCAAAAGCATAATTGACATGAGTTAATTTTGAAGCATCAACCTTAGCCGGATCAAAATCCTCATAACCTGCCACGTAACCAATTATTTTTAAATTTTTTGTTTCCTTTTTCTTTTTAATATCTAAAGAAGAACAAGCAAAAAAACTACTAATTATCACTATGTAAAGACTTAATTTCATTCTTTTATATACTTTATATTTTCTAATTAAACAGTACTATTTCTCAATAAACTGACCATCTTCTTTTATAATTAATAGCTTATTAGAAAAAGGACTTTTTACTGAAATAACATATCCAGAAGAATAATTTTCTAAAACCGGTTTTATTATTTTACCCTCCACAGTAATTGTTTTTTTGCTAAGCATTTCTATTGATTTAGCCCAAATTTTATGATTTCCATGATAGCTTTTTTGTTTCCTGTACAAACTAAACAACTCCCATTTAATTTTGTCATCCTGCGGAATGCTAAAGTTATCGCTATTTCCAATTTCTTTTGAAGAAAAATAGACATAGCCCCATTTTTCTGGCTCGTGCATATTGATTACACCTTGTGGAGACCAAACCCAATTGTATTCTGGTAAAAACTTGCCTGAAGCATCTTTTTTACGTTCGTATTTTCCGTTTATAATATCATGTTGCCAATTGACTCTTGAAAAATTGACTCTCCAAAATTTATTTCTTGGCACATTGTCTTCTCCATAGGATTTTTGATATGCTGCCCATGGAATGGCTAATTCTAAAAACCATCCTTCGTCTCTATCTGTTGAATTATTAATCGTTCCATGCACTTTAACTGCCGATTTTAAACCCGTAATATTCCAGTCGTTTAAAACCACATTTTTTTCTCGATAGGGTTTATTTATAAACAAATCCCAAGCCGTATTCAATGCATTAATTTCCAACTCATAATAATTATTTGCATCTCCATCAGGATCAATAAAAACTTCAAAATCATTGTTGTAAAAAATAATGGTATCCCGCTGTTTTAGATTTGCCCATACATGAGGTTCTTCTATTTTAGCTAGTATGTAATAATACTTCTCATCCCAAAGCATTTTTACTTTGGTATCATATTTAGGTTTCATAATTCCTTCAATATCGATAAAAGAAGTTGTCCATTCTGCTTTATCCCAAGCTGATTCAGAAGCTTCTCCATCAATTACAATTGTTTCAGAAGTTTTATAAGCCACATATTCTTTGGGTATCATTTCGCCATTTGCCTGAGCCAAACCCACCAAAGAGTAAAAAAACAAAAGCGAAGACATTATTTTACGACTTTCTTGCATCATTTTTATAAACTATTATCTTTAGTAAATTGAATCACTTCACTTAGTTTACCAAAAGCCATTGCTACCACAGTATCAGCTGCACCATAATAAACAGCTAATTTGTCCTCTTCAGTATCATGTAAAGCAGCACATGGAAAAACCACATTAGGTACATCTCCGGTTTGTTCATAATCTACTGCCGGTCCTAATAAATAAGGCTGTGTTCTGTATTTTACAGTATCTGGTTTTTCGGTATCTAAAATTGCTGCTCCCATCGCATAACGGAAACCGTTACAAGTGTTAATTACCCCGTGGTAAATCATTAACCAGCCTTCTTCAGTCAAAATAGGAATGGGTCCAGCGCCAATTTTGGTACATTGCCAGGCACTATCTTCAAATGGTGTTGGTTTCATCACTAAACGGTGTTCTCCCCAATATTTCATATCCGGGCTAAAGCTTATCCAGATATCTCCAAATGGTGTATGTCCATTATCACTGGGACGGCTTAACATCGCATATTTTCCATCTATTTTTTGCGGAAATAAAACACCGTTTCTGTTAAAAGGTAAATAAGCATTTTCACATTGAAAAAATTCTACGAAATCAAAAGTATAACCAATACCAATTGTTGGACCATTATACCCATTACACCAGGTAATCCAGTAACGGTCTTCAATAAAAACTACACGAGGATCATATTTATAAGCAGATTCAATCATTTCGGTATTACCGGCCTGCATTACAATTGGTTCGTGATTAATATCCCAATTGATTCCGTCTTTACTGAAACCAGCAAAAATATTCATCTGAACCGCTTTGTTATCACATCTAAAAACACCAGCAAAACCATCTCCAAAAGGAACTACAGCACTGTTAAAAATACTATTTGAAGAAGGAATTGCATATCTGTCAATAATAGGATTATTGGCATAACGCCACATAATATCATTATTATTTTCCGGTCTATCTTGCCAAGGAATTGCGCTCATTGTTATTGTTTTAATATAATTAATTTAGTGTTTTTCTTATTTCTAATTTGCTATTTTTTTAACTTTATCTAACCAAGTATATTTTAAAATAACAGAAGTAATCAAAAAGACTATCATTGAAATAAACATTTTAGGATAATCTCGGATTAATAAAAATATTGGTAAAACAATCATACTGGATTGCCAAATAATTCCAATAATACAATTTAGCATATCCATTGTAAAATCGTTGTTCTTTTCGAAGGTAGCATCCTCATTTTTCAGTAATTTATAAATAGGTTTCCACCATCCCCAAGGACGAACATTAGTATAAAAAGATTTTAAAACTTCTGTATCAGTAGCTTTTGTAAAAAAAGTTCCTAGCAAGCAACCCGCAACCGAAAAACTAAAGATAACAGGAAACATATAAATATCTTTCATTTGAGATAAATCATACAACCAACTTCCTTCTGTAAAACTTCCTTTAGATTGACCTAAAACAAATTGAAAAGAAGCAATGACCAAACCGGCAAACATTCCCCAAAAATAGCCCCAGCCATTAAAACGCCACCAAACCCATTTTAAAAAATTTGCTGCTACGTATCCGCCAAACAAAGCACTGGTAATCCACAAAGTCAAAGAATTAATAGAATCGGCAAAAAAGCCCATAAAAACGCCTAAACCAACAATGATAAAAGAAGCGATATGACTTATTTTTATATAATGTTCGCTGGTAGCAACTGGCTTAAAATATTTTTTATAAATATCATTTACAATATACGCAGGTCCTGCATTTACAAAAGCTGAAAACGTAGACATAAAAGCCGCTAATAATCCTGCTAACAACAAACCTTTGATTCCTACAGGTACGTGGAAATTAATAACCGTAGGTAATAATATTTCTAAATCGGCACCACTCAAAGATGGATTGGCTGCCATTTGGGGAGAAAGAACCACTAATGCTATTACCACAATTCCACCAATTAATAAATACCTTGGAATAAAAAGAATCAAATTAGTAAAACCACTCATATATGCTGCTTCTTTTACCGATTTTGTTGAAAGAATACGTTGCAAATCATAACTTGGTGTAGGACCGGCAATACTGGCAAAGAAACCTTTAAACAAAGACATTCCAACTAATGCTCCAAACATTTTATAGCCTTCAGTATTAATCAATGCATCAAAAGCAGCATACTTGTCAGACCAGTGACTTCCTAATTCCATACTAAAGAAAACATTTTTCCATTCCTCTGTAATAATCGAATTGATCTGAACATCCGTATAGTTGACAAGTGTATATCCGGCAACAAGTACACCTGACAAAATCATGATACCGTATTGCAATACTTCGGTAGCAACTACCGAAAACATACCTCCTTTGATAGTATAAAGAGTAGTCATGAAGATGATAATTAAGGCATAAGATTGCTCTGAAGTAAGCAAAACAGCTCCATTAAAATGCAAAGCCAAATCCCAAGGTAAAATAACGGTCATAAACTTACCGATTCCTTCAAAGAAATAAGCAATAAAACCTATTGTAGAAATAATTGCAAAAACAGCAACAATAATATGCGATGCTTTCCCCGCCCTATCATTCCCAAAACGAGTTAAAATCCACTCTGAACCTGTCATTATATTGGAACGTCTTATCCAAACAGCCAGAAACATCATGACAAAAATCTGATTCCAAATGGGCCAAAGCCACATTAAAAAAAAGCTTTTAATCCCATAAAGAAACAAAATCCCTACCATCCAAGCCGTTCCAGAAACATCAAACATTCCCGAGCCATTACTCAATCCCAGATAATACCACTTGATGGAATTTCCTCCCAGGAAATAATCGTCCAGACCTTTTGAAGCCTTTTTAGATATCCAAATTCCTATTCCTATCGTAATAAGAATATAAATAATTATAATACTTAAATCGATGCTGTTCATTAGTCTGCTTTGTTAGAATTAGTTAAACCCCAATTTTCATTTGGCTTAGAGCCCATAACAAAATGCAGTACACCACCTTGTGTTATTTGTTTGTGCGAAATGGTTGTTTTATTAAATGGTTTTCCGTTTAATGTTGCCGATTGAATGTAAAAATTGGTTGCCGAAACATTTTCGGCTTCGATTGTAAATGTTTTTCCTCCTTCAAGTGTAATAGTTGCTTTTTCAAAAATTGGACTTCCTATTTCATATTCTCCCGAAGCAGGATTCATTGGATACAAACCAATAGAACTAAAAACATACCAAGCCGACATTTGTCCACAATCTTCGTTTCCACTTAAACCATTTGGAGTAGTATTGTATTGCGTGTCTAAAATATGACGTACCCAATATTGTGTTCGCCAAGGCTGATGGGCATGATTAAACATATAAGCAATATGATGACTCGGTTCATTTCCATGTGCATATTGTCCAATTAATCCCGAAATATCAGCTGAAACATTATTCCCTGTAATTTCAGAACTCTCTGTAAATAATTGTTCTAAACGTTTCGTAAAAATGGCATCACTTCCGTGCAATTTTATAAAATCATCTACATTATGAGGTACAAACCAGCTGTGTTGCCAAGCATTTCCTTCGGTATAATCAGTATGTTCTCTGTGATTAGAATGTTTGGGATCAAAAGGTTCATTCCAAGATTTTCCATCTTCTGATTTTCCTCTCATGAATCCAGTTTTCGAATCAAATAAAAACTGATACGCCTTAGAACGATTCAAGAAAAACTGATAATCAGCTTCTTTTCCTAATGCTTTTGCCATTTGTGCTACACACCAGTCGTCATAAGCATATTCTAAAGTAATAGTTACCGACTCGTCCAAAAGATTATAAGGAATGTAACCATATTTTTTATACAAATTCAATCCGCGTTCGTCTTGCATCATCGTGGTTTTCATGGCCTGATAAGCTTTTTCAGCATCAAAACCTTTAATACCATTTTTATAAGCATTCAGAATTACAGGAATCGAATGGTAACCTGTCATGGTATTGGTTTCATTGGCAGAAAGTGTCCAAACTGGCAATATTTTTTTAGTTTCATAATAGGCCAACATGGAGTTCACAATATCAGAAGCTTTGTCTGGTGCAACAATTGTTAACAAAGGATTCTCGGCTCTAAAAGTATCCCAAAGTGATAAAGTGGAGTAAGCTGTATAATTTTTAGCAGTAATAATTTTATCATCTTCTCTTCTAAATTGCCCATTTTTATCGCTATAAGTGGCTGGAGCAATTTGAGCATGATACAAGGCGGTATAAAAAATAGTTTTAAGTGAATCTATTGGAGTTTCAACTTGAATTTTAGACAAAGCAGAATTCCATGTTTTTTCCGCTGCTGATTTGGCTTTATTAAAATCAAAACCAGCAGTATCCATATTTTCTTTTGCATTAGCAACACTAACCGATGACAAGGCTACTTTTACCAATAATTCATTGCTATTATTAGATTTAAAAAACAACTGAGCTGCTGTTTTTTCACCTTCGGATGTTTTTCCTTTTACCAATTTGCTATCTGCAATTAAATCAGCTTCAGTAATTGGCTTTGAAAATTTGGCTACAAAAAATACTTTTTGATTTTTAGCCCAACCAGTACTGAAACGAAAACCGCTAATTGTATTTTCATCTTCAATAGTGATTCCTGTTTTTGTTGCTTTATCCCAATTGATAGCAAAACCTAAATCGATAACTACTGATTGTGAATCTTTTTCTGCAAAAGTATATTTATGAAATGCTGTGCGTTGCGAAGCTGTTAATTCGACATTGATTTTAGAATCCTCAAGAAAAACTTGGTAAGAACCTGGTATTGCTTTTTCGTTAACATGGCTGTATTTTGATTTATATGGAAGATCATTTCTAGAAGTAATTGGTAAACTCAAATCAACTTTTTTATTGATTGGCATAAAAAGAACATCTGCCAAATCACCAATACCGGTTCCGCTTAAATGTAAATGGCTAAATCCTGAAACAATTGAATCCGAATAATGATAACCCGAACACCAATCCCAATTGGAAATTCCATTATCAGGACTTACTTGAATCATTCCAAAAGGTACTGTAGCTCCTGGAAAAGTATGGCCATGACCTCCTGTTCCTATAAAAGGATCAACATTTTCAATTAAATCATTATTGCTAATTATTTTTTCGCTGTTTGATTTACAATTTGAAAGAAAAACTGCAGTTAAAACAAGTAAAGTGATATTCTTCATAAGCGATATTCTTAAATTTAACATTAAATTTATATAAATTTGACCTGTGCCAAAATAATTTTAGACGGACAACAAAGAAACAGCCCTAAACACCAAAAAAAAGGGATTAAAAACTAAAAAGCTCAAAAATGATTTTCAATTCTAACAAGTTTCATAAAATTCCCCTGCATTATCATGTAATATTTTGGTCAATCTATTTTATCTTTAATACTTTTAGATGGGGAAGCTACTTTAATGACTATGTCTACTCTTTAAAATCTAATTTATTAGGATTTCCAATTCACATGACATTGTGTTATTTGAACATCTTAATACTCATGCCTAATTTTGTCTACAAAAAAAAATACACCCTTTATATCTTAATCTTACTGGTTGCGCTATTTAGCATGGTATTGTTAAAGTTTAATTTAACTTATTTTTTAATCAGTCACAATGTTTGGCCAGAGGGGCCTGAACCATTAGAAAATTTATCCTTAAATTATACCATAGATATGATGATAGGTGAACTTTATGTTATCACTTTTGTAACTGCTATCAAAATAACTTTAGATTTTATAAAAGAACATAAAAGAGTTACTGATCTTCAAAAATCGAATTTAGAAACAGAATTACTTTTTTTAAAATCGCAAATATCTCCTCATTTCTTCTTTAATACCTTGAACAATATCTACTCTTTGTCGGTTGAGAAATCAAACAAAACACCTAAAATTATCTTAAAACTGTCTGAATTAATGCGTTATATGCTTTATGAAACACAGAGTAAAAGACAAACCTTAGAAAACGAAATTCTCTGCATTCAAAATTACCTGGATTTAGAACGCATCAGACACGATGAGAGACTGGAAGTTAATATGTATATTTCCGGAGATATTCAAGATAAAGAAATTGCACCAATGCTTATGTTGACATTTATAGAAAATGCTTTCAAACATGGCGCTAATAAAAATGTGGGACATGTAAAAATTGACATCAACTTCAAAATCAAAGAAGATTTTTTATATTTCTCAGTTAGCAACCCCATGCCTACTATTACCAAGCATGTAGACAATTTTAACAAGTCAAGTGGTATAGGAATTGAAAATGTGAAAAAAAGACTTGAATTAGGCTATAACAAAAATGATTATTCTTTATCAATTAAAAATAAAAAGAATATTTTTGTGATAAAGCTCAAAATTAGAGTTTCATAAATAAACTTTCCAAAATAAAAAGTCATCCAATATTTTTTGACCCCCTAAAATTATAAATAAAAATGAAAATCAAATGTCTAATAATAGATGATGAGCCATTAGCAATTAATGTAATTAAAAACTATATAGAACAAATTGAAGAATTAGAATTGATTAATTCCTTTAGTAATTCTATTGAAGGGCTGAATTTTTTAAAAAACAATGCTGTTGATGTCATTTTTTTAGATATCAATATGCCTGTTTTAGACGGTATTAATTTTATTAAAAGTTTAGAAAATCCACCTTTATTAATAATTACAAGTGCTTATGATGAGTTTGCAATTGAAACTTACGAATTGGATGTGCTTGATTATTTAGTAAAACCAATAGAGTTTCCAAGACTCATGAAAGCGGTAAATAAAGTATACAAAAGGTTAGATACCAGTAATAAATCAGTAGCTGAAAACATAAAAGAACATCCGTTTATTTTTGTCAAAATTGACAAAAAGAAAATGAAAAAGATTTTTCTTGATGAAATTTTAGTGATTGAAAGCTTAAAAGATTATTTAAAAATAAACACCTTATCAGGCAAGTACATCATTCACAGTACCTTATCTGATTTTACTAATTTATTACCCGAAAGAGATTTTATAAGAATCCATCGATCGTATACTGTAGCTATTGATAAAATTGATGCTGTAGAAGGAAATAGTATTGAAATTGAAGGTTTAAGATACGTTATTGGCCGATCTTATATAGATGAGGTAAAACAACGCATTTTAAATTCGGCAATTTAATTAACAACATTTGTCTTTCGAGAAATTTATTTGAAAACACCAAACAATACTTTTTGTTTGATATAAAAAATCTCTACACTAAGAAATTATAATCATCCTTAGTGTAGAGATTTTTTTTTAAGACATTTTTTCGGTCTATAAAAAACAAAAAGTGCAATCAAAAATGACTGCACTTTTAAGAGCGTAATTTAGTAAATAACCAAAAATAAACAAATTACTCTACTCAACCATCAACTTAATTTTTTAAAAATGATAGCGTTTAAACGCTTCAATCGCTGCGTATTCTGCTAGACCTAAATCATTATATTTTTTTGCCGTAGCTCTATTTCTATCTTCAGCACGTACCCAAAACTCCCTACTATCATCTCCTTGAAACATAACACCATCTTTTTGAGATTGGTGGTAGAAAATAGCATGACGTTTTTTCAAAACCTGATCTGGACTCATAGGCACCGCCATTTCAATTTGGTATGATTCCCATTCGTGCCAAGCTCCACGATACAACCAAACCCAACAATCATCCATATAACTATTGTGTTTTAATTGTTTTAAAGCTTCAAACAAACTGTCCAAACACACTTTGTGCGTTCCGTGTGGATCGGCTAAATCTCCTGCCGCATAAATTTGGTGTGGTTTGATATCTTCAATAAGATCACACATAATCTTGATATCTGCTTCAGTAAGATTTCCTTTCTTAACTGTTCCTGTTTCGTAAAAAGGAAGGTCTAAAAAATGCACATTAACATCTGGAACACCTAAATAACGTGTTGCTCCTAAAGATTCACTTCTTCTAATTAATCCTTTTAATTTTCGAACTTCAACAGAATCAATATCATTCTTTCCTTTATTTTTCAAAAAACTAATGATACTATTAGACTCATTGGCCTCTGAATTTAAAACAGATGAAACTTCAGCAAATTTTAAAGCTTCTTCATTAGAAACCGCAATATTTCCAGAGGTTTGATAGGCAATATGAACTTCATGACCTTGTTCTACTAATCTATCAAAAGTTCCTCCCATTGAAATCACATCGTCATCTGGATGTGGACTAAAAATAATCACTCTCTTTTTTGAAGGATTGGAACGTTCTGGTCTATAAGTATCATCTGCATTAGGTTTTCCACCTGGCCAACCTGTAATAGTATGCTGCAATTGGTTGAACATTTTGATGTTCAAGTTGTAAGCTGTACCTTCTTCGGCTAATAAACCCGACATCCCATTGTCATTGTAATCTTTGTCCGTTAACTTCAAAATTGGTTTACTAGTCAATCCGCTTAACCAAACAACGGCTTTCAATTTCAATTCATCAGTCCAAATACATGATTTAACCAACCATGGCGTTTTTACTCTTGTCAATTCAGAAGAAGCTTCTGTATCTAAAACAAAAGTAGTATTGTTATGGTCTTGCAAATAAGTTGCTGGAACCTGAGAAGACATTTCGCCTTCAATGGTTTCTTTTAAAATATCAGCTTTACTAATTCCCCAAGCTAATAATACAATTCTCTTGGCATTTCTAACCGTTCCAATTCCCATTGTAATGGCTTTTCTAGGCACATTATCAATTCCTAAAAATGCTGGAGCTGCATCAACGCGAGTAATATGATCTAAAGTAATACTTCTTGTACCCGAATTAATGTGAGAACCCGGTTCATTAAAACCAATATGTCCAGTTCTACCAATTCCTAAAAGCTGAAAATCCAATCCACCATAAGATTTAATTTTCATTTCGTAATCAATACAATATTGTTGTAATTCTTCGCTACTTACTGTACCATCAGGAATATTAATATTTTCAGGAAGAATATCAACATGATTAAAAAGATGCTCGTGCATAAAATGATGGTAACTCTGAATATTATTTTTATCCATTGGATAGTACTCATCCAAGTTAAAAGTTACAACATTTGCAAAACTCAAATTTTCTTCTTTGTGCATGCGTACAAGTTCCTCATAAACTTTAATAGGAGAAGATCCTGTTGCTAATCCTAAAACACAAGGTTCATTCAATTCTTCTTTTCTTTGAATTATATTTGCAATTTCGTGAGCTACAAGCACTGAAGCTTCTTTTGATGATTCGAATATAACATTATGTATTTTTTCGAAACGTGTTTCTTCAAACTTTCCTGCTTCTCTATAACTTATACCGTCTTTAATCATATTCCTATTTTTAATTTATTACTGTAAAATTACTCCATTACTAAATTCCTTAAATCATAAATTCGACTAATAACAATCCTACTTCGGCAAAAGACATTTTTTTAGACTTGTACTTTACTGAATCTATAAAAAAGCATGAATTACTCCACAATACTAAGTTCTCCAATAGTTAATGTCTTGCATCCATCCACACCTGATTTAGCAACAAAACGCAAATATTTTGTTCTTACAGGATTGAATATTTTAATTTGTTCAATTGGATTATTCTTTATATTCGAAAACTCTCCTTCCGATTGTTTATTCCAATTTTTCCCATCCAAGCTAGAATAAAACTCATACTTTGAAATTAAATTAAGTGGATTCCCTATTTGCTGCGGAATATAAGTAAAGCCTTTAATCGTTATCTCTCTTCCTAAATCAATAATTACTTCTTGTGGATGTTGATTGACATCTTCTTCAAAATTCCAAGTTGTACTAGGATTACCATCTATAACTTTATTTGCCGTTATAAAATCGCCACTAGAAACGGAAACAATTTTCCAATTTTCTTTAGAAACACCATATTTAACCGTTCGAATAGCGCTACTTATTTTCTCTTCATTGTCTATTGAAATAGCATTGATTTTAACTGCTTTATCACATTTAAATGAACCTTTATATTTGATGCTTTTTGCAGTAGGCGTTGTTCCATCAAGCGTATAATAAATAGTGTTTTTTTCTTCAGAATTCATAGAAACAACTCCATCTTTATCTCTTTGTACAGCAGGCATTCGCACAAAAGTTGGCGCATTAAAAACTTGAATATTAGAAATCACAATACTTGCTTTAGAATCGGTAATAGTAATTCTAAGTACCGAAGCTGTAACTCTTTTTGTTCTTAAGATTCTTTTGTAACCAATAGTTGTTTCATTAGCAATTGTTTGCCATGCTCCATCTACTTTAGCTTCAACTGTAAATGCTTTAACGCGTTGCCCTAATTTGATGTATTCTTGCAATAAAACTCGATTGAAAGCGGTTGGCTTCATGAACGTAAATTCTATTGAAGCTTTTTTTACCGAATCATCCGTTGCCCAATAAGTTTCTTTGTTCCCGTCAAGTACATTTTTAGCAGCATATTTTGGACTATTTCCTCTGTAATTACTAGCAGTGACTTTACTTTTTGAAAGCACTTCTTTGCTAAAATCGTTTTTAATAACGGCTGCATATTCTTTTAATCTTTGAATATCATTTTCATGAATCAATCCTCTTCTATCTGGAGGAATATTCAATAAAAATGTAGCATTACGACCTACGGAATGATAATAAAAATCAACCATTTCATCTAGTGTATGTACTTTATCATCTTCTACAGCATGATAAAACCATCCTGGTCTAATAGAAACATCAACTTCTCCCGGAACCCATTTTTCACCATCTTCATGACCAGACATGTATTCTGAATAATGCACTTTTCCTGCTAAGTCATCTTTTTGACGCAAGAGACTCCAATTGGTTTTATTGGCATAACCTTCTTCATTTCCTATCCATCTGGCTTCAGAAGGCCCAATTCCCCAAACCAAAGTATTGGGTGCAATTTTATATATTAACTTGTAGGTTTCGTCCCAATTGTAATATTCTAAAGTATTTATTTTTCTAATCTCATTAGCTCCTCCATAATAACCATCACCTCCATTAGCACCATCAAACCACATTTCGAAAACATCTCCATAATTGGTCAATAGTTCTTTCAATTGATTTCTAAAATAAGTGATGTAAGCAGCTTTTCCATAATCAGGATTATTTCTATCCCAAGGTGAAAGATACAATCCCAATTTAAGTCCATACTCTTTACAAGCAGCTGCTAATTCTTTCACTACATCTCCTTTTCCATTTTTCCAAGGAGAATTTTTCACAGAACGCTCTGTATATGCCGAAGGCCATAAACAAAAGCCATCATGATGTTTGGCCACCAAAATAATCCCTTTCATTCCTGCTTCTTTAACCACCCGAGCCCATTGACGCGCATCTAAATCAGTTGGATTAAATAATTGAGGCGATTCATCTCCATAACCCCATTCTTTATTGGTAAAAGTGTTTAATGAAAAATGGATAAAAGCATAGGATTCCATTTCCTGCCAATTGATTTGTTTTTGCGTAGGCAAAGGACCAAAAGGCGCTGGAGGTTTTATAAATTCTTGACTATAAATTGGACTAATTATATAGCAAAAATTTAAGAATAAAAATATTTTTTTCATTGTACTTGTACTTTTTCGAAATTGTTCCATCATGTAAACTATAAATTTAAAGAATTACATTTTCTAAAACACAGAATTTCGACCAACAACAATTTTAAAAGACTTTAGGAGAATTATCTTTTCATATTTCACTTAAAATAAACGAATTTCTCTAAAAAACTAGAAGAAAAAAAGTCCAAATAAATCATACATTTGCCAATACTATAAAAAACCTCAAATTGGCTTTACATGGTTTATGAAAATTTTATTTTTTGCCTCGAAGGTGTTCCTGACGTAGACACTTATATCACAACAGAGGTTCTTAAAAATTTAGAACATTTAGCTTTTGAGCATAAAATTGCCAGCATATACAAAAGTTGCGATACTATTGAAGGACTAGAAGAAAGTTTAGGTGCTTTACTATATGATGACCATAATTTTAAAGATTATAAAATTATCTATCTGGTCATGCCCGGACAAGAAAACAACATTTGCCTTCACGATTACTACTATAGTTTAGAAGAAATTGCCGAATTATTTGAAGGAAAACTAAAAGGTAAAATTGTTCATTTTGCGAACAAAAAAATCTTAGATTTATCTGCTGATGAAGCACAGTATTTTCTTGACATTACTGGTGCCAGAGCAATTTCTGGTTATGGAGCCAAATTCAATCGAGTAAGTAGTATTCATCTAGATAAATTCTTTTTTAACCTTTGTGATGAGTTAGATGACCTAGTTGAAATTGTGGAAGAATTGCATCAAAAAAACTATGCACTTTGCAAGTTCCTTGACTTTAGATTGTATTACTAAATTGTATCTTTAGCATCTAATTAGAATTAAAGAAATGCAAAATCGTTATTCGTTAGTCATCAGCCCTTCAGAAGAAATTATTGCTTTGGTAAAAACTATGAAGGAGAAATTAGCTCAAGAAATTGGCTGGTTTCATAGTAAAAATTCATTGGCACACATTACCATCAACGAATTTATGGCTACTGAAAATGATCTTGAAATTATAAAAAAACAGCTAACTATTATTTGTGAAAGTCTAAAACCCATTTCCGTTTGCTTAAACTCATTTGACCATTATCCTAATGGTGCTTTTTTTATAGCACCAGATGCAAATTCAAAAATAGATTTGAAGCAAATTATGAAATATGTGAACCAATCGTTTAAAGTAAAAACGCTTTTAAAAAATAACGAACCTCACTTATCTATCGCCCGAAAATTAACTCCCGAACAAATTACTATAAGTTATCAGTTATTTTCTCAAGCTATTGACCTTAATTTTCTTTGCCATAGTATCACACTACGTCGCTTTAATCCTGAAATCAAGCAATTTGAAATAATAAATCATTTTGAATTTAAAAACAATTCTAGTAACACTTTTGTTCAGGGAACACTATTTTAAAATAATTCATATATTTTTTAAATTTATTTCGACATAAAATCGAAAAGCCGTAAATTTAAAATATGAAAAAACATTTCAACATCATCATCGCTGGTGCAGGCGGAATTGCTGAAGCTGCTGGTTTAATTTTAGCTGAATGGAGTGAAGTTACTCCTACTCTATTTATTGGAAACAGAACATTTGCAAAAGCGCAGTCCGTTGCGCAATGGATTCAGAATGGAACAACTAAATCCTGTAATGTTGAAGCTTTTCATTGGTCACAAAATGAAATGACTGAGGAAATGAAACGTATTTTCCGGCAAGCTGATATTATTTTGGATTGTTTACCCGGAAGTCAAGCTCCAAAAATTGCTAAAATTGCTAAAGAATTCCAACTACATTATGCCAATCTAACCGAATATGTAGCCGAAACCGATGAGATTATTGCTTTAGCAAAAGATGCTCAAACGGGTTTTATATTACAAACCGGAATTGCTCCAGGGTACATTGATGTACTGGCTAATGCGCTGTTTCAACAATTTTGCATTGATTACAATGTAAATACAGCAGCTATTTTAGAGTTTAAAGTGGGCGCCCTTACTAAAAATGCGGTTGCTCCACATTTTTATGGTTTTACTTGGAGTCCTGTAGGCGTGGCAACAGAGTACCTCAAAAATGCCATTGTTATTCGGAATTTTAGCAAAACAGAAGTTCCTGCATTATCCGAAAGAAGCAACATCATCATTAACGGAGTTACTTATGAAGCCGATTTAACATCAGGAGGAGCTGCCGATTTACCAGATGCCTTAGCCGGAAAAGTGCGCAACTTAGATTATAAAACCATCCGTTTTCCGGGACATTATGCCTGGATAGAAAACCAACTGACAACAATAGAAAACAAAGAGAACACCATAAAGGAATTGCAACAAATCATGCAACATGAAATTCCGCTTATGGAAGACGACCAAATCATCTTATACGCGGCGGTAGAAGGCAAAGACATTAAAGGAATTTTGCGTCGCCGAGAAATTGCCAAATGCATTCTTCCGCTTAAAGTGGGTAAACATACTTTAAGAGCCATACAAACCACAACTGCAGCTCCTTTAGTGCAATCAGCTCAATTATTACTAGAAAACGATTTAAAAGGAGTTATTCTTCAAAGTCAGATTGATACCAAATCCTTTTTAAACGGAAATTTCATCGTTCCTGTTTATGGAAAAACAGAATAACATCTAAAATTTTAGCAAAAAGAAGGAACACAGATTAAAGAAATTTTCTCCGATAGAAATTTAAAAAAATCTGTTTTTAATTATTCAAATTTCTTAAATCTGTGTTCCAAAAATCTATATTTAAAAACTATTTAAATTCTTTTCGAAGATTGCCTGATAACCAATTCTGGTTCTAGAATAATTCGGCTTACTGTTTTTTTCTTTGGATTTTTCATTCGTTCCAGGAAAGCTTCCGCAGCTAATTTCCCTATTTGGTCACTATGCTGATTTACCGTAGAAATAGAAGGTTGTGTAAGCGAAGTAAAAGGTTCATCACTAAAGCCTATCAAAGCGATTTCTTCAGGAACTTTTACATTGTTTTCTAATAGTACCTGCAAAGCCCCAAGCGCCGCAATATCACCAGCTACATACACAGCATCTGGCCTTTCCGGAGCATCTAACAATTGCTGCATAATGCGACGTCCATCTTCAATGCGTAAATTACTTTCAATAATCCAGTTTTCATCCATTTTCAAATCCCATTTTTCTAGAGCATCTTTATAACCCCGAATACGTTCTTTATAAATGCGAATATGTTTAAATCCCGCAATATGCGCTATACGTTTACAGCTTTGGGAAACCAAATGATCAACTACTAAATGACTACTTTTATAATCATCAATCCCTACATAATCCACATTTAGTTCTTCCTCACCTCTATCAAACAAAACCAATTCTGTTCCTTTTGATTTTATTTTTTCGTAATATTCTAAATCAATGGTCTGATTGGCCATAGAAGCAATAATACCATCCACCTGAATTTTTAACAAAGTATCTATTTCTTGACATTCTTTGACATACAATTCATTTGATTGCGTCATAATAATATTGTAGCCGTTCAAATTAAGTACTTTCTCTATATTTTCCACTACAGAAGAAAAAAAATGACTGTTGACACGCGGAATAATAACACCTACCAGATTACTTTTTCCTTTGCGCAAAGCACTTGACAAAAAATTAGGTTGATAATCCAACTCTTGCGCCACTTGTCTCACGGCAATTTTAGTCTTATCACTAATTCGAGGATGATCATTTAATGCCTTAGAAACCGCCGAAGGTGTCAAACCTAAAACAGCAGCAATATCTTTTATCGTAGATTTTTTTTTATTCTCCAATTAGTTTTTATATTTGTTCAATCGATAGAACAAAAATAGGATTTTAAAAACAAAACACAATACATTTTAAAGTTGTGTTTTTTTATTTCAAAAACTGTTCAAACGATGGAACAAATTAGATAAATATTAAAAAATGAAATATATTGTTTGTGAAAAACCAGGTGAATTTCTATTAAAAGAAAAAGAAGCTCCTGTAAGAAAAGAAAACGAAGCCTTATTACAAATCAACAAAGTGGGTATTTGTGGCACTGATTTACACGCTTATGGTGGAAATCAGGCCTTCTTTACCTACCCTAGAATATTAGGTCACGAATTAGCATCTACTGTTTTAGAAATTGGAGATAATCCTAGAGGCATTAAAGCGGGAGACAATGTTGTGGTGATGCCTTACGTAAGCTGCGGTACTTGTATTGCTTGTCGTAACGGTAAAACAAACTGCTGTACAAATATTAGAGTTTTAGGTGTTCATGCCGATGGTGGAATGCAAGAGCAAATTACAGTTCCGGCTTCTATTCTTTTGCCTGCAAACCATTTAACTGATGACCAAATGGCTATTGTAGAACCATTGGCTATTGGAGCTCATGCCATTCGTAGGGCGGCGATTGTCCCAGGCGAAACAGTTGCTGTAGTAGGTTGTGGTCCTATTGGAATTGGAATCATGAAACTAGCTCAAATTGCCGGTGCAAAAGTAATTGCCATTGACATGAATGAGCAACGTTTGGCTTACGCCAAAGATAAAATCGGCGTTGATTATACAGTAAAAGCAGGCGAAAATACGGTTGAAGAAATTACTAAAATTACGAATGGCGATTTATGTACCGCTGTTTTTGATGCTTCAGGTCACAAAGGCGCTCTAGAAACTTGCCCAGATTATATGTCGCACGGTGGACGTTTTGTGTTGGTAGGTTTGTCTAAAGGAGAATTGACATATAGCCATCCAGCCATTCATGCTAAAGAAATGACTTTAATGTGCAGCCGAAACGCTACTACAGAAGATTTTGAACACGTAATTAGTGTTTTAGACCAATTCCCAACAGAATCTTATATTAGTCATAGTGTTCCTTATACAGAAATGATTGCTAATTTTGATAGTTGGTTGAATCCTGCAACTGGTGTTATTAAAGCTACTGTTGATTTTAAATTAAAATAGTCATGATAATAGATTCGCATCAGCATTTTTGGATTTACGAAGCAGAAAAACACGCTTGGATTGATGATGATATGAAAGTCATTCGTAAAGATTTCCTACCAGGAGATTTACAATTGGTTTATCAAAATAACGGTGTTGATGGTTGTGTAGCGGTACAGGCAGATCAAACCTTAGCCGAAACAGATTTTCTTTTAGCTTTAGCTGAAAAAAATGATTTTATCAAAGGAGTTGTGGGTTGGGTTGACTTAAGAGCTTCGGATATTGACACGGTTTTAAAACACTACAGTCAATTTCCAAAATTAAAAGGATTTAGACATGTAGTACAAGGTGAAGCCGATCATAACTTCATTTTACGCCCTGATTTTCTAAACGGAATTGCTGCTTTAGAAAAATACAATTTCACTTATGATATTTTAATTTTCCCACATCAGTTAGGCGCTGCATTAGAATTAGTTCGCCGTTTTCCAAATCAGAAATTCGTTATTGATCACATTGCAAAACCATACATAAAAGATGGGTTTTATGATGGTTGGGCAGCTTTAATGAAAACAATAGGTCAATATCCAAATGTGTATTGCAAATTATCCGGAATGACCACAGAAGCCGATTACAACACTTGGACACCAGAACAAATTGAGCCTTATATGCAATTGGTTTTAGATGCTTTTGGCACTGACAGAATCCTTTTTGGTTCTGACTGGCCAGTGTGTTTAGTAGCTGGAAATTATACAAAAACAAAAGAATTAGTAACCAATTTTATTGCCAAATTAAGTTCAGAAGAACAAGCTGCCATTATGGGTAGAAATGCAATTAAATTTTATAACTTATAAATAATGAATTTAGGATTAAAAGGAAAAGTAGTCGTTATTACAGGGGCTGCAGGAATTAAAGGAAGTATTGGAGAAACTATATTGCAACATTTAGCTGATGAAGGTGCAATACCAGCAGTGATTGACAGAAATGATCGTGGATTTGCCTATGTAGAAGAATTACAACAAAAAGGAATTGACGCTTTATTTTGCAAAACAGACGTTACTAATCCAGAACAAATTGAAAAAGCAATTGCAGAAATTACTACAAAATACGGTCGAATAGATGCTTTAATCAACAATGTGGGAGTAAATGACGGAGCTGGATTAGATGCTTCTTATGAAGAATTTATGGATTCTTTAAAGCTGAATATGGTAAGCTACTTCTTAACTGTAAAGCACGCACTGCCTTACCTAAAAGCATCAAAAGGACCTATTTTAAATATTGGTTCTAAAGTTGGACTAACAGGTCAAGGTGGAACTTCAGGCTATGCTGCAGCCAAAGGTGGTGTTCTAGGTTTAACGCGCGAATGGGCCGTAGATTTAATCAAACACAACATCCGTGTGAATGCAATTATTATTGCTGAAAGTTGGACACCTGCTTATGACACCTGGATTAAAACATTAGAAAATGGAGAAGAAAAACTACAATCTATTGTAAAGAAAATCCCTTTAGAAAACCGTATGACTACACCTGATGAAATTGCAGATACTTGCTTGTTTACCATTTCTGAAAGATCATCACACACAACAGGACAATTTATCTTTTGTGACGGAGGTTACGTTCACTTAGACCGCGCCTTATTAACAGAATAAAAACCTATTATCAATTTAAAGAACAAATCATATTGTCTATGATTTGTTCTTTTTTTTAACCTATTAATTCTAATTAAATTTAAACCAATGAACCAACCCAAAACAATTGCTGTTGTTAAAAAGGAATTACTATTCCCTTTCATTATTATTACTTCTTTATTTGCATTATGGGGAGTTGCGAACGATTTAACTAACCCGATGGTTTCTGCTTTTAAGAAAGTTATGCCCGAGTTGTCAAACATGCAGGCTTCTTTAGTGCAGTTTGCTTTTTATTTTGGCTACTTTTTTATGGCTTTACCAGCCGCTTTATTTATTAGAAAATATAGCTATAAATCTGGAATTATTTTAGGTCTTTGTTTGTATGCCTCGGGAGCCTTTTTATTCTATCCTGCAGCTGCTTTCCAAGACTATAATTTTTTCTTAATTTCATTATGGGTAATCACTTGTGGTTTAGCGTTTTTAGAAACCACATCTAATCCTTTAATTTTAGCTTTAGGAGATCCTGAAACTGCTACTCGCCGATTAAATTTAGCCCAATCTTTCAATCCTGTTGGTTCATTAATGGGTATGATTGTAGCCCAACAATTTGTTATATCAGCCTTACGTTCCGATGACAAAGATGCTTCAGGAACTTTAATTTATGACACCTTATCTGAAACCGCTAAAGCCGCTATTCGTGAGAATGATTTAGGTGTAATTAGTGTTCCTTATATTCTTTTAGGATTAGTCGTTTTAACTATTATGGTAATTATTCTTTTTACCAAAATTCCCAAAACTGCCGATCATGATAAAATGTCTATTTCAGAATCTTTCAAAAAATTATTTGCTAACAAAAATTATATCCAAGGTGTTATCGCACAGGCTTTTTATGTAGGAGCACAAATTATGTGCTGGACTTTTATATTTCAATATGTTGATAATATCAATGAAGGATTAGCTGAAGACCAACAGTTAACAGCTTCTTGGTATAATATTTCAGCTATGATTATATTTCTTTGTGGAAGATGGATAGGTACGGCTTTAATGAGAACTATTAATCCATCAAAAATATTAATGTTTTTTGGTATAGGTGGTGTTATTTGCTGTACAGGAGCTATTTTATTACCTGGAACAATAGGACTTTATTCATTAATAGGTATTTCATTATTCATGTCAATTATGTTCCCTACTATTTACGGAATTGCCTTAAAAGACATGGGAGATGAGGCGAAAATTGGTTCAGCAGGATTAGTTATGGCTATTGTAGGAGGTGCTTTAATGCCTGTATTTCAAGGAAGTATTTTAGATTGGGGTGGACCTGGATTTTCAGATGTAAAAATTTTAGGTTTTATTCCTGAAGTTAACTTTTCATTTATTTTACCTTTAATTTGCCTGGCTGTTGTGGCTAATTATGGCCGAACAACTTATAAAAAATAAGATACTCAAAAAGTATAATTACACAAAAAGCTCCATACGCATTTGCAAATTCAGCAAAGTGTATGGAGCTTTATTTTAGGTTTAATCGCATTTTAACCAACCCGTAATACTCATTCTGGTGTTATTTGTTAGTAAAACTTCATGAAGTAATTCGTCACTTTTAAAGAAAACCGTTTTTCCTTGTGTGGGACTTATTTTTTGATTGTTATTCTCTTGATGAATCATTAATTCTCCTCCATCTTCTGGTTGCCAATTGCTATTTAAATAACTAATCATCGAGAATTTACGACTGGAATTGTTTTGAAACTGGTCAAAATGCTTGAGATAAAAATCTCCCTTTTCATATAAGGAATAATGAAATTCATAGCCCGTAATTCCAGTGTAGCAACTTTGATTGAGGTAACGGATAAAATCCTCAATATGTTTGAAAAATTCATTTTCAAACGCATTATTATGCTTTTTATCCAACCAGTAAATAGAATCGCTTCGAACAGCACTATCATAGGCAACAGCTTCTGAATTACCTGTTCCTGCTTCTTTCAATAAACTTTGTTTGTTTAAGGAAAATAAATTTTGCTTTAAATTATTGGCCAACTCATCGCTCAAAAAGTGTTCTGAAATCCCCACTTTATTCTCAATATACGAAGCAATTAAAGCCTCAAAATTCTTTTCCATTTTGTCAATAGCTCACAGTAGAACTAGTCAACGAATGTAAACTAAAATCAGTTAGCTATCACATTTGTAAAAATTAATTTCAACAAATAAAAAAAGGGATTAGAAATAAATCTAACCCCTTTTATTCAGCACTTTAAATCTTATAATTTACTAATATAACTTCCGTAAATATCTTTAAACTGATAACCTTCGGAAATCCTGTCTTTACTTAATTTTCGATATTCAACTAATCCCCAAAGAATAAATTCTTTCATAAAAAATTTATCTTCTTTTGCTATATCACTTTGATATTCTTTTACTAGAATTTCCAAGGGTACAATAGAACCTAAAATGCTCTCGTAATCCTCATCTGAACAATCATCCAATAACTCAAAACCGCTTTCGGCAAAAAACCATTCAATTAAATCCGAATAAGGGGTTTTATTATTCGGTTTTTCTAATTTTTCTATCTTAGGAAAATAAGCTGGAAACATTGTTTTTATAGCCGCTGCTATCAAATGCTCCGCCACAGCGGCTGCTCCCTCCTGCTCTCCTTCGTAAACCAATTCTACTTTTCCGGTAATAGCTGGTATAACTCCCATAAAATCAGACAATCGTAAGGTAGTTTTATCTACACCTGCTTTCAAAGCGCGACGTTCGGCAGTACTCAATAAATTTTCGTAAGCTGTAATACTCATTCGGGCACTCACACCACTTTTATGGTCGATATATTCACTTTCACGGGCTTCAAAACTAATTTGTTCCAATAAATCTTTGGCTAATGAAGGTACATAAACCGTATCATTTTGAACAGCATCTAATTTAGCTTCTTGTTCCGTAATTATTCTTGCAATTTTAATAGATTCCGGGTAATGAGTCAAAATTTGAGAACCAATTCTGTCCTTCAAAGGTGTCACGATACTTCCACGATTTGTATAATCTTCAGGGTTTGCTGTAAATACAAACTGCATATCAAGCGGCATACGCAACTTGAAACCACGAATTTGAATATCACCTTCTTGTAAAATATTAAACAAAGCCACTTGAATTCGGGCTTGTAAATCAGGTAATTCGTTTATCACAAAAATACAGCGGTTAGCACGCGGAATCATCCCAAAATGAATCACACGATCATCAGCATAAGAAAGCTTTAAATTTGCTGCTTTTATAGGATCTACATCGCCTATCAAATCAGCAACAGTAACATCGGGAGTGGCTAATTTTTCAAAAAAACGATCGCTACGGTGCAACCAAGAAATTGGTGTTTCATCGCCTTTGGCTAAAATTAAATCTTTTGCAAATCGAGAAATAGGTTGCAAAGGATCATCATTAATCTCGGAACCACTCACATACGGAATGTATTCGTCTAATAATTCAACCATTATTCTGGCTAATCGGGTTTTGGCCTGACCCCGAAGTCCTAGCAGATTGATATTATGACGAGACAAAATAGCACGTTCTAATTCTGGAATTACCGTATTTTCAAAACCGTGAATGCCTTCAAAAGTTGGAATCCCAGATTTGATTTTCTCACGAAGATTATTTCGTAATTCGTCTTTGATGCTTTTACTTTGGTAAGCTGAAGCTTTTAATTCACCTAAAGTATTTATATTTTCTATTTTCATATTTATTTTAAATTGAATGATTTAAAGATTGAAAAATTATAAGATTTCAATATGATTCTATCTCCATAAACACTCTTATTATCGTTTTATCTTTATTAGATTTACGGATTACTTACAACTGACCACTGCAAACTATTTAATTCTCTTTTTCCTATTGGTTTCATAATCTTCAAAAATCATTTCGCCCAAACCTTTTAAACCCGTATAAAAAGCTTTCCCCTGATTGGCTTCGGTAAATTTATTGACAAATTTTTGCAAATAGGGATCAGATGCAATCATAAAAGTCGTGATAGGAATACGAAGCTTTCTGGCCTGCTGTGCCTGTGTATAGCATTTATCCACGATATACTCGTCTAAACCATTACTGTTCATGTAATAAGAACCATCACGTTCTTTTACACAACTGGGTTTCCCATCGGTAATCATAAAAATTTGCTTGTTGGTATTCCGTTTTCTTCTCAGCATATCCATAGCTAATTGCAAGCCTGCGACGGTATTGGTATGAAAAGGACCTACTTTTAAATAGGGTAAATCTTTGATTGCAATAGGCCAGGCATCATTTCCAAAAACTAATATATCTAAAGTGTCTTTTGGGTAACGTGTGGTAATTAATTCGGCCAATGCCATGGCTACTTTTTTAGCAGGTGTAATGCGGTCTTCGCCATACAAAATCATACTGTGACTAATATCAATCATCAACACTGTACTCATCTGTGCTTTGTACTGGGCATCTTCCACAACCAAATCATTTTCGGTGAGTTTAAAATCAGCTACCCCATTATTGATTTGCGCATTTCTTAAACTCTCTGTGAGTGAAATGCGTTCCAGACTATCCCCAAAATGAAATTCCCTGAATTCACCGGTATGTTCGTCGCCACTACCGGAATATTTAGTTTTGTGATTGCCGTTACCGGAACGCTTTAATTTTCCAAAAATATGGTCTAAAGCCTGTTGCCGAATAGCTCTTTCGGTTTTAGCCGTAATACCAATTCCTGAACTGCCATCATCTTTCAATTCTTCTTTGATATAGCCTTTCTTTTTCAGGTCTTCAATAAAATCATCGATGGTATAATTTTCGTCAGTTAGTTTGTATTCAACGTCTAATTCGCGCAACCAATTAATAGCTTCATCAAAATCTCCGGAAGTATAGGTGATTAATTCTTTGAAAATTTCAAATAATTTATCAAATGGAGATTGATATGGAGCCTGATACTGTTTAAAATAGAACCCTTTTTTAATGCTCTTTTCCATAGTCCTTAAAATTACAGCATTTTAAAGACTACTTCAAGCAAACAATTATTAATTTTAAGTTAAAAAGAAATCAATACCAATTGTAATGACAATAGCAACGCTATAGCAATTGTTAATTAAGATTTTAAATTAGTGATATTCTCCATCCACATAATACCAAACTCCATCTTCCTGAAGAAAAGTAGAAAACTCATGATGGATATGTTGATTTTTATTTAGATCTAAATAATAGGCTTTAAATTCAACAGTAGTTTCAGTTGCCTTTAGAACCTCTAATTTCTGCCATTGGTTAGAAGTTGCCCAAAGCAATATATCTTCTTTTGAATGTAAGGCTCTTTGAGAAACATGTGTAGTTTCTACTAAATAATCAGCCTGATGAGTAGCATAAGCGCTATAACGCGAACGCATTAAAGTTTCGGCTGTTGGAGCTTTTTTTAAACCTTTAATAAAAGGCTCACAACAATCTTCAAATGCTTTTTGAGAATTACAATAACATAATTTCATAATCAATACTTAGTGCGCCTGTCCGTTGAGAGCAATTATTTTTTGATACAACTGATTCAATAACACTTGGTACTTGCTTAACTCAATTAAATCCTCATCCTCATCACTGGTATCTAATAAATCATCCAATTGCTCGCTCACATCTACTAATTTATTATTAGCCTCTTTGGCATTTTTAGCTGCAATCAAATCAATTATTTCCTGAACTTCTGCTTTAAGCCCTGCGTATTTATCGTTTTCCATTTTATTATTTAATTATTCTCTTCAGTATTGTTCTCGTTAAACTTTTTGACAATTTCTTTTAATTTTTCTTTTCTAAGCATTTCAGCCTGTTTGGCTTTTGCTTGAGCTTTATGCAATTTGTCGTTGTGTTTTTTTATATTCTTTTCATTATTCCTTCCCATAATTTTCTATTTAACTTACAATAACAAGTTTTACGTATTTAAAAAAAAATCAATTTATTTCTATCGGCTACAAAGTTTATCATTTTTAAATTGAATATTCAAATTTAATATTTCTAAATGCTATTCTGACTAAATATTCTTTCTTAAAAGTATCGTTTCTCCTGCATTCTTTATTTCAAAATTGTAAAACAATAGACTCTTTATAAATAATAAAAAACGTATATTGTTTTCTCAAATCTTGAAAAAAATTATTAGATTTGATTTAATAAAATTACATTTTATTTTATGTTTTTCCCATTTATCAATAAATATCTCAAAAAAAGAAGCTTGAACAAGCAATAATTAAAATGAAAAGCACTCCCACAATTAAACATCACAAGCGTTGGTTTGTACTCAAACCCAGACTGATAGGGAGTTTAGTTTTTTTATTTTTCTGTACTATTTTCTCGTTAATTATTTCGCAGCAATATCATATTACTAAGAAAGCCAAAAACGACGAGATGAATGCTAGCTTACAAGCCATTCAAAAAAGCATTGAACAATCTTTAAAAAACAATTATGTTGATGCATTGACATTAGCTTTAACTATTAATGACAATGGAATTCCGGAACATTTTGAGTCGGTAGGAAAGCAAATTCTTGCTTCAGACAGTAATATTGATGCTGTACAATTGGTTCCAAACGGAATAATCCGTTATACCTATCCTTTAACAGGAAACGAAGCCGCTATTGGGATTAATATTTTAAAAAATGAAAAATACCGTTACGAAGCTTTAAAAGCAATTGAAACACGAAAAATGTATTTTGCTGGCCCATTTGAATTAAACCAAGGAGGCTTAGGTATTTTAGGTCGGTTAGCGATTTATAAAAACAATAAATTTTGGGGATTCTCAGCAGTTATTATCCGACTAAATACTTTGCTTAAAAAACCGGAAATTGAAAAAATTGACTCTTCTAAATACTATTTTAAATTTTCTAAAATTGATCCTGTTACTCAAAAAGAAACTTTTTTCTTAAAAGGAAAAGAAAAAAAAGATGCTGAAAATGCTGTTACTTCTTTTGTTGCAGATGGAGATTGGAAGCTCTATTTTGTAGACAAAAAACCTAATGAATTAATTCTGCCTTTTATTCTACGTGGTCTTTTGGCTTTAATTTTAGCTTCATTGATTGGTTTTCTTACTACATCTTTTTTTAAAAAACCTGCTGAATTAGAAATTTTACTTCAAAAACAAGCAGATAAACTTTTAAAAAATGAAATTAAATTTAAAAGTGTCTTTGATCAGGCTGCTGTAGGAATAACCTATGTTGACACTACCAGTGGACAAGTATTAGAAGCTAATAAAAAATATTGTGATTTATTGGGCTACTCAGAGCAGGAAATAAAACAAAAAACCATCCAGTCTATTGTTCATCCAGATGACTTAAAGGAATCTTTGAAAAATTTTAAAAAATTAAAAAAAGGAATCATCAGAGAATATTCGACTGAGAGAAGACACATTACAAAATCAAACAATATCATTTGGATTAAACTTACCATTTCTCCTCTTTGGGAAATTGATGGAATCCCAACCAATCATATTGCTATAGCCGAAGATATAACCGAGCGCAAACTGGCTGAACAACTTATCTTGGATTCTCAGAAAAAAATAGAATCTATTATCAATACTGTAGATGGAATTGTTTGGGAATGCGATGCAAAAACACTGGAGTTTAATTTTGTTAGTAAAAAAGTAGAAAACATTTTAGGCTACACTTCCGAAGAATGGATCAATACATCCAACTTTTGGGCCGATCATATTTATCACAAAGACAGAGCTTCAACTTTGCAATATTGCAAAGAGAAAACGGAACAAAATTTAAATCATGACTTTGAATATCGAATGATTGCCAAAGACGGAAGTATTGTTTGGGTTAGAGACATAGTCAATGTAATAATGGAAGATGGAGCTGTAAAAAGTCTTAGAGGCATTATCATTGATGTTTCTAAAAACAAAGAAACAGAAAAAGATTTAAACAACTCCTTTAATTTGGTAAGCGAACAAAACAAACGATTATTAAACTTTTCATACATTGTTTCACATAATTTAAGATCTCATACCAGTAATATCTCTTCAATTGTCGATTTAATAGAAACTTCTGAATCCGAGGAAGAAAAAGAAGAACTAATTCAATTATTAAAATCGGTTTCAGATTCATTGAATGAAACCATGTTGAACCTAAATGAAATTGTCAATATTCAAACCAATGTAGGTTTAGTAACCGAAAAATTAAACTTAAAACAATATTTAAACAATACCCTCAATATTCTTTCTGATCAAATAGAATTAAAAGGTATTAAAATAATTTCCTCAATTAACGAAGATATTGAAGTAATTTATAATCCAGCCTATCTGGAAAGCGTACTATACAACCTTATTTCTAATGCTGTGCGCTACAGTCATCAAGAAAAACATCCTACAATACATATTGATTGTTATAAAGAAAATAAAAAAACAGTACTTCAAATATCCGATAACGGAATAGGAATTGATTTAGCCCAAAATGGTCATAAAATATTTGGTATGTATAAAAAATTCAGTACTCATAAAGACTCAAAAGGGATTGGATTATTCATTACTAAAAACCAAATTGATGCCATGGGAGGCAGCATAACTGTTGAAAGTGAACCCAATCTAGGAACAACTTTTAAAGTATATATATCATGACAGAAAAAACAATTTGGATTGTAGATGATGATCCTATTTATCAAATTATAATGAAAAAAATAATCGTTAAATCGGATATTTTCACCTCTATTTTTTCATTTTCAAATGGTAAAGAAGCTATTAATTCTTTAAAACAAATTGTACTTAAAAACGAACTATATCCAGATATTATTTTACTTGATATCGAAATGCCTGTCCTTGACGGTTGGGGATTTATGGATGAAATTGCAATTTTAAAATCTCAAATAAATACCGAAATTAAAATCTACATTTCCAGTTCTTCCATAGCGATTGAAGACAAAGAAAGAGCCAAAAACAACCCTAATATCTGGGGCTATATGTGCAAACCCATTTCGCTGGATGATTTGGTAAAAATAGCTTCTTTTTAATTAGAACACTTTTCAGCTACTTCATTTTTAATTAGTTCTAATGATTTATCGGTATAGATTAAATCCTCTATAATTAAGGAACGTAAAAGTGCAATATCATCACAATCAAAATGTTTTGCCCAGGAAGTGAGCTCCAGCAAATTCCTGATTTGTTTGATTCTTTTAGTAGTTGCTAAACTGTTGCGAAGTATCGCTTTTTGATTGTAAGTTGGATTATTTTTATGCTGATAATTAACTGTATTCTTAGTATAATCCATTTCTAAATAATACAATTTATCCGTTGCATTATCTGGATAAAAGCAATCCCATTGCGCAAAACCTATTTTATATTTAGAATTGGTTTCAGGTTCCATAGGTATTAATCGCCACTTACTATTAGCTAATCTTCCCCAATGATTAGAAACACGATACATCCCCTCTTTAGTATAATAATAACTACTCCCCGCCTTGCTTTCAAACTGTACTTTCAAGCCTGCTAAAGCATCTGGAAGCACTTCATGAAAAACACAAAAGGTATTTTTAAAAGAATTAGGATGTGGCTTATAATTTTTTTGCATAAGCGCAAAGATACTTAGAAACCATAAAACAGCCTAAAGCCCATTATAATTGATTAACTTTGCATTCAAAATTTTTAAATAAAATATCATGACCAAGTCTACAGAAGGAAAGATGTTGCAAAAAGGAGTATTTACAGGTGTTATTGAAAAAGATGAAAACAACAACTTTTTTTGTGGAGAATATCTGTTAGATTATAAAATGGTTCAGGCCAAACACGCTGTTGGCGATTGGATTACCATAAAATCAGTGATTGAAAACCCAAGTGACATAAGTCATAAAAAGTATCCTAAAAAGTCTAAAAACTTTGACAAGGCTAACAACAAACCAGAACAATAGATCTTGATACTCTGTGTTTTAGTACTCTAAAAAACTTTTTTTCTTTTTTTTTATAGATAAAGTAAAATTTAAAAAAAAGTGTACCTTTGCAAAAAAATTGTCGATTTTGAAACGCAACAATATCAGTTTCATATTAACAGACAAGTAGTTACCTTAATTTATGAAAAAAATAGTTGAATACCGCAAGCTCTTAAATGTAGATAAAACTGCACAGCTAAAAGATTTAAAAACCATTTATCGTAACGCGATGAAAGAAGCGCATCCTGATAAATTTCAAGGAGACGAAGAAGGTTTAAAAGCGGCTGAAGAAAATAGTAAAAAAATTATTGAAGCTTACCACTTTCTAGTAAGCATCAATCCAGAGACTATCAAAGCTAATTTACCTGAGTATAACGAAACTATTGCAACTGCAACTGTTACTGATTACAAATTTGTTGAAGGTAGATTGATTATCAATTTCTCTAATGGTAGTGTTTATGAATACATTAGTGTTCCTAAAGCAACTTACGTAAAAATGGTAAACGCTGATTCTCCTGCACGATTTGCTAAAAGACACATCTTTAATGCATTTCCTTATAGAAAAGTTACAAACCAAGATTAAATTCACTTTAATCTTATCATATAAAAAAGCCAGTAAATTATTTTTTTACTGGCTTTTTTCATTAAATAATCTAAGCTTATTCTAAGATAAAGTTCACGCTTACATTGGCTGTAATAGTTATCTCTCCCACCGCCAAGGTTTCTCTTGGCGCCATATCACTTTCCATCGCCATAGTCGTTTTAAAACGAGCATAAACCGGTTGTGGATTATAACTTTGAGTATTATCTGAAATAGTCATAGCGCGCCCCACTTTTTGACCTAAAACAGAAACATAATCCTCTGCTTTGTGTTTAGCATCTTTCATGGCTAATTTCCTTGCGTCAGATTCATATTGTGCTAATTTAGACGATTGAAATACTACATTATCAATTCGGTTGATTCCTTGACTCACCAAACCATCCATCAACTCATCATATTTATTTAAATCTCTAACAATGATTTCTATAGTTTGAGTAGCATTGTAAGTGGTTTTCTTTTTTTCGGAATCGTATTGCGGATTCAAACTCACACGTTGCGTTCTGTAATCGGCTGGAGCCAAATTCATTTTTTTTATTAATTTCAAAACAGCGTCCATTTGTTCGTCATTTTGTTGTTTGACTTCTTTGGCATTGTTTCCTTTGGTTTCAACGGTAGCTAAAACAGTAGCTTGATCTGGAACTACTTTAATTTTTCCTTCTCCAGAAACACTTATTTGTGGAACTTGTTTAATTTCTTGACCATAGGACACGGTCATTAACATTAGGGCTAAAAAAACTATAACTCTTTTCATTTTGTATATTTTTAAAATTTCTAGGAATTATTCAAAAGTTGTGCCATTAAAGCTTCTTCAACTTTATTAAAATAAAAAGAAGAATGATAGGAATGGTTAACAAACTGACCATCAATGGATGTAATACAATTAAATCCGGATAAATTAATAACGTAATTAAATAACCACCTATTGCTCCACCAAAATGTGCAGTGTGCCCTATCCCATCATTTTTAGCTTTTATTCCGTAAATAGAATACAATAAATACAAAATTCCAAAAACATAAGCCGGCATTGGAATAATAAAAAAGATTCCTAGCATCATATCTGGCTGCAACAATATTGCTGAATACAAAATCCCTGTAACAGCTCCCGAAGCCCCAATAGCTCTATAATTGTACTCATTTCGATGCAATACAAGCGTTAGCAAACTTCCAAAAATCAAGCTGGCAAAATATATAATTAAAAACATTATACTTCCTAAATAAGCAACAACTACTGGTGCAAAAAAATAAAGCGTAATCATATTGAAAGCCAAATGAGCAATATCAGCGTGGAGAAAGCCGGAGGTAATCATTCTAAGCTGTTCTCCCGCACGAATGCTTCCGATATGAAATTCGTATTTTCTAAAAAAAGAATAATCATTAAATCCCTTATAACTAAAAAGTACATTGGCAACAATTATAGCAATCAAAAAAGTATTCATAAATGTTTTTTATTTTGGATGGTAAATATAACAATTCCACCAGAAGCAATCAGTAAGTACAGCCAATTTATTAGGTTATTCATTTTTGGCTTATATTTGTACAAAAAAAATACTGCATGCAATTTTTAGTTTTTATAATCGCTTATCCCTTACTTTGGCTGATATCGATTTTACCTTTCCGAATTTTCTACTGGATTTCTGATATTGTATATTGTATCGTTTACTACATAATTAGGTATCGTAAAGAAACCGTAAGAAACAATCTAAAAATTACTTTACCACATCTTACTGACAAAGAACGCTTGGTTATTGAGAAAAAATTCTACAAGCATTTTTGTGATTTGTTCATGGAAATGACAAAAACCATGACCATTTCGCATACAGAAATGGACAAACGTTTTAAGATTACTAACTTAGAATTAGTAAAAGAATACGAAGAAAAAGGAAAAAGTATTATGCTATTGGCTTCGCATTACGCCAACTGGGAATGGCTTATTTCTCTTAACTTAAAATTATCTTATCAGGGTGTTGCGGTTTATAAAAAAATAGCCAATCGTTATTTTGACAAATTGATTAAAGATATCCGTTCCAAATACAACACTGAATTAGTATCCACTGAAAAAACCATTCCCTTAATGGCCAACAACCAGCGAAAAGGAATCTTATCCGTTTATGGATTAGCCAGTGACCAATCGCCAAAAACAAAACAAATTGCACATTGGGAAAGTTTTATGGGAATGGAAACTCCGGTACACATTGGGCCAGAATTATTGTCAAAAAAGTACAACCTGAATGTTATCTATGCTAAAATAACAAAAGTTAAAAGAGGTTATTATGAAGCGACTCTTATTCCAATAACAGATGACGCTAAATCACTGCCGAATTACGAAATCATCCATCGCTATATTAAAGAATTAGAAAAACAAATTTACGAAGCTCCTGAATATTATTTCTGGACTCATAAAAGATGGAAACACCATCATTAAAAAAACAAAAAAGCTTAGTTAAAAAATTTCAACTAAGCTTTTTTTATGATTGTAATTTTTCTTTACAAATCAAATCCTAAAGAAAACATCCAAACTCTGTTTTGAGCTTTTTGAGAATCGTATAAATCGCCTAAACCTAGATGATATCGAACACCTATACTTATCCCTGAATTTGATTTTAAACCAGCACCAAAATTCATTCCCCAATCAAAACTATCCGGATCATACTCCTTTGTGCTAGTAAACAAACCTTCATAAACTTCTTTATGAGTAACCGCCAAGCCAATTTGAGGTCCAACCTCTAAGAAAAAATTTTGAGAAGGATACGCTTTGAACATTACTGGCAGATTGATATAATTTAATTTTTGAGTAAATTTTCCAGAGCTATTTGTAATTTCGTAGCCTTGTTGCGAAAACAATAATTCAGGTTGGATTGAAAAAGCATCACTCAAAAATGATTCTCCGTAAATACCTATATGAAACCCATTACGCTGATCCGCTTCTCCATCACCATCAAAACTTACAGAAGCCAAATTATAACCTCCTTTAATTCCTCCATGGGATTGATGTGAGGAAGTTTCCTGTGCTTTTATTACTGTTATTACCATAAAGAACAACAGCAATAGATATGTTTTTTTCATAAATTAAAAATTATTTACCTCCATTAGCCTGAAGGTCAGCAATACATTGAGCGTCTAATTGAGGAATCGTTCCGCCTAAAACATTACCTGATTCGGCCTCCCAAAACATCAAACAACTCGATACATTACAATGTTTTTTATGATCTTGATCTTCATGTTCAGATAACATCATTGTTCCTGAATTAGTCAGTCCTAAAATATGACCAAATTCATGTTCTATAACTGTAGATTCTAAAACAGTTCTACTTGGTTTATTAATCCCTGTACTTAATTTTCTAACTGTATTTTCATAAATTACAAAAGAAGTATTTCTATAAGCAGTTCCTAAAACAACCGAAGTATTAGTATCTTTTGAAGATTTAGCATCTGCAAAAAAAGCCCATACTGCAATTTGATTGCCATCATTATAAAAAATTCTGTTGGCATCTTCAATAGCCGAAATTTGGGTATCTGTATAGCTTGCATTCCCTGGAGACGGAATAGCTCTTTTTTCAACAGTAATTCCTCCCGATTTATGAATACGACTATTTAAAAAGGAAATAAAGTTATTAATTGCTGTAGCCGAAGGTTCGTATCCTTCTACATAAACAACTTCAATAATCATACTATCAAATGTATCTTCTGATAATAAATCATGTGCAGAAGTTCCTAATGTTTTTTTATTGTTTGCCTTATTATTTCCATTGTTGTCATTAGTTGAACAAGAGGTCAACAACAAAAAAGTAATAGTAACTACTGCAAAAATTTTCTTCATCCTTTAAGCTTTACAAGATATTTTTTCTTTGCAAAATAGAAATTTTAAATCAATTATTAATAACTGCGTTTTTAAATTTGTTTCAACACCAAAGTTATAGCACTATTGGTTTCACTTTGCAAAGTAATGGTTGAGTTTGAAAAACTCGTTACAATCCAAGAATTATTAAACAAACTAAAACTGCTGTTACCAATAAAACTAAATTCTAAATTTACATTTACATCAGAAGTTACTGTATAAGTTCCTGTTGCAATAGTACTCAATGCATTCATTGATTTTACTTTCCAATCATTAGCAAAATCAACGGTATACCCTAAATAATTATTAGCCGAATCTACTCCTGCATTGATAAAAGCGTTCACTTTAAAAGTACCATCAACTAAAATTTGCTCTAATTTCACTTTGTTCTCAGCTGCAACTTCTATTGCCGATTTTATATCTAAAGCAGCATTAATACTTGCTTTCAATTCAGCATCACTGCTTACTTCTTCTGAAGTACCATCTGCTAGTGTAACAGTCATTGGATATTTTACTGAAAAATATTCTGAACTACTTAGATTACTCATATACGTAAACAATTGTTGTTCAGACATAATTACAGTACTTCCTGTTTGTTCTAAACTCACATCATAGGTTAATATTGTAATTGGATAGTGAATATTCAAGGTAGAAATAGCCGCTTGCCCCTTATCTTCTACCTCACTACAATTATTGGAAATAGCATCTAATTCAGCTTGACTATTTACAGTAACCTCGGTATAGTCGCTCATTTTAAGAGTTATAGGAAATTGAATTTGAACTGTATCGGTATCATTATTAAATTCTCCAAGTATTGTAATGGCTTGTTCAAGACTCAATTGGTTTACAAAAGTAATGCTCACACCATTTACTTTGGCAACAAAAGGAAATTGAATTGAAGAGCAAGAAGAACCATCGATAAAATCATCAGATGATCCATCATACATGGAAACTTGTTTTAAATTAGTAGCCATTGTAGAATTAGCCGAATTCGTATTTGGATTATCTCCTTGAACATCGTCTACTTCACTTTGGCAAGAACTTAAACTAAAAATTCCCAATAATGCAATTCCAGTAATTAATTTTAATGTTTTCATAATGTACAAATTTAATATTTCTAATAGTTTATAATGACGATTTATTCGCATTTCTATCAGTAAGACAACAGCAAACTATTTTTCCCCACCCTAAAAAATTCAAAAATTCAAAAAAAATCACAACAAACTGATTTACAACAACATTACTCTTAAAAAACTCATTTAAAATAATTATTACCTAATTCAGAAAAAATAATCTAATTTTACAAAACCCTAAAACCAATCCTACCCATAAGAATGCCTGAGAAAAAAAATAGTCTTTGCGAAGAATCCTATTTTAGCGAATTTTATAAAAAAAATGTACAATCGGCTACTAATTTTGCCTACTATAAATCTGGCGATAGCGATGCCGCTTTAGATTTAGTACAAGAAGCTTTTGCTAAAATTTGGGAAAATTGCTCTCAAATTGATTTTACAAAAGTCAAAACCTATTTATTTACAACGGTTAATAATTTATTTCTCAACACTGTAAAACATCAAAAAGTAGTAATGGCTTTCGCCAAAGACACGCCCAACTTAGACCGGACCAATCAAAGTCCGGAATACCTTTTAGAAGAAGAAGAATTCAAAATCAAACTTCAAAATGCTATTGCTTCCTTAACCGAAGCCCAAAGGGAAGTGTTTTTAATGAATCGAATTGATGGGAAAAAATACCGGGAAATTGCCGAAATATTAGACATTTCTCAAAAAGCCGTGGAAAAAAGAATGTCCGGAGCTTTAAAAATTCTAAAAGAACAAATAGAAAATATCTAAATAGTAGGGTAAAAAACGATTAAGTTGTCTTACCTCTATAGCGAGCACAAATGAAAAAGGAAAAAGAAATATTAAAATGGTTGAATGGCGAACTTTCTAGTAAAGAAATCGAAGATTTAAAACAATCGAAAGATTTTGAAACTATGGAAAGAATTGCTCATTATGCAAAACATCTGGCTACTCCAAAAGTAGATGTGCAGGAAAGTCTTGCTGCCTTAAAAAACAGCAAACTAACTAAAAAAACATCTAAAGTAAAACCATTATACTTTAATACTATATTCAAAGTTGCTGCCGTTTTTGTGGTACTCCTCACTTCTGCCTATTTCTTATTTTATAACAACAAACAAACTTTTGAGACTGGAATAGCTCAAACTCAAAGCTTTTATCTACCAGACCACTCAGAAGTATTATTAAATGCTTCGTCTAAAATTAGTTTTAATGAACAAAACTGGGACAAGCACCGAAATCTAACTTTAGAAGGTGAAGCTTATTTTCAGGTTCAAAAAGGAAAAACTTTTAGCGTAAAAACCTCCGATGGAATTGTACAAGTATTAGGAACTCATTTTGATGTAAAACAACGCAACAATTATTACGAAGTTAGTTGTTTTGAAGGTTTAGTAAGCGTTACTTATAACAACAAAACGGTAAAATTACCACCTGGAAAAACCTTCAGAGTCATTAATCATCACATTGAAAAAACCGATGATTTTGAAGCGGAAACACCATCTTGGTTACAAAAAGAATCTAGTTTTAGCCGCGTTCCTCTAAATCAAGTCATCGCCGAATTAGAGCGTCAGTACGATATTAAAATAGAAACAAAAGAAGTTGATGTTACTAAATTATTTAGCGGAAGTTTTACGCATACCAATCTAAAAACAGCATTAGAAGCCATAACAATTCCGTTACAATTAAGCTACACTATAAAAGGTAAAACCGTTATATTTTATAAATATGCCAACTAATAAATGGATTTTTTATCTTCTCTTTTTTATAAATAGCTTTTGTTTTGCTCAAAAAAGCACTAACAAAACACCTTTAATTGATATCATAAAAACCATTGAACAACAATATAATATAAAATTTTCTTATGCTATAGAAGATGTTAATTCCATTAGTTTAGAAAAACCATCCAATACATTAAATCTTCAAGAAACAATAGATTATTTAAATGCTAAAGTTCCGCTTAATTTCAAAGCATTAGACAATCGATACATTACCATTTCGGTATTAAATAAAACCATTACAATTTGCGGAATTGTCTTTGACGACATTTCTAAAAACACACTTCCAGGTGCAACAATTCAAATCAAAAATAGTTCGGAAGGAACAATTGCAACAAAAAACGGAAGTTTTGCACTAAAAAATATAAGCATTGATGCTAGTATTTCAATTTCATATTTGGGCTATCAAACTCAAGAATGGAGTGCCAAAGATTTTTTTAATGCGGAAAACAATTGTAAAACTATTTTTTTAAAACCCTCAAAAGAAGAACTCAATCCGGTTTTGGTTCATGTATTATTGACTTCTGGATTACAAAAAAGTACTGATGGAAGTACCATTTTAAACAGCAAAAAATTTGGTATACTTCCCGGACTCACAGAGCCTGATGTTTTACAATCCATACAAACACTTCCAGGTATTGAAAGCACTAATGAAAGCATTGCCAATATTAATATTCGAGGCGGAACAAACGACCAAAATTTAATGCTTTGGGACAATATCAAAATGTATCATTCCGGACATTTTTTCGGACTAATTTCTGCTTACAATCCTAATTTGACCAATAAAGTTGTTGTGACTAAAAACGGCACCAGTGCTGAATACAGTGATGGGGTTTCCAGTATGATCAATATGAGTACCAATAACGAAATTAAAAATAGCATTTCAGGCGGTGCGGGTATCAATTTAATAAGTGGTGATTTATTTGTAGAAATTCCACTGTCTAAAAAGTTGGAAATTGATCTTTCTGCCCGTCATTCGATAACTGATTTTGTGAACACGCCTACTTATACCAACTATTACAAAAAAAGTTTTCAGGACACCGAAATCAATACCGATAATACTAATAAAAACACGAATTCTGATTTCTATTTTTACGATTATACCGCTAAAATTTTATATGATTTAAACGAAAAACATCAATTTAGAGCCAATATTATCGGGATTACCAATGAATTAAATTATACGGAAACCAATAGCAGCGATGACAACCAATCCAAATCCAGTGCGCTTTCGCAAAAAAATATCGGACTTGGCGGAAGTTGGAATACCCAATGGACCAACCAACTTTCCACGCAACTGAACACTTATTATTCGAGATACAATATTGATTCCCGCGATTATCGCATTGCAAACGATCAACTTTTAACTGAGGGCAACGAAGTGATTGAAACGGGGACTAAATTGAATGTGCATTATTCTTTTAACGAAAACCTCAGGCTTTTATCAGGATATCAAATTAACGAAACCGGAATGCTCAACCAAACCCGTGTGAACAATCCTTTGTATTCCAGTACAAAAAAGAATGTTTTACTCAATCAGGCTTTGTACACCGAAACCGAATACCATAAAAACAAAAGCTATTTTAGATTGGGTGTCCGATTGAATTATTTTCAAAAATTCCAAAAATTCCTAATAGAACCCCGAATTAATTTTAGACAGGAACTTTCCAAGCAATTGGCTTTAAAATTAGAAGGAGAATTTAAAAATCAAACGTCCACACAAATTATCGATTTTGAAGATGATTTTTTAGGGGTGGAAAAAAGACGCTGGCAATTGGTGGACAACAAAAACATTCCTATTGCCCAAAGCAAACAGGCTTCTCTAGGTTTTGAATTTCAGGCCAACCACTGGAACCTCGATTTGACTGTTTTTTACAAACTAGTCAACGGTATTACAGCCTCCAATCAGGGATTTTACAACAACTTTCAATATCAAAACGCACACGGCAATTATACTAACAATGGCATTGAATTACTAATTAATAAAACGACCAAAAAATACAGCACTTGGTTGAGTTATACCTTTAGCCAAAACGATTATCATTTTGATAGTTTTAGTCCTTCCCGCTTTCCTAATAATGTGGACATTAGACATTCTGTAAGACTGGGATTCAATTATAACATTCTGGAGCATTTACAAATTTCGATAGGTGGTATTTGGCACAACGGCATTCCCTACACCAAACCTGTTGAAGGAAATGAAACCGTACAAAAGGGCAATAATTTCTTTGTGAATTATGATACACCAAACAGCCTGAATCTCGATGATTTTTTACGTTTGGATACTTCATTGAGCTATGATTTTAGTTTTAGCACAAAGCTAAAAGCCATCTTAAGAGCCGGAATTATCAATATGACGAATCAAAATAACATTATCAATCGTTACTACAAAGTAGACCCCAACGATAACTCCAAAACCATTCAAGTCAACAACAAATCACTAGGCTTGACGCCTAATATGAGTTTTAGAGTGAATTTTTAAATAGCAAACTTCTTTCAATAAAAAAATCTCCATAAATAAAATACGCTCAAGTAATTTGTAATAATTTATCTATATATTTGGATGAAAATACGCTATACAGTATCGACTATACATCCAAAATGGGGTAGATTGTCGCTACTTTGTAGCGAGTATAAACAAGTTACAAGTAATTTATGAAAACAGCTTATCTAGATAACAATATCATTATCGACATCGAACAAGGAATTACTTCGATAGAAAACTTGATTAGCAATATTGATACTGAAATCAAACAATTCTTCTATTCTGCCGCTCATTTGCAAGAAGCTCATGAAATTAAAGGAACGCCAACAGAAATAAAAGAACGATTAAAAAAACGATTTCAAACAATTTCTCAAATTACAAATAACAATTATCTTTTTCACGAATTGAAAACTAAAATTGTACATAAACAGATAGAGAAACCAATGGTTGTTTATCAAACTATTACAGAAGTAGATTTTGGTCAAACTGCAATGAAAAGTATGGTAAATAGTGCTGACGAAACTCAAAAAGCAGTTTTCAGAAATCAATTGAATTTAGACATTACAAAACTCAATAATTACAGTCCGGAAGAAGTTGTTGAACAAATCCATGAGAAAAAAGAGGCTTTTGGAGGGTATTCCTTAATTGGTTTAATAGATCACGCAATTACTTTATTTCCTAACAATGAAGATTTTGGCTTACATAATAAGTATGGCGGAGTATTTGAAATGTTAGATTTGGTTGGTTATTGGAAAGACAAATACAACGAAAAGTCGAATTATGCAAGGTTGTGGGATTCAAATCATGCATATTTCTCTTCATTTTGTGACTACTTTGTTTCAGACGACAAACGTACTCGAAATAAAGCAAACGTAGCTTTTCACATTTTTAACGCAAAAACGAAAGTGGTTTCATCAAAGGGAGAATTATAAACTACTGGTAACAGCCATTTGGCGCGATTGGGGTTTTAGGCTGAATTTAATGATAGTTTGTATTTGTAAAATTTGTGTTTAACCGAAAAAACTCGCATATTTAATCCCAAACCTCGCCAAGTGGCGGAACGTAAGGCAATATTAAAAATACAATGGAGAACAAAACTAAAATAAATATTAAGGATGCTTTTGATTCCCCCCAGCTGGCGCGAGCATTTTTCTTAAGGTTCGCTAGCGCGAGAATTATTGCGAGAAACCATCAAAAAACGGATTCAAAATAATCTTTAAAATTTTAACCTGATCTCTAATTTTTAATAAAATATCAGTATTTTAGTTCAAACTATAAAAAATTGTATTATGAACAAAAACACTGATTTAGGTTTACTCATCCTTCGCATCGCTGTAGGAGGACTAATGTTATTGCACGGCATAGCAAAAATTGGAAAAACATCTTTCATTGCAGGAATGCTGGAAGAAAAAGGATTGCCTTCCCTACTATCTTATGGCGTTTATTTCACCGAGATTATTGCGCCTTTATTGATTCTTATAGGTTTTAGAACAAGGTTATCATCCGTTGTTTATATTTTCGGAGCTTTGTTTGCTCTATTTTTAGTGCATAGCAACCAAATTTTTTCACTTAATGAAAACGGAGGTTGGCAATTAGAATTATTAGGTTTATACATTGCAGGAGCGATAACTTTATTCTTTACCGGTGGCGGAAAATTAGCAGCATCATCCTCTAATCAATGGGATTAAACATAAAAAAAGCCCTTTCAGAGTAATTTTGAAAGGGCTTCTTCTTTATAATAATAGCAATTAAATTCCTGCTATAGCTTTAATTTCATCAATAATACGCAAGGCCAAAGCATCAGCCTGAGATTGCAAAGGCGCTTCGGTATAAATACGAATAATCGGTTCCGTATTGGATTTTCTTAAGTGTACCCATTCGTTAGCAAAATCAATTTTCACTCCGTCAATCGTAGAAATATCCTCGTTTTTGTATTTCTCGGTCATGGCCACTAAAATAGCATCCACATCAATTTGCGGAGTCAATTCAATTTTGTTTTTACTCATATAATACTCCGGATAAGAAGCACGCAAAGCAGAAACACTCATATTCTTATTAGCCAAATGGGTTAAAAACAAAGCCACTCCTACCAAACTATCACGACCATAATGCGACTCCGGATAAATAATTCCACCGTTACCTTCTCCACCAATAATGGCATTATTTTTCTTCATTAATTCTACCACATTCACCTCACCTACTGCGCTGGCTTCGTAATTGCCGCCATGAGCCAAAGTCACATCTCGCAAAGCACGGGACGAAGACATATTAGAAACCGTATTGCCAGGTGTTTTACTCAACACATAATCGGCAACGGCTACCAAAGTATATTCTTCACCAAACATTTCTCCATCTTCACTGATGAATGCCAAACGATCCACATCTGGGTCCACTACAATCCCTAAATCGGCTTTTTCTTCTACTACCAATTGGCAGATGTCTGTCAAATGTTCTTTTAAGGGTTCCGGATTATGAGGAAAATGTCCGTTTGGTTCGCAATACAATTTCGCTACTTCCACTCCCATTAATTCCAATAATTTAGGAATAATAACACCTCCGGAAGAATTAACACCATCAACAATCACTTTAAATTTGGCTGCTTTAACCGCTTCAACATCCACTAAAGGCAAATTCAAAACTTCATCAATATGAATATCCATATAGGCGTCATTCTCAATCACTTCTCCTAAACTATCTACATCGGAAAAATCAAACGCTTCTGCCTCAGCAATCCCCAAGATTTTTTCTCCTTCTACACCATTTAAAAATTCTCCTTTGTCATTCAATAATTTTAGAGCATTCCACTGTTTTGGATTATGCGAAGCTGTCAAAATAATTCCGCCATCAGCACTTTCTAATGGCACTGCCACCTCTACAGTAGGCGTTGTAGACAAACCTAAATCGATAACATCAATACCCAAACCTACCAAAGTATTCACAACCAAATTATGAATCATAGGTCCTGAAATTCGGGCATCACGCCCCACCACCACTTTTAAGTTTTTATTGTCCTTGCCATAGGTATTTCTTAACCAGGTTCCGTATGCCGAAGCAAATTTCACAGCATCCACCGGAGTAAGATTGTCACCCACTTTCCCTCCAATAGTTCCGCGAATACCAGATATCGATTTTATTAAAGTCATTCTTGTTTGTTTTTAAATTTTTGGTTATTTAAACTAAATTGCACACAAATATAAAAAAGTTGTTGACTTACTAAGTTGCAGAGCGACTAAGATTTTAAAATAATTTAAGTTTAATTTTACTAAAAGCTTAAGCTATACCACAAAGTGATTAAAAAAAGTTTTTATACATTTACTAAAATGAACTTAGCAACTTAGTCACTAAGAAACTTAGCAACATAAAAAAAATGAATTTCTTAGCACACATCTATCTTTCTGGAAACAATGAATTTATAAAAATTGGCAATTTCATGGCCGACGGTATTCGTGGAAAGCAATTTGAAAATTACTCCAAAGAAATCCAAAAAGGAATTCTATTGCACCGCGCCATTGATACTTTTACCGATGCACATCCGGTTTTCAGAGAAAGTACCAAACGTTTGCACGAACACTATCATCATTATGCCGGAGTAATTGTGGATATTTTTTATGATCACTTTTTAGCCAAAAACTGGGAAAAGTACTCTGAAGAAAATTTAGAGGATTTTGTATCCGAATTTTACCAGTCGTTGCATCAAAATCATGCCGTTTTAAGCGAAAAAACTAAAAATATCCTTCCATACATGGAAAAACAAAACTGGCTTTCGAGCTATCAAACCATCGAAGGCATTCACCAAATTTTGACGCAAATGGATCTCCGAACCCAAAACACTTCCAATATGCGTTTTGCATCCGAAGAACTTCAGGAATATTATTCGGAATTCGAACAGGAATTCAGCTCTTTTTTCGAAGAGATAAAAAGCTATTGCGCTCAAAAAGTAAAGGAACTCTAATATGGCATTCATCTCTCAATTAGAAGCTGTTTTTACAGCTAATGCAAATTCGGAAAACGCTGGATCGATGTCAAAATACATGAAAAATAATTTTCCATTTTATGGCATAAAAACAAATGAACGAAGAAACCTTTTAAAATTACTTTGGAAAGAAAATCAAAATGAAATTCAATCTAATACTCAAAAAACAGTATTGGAACTTTACACAAAAGAACAACGGGAACTGCAGTATTGCGCTATTGAAATTGCTATAAAAGAGCTTAAAGGAAAATATAAAAAAGACGATATTAATTTCATCAAAAAACTTATAATGACACACTCTTGGTGGGACAGCGTAGATACCATTTCCAAATACATTTTAGGGCAATATCTTTTAGAATTTCCTGAAATGATTGATGAAGTAATTCAAAATTTTTCAAATTCGAATAATATGTGGCTCAACCGAAGTGCTATTTTATTTCAATTAGGTTACAAAGAAAAAACTAATTTTGAATTGCTTAAATCTATTTGTTTGCAACATCAAAATTCTTCAGAATTTTTTATACAAAAAGCCATTGGTTGGTCGTTACGCGAATATGCCAAAACCAATCCTGAGAAAGTACTTGATTTTGTTACAAATAGCAATTTGAAAAGATTAAGCAAAAAAGAAGCTGTAAAAAATTTATGTCATACTTAAAATAATAGTAAATTTGTACACTCAAAAAAAAAAAAAAATTAAATGTTCAAAAAATTTTTTTCTAAATTAGAAATTATAATTGATTGGGCGCAATCTATCTTAACAGAAAAGCAATTTATCTTTCTATCGAGTGTCTTAGTTGGTATCTCTTCTGCTTTTGCTGTAATTGTGCTAAAGACTTTTGCTCACTGGGTTTTTACCTTTGCTACCTATGTAAATAGCATTTTAAAACTAAGTTTCATCAATAGTATTTTGCCTATTGCTGGACTTTTATTAACGGTTTTAGTAGTAAAAAGGCTTTTAGGTGGTTCTATTGAAAAGGGAACTCCACAAATTCTATATGCTGTTGCTAAAAAAGCCAGTATCATTCCTAGAAAGCAAATGTATGCTCACATCATGACGAGTTCCTTAACGGTAGGTCTTGGAGGTTCGGCTGGTTTAGAAAGTCCTATTGTGGTTACAGGTGCCGCTTTTGGATCAAATTATGCCCAAAAATATAAATTAAGTTATAAAGACAGAACCCTGCTTATAGGTTGTGGGGTTGCAGCAGGTATTGCCGCTGCGTTTAACGCTCCTATTGCCGGAGTTTTGTTTGCTATTGAATTTCTTTTAGTTGACGTTAGTATTTCTGCCTTTACACCCATTATGATTGCGGCAGCAACTGGCGCATTGGTTTCTGAAATTGTATTGGATGAAACTATACTTTTAAATTTTAGACAGCAACAAGAATTTGATTATCACAAAATTCCATTTTATATTCTTTTAGGAATTTTAACTGGTTTTATTTCTATTTATTTCACGAGAAACTTTCAAAAAACAGAACATTTTTTTCATCGTTTAAAGATGAATCCATACAAAAAGGCATTATTAGGCGCTTCACTTTTAGCAGTTCTTGTTTTTGTTTTTCCAACACTTTTTGGTGAGGGTTATGAAAGTATTAAAGTTTTAGCTGAAAGCAATCCAGGAGAAATATTAGAAAATACTCTTTTTGGCAGTTTTAAAGACAATAGTTGGGTTTTACTAGCCTTTGTTTGCGCTACTATGTTAATGAAAGTTTTTGCCACTGCTATAACCTTAGGTTCTGGTGGAAATGGAGGAAATTTTGCTCCTTCCCTTTTCGTAGGTTCTTATGTAGGCTTTGTTTTTTCAAAATTTCTTAATCTAACGGGATTAACACATTTACCTGTTAGTAATTTTACTATGGTAGGAATGGCTGGTATTTTAAGTGGATTGTTTCACGCTCCGTTGACTGCCATTTTCTTGATTGCCGAAATTACTGGTGGTTACAGTTTGATGCTTCCTTTGATGATTGTAGCTTCTATTAGTTTTGCTATCTCAAAACGTTTTGAAAAACATTCAATGGATGTAAAAGAATTAGTCAAAAAAGGACATGCTTTTACCAGCAACAAAGATTACAATGTTCTTTCTACTTTAAACACTCTTTCTATTGTCCACTCTGATTTTTTAACACTTTCTCCTGATGAAAATTTAGAAAAATTAGTGGATTTGATTTCACATTCTAATCAATCTGTTTTTGCGGTTGTAGATAGCGAACAGCATTTATTGGGTGTGATTCATTTTAATGATATTCGCGAAATTATTTTTAACAAATACCGAGTCAAATACACTTTAGTAAAAGATATTATGACTAAACCTGCCGATGTCATTTATCCGTTTCATAGTATGGAAGTGGTAATGAATAAATTTGAAAAAACAAAAAGAACCTTTCTTCCTGTTATCAAAGACGAAAAATACTTTGGTTTTATTTCAAAATCTGAAGCGCTTGAAGCTTACAGAAGCAAACTAAAATCGATGACAATAGAATAAAAAACAACAAAACGCTAACTTTAAAGGTTAGCGTTTTGTTTATAATGATATTCTTCCCGACGCTATGCATATGCAAAACTTTAAACTTTTAATCATAAAACTTCCTAAGGGTTCTATGGAAAGAATAAATCAAAATGGTAACTTTGCGTTTTTGCTAAAATTATGCTAGACAAAGACAATACAATTGAAGTTTTAGGTGCCAGGGTTCACAACCTTAAAGATATTGATATTTCTATACCGCGTGAAAAACTGGTAGTGATTACAGGACTTTCGGGGTCTGGTAAATCGTCGCTGGCTTTTGATACCATTTATGCCGAAGGACAACGCCGCTATGTAGAAACCTTCTCGGCTTATGCCAGACAGTTTCTGGGAGGCCTAGAGCGTCCTGATGTGGATAAAATTGACGGTTTGTCGCCCGTAATTGCTATTGAACAAAAAACAACTTCAAAAAGTCCTCGCTCAACAGTAGGAACCATCACTGAAATTTATGATTTCTTACGTTTGCTTTATGCTCGTGGTGCCGATGCCTACAGTTATAATACTGGTGAAAAAATGGTTTCTTATTCTGATGAGCAAATCAAAGATTTAATTATCCAAGATTTCAATAACAAACGCATCAATATTCTAGCACCAGTAATTAGAGCCCGAAAAGGACATTATGGTGAATTGTTCCAACAAATTGCCAAACAAGGTTTTTTAAAAGTACGCGTAAACGGTGATGTTCTGGATATTACACCAGGAATGAAACTGGACCGTTACAAAACCCACGACATTGAAATTGTGGTAGACCGAATGTTGATTGAAAACAATGAAGAAAATCATAAACGCTTGTCAGAAAGCATTAATACAGCAATGCATCATGGTGAAAATGTATTGATGATTCTAGATCAAGACAGTCAAGAAGTACGCTATTTTAGTCGAAATTTAATGTGTCCTTCTACTGGCATTTCGTATCAAAATCCGGAACCTAATTTGTTTTCTTTCAATTCTCCAAAAGGAGCTTGTGATAACTGCAATGGATTAGGAACGGTAAACGAAATTAATGCAAAGAAGATTATACCAAACCCTAAACTATCTATAAAAGCGGGTGGTTTCGCTCCCTTAGGCGAATACAAATCTTCCTGGATTTTCAAACAATTGGAAGTTATTGGACAAAAATTTGATTTTAAAATAACAGACCCTATTGAAAATATTCCAGCCGAAGCCATGGAAATGATTTTGAATGGTGGAAAAGAAAAATTCACTATCAACTCTAAAGATTTAGGTGTTGCAAGAGATTATAAAATAGATTTTGAAGGAATTTCTCATTTCATCAAAAATCAACATGACGAAAGTGGTTCTACTACTATTAAACGTTGGGCAAAAGATTTTATGGACGAATTAGAATGTCCTGTTTGCGAAGGTTCTCGCTTAAAAAAAGAAGCGTTATTTTTTAAAATTGACGAAAAAAATATTGCCGAATTATGCAAAATGGATATTTCGGATTTGACCAAATGGTTTCAGGAACTGAACGCCAATTTATCCGACAAACAACGTCGTATTGCTACCGAAGTTATCAAAGAAATTAAAGATAGATTGGACTTTTTAATGAATGTTGGTTTGGACTATTTAGCTTTAAGCCGAAGTTCAAAATCGCTTTCTGGTGGTGAAGCACAGCGCATCCGATTAGCAACTCAAATTGGTTCGCAATTAGTGGGTGTATTGTATATTTTAGACGAACCTAGCATTGGTTTACACCAAAGAGACAACGAAAAACTAATCCATTCGTTGGAGCAATTGCGTGATATTGGGAATTCTGTCATTGTTGTAGAACACGATAAAGACATGATAGAACGTGCAGATTATGTAATTGACATTGGACCAAAAGCGGGAAAATTTGGTGGAGAAATTATTAGTAAAGGAACTCCTGCTGAAACATTGAAATCCAATACTATTACAGCACAGTATCTCAATGGAAAGATGAAGTTTGAGATTCCCAAAAAACGTAGAGAAGGAAATGGTAAATTCTTAAAATTAACTGGGGCAACAGGAAATAATTTAAAAAATGTTTCTATCGAACTACCTCTAGGTAAAATGATTTGCGTGACTGGGGTTTCGGGTAGTGGAAAATCAACTTTAATTAACGAGACGCTCTACCCTATTTTGAACGCTTATTATTTTAACGGGGTCAAAAAACCACAGCCTTATAAAAAAATTGAAGGACTAGAACATATAGACAAAGTAATTGATATTGATCAAAGTCCAATAGGTAGAACACCTCGTTCAAATCCTGCAACTTATACAGAAGTATTTACCGAAATTAGAGCTTTATTTACTAAAACGCCCGAAAGTATGATTCGTGGTTACAAGGCAGGTCGTTTTAGTTTTAACGTAACTGGTGGGCGATGTGAAACTTGTCAAGGTTCTGGAGTACGCACGATTGAAATGAATTTCTTACCAGATGTATATGTAGAATGCGAAACTTGTCAAGGAAAACGCTTTAATAGAGAAACATTAGAAATTAGATATAAAGGAAAGTCAATTTCAGATGTATTAGAAATGACAGTGGACGAAGCCGTTCCTTTTTTTGAAAATATCCCGAAAATTTACCGAAAAGTAAAAACCATACAAGATGTGGGCTTAGGATATATCACATTAGGACAACAAAGTACCACACTTTCTGGTGGCGAGGCACAACGTATCAAATTGGCCGGAGAATTATCCAAAAAAGATACTGGAAATACTTTTTATATCTTGGACGAACCCACAACAGGTTTACATTTTGAGGACATTCGTGTACTGATGGAAGTAATTAATAAATTAGTTGATAAAGGAAACACAATCCTAATTATCGAACACAACATGGACGTGATCAAACTAGCCGATTATATTATTGATATTGGTCCAGAAGGTGGAAAAGGTGGTGGAACTGTCGTGGCTAAAGGAACTCCTGAGGAAGTTGCCAAAGTCAAGAAAAGCTATACTGCAAAATTCTTGAAAAAAGAGTTAGAATAACTGCTATCACTTAGAACATAAAAGAGCACGATTAAAAGTGGCTTAATCAATTTAAAAATTACAATTGATGAGTCACTTTTTATATTTTCTATAACTAAAATTATTTCATTATACACCTAATAAACTAAAAACACTTCTTAATTTTATATCTTTTCAAAGTCAAATATTTATCTTACAGAAAGTTATAACTCCCATGGAATTTGCCTTGAAAATTATAAGCTCTTATTATAGCTTTTATAAGTAAAAAGTCTTACTTTAGTAGTAAGACGTTCAAAGTAAAAATAGAAAAAACTAGACTTTAAATCTTTTGTTTATATGTAGAAATAGTACTAAACAACAGATTTAAATACCAAAAAAATAATTGTACTAAAAGAAATAGACGATGAGATTAGAAGATTTTGATAATGACGAAGAAAAAATAATCCAAGATAGACTAAAACAAAAAACGTGGAATGAAATTCGAACCAACGACAGTTGGGCAATTTTTAAAATCATGTCTGAATTTGTGAATGGTTATGAAAATATGGGACGCATTGGACCATGTGTTTCTATTTTTGGATCGGCACGTACCAAACCCGACAATAAATACTATCAATTAGCCGAAAAAATTGCTTTTAAAATTAGTAAAGCGGGTTATGGGGTAATTACAGGAGGAGGTCCAGGAATTATGGAAGCTGGGAATAAAGGTGCTCATTTGGGTGGAGGAACTTCTGTGGGACTCAACATTGAATTGCCTTTTGAGCAACATTTTAACCCGTATATCGACCATGATAAAAACTTAAATTTTGATTACTTTTTTGTTCGAAAAGTAATGTTTGTCAAATATTCGCAAGGTTTTGTTGTTATGCCTGGAGGTTTTGGAACCTTAGATGAAATGTTTGAAGCTATTACCTTAATTCAAACCAAAAAAATTGCTAAGTTTCCTATTATTCTTGTTGGAAGAAGCTATTGGTCTGGATTAATAGATTGGATAAAAACTGTTTTAATTGAACAAGAACAAACCATAAGTCCTGAAGATTTAAATTTGATAAAGATTGTTGATAACGAAGACGAAGTAGTAGAAGTTTTGGATACTTTCTACAAAAAGTACACTTTGAAACCCAATTTTTAAAAGCTGTTTTTTACAGCTTTTTTTTATTTTCATGTTCGATGTAAAATAAAAAATGTATATTGAAATGCTATTTAAAACCAAAGTTTCCCTTGAATACAACCTACAAAATTTTATTCTTCTTTGTTGTTTATTTTACTGCCGTAAATAGCAATTTCGCACAACATCACAACCATATCGTGGTGGATGTTGACACCGAAACGCATACATTAAACATCAAACAGGAAATAGATTTTTTTAATTCTTCCACCGATAGTATTTCAACAATTGTTTTAAACGATTGGAACCATGCTTATTCGGATGTACAAACTCCTTTAGCACTCCGTTTTTCGGACGAATTTTATCGTGGATTTCATTTGGCTAAAGCCGAAGAAAGAGGAAAAACCTATGATATTGCTATTTCTAACAAAGAGCATCCCTATTTTCTTTGGACAAGACCTAATGAACATCCAGATCTTATTAACGTAAAACTAGCCGAAAAACTAGGTCCAAACCAAAAAATCAACTTAAAACTAAGTTATAAAGTAAAAATTCCAAGTAATAAGTTTACCAAATTTGGTTATGATGAATTTGGCAATATGAATTTAAAATCCTGGTTTTTAACTCCTGCACGTTATGAAAATCATGATTTTGTAAAATATAGCAATGAAAACTTAGATGATATTGCAAATGCCATAACTGATTTTGATATTGAATTAAAAGTAGCACAAGATTTTGATGTCACTACCGACTTAGATACTACAGAAGAAATTAATAATGATGATTTTGCGGTTTACAAATTAAACGGTAAAAACAGAGTTGATTTTAGTCTTTTTATTGAGCCAAAATCAAATTTTACCGTTTTTAAAAGTGATAGCTTTGAAGTTTTAACCAATATTGATGGTGATAAAATTACACCAATAGCCCAGGCAGAAGCCATAGATTGCGTGGTTCGATTTGTTAAAAATTTAGTTGGCGATTATCCTTTTAAAAAAATTGTGGTTTCTCAAACTGATTACGAAAGAAATCCGTTTTACGGACTTAATCAATTGCCTTCGCTAATTAGACCTTTTTCGGATGAATTTACCTATGAGATAAAATTTTTAAAAACCTATTTAAATACTTTTCTAAACAATAGCCTTTATATTGATAATCGAAAAGAAAGCTGGATTCACAATGGAATTCAAGTTTATGTAATGATGAAATATATTGAAGAAAACTACCCCAACACAAAAATGTTAGGAAAAGCTGCTTCATTCAAACTATTAAAAAGCTTTAATCTTACCAACTTAGATTTCAACGAACAATACAGCTATTTTTATATGCTAATGGCTAGAAAAAACCTAGACCAACCATTAGGTGCTCCAAAAAATACTTTAATAAAATTCAACGAACAAATAGCTAGTAAATATCGCGCAGGATTAAGTTTGCGCTACTTAAATAGTTACTTAGAAAACGATGCTGTTTCGAAGAGTATTCGAGAATTTTATACTTCAAATCAAGAAAAACAGACCACTGCAGTAGAATTTGAAAATGAGCTAAAACAACAAACCAATAAAGACATTAATTGGTTTTTTAATACAATCATTAATTCCAGAGCGCTTATTGATTATAAATTTAATAAAGTAGAAAAAACCAACGATAGCATACAATTTTCATTAAAAAACAGAACTGGAATCAACGTTCCTATTCCTGTTTATGGCATTAACAAAAAAGAAATCGTTTTTAAAAAATGGATTGAACCTTCAAACAATGATAGCCTTTTTAGTGTAGCCCGAAATAATGCTTCAAAAATTGTATTGAATTATAAAAATGAAGTTCCCGAATACAATCTGAGAAACAACTGGAGATCATTAAAATCATTTTTTCCAAATAACCGCCCTGTTAAATTTGTATTCATGAAGGATTTAGAAGATCCTTTTTACAATCAACTATTGTATGTCCCAACATTAGAATACAACTTATATGATGGATTAATTCCTGGAATCAGGCTACATAACAAAACTATTTTAGATAAACCTTTTGTTTTTGACATCAATCCAGCCTATTCTACTAATGCCAAAACACTTTCGGGATCTGGAACTTTTAGCATTAATCAAAATTATCGTAATAGCAGACTTTATAATGTAAAATATTCCTTTTCAGGTTCATACTTTCATTACGCTCCAGATGCAACTTATACTAAATTTACTCCAAGTATACAATTACGAATTAGAGAAAATGATTTTAGAGACAATAGAAAACAATTAATTTATATTCGTCAAGCGCTTGTAAATAGAGAAAAAAGTGCAATAATCACTGATAATTCAACCGAAAACTATTCAGTTTTTAACGTTAAATATTTTAATACAAAAACAGAAGTTACACAGCATTTTAATTTCATTAGCGATATTCAATTTGCTAATAAATTTGGAAAAATAGCCGCCGAAGTTGAATACCGAAAACTCTTTGAGAATAATCATAAAATTAATTTTAGACTGTATGCCGGAAGTTTTTTATACGATAAAAATCAATCTGATTTTTTTAGTTTTGCCTTAGACAGACCTACCGATTATCTTTTTGATTATGGTTATTATGGAAGGTCAGAAGACAGTGGTTTTTTTAGCCAACAATTAATATTAGCCGAGGGCGGTTTTAAATCTAAATTAAAAACACCTTATGCTAATCAATGGATTACAACATTAAACGCAGGTTATAATATTTGGAATTGGATTGAAATTTATGGCGATGCAGGATTTATTAAAAACAAATACCAAAATCCTAATTTTGTTTTTGACAGTGGCATTCGATTGAATTTGGTAACCGATTATTTTGAATTATACTTTCCCGTTTATTCTTCAAATGGTTGGGAAATAAGTCAAAACAAATACAATGAAAAAATCCGATTTATCATTACTTTTTCCCCAAAAATACTTATTAATTTATTCAACCGAAAGTGGTTCTGAGTAAATCACTTAGTTTTTAACATTACAGAAAAAACATTATTTTGCATTAAAAATTATTTTTTAATAAAAAAACAAGTTTTTTTTTGAATAAAAACATCGATTTACAGGCAGTTTTTATTTTGATAGATTATGATAATAGCTAGTTTTTAAGTAAATTTGCGCCAAAGAATTATAATCTTTCAATTATGATAAAAGAACAAACCAATACTACATTGACATTTGAAGATTTCAAGACAGAAGTATTGAATGATTATAAGATAGCCATAACTAGTCGAGAATGCAGCCTTTTAGGACGCAGAGAAGTATTGACTGGTAAAGCAAAATTTGGAATTTTTGGAGACGGAAAAGAAGTGCCACAAATAGCAATGGCTAAGTTTTTCAAAAATGGAGATTTTCGTTCAGGCTATTATCGTGATCAAACTTTTATGATGGCCATTGGCGAATTGACGATAGCTAATTTTTTTGCTGGGCTATACGGTAATACTGACATCAAGCAAGAACCGATGTCGGCCGGAAGACAAATGGGAGGTCATTTTGTTACCCATAGTTTAAATGAAGATGGAAGTTGGAAAAAACTAACGCAACAAAAAAATTCAAGCTCAGATATTTCTCCTACAGCGGCTCAAATGCCACGTTTATTAGGTCTGGCTCAGGCTTCAAAAGTATATCGAAAACTAAATAATATTCCAAAACAAGATCATTTTTCAATAAATGGAAATGAAGTGGCCTGGGGTACAATAGGGAACGCCAGTACTTCAGAAGGAGTGTTTTTTGAAACTATAAATGCTGCTGGTGTATTACAAGTTCCAATGATTGTAAGTGTTTGGGATGATGAATACGGAATTTCAGTACATGCCAGACATCAAACTACGAAAGAAAACATCTCCGAAATCCTTTCTGGATTTCAACGCGATAAAAACAATGACGGAATTGAAATTATAACCGTAAAAGGTTGGGATTATTCTGATTTAATTTCAACTTACGAAAGAGCTTCAAGAATTGCCCGTGAAAAACACATTCCTGTATTAGTTCATGTTACAGAATTAACACAACCGCAAGGACATTCCAGTTCTGGTTCACACGAAAGATACAAAAGTACCGAGCGACTGAATTGGGAAAAAGAATTTGACTGTATCAGACAGATGCGATTGTGGATGATTGCTATCAATATCGCTTCGGCCGAGGAACTTAATGAAATTGAATCTACAATTAAAAAAGAAGTTTTAGAAGCAAAAAAAGCGGCTTGGACTTCATTCATAGCTCCTATTGTCGAAGAAAAAAATGAATTAGTAGGCATTTTAGAAAAAATTGCTTCTTCCAGTAAAAATAAGGAGCAAATTTTAAAGCTTTCAAACGCACTAAAAACAATTAAGGATCCTTTGAAAAAAGAGATTCTGGTTGCTGCCAGAAAATCACTGCGTTTACTTATTCATGAATCTCACAAAATAGAGTTAGCTGACTGGATTCAGAAATACTTTCAAAAAAACCAACCACTATTCAGTAATAATTTATATTCTGAGACTAAAAACAATATCTTTTCTGTAAAAGAAGTTGCACCTGAATACGAAGTTGATGCCAGAAAAGATACAGATGGCAGAATGATTATTCGTGATAACTTTGATGCTTTATTTTCTAAACATCCTGAAGTACTCATTTTTGGAGAAGATTCTGGAAATATAGGTGATGTAAATCAAGGTTTAGAAGGCATGCAGGAGAAATATGGAGAAACTCGCGTTGCCGATGTCGGAATTCGCGAAGCAACCATCATTGGCCAAGGAATTGGACTTGCCTTAAGAGGATTAAGACCCATTGCCGAAATTCAATATTTGGATTATTTATTATATGCTATTCAGATTTTAAGTGACGATTTAGCTTCTTTACTATATAGAACAGCTGGGAAACAAAAAGCACCATTAATCATTAGAACACGTGGTCATCGCTTAGAAGGTATTTGGCATTCAGGATCACCAATGGGAATGATTCTTAATGCCTTAAGAGGAATTAACATTTTAGTCCCAAGAAACATGACAAAAGCCGCTGGATTCTATAATTCTCTTTTAGAATGTGACGAACCTGCTTTAGTTGTTGAGTGCTTAAACGGTTATCGATTAAAAGAAAAAGCTCCATTAAATTTTGGTGAATTCAAAACACCTATTGGAGTTGTAGAAACTATTGAAACCGGAACAGATATTACTTTAGTTTCTTACGGTTCCACATTGCGATTAGTACAACAAGCTGCTAAAGAATTACAAGAAATAGGAATTAAATGTGAAATAATTGACATTCAGTCTTTAATTCCTTTTGATATAAACCATGATATTGTTAAAAGTATCCAAAAAACGAATCGTCTTTTAGTAATTGACGAAGATGTTCCTGGAGGTGCTTCGGCTTATATTTTACAAAAAATTATTGAAGAACAAGATGCTTATCAATATTTAGACAGCAAACCTCAAACTCTTTCAGCTCAAGAACACCGTCCTGCTTATGGAACAGATGGTGATTACTTTTCGAAACCATCTATTGAAGATATTTACGAGAAAGCCTATAGCATCATTTCAGAAGCTAATCCTACTCAATATCCAAAATTATATTAATATATAAAAAATCCCATCAAATAAATTTTGATGGGAATAATAAATAAAAAGTCCCGAATAATCGGGACTTTTTATTTACGCTTTATTTTTAATTACCAAACGGAAACCTTCACCGTGGATATTTAAAATTTCAACATCTTCATCTAATTTTAAATACTTTCTTAATTTAGCAATGTAAACATCCATACTTCTGGAAGTAAAATAATTATCATCTCTCCAAATTTTTGTCAATGCTAATTCTCTTGGCATCAAATCATTTTCATGAAGGATTAACATTTTTAATAATTCATTCTCTTTAGGAGATAGTTTTACAGGCTCTTCACCGGCATAACTTAAGAAACGTAACTTAGAATTCAAATGAAACTTTCCAATTGTGAATTCAAAAGGAACTTGCTCTGCTTTGACATCAGAAGCTTTTCTTTGAATAATTGCTTTGATTTTCATCAATAAAACTTCAGAGTCAAATGGTTTGTTTAAATAATCATCTGCTCCGGCTTTATATCCTTTTAAAACATCCTCTTTCATAGATTTTGCTGTAAGAAAGATAATAGGTACTTCGGCGCTTTTCTCTCTTATTTCTTTCGCTAATGTGTATCCATCCTTATAGGGCATCATTACGTCAAGAATACATAAATCATAAGAATCTTTTTTAAATTTTTCAAAACCTTCCATTCCGTTTTTTGCTAAGGTAACGTCAAAGTCATTTAGCATTAAATAGTCTTTAAGAACAGCTCCAAAATTTAAGTCGTCTTCTACTAAGAGAATTTTTTTATTTATATTTTCCATATACTAATTAATTAGAGGTAATTTTATAATGAAGGTACTTCCTTTTCCCTTTTCACTTTCTACATAAACATGTCCGTTGTGATCCTCAACAATTCTTTTTACATAAGCCAAACCTAAACCATGTCCTTTAACATTATGTAAATCACCTGTGTGCTCTCTATAAAATTTCTCAAAAACCCTTTTTTGAGCCACTTTACTCATTCCCAAACCTTGATCTTTTACTTTTATCAGAATCATATCTTTAATATTCTCTGTATAAATATCAATTATTGGTGCCTCAGGCGAATATTTTATTGCATTTTCTAAAATGTTCACAATCACATTCGTAAAATGCACTTCGTTGATTAAAACGGTGGTTCTTGCCGCATCAAAATGATTACTTATTTGCCCTCCTCTATCTTGCAAAATTAAATTCACATGTTCGATAGCATCATAAATCACTTCTTCTACATTACTAGAACCTTTTTCTATATCTAATTCTTTCTTTTCTAATTTTGAAATTCGCAATACATTTTCTACTTGTGCATGCATTCGCTTATTTTCATCCCGAATCATTTGCAAATACCTGAAAACTTTTTCTTTGTCTTCAATTATTTTTGGATTTTTAATTGCATCTAATGCCAGATTAATAGTAGCAATAGGTGTTTTAAACTCATGCGTCATATTATTGATAAAATCCGTCTTTATCTCTGAAATCTGACGTTGACGAATCAATTGATTTAACGCACTTGAATAAGCAATTAAAATAATTAACGTAAATACTATCGATAAGATTGTAATACTAACTAATTCTGATAATAAAAACTTTTTCTTATGTGGAAAAGTTAACAATAATTGATACTTTTCATTTCCTTCATTATCTGCAAATATTGGTATCGAATATGTTGCTTCTTTATCAAAATGGAAACCATCCGATTTTATTTTAGTTGGAAGATTCTTATTGTAAATTCCAAATTCAAATTTGGTATTTACTCCAAATACTTCTAATTCTTTCTTAATTAATTTTTGTAATGTTTCCTTCGAAACTCTTTCTTCTAAAGGCATTGCAGCTGCAATATCTTTAAAGAAAATTTCAAATTGAGCATTTCCAAGAATGTCTAAATTCCCCGATTTTTCAAATTTTTCATCAGGAATTAAACTTTGTTGTAAACTTGATTTATCAATAGAATTATTATTGTAAACCTCTGTTACCCTTTTTGAATTAAAATTTTTAAAACGTTCACTGCTAAATTTTTTATTAAACAAAGCAGATGAAATATTATAATCTTCAGAGATTATACTATTTGAGTAAATAATTGTTTTATTAGTTTTAGGATCCCTCTGTATGTAAGAAAACTCCAATAAATCATCTTTTCTAGGGATTTTTCCTGTACTATCTTTGTAATGATTATACCTATCATAAAATCTAAAAGCTTCTTGTTTTTCAAGTTTCTCAGCTACATTATCAATAACCTGAGTTACGTGATATCCAAATTGCTCATCATTATTTTTAAATGAAGTATTGAACCAATATACCTGAACGAGTATTATCCCTATCAAAGACAAACTCATTAATAAAACCAGAAATCTAAAAAACAATTTATTCATCAAAACAAAATTAACATTTTAACATTATAGTTGATAATGTATTAACCAAACATTAACACCTAGAACTCTTATTGCTTAATCGATAAAATTTTAAGAAAACTATCCATTTTTGCCTTTGCTAAGTTGACATCTATATTTTCAATTACAAAATCACTTTTAGAAATTCGTTGCTCGTCTGTCCATTGTGCTTTGATTCGTTTCAAAACATGTTCTCTTGTAGTATTATCTCTTTGCAAAACTCTAGATATTCTTATTTCTAAAGGGGCTATCACACTTACAATTGCATCAAAATCGATATAACTACCACTTTCAAATAAAATAGCCGATTCGTAAAAAACAAGTGGTGCTTCCTTATTTTTAGCCAGCCAAATATTAAAATCTTTTCTAACTGCCGGATGCACAATACTATTAAGTTTCTTTAATTGCTCTGGATTATTAAAAACAATTTTTGCCAATTTGGCTCGATTCAATTGATTATTATCAAATATCTCAATACCAAATTCTTCTTTAATAGCTTGCAAAACCTCATGCTCTTGCATTACTTTTCTACCTGCATCATCAGCTATGTAAACAGGAATTCCTAGAGTAGCTATGTAATTAGCTATTGTGGTTTTGCCACTTCCTATACCTCCTGTTAATCCTATAACTTTTGACATCATTATACTTTGAAAAATAATTCAGGAAAAGCTACTTCTGGCTTTTGTTTTAAAACAATTACTTTTATATAAGATTCTAAAAATCCAATGCCATATCCTAAAAATTGTTTCCAAACAGCCGTTACCGACAAATAACCTATTTTAATACTCCTATTTTGATAACTTGAAACTAAAAAAATCATAAAGAAATAAACACAATACAATTTAATCAAAAAATCGTAAGTAAACACTAACAAAGCAACTGAAAGTGCTAATCCAATAATAAATGCAGACGGAAAAAAGAAAGTCAATTTATTATATTGTGGATACCAACTGTTCAGTATTGGCCTTGCCTTACCAAATTTATTCACCTGAATAGAAAACTTATCCCAATCAATTCTTCTTTTATGATATACGTAAGCTTTAGAAAAAAGTTTTGTTTCAAAGCCTAAATTCCACAAACGAATTGATAAATCTGGATCTTCCCCCGGATGAATATTCCCGAATCCTTTAGATGCTTCAAAAGCTTTTCGGGAAATCCCCATATTAAAACTACGAGGTTGAAATTTCCCGATTTTTTCAGATCCACCGCGAATCCCTCCTGTAGTTAAAAAAGAAGTCATCGCAAAATTGATTGCTTTTTGAATATCTGAAAAACTATCTAAAGCTCTGTCTGGCCCTCCAAAACAATCTACATAATGAGACTTTAATGCTTTATCAACCTCAGTCAAATATTCTGCAGGAATAATACAATCGGAATCAAAGATGATAAAATAATCACCTTTAGCCACTTTCATTCCGTAGTTTCTTGAATCACCGGGACCTGAATTTTCTTTATAATAATACGAAATTGACAATTGGTTTTTATATTGCTGAACAACCTCTTCACATTTTACAGAAGAACCATCTTCTACAATTACAACTTCAAAAGCTTCTTTATAATCTAATTGAGACAAACTCTCTAAAAGTTCATCTACTTCATCAGGACGATTATACACAGGAATAATCAAGGAAAAATACATATTCTTAAAAAGGGTATTAATGATACAATATAAATGTAATTTTTTAACAAAGATAGGCTTTAAACAACAATACGCCTTAATTTCAAATGCTTTTTAGACATTCAAAATTAAGGCGCAGTTGTTAATTATAGTAGTAATACTTTATTAGTAAAATATTATTCAGCTATACTTTGAACCTGAACCATTTCATCAGCTTCTGCTTTATAATCTACTCCAGCCAAATCGAATCCGAATAAATTGTAGAAATCTTTTCTATATCCTTCTAAATCTCCTATTTCAGCAAGATTCTCGGTAGTAGCTTCTCCCCATAATTGAGCCACATTAACCTGAACATCTTCACGCATTTCCCAATCATCAATACGAATTCTTCCTTTATCATCTACAGGAACTTCCGAACCTGTAAATAATCTTTGTTGGTATAAACGCTGAATTTGCTCAATACAACCTTCATGAATTCCTTTTTCTTTCATTGTTTTGTACAATAAAGAAATATATAAAGGAATTACTGGAATAGCCGAACTTGCCTGAGTAACTAATGCTTTGTTTACCGAAACATAAGCTTTCCCATTAATATCCGCTAAACTATCAGAAATAGTAAAAGCAGTAGCCTCTAAATGATCTTTAGCACGGCCAATTGTTCCTTTTCTGTATACTGCTTCCGTAACTTCAGGCCCAATGTATGAATAAGCTACGGTTGTTGCTCCAGGAGCTAAAAGATTTTCTCCTTTTAAAGCATCCATCCACATGGACCAGTCTTCACCTCCCATTACAGCTATTGTATTCTCAATATCATCACCAGAACAAGGCTCAATAGTAACTTCAGAAACTTTTCCCGTATGAAAGTCTACTGTTTTATTTGAAAAAGTTGCTCCGATAGGTTTTAAAACTGAACGGTGTGTAACTCCCGTATTAGGATTAGTACGAACTGGTGAAGCTAAACTATAGATTACTAAATCCACCTGACCTAAATCAGCTTTGATTAAGTCTAATGTTTCCCTTTTTACTTCATTAGAAAAAGCATCTCCATTAATACTTTTTGCATATAAACCTGCTTTATGTGCTTCTTTTTCAAAAGCAGCAGAATTGTACCAACCCGGTGAAGCTGTTTTTCCTGGCATTGGTGGTTTTTCAAAAAACACTCCAATAGTTGCTGCATCAGAACCAAAGGCACTTGAAATTCTTGAAGCCAAACCAAAACCTGTAGAAGCACCAATTACCAGTACTTTTTTAGCACCATCAATAGCACCTTTTGATTTAACATATTCAATTTGATTTTTAACATTTTGCTCGCATCCAGTCGGGTGAGCTGTCAAGCAAATAAATCCTCTCATTCTAGGTTCTATGATCATAATGTATCAATATTATATTTTAATTATTTTTAAGCGAATACAACAACTTTATTCAGAAAAAGCTATTATTTTGGAAGGCAAATATAGGGCATTTTTTTAGTTCAACAAGGCCTTTGCGTGATTTAGAGCCGAATCGGAAATTACAGCTCCCGATAACATTTGCGCAATTTCGACCACGCGTTCTTCTTCTGTCAACAGTTTTAATTCTGATTGGGTATCATCATCAACGGTTGATTTAGATACTTTAAAATGAGCATCACCTTTAGCTGCTATTTGTGGTAAATGCGTAATAGCAAAAATCTGCATCGTGGCACTCATTCCTTTCATAATCTCTCCCATTTTTATAGCTATTTCACCAGAAACACCTGTGTCAATTTCATCAAAAATCAATGTAGGTAATTTAGAATATTGTGCTAAAATAGCTTTCACAGCCAGCATAATACGAGACATTTCTCCACCAGAAGCTACTTTTTTCAACAATCCAAAATCAGTTCCTTTATTGGCAGAAAATAAAAATTGTAATTCATCTTTTCCATTAGCAAAATAACTGTCACTTTGAGAAACTTCAATATTAAAACGCGTATTTGGCATTCCCAAAGTAGCCAAAATAGCAGCCATCTTCTCCGATAAAACCGGAATTGCTTCCATCCTTTTATTATGAATAGTAGTCCCTAATGCATCTAACTCATTCATTTTTTCAGCAATTGTTTGATTCAAAAGTGCAATTTCTTCTTCTATATTACCTAATTCAACTACTTCGTTTTCTAAGTTGGTTTGAATTTGCAATAATTCATCAACGGTTGCCACCTGATGTTTTTTTTGTAAATTATAAATCAATTGCAACTTCTGATTGGTTTGTTCCAACTGTTCTGGATCAAAAACAATTTTTTCTGAACAACGATTCATTTCATCTGAAATATCATCAAATTCAATTGCCAAACTAGTAATTCGCTCCAATAACTCTTGATATTCTGAAGAAAAAGTAGCGATTTTTAGTAGAGCCGTTTTTATTTCTTTTAAATTATTTAAAACACCAAATTGTTCTTCATTGGCAATAGCCAAAGATTTATCTATGGCTTCGCGAATACTTTCCACATTATTGAGTTTCTCAAAAATATTTTCCAATTCTTCCTGCTCCCCTGTTTTCAATTGGGCAGCTTGTAATTCATTCAATAAAAAAGTATGGTATTCTTTTTCTTTATTAGAGTCGCTTTGCTTTTTAAGTAAGCTATTCAATTTTGTCTTATCCGATTTATAACTTTTAAGAAGCGTTTGATAATCAGAAATAATTCCTGAATTTGCAGCAATAGCATCAATGATGTCAAATTGCACGTTTTCATCAGTCAATTCTCGGGTTTGCTGTTGCGAATGAATATCAATCAAAAACAATCCCAAATCCTGCAATTCCTGAAGATTTACTGGACTATCATTAACAAAAGCTCTCGATTTTCCCGAAGGCAGAATTTCTCTTCTAATAATTGTTTCAGCTTCGTAATCCAAATCATTGGCTTCAAAAAAAGCAGCCAAATTGTATTTTGAAATATCAAATTGAGCTTCAATAATACATTTTTCTTCTTTGTTTTTCAACGAAGTCAAATCGGCACGTTTTCCTAAAACTAAGCCCAATGCACCTAAAATGATAGATTTTCCCGCACCTGTTTCTCCTGTAATAATCGAAAATCCTTTTGAAAAATCAATAGTTAATTTCTCAATTAAAGCATAGTTTTTTATAGATAGTGCCGTAATCATTAATGATATTTATTATGAATTGTATGAAGTAATCGCTAAAAATAAAAAGAATTAAAATTTCAACATAGCCCATTTACTGGAATTCAATGGAGAAATTTTATTTAAATTATCAACTAAATCCGTAATCGATATACTAGGTCCACCTGAAAATACTGAAGTAATTTCATCTGATTTAGCATCAAAAAACACTCTCGTTAAATAGGCATTAGGTTTAGAATTGTATAATTTATTCAAAACTAATAAAGAGGATTTCATCTTTTCTTTTGCCGATTTTGTATTATCAGTCATCAAATCTAACCCTTGATGATAATCAAAAACCGTTTTTCTAATTTCAAGATATGTTGGCGACAATAAATCATTGATTAAAAAATATCTGTTTTGATTCCCATCTTGCTGACTCCAACCTCTATTATTACTTTGTTGTGCAACTGTTGCTATATTTTGTGCCGTTTGATAATAAGAATCACCTGATTTAAACTCAAAACTATCTCTGTCAAATCCTATAATTACATAACTGTAAAAAGAAATAACCGAAACTAAATTAGACTGAAAAGAATTAGCATTAAAAATCAAATTTTCAAATTCAGTATAAGTAAAAGTAAAATCCTTATCGTTTATATTTAGAACAGGTGTTTCATAAGATGAATTAAAAACAGGGCGTGAAGATTGTACTTGTATAGTAGCCGAAAATTGATCTGAATTATTCGAAAGTAAAGTAATATACATCGAACAGTTAATCTTTTCTTGTTGTTTATAACTTTGACCTGTCCAATCTGTTTTATTAACAAATTCATTCAAAGAAGTCTCTAATGTTTTGTATAGTTGCTGATTAGGATTACCCATCTTCTGAGCATTGACCGTAACTGTACAATTCAATTGTTGTGCTTGAACAAAACCAAAGCTTAATAACAAAAAAAATGCAATTATTTTATTCATAAAAATGGGCTATTACTTTATTTAATATATCGTCAGCAACCGCTTCTTTGGATTTTAACTCCATCGGTTCTATATTAAAATCTTTATCAATAAAAGTAACTTTATTGGTCATTTTTTGAAAACCAGCTCCTTCATCTTGCAAAGAATTTAAAACAATCAAATCTAAGTTTTTTTTCTGAATTTTAGCCTTTGCGTTCTCAATTTCATTTTCAGTTTCTAAAGCAAAACCGATTAAAAATTGATTTTTTTTACTTTCTCCCAATGACAATAAGATATCTTTTGTCTTTTCGAGTTCAATAACAAAATTATCTGCTGCTTTTTTTATTTTCTGCTCGGCAACTTTTTTAGGTTTATAATCCGCTACTGCTGCTGCTGCAATAGCCACATCAATAGTATTGTAATATTGATGACAGGCATCGTACATTTCTTGTGCTGACATAACTTTGATTACATTTATCAGAGCATGATTAGCTACACAATGTGTTGGACCAGAAACCAAAATAACGGAAGCACCTAAATTAGCAGCACTTTTTGCAATATCAAAACCCATTTTACCTGAAGAATGATTTCCAATAAAACGCACTGGATCTATTGCTTCATAGGTGGGGCCTGCAGTAATTAATATTTTTTTTCCTTTTAAAGGCAATTTACTTTCTAAATCAGCTTCCAGAAAAGCAATAATATTTTCTGGTTCAGCCATACGTCCTTCACCAGATAAACCACTGGCCAATTCACCGCTTTCAGCAGGAATTATGGCGTTTCCAAATTGAGCTAAAGCTTTAAAACTAGCAATTGTAGAAGGATGCTTGTACATATCTAAATCCATTGCTGGAGCAAAATAAACAGGACATTTTGCCGAAAGATAGGTTGCAATAAGTAGATTATCACATGTACCATTTGCCATTTTAGACAAGGTATTGGCTGTTGCTGGCGCAATAATCATCATATCAGCCCATAAACCTAATTCCACATGATTATTCCATTTTTCATCTTCATCATCTTGATTGAAAAAAGTGGAATAAACTGGATTCTTAGATAAGGTAGATAAGGTAAGTGGAGTTACAAAATCCTTAGAAGCAGGTGTCATGATCACTTGGACATGTGCACCTGCTTTTATAAAAAGTCGTACTAAAGACGCTGTTTTATAGGCGGCAATTCCGCCAGAAACACCTAGCAAAATCTTTTTACCGCTTAAAACTGACATAGTATCTTATTTGTTAGATTCTCTGTGATAGATTTTACCGTCTAACCATTCTTGCACTGCTAAAGCGTGTGGTTTTGGTAATTTTTCATAGAATTTAGAAACCTCGATTTGTTCTTTATTTTCAAAAACTTCTTCAAGACTGTCATTATATGTAGCAAACTCTTCCAATTTTTCAGTCAATTCTTTTTTAATTTCAGAATTGATTTGGTTTGCTCTTTTAGCCATAATGGTAATTGCTTCATACACATTTCCAGTAGGTTGTTCAATAAGCGTCTTATTATACGTTATTGTATTTACTGGAGCATTCGTCTTTTTTAAATCCATGACTTTATTTATTTAGTATATTTTTGTAATTCTTGTTCCACTCGAGCATACATTTCGTCTGCTTTTTCTTTGTATTTTGTATCAGCATTAAATTTAATTAAATTTTGATACGAAACTTTAGCAACATTCAATCGCTCTTCCATTTTAGAAGGTACACTATTAATTCCTAATTGGTACGCCGAATCTAATTTATAATACAAAGCATCTTCTTTGTATTTAGTTCCAGGATAATCAATAATAAAATTATCAAAAGCAACTATGGCTGATTTAAAATCAGAAATAGTATTATATCCTTTTGCGTTTTCGTAAACCTTTTTTTCAATCTTCTCAGACAATAATTTTGTTAAACCATTCGCCTCAACTAAATATTGTGAATTTGGAAAACGATCAATAAAAGCTTGCATTTTCTCTATAGCTTTGTAAGTATCTGCTTGATCTAAACTGTAAACAGGCGACAAAACAGCATAACTTTTAGCTCCTAAAAAGGAAGCTTCTTCTATTTTTACACTTTTTGGATATCCAGAAGCAAAACTTTCAAATTGATACGCTGCTAAATAATATTGTTTTGTTTTATAATATGACTGTGCATACATATAAAACAATTTCTCTGCCTGTGGTTTTCCTCTGAATTCAGGAGCTATTTGTTCAAAAAGACGAATTGCCTTAGTGTATTTAGCCTGTGCATACAAAGTATCTGCCATTGCAAATTTTTTCGAAACATCTTCGCTTTTCAAAGCTTTTTGATATTCATTACATGAACTAAAAAGAACAATTAGAAGCAATAAGGATATAATTTTTTTCATTTTTTTGTTTTTTTTCTAATACAAACCTTTTTAAAGCCTGTAAAAAATCATACCGAAGTTTCGGTGGCAAATTTAGTTATTAATTTAGCGACTACAAAATATTTCTTAGCTTAAAAAAATACTTGTAAAAAGCCTTTATCTATCTATTCTTTTGACAAATTCAGCAATGCGTTGTTGTAAATCTTCATCGACACAAACTAACGGTAAACGAACCGTATTGTCTGCAATTCCCAAAGTATGAAAAACCTGTTTGATACCCGCTGGATTTCCTTGTTCGAAAATCATATCAATACAATCCGATAACAAGTATTGTAATTTGAATGCCTCATCTACTTTACGATTCAATCCTAAACGAATCATTTCGGAGAAATCTTTTGGAAAACCTTGACCTATTACAGAAATTACTCCAGAACCTCCCGCCAATACAGTAGCTAAAGCCGTCATGTCATCACCAGAAATCACGTGGAAATCTTTTGGTTTGTCTTTCAACAATTGCATCGCTTGTACAATATCACCTGCCGCTTCTTTAATTGCTACAATATTTTTAAAATCATTAGCTAAACGCAAAACAGTTTTAGGTAGCATATTACTTGACGTTCTACCTGGAACATTATAAACAATTACCGGCACTGGAGATGCTTCGGCAACTGCTTTAAAATGTTGATAAATCCCTTCTTGAGAAGGCTTGTTATAATAAGGAGAAACAGAAAGAATGGCTACATAAGGCGACATATCTCTTGTTTTTAACTCCTCAACCACTTTCATTGTGTTATTTCCACCCACACCTAAAACCAAAGGCAAACGACCATTATTAGCCTCAATAACAGTTTGAATAACCAATTCTTTTTCAGCACTGGTTAAAGTTGCATTTTCAGCTGTGGTTCCTAAAATAACTAGATATTCAACGCCTCCGTCTACAGAAAAATTAACTATTCTTCTTAAAGCCTCTGTATCAATTGAAAAATCTTCTTTGAAAGGAGTCACTAGAGCAACACCTGTCCCTATTAATGATTGCATGTTTTTAGTTTATATTTTGTTTAATATTTTTAAATACCTAAATAATTCTTGAACAAAGACTTTATAATTATCCAAATTGGTATTAATAATAAAATTATTCAAGCGTTTGTCTATAGCTGAAAAACCAACTTTAAACTTAGCCTCAGACTCGCTAGTAACCAGCATTAAAATCGGCTTTTCAATATCATAATAACTCAAAAGCAAATCAAAATCTTTAGCCAAAAATGCATTCACATCTTGATTTTTTATCTGAGCTTTCCAATTTAAATGACTGGATTCTAATTTAGTTACCGCAGCAAAACTGATACTTGATTTGCTTTTATACAACAGCAATTCAATATTTTCTTTTGCAATTCCATTTGCCACCAATTCTTTAATTAATTCCTCAGTTTTAGCAAAATGGCTTCCATCTACAACAATTCCAATAGTTTTTATATTACCAGAAAACGAGCTACTCTTTACATCAAGTAAGCTGTTTTTCACTATTTTCTTTACCGAAAATCCTTTTAAGTAATTTAAAAACATAACTTATCTTTATTCGTAAACAAAATTAATTAATTAAGTTACACTATAGGTGGCAAATCTAAAAAAGTATAACGATGATTTGAAACTTTTTGTTAAATTCTTAACACTTAATTCGATAAACTTTCCACAATTTAAACTACAAAAAAATTTTAGTTAACAGTTATCATGCTCATAAATTCAGTTTCTGAAATAATTGGTATATTCAACTTATTGGCCTTCTCAAGTTTAGCAGGCCCCATATTATCTCCCGCAACTACAAAATCAGTTTTTAAAGAAATAGAACTTCCTACTTTTCCACCGTTATCCTCAATTGCATTTTTTAATTCGTCACGTGAAAACTGTGTAAAGACACCAGAAACCACAAAGATTTTACCTTGCAGCTTATTTGTAGCATTAAGATTTACTTTTTCCACTATTTCAAATTGCACACCGTAACGTTTCAAACGTTCGATGATAATATTATTCTCTACATTTTCAAAAAAATCAACCACACTTTGTGCAATGCGTTCGCCAATTTCATCTACTAAAATCAAATCCATCAATGTGGCTTTGCTTAATGCATCAATATTTTTATAATGTTTAGCTAATTTTTTAGCAACTGTTTCTCCTACATAACGAATCCCTAATGCATATAGTACACTTTCAAAAGGTATAGCCGTAGATTTCTGTACACCATTCACTAAATTCTCAGCCGATTTTTGAGCCATTCGCTCTAAAGGCAAAATCTGCTCTACCGTTAACTCATACAAATCGGCATAATTTTGAACTAAATTATTATTATAAAGTAAAGCCACAGTTTCCCCTCCTAAACCTTCAATATCCATTGCTTTACGCGAAATAAAATGCTGAATTCTACCAATAATTTGTGGTGGACAACCGTAAAAATTTGGACAATAATGATTGGCTTCGCCTTCATTGCGAACTAATTCTGTTTGACATTCCGGACAATGCGTTAGATATACTGTAGCCTGAGAATCTTCTGGACGCTTAGTCAAATCAACAGCAATAATTTTCGGAATAATCTCTCCTCCTTTTTCAACAAAAACAGTATCTCCTATCCTAATATCTAATTTCTCAATTTGATCCGCATTATGCAAAGAAGCCCTCTTAACAATGGTCCCCGCTAATTGCACCGGCTCTAAATTAGCCACAGGCGTGATTGCCCCCGTTCTTCCTACCTGATACGAAATCGAATTTAATTTAGTAGTCACCTGCTCGGCTTTGAACTTATAAGCCATTGCCCAACGTGGCGATTTGGCTGTATAACCTAATTCTTCTTGATACTGAATCTTATTTACCTTAACCACAACACCATCTGTTTCATAAGGTAAATTATGACGATGTGCATCCCAATAATCAATGAAGTCAAAAACCTCTTGTAAATTATTCGCCAATTTTACTTCTTTAGGCACTTTAAATCCCCAATTTCTTGCAGAAATCAATCCATCAAACTGAGAAGAAAAAGGTAATTTTTCACCTGTAACAAAATACAGCAAACACTCCAAAGGACGTTTAGCTACTTCAGCACTATCCTGTAATTTTAAACTTCCAGAAGCCGTATTTCTAGGATTAGAATACGGTGTTTCGCCAATTTCAATCAATTCTTGATTCATTTTTTCAAAACCTGCAAAAGGCAAAATAATCTCTCCTCTAATATCAAATTTTTCAGGATAATTTTCACCTTTCAAAAACAAAGGAATCGAACGAATTGTTTTAATATTATTGGTCACATCGTCGCCTTGAAAACCATCACCACGAGTTACTGCACGAACCAAATTACCGTTTTCATAAGTGATACTAATTGAAGCACCGTCGTATTTTAACTCACATGTATACTGCAAATCTACGTCTCCTAATACTTTTTGAATTCGAACCTCCCAATCCAATAAATCTTCTTTAGAATAAGAATTATCCAAAGAATACATTCGATGTGTATGTGCAACGGTTTGAAAATTTTTAGTAATCGTACCACCCACTCTTTGCGTTGGCGAATTAGCATCAAAATATTCCGGATGCGTATTTTCTAAATCTTGAAGCTCTTTTAACTTTATATCAAACTCATAATCAGATATCGTTGCATTATCCAGCACGTAATAATTATAGTTATGAAGATTTAACTCTTCTCTTAATTTTTGAATTGTATTTTGCACATCCATATATAAAAAAATTGGTCATTTTAGTCGCTGTAAACAGCCTACTAAAATAACCAATTTAAAAGAAATAACATTAAAAAATAAGTCTTAAAGTCAAAAGCCTTAAAGCCAAAACAAAATAACACGTTGCTTAAAAAAGCATTACATCATTTACAACATCAAGATATTTTATATTACAACTTTTATGATTCTATAATTGAATTTATCTGTTGAAACAATTGTCCATCACTTAAAAAAGCACCTTGCTGAATTAATGAAAAAAGCGAACTATTTCTCTCTTCAGTAAACACCTTTTTCCCTACCTTCATTTCAATAGTATCGGTAAACATATTATCACTCAACCATTGCAAACCATCCTTCGTTAAAAAATCAACTTCAGGAACTAATGATTTTAAAACAATCGATTTTACTTCAGTTTCAAAAGCCTGAAAAAGGAAAATATGATTTTTAGAAAAATGCTCTAAATATTCTGCTTTAGACAAAACACCTTCCCAAATCAAATCAGAAAAAACATCTAGTTCCTGCTCAGCAACTTCCGGTTTTTCTACTTTAATCTTATCCCATTCTGCTTTATCAATAGACTGAGTGGCTAAAAAATTAGTAAATTCTGGATGCAATTCTTCAAACTGCTCTTTTGTTAATCGGGAATATTTCATATCATTACAAGGAACGAAGCAATACCGTTCCAAATTATTAAAAATTAAAAAAAAGATGAGATTGCTTCGTTCCTCGCAATGCCATCAAACAAAAAAATCCCGATTCGCATCGGGATTTTAAATATAACTATTTTGAAATTATGCTTTTTCAGCAACAATTTCGTATGGTAAATCAATGATAACATCTCTGTGTAATCTTACAGTAGCTGAATATTTTCCAGTACGTTTAACAATTCCACTAGTGATAAATTTTCTATCAATAGATTGACCTGCATTTTCTAAAGCCGCAACGATGTCAATATTTGTGATTGAACCAAATAATTTTTCACCACCTGCTTTTGCAGAAATTTTAATTTCAAGAGCTTTTAAAGTTTCAGCTAATGCTTTAGCGTCAGCAACTATTTTAGCTTCTTTGTGCGCTCTTTGTTTTAGGTTCTCAGCCAATACTTTCTTTGCAGAAGCAGTAGCTAATTGAGCAAATCCTTGAGGGATTAAATAATTACGACCGTATCCGTTTTTTACAGTTACTACATCGTCTTTAAATCCTAAATTTTGAACGTCTTGTTTTAAAATCAATTCCATGTTGTTGTCCTTTGTTATAGAAGTTAGCCCGCCGTGGCGAGGCAACAACTGTTGTTTTTATATTATTTTAATAAATCAGCCACATATGGCATTAAAGCTAAGTGACGCGCTCTTTTTACAGCTACAGACACTTTTCTTTGGTATTTTAATGAAGTTCCTGTTAAACGACGCGGAAGAATTTTCCCTTGCTCGTTAACGAATTTCAATAAGAAATCAGCATCTTTATAATCGATGTATTTGATTCCAGATTTTTTGAAACGACAGTATTTTTTAGTCTTGTTAGTTTCTATGTTTAAAGGAGTAAGATATCTGATATCTCCGTCTTTTTTTCCTGAAGCAGATTGTTGTAATGTTGCCATGATATTTAAGCTTTTTGAGATTTAAGTTTTGCTCTTCTTCTTTCAGCCCAAGAGATAGCATGTTTGTCAAGACTTACAGTTAAGAAACGCATAACTCTTTCGTCACGTCTAAATTCAGTTTCAAATGCCAAAAGAACTTCTCCTGATACTTTGAATTCAAACAAATGGTAAAAACCAGATTTTTTGTTTTGGATTTCGTAAGCCATTTTTTTCAGACCCCAATCCTCTTTAGCTACCATTTCTGCCCCTCTACTAGTAAGAAAATCTTCAAATTTGCTTACTGTTTCCTTTACCTGAACATCAGATAAAACGGGATTTAAAATGAAAACAGTTTCATAATGATTCATAAAAATTAATTTAAATGTTAAATTGGCTGCAAAAGTAATTATTTATTTCTAAAAACCAAACCTTAATTTATTTTTTATCGATGTAATGCACTTTTCTTCGGTGTAATGCAAAAAAAACCGATTAAAATTAGTTATTTTAAAAAAATGTAGTTATTTTTACACAACCAAATCTTAAATTCAACATTTATGAAACTTAATTGTGTCGTAGTAGATGATAGTTCGATACAACGAATGATCATCGCAAAGTTAGTCAATAATCATCCTAATTTACATTTAGTGGGTGATTTTTCAAATGCAATTGAAGCAAAAAGTTGCATGTCTGTACATACTGTAGACTTAATATTTCTTGATATAGAAATGCCTGTAATTAGTGGTTTTGATTTTTTAGATGGACTAAAAACCAAACCACAAATTATTTTCATTACTTCTAAAGCAGAGTATGCTCTAAAAGCCTTTGATTATGATGCCACTGATTATCTACAAAAACCTATAGCTGTAGATCGTTTTAGTGCATCTGTAAAAAGAGCAATTGATTTGCATTTATTAAGACAAGACACTAAAGAAGAAGAAGGAGAACATATCTTCATTAAAAGTAATTTGAAAAAATTAAAAATCTACACTTCAAGAATCAAATGGATTGAAGCTTTTGGAGACTACGTAAGAGTAGTTACCGAAGACGACAGCAACTTGGTTCTTTCTACTATGAAATCTTTTGAAAATGATTTATCGAAAAAGAAATTTGTACGTGTTCATAAGTCCTACATTATAAACATAGACAAAGTAGAACGATTCAATAGTAAATTTGCTGAAATAGGGAATACAAAAATTCCTTTGAGTAGAAACAAAAAAGAAGACTTAATTAAAGCGTTATCTGTTGCTTAATAAAAGTCAACATTTATAGCTACTTTTATAGCTCTATATTGTACCACATTATCAAAACTATTCAATATTTTTTGAATAGTTTTTTTTGTGCTTACAATGGACACATTATGCGGGATTTTAATCATAATGGTTCTAATGTATTCATTTCTAATTCTATTAATAGCCGGTTCTTCAGGACCCAAAACAGGAATTCCCACCAAATGTTGTGATAAAACTTGATACAACCACAATGAACCTTCTTTTAATTTTTCAAACTCTCGGTGTTTTAAACTCAATTTGACAATCCTAAAATAAGGTGGGTATTTGTAAATTTGGCGATCATACAGCTGTTCTTTATACATAGCCATATAATCATTATTAGTTACTTGTTGTATGGTATTATGTTCTGGATTATAGGTCTGAATGACTACTTTTCCTTGTTTTTCGGATCTTCCTGCTCGTCCTGCAACCTGAGTCATGGTTTGATAACTTCTTTCAAAAGCTCTAAAATCTGGATGATACAACATATTGTCAGCATTCATAATACCCACCAAACTTACGTTATCAAAATCTAATCCTTTAGCAAGCATTTGCGTACCTACCATAATATCTATTTCCCGATTTTTGAAACTATCAATGATTTTTTCGAATCCAAATTTACCTCGAGTCGTATCTTGATCCATTCTTCCTATTTTCCGTTCTGGAAAAAGCTGAATTAATTCTTGTTGAATTTGCTCCGTCCCAAAACCTTTAGTAGTTAAATCAATACTTGAACAACTATAACAACGACTAGGTTTAGCAATAGAATAACCACAATAGTGACAGCGCAACTGATTTTTATGTTTGTGATAGGTTAAACTAACATCACATTGCTGACATTGCGGTACGTGTCCGCAAGTCATACATTCTAATAAAGGAGAATAGCCTCTCCTATTTTGAAACAAAATAACCTGTTCCCCTAAAGACAATGCAGCAGTAATTTCTTCTATTAAAACATCACTAAAATGTCCTGTCATTCTTTTACGGAAGTATTTATCCTTTAAATCGACCAATACAATTTCGGGCATCATGACATTTCCGTAACGCGCTTTGATTTCTACTAAACCATATTTATCAACAGATGTATTATAATAGGATTCTAAACTTGGCGTAGCCGAACCCAACAGAACTTTAGCTTTAAAAAAACTTGCTAAAACCACCGAAGCATCACGGGCGTGATACCTAGGTGCAGGATCTACTTGTTTAAAAGTCTGTTCGTGTTCTTCATCAACGATTATAAATCCTAAATCAAAAAAAGGCAAAAACAAAGCCGAGCGCGCTCCAATAACAATTTGCGCTTTTTCGGAATTTTGCAACACCTGATTCCAAACTTCCACTCGCTCATTATTATTATATTTGGAATGAAAAACAGCCACTTTGTTTCCAAAATGCGCTTGCAATCGGGTTACTAACTGTGTGGTCAACGCAATTTCTGGCAATAAATACAAAATCTGTTTACCCTCAAACAGATAATCTTCAATCAGCTTAATATAAATCTCTGTTTTTCCGCTCGAAGTTACTCCGTGCAACAAACACACTTCTTTTTCCTGGAAATTTGTTTTTATTTCTTCAAATGCTTTTTGCTGTGCCAAACTTAATTGCAACAAACCATCATTAGATTCTCCCGTAAAATTTACTCGATCTACTTGAATCAAATAATCTTCAAAAATTTCTTTATCAATTAAAGCTTTTACAACAGCAGAAGTTGAACCAGAAGCCTCTACCAATTGCTTTACCGAAATTGGCTTTTTCTTCTCTTTGGCACTCAACTGAAAATAAGTGAGCACAATTTCTTTTTGTTTGTTGGCATTTTTTAAAACATCCAATAACTCACTTAATCCATCATTGGATTCATATTTAGGATGCAAACGAATGTATCGAACCAATTTGGGCTTGTAACTTTCCTGCATTTCATCCTGCAATACCACAGCATTTTTATCTATTAGTTTTTGAATAATGGGAAAAACATTCTTTTTATTCAAAATCCCAATAACATCTTGGACTTTTAAAGAAGATTGCTGCTGCAAGGCTTGATAAATCAAAAATTCATCGTCTGAAAGTAAACTTTCATCAACAAATCCTCCTGCTTTTTGGGTAATTATAGTTTCGTTTTCTAACAACAAAGCACTTGGCATCGCACCACGATACACATCGCCAATGGCACACATATAATAAGAAGCAATCCATTGCCAATGTTTGATTTGATTTTCGGTAACAATTGGTTTTTCATCTAAAATCTGATGAATTTCTTTAGCTTCGTATAAGGTAGGTTTGTTTTGATGCAAATCTATAGCTAAAGCCGTGTAAATTTTACTTTTCCCAAAAGGCACAGCTATACGCATTCCTTTTTGAATATAATTATATTCAGCTTCAGAAACACTATAAGTAAAGGTTTTAGCAAGCGCCAACGGTAAAATTACTTCAACAAAATACATGATAAACAAACGATAAGGTTAAACGGCAATTTAGAAGAAAATTTAAAATCATTACTTAACTCTTTGCCAATATTGTGTTCGGCCGAATAATGAAATTCCAATATAACCACGAACTTTTAATTTATCTTTTCCTTCAAGGGTGATAAAACACTGGTATAATTTTCCGTTTTTAGGATCTAATATTTTACCGGAATTGTATTCTTTTCCATCTCTAGTTAATCCCTTTATAACAACTAATCCTAGAATAGGCTTATTCGTGTCGTCACCTGAACATGCTTTACAAAAATCGTTTTTATGTACAACATCCAAAATCTCTATTACTTTTCCATAAATCTTCCCTGATTTTTCATAAATCTCAACAATAGATTTAGCTTCGCCTGTTTCATCATCAATTGTTTTCCAATTTCCCAAAATACTTTTGTTTTGAGAATAGAAAACACAACTAATAAATAACACTAAAACAGTTATATACTTTTTCATAATTTATTTTAAACTAAAAATAACAGCAAAACCAATCGATTATTTGGTTAAACCAATATTTTCTTTTCTCTTTTTTAATTTATTAATCACCTCGTTGAGTTCAAAACCAAGTAACAAAATCATACAGTTAATCCAGATGTAGAACATAACAATCAACAAAGTACCAATAGAACCATAAAGTTCATTGTATTTAGAAAATCGGATAACCCAAACTCCAAAAAAATAAGACGTAATAATAGTTAAAATGGTTGTAAACACAGAACCTATAGAAATGAAAGAGCGGTTTTCCTGATTTTTAGTTCCAAATTTAAACAGTACCGATGTGGTAATTAAAATCATTAATATTAGAAATGCATAACGTCCCATAACCATCAACGGAATCTTTTCGCTTAAAAAATCTCTTGCATTAAGTTTTTGAATAAAAACCTCAAAAACAACAATTATTGCCACCGTAAGAATCAGTAAAAAAGCTAAAAACAAAGACATACCAACAGCCACAAAATACTGATGAAAAAAACCTCTTTTGACTAAGACATGTTTGGAATTTTCAAATCCTCCTAAAATTGCATTCAATCCATTGGCCATCAAAAAAACGGACAATAAAAATCCTGAAGAAACTAAACTGGAATGACTGTTATGCAGAATATCATTTATAATGTTTTTGATTGCATAAAAAGTATTTGGCGGAACACCATCGGCTACAAATTTTAAAAAATCATCCTGAAAACCATCTATTGGAATAAAAGGAATAAGATTCAAAATAAACAGTGCAAATGGAAACAAAGCCATAAAAAAACTAAAAGCAATAGCACCAGCACGGTTTGACAAAGCACCTTCCGTTAATCCTATAACATATAGTTCTAATAAATCATACAAAGATAATCCGCTAAGCCAATTCAATTTTACTTTTTTTGACCAATTGACAAAATTGCGTAATAAAGGTATTTTCTTAAGTCTTTCTTCTATTTCTACTGACATTAATTATCTTTTTTAAGCAATTATTCGATTGCTTTTAAACTCAAATCCATATTATAAATAGAATGCGTCAAAGCTCCCGAAGAGATGTAATTCACGCCACATTCTGCATAAAGTCGGATAGTATCTTCGTTAATATTTCCTGATGATTCAGTCAACGAAGCATCTCCAATAAAAGCAACAGCTTCTCGAGTCATATCATAATCAAAATTATCTAATAGAATACGGTAAACACCTCCAGCTGCAACAATCTGTTTTACTTCATCCAAATCTCTAGCTTCAACAATAATTTTTAAATCGCGACTGGTTTCTTTCAAATAAGCTTTGGTTTTAGCTATCGCCAATGCAATTCCACCAGCAAAATCAATGTGATTGTCTTTTAACATCACCATATCATACAATGCAAAACGGTGGTTCTCTCCTCCTCCAATCTTTACAGCCCATTTCTCAGCCACACGGAAACCTGGTGTTGTTTTACGCGTATCTAAAATTTTAGTATTGGTTCCTGCTAATAATTGTACATAACTATTGGTTTTTGTAGCAATGGCCGACATGCGTTGCATAGAATTCAAAACCATTCTTTCTGCTTTCAAAATAGATTGCGAACTTCCTGAAACATGAAAAACCACATCTCCAAATTTTACCGGAGTTCCATCTTCGATAAAAGTATCAATTTCCAAATTAGCATCCACATATTTAAAAATCATTTTAGCAAATTCGACTCCCGCTATTATCCCATTATCTTTTACTAAAAGTTTGGCTTTCCCTTGTGCTGATGCAGGAATACAAGCTAAAGAGCTATGATCTCCATCCCCTACATCTTCTCTAATGGCGTTTGCAATTAATAATTCTAACTCGTTTTGAAATTGTGCTTCGCTAATCATTTTTACTACAAATTTATATCTTGCTAAAGTAGGACATATTTTGTGGAATAGAAAATTTGTTTCTACAATATGGATTTATAATACAATCTGTTCTTTTCTTTCAAAAAGCTTCAAAAAATAGCAAAACATATTCTCGTATTTATAAAATAAACAACTACTTTTTTATATCAAATAATCAAACCTGCAATAAAACAGTTACAATGCTAATAATGAATTAATTGCATAAATAATTATATGATAAATATTTGTTAATTTTACAGTAAACACTTCACAAATAACTTCTAACTTAATAATCCATACTATGAAAAAAGCTTTAAAGATTATTGGAATTATTGCTTTATTACTAATTGCTATCCTACTAATAGGTTTTGTTTACATCAATGCAAATGGTATTCCTGAATACAAAACAATACCATTGGATTACAGCGCAAAAAGTGATTCTATTTCAATTGAAAGAGGAAAAAAATTAACCACACTACTTTGTGCTAATTGCCATAAAAATAACGAAACCGGAAAACTCACAGGCACATTAATGAAAGAAGCTCCTTCTGAATTTGGTGAGATTTACTCTCAAAACATCACCCAAGACAAAACCTATGGAATAGGAAACTGGACCGATGCCGAAATTTTGTATTTATTAAGAACAGGGGTCAAAAAAAATGGTCAATATGCTCCGCCTTATATGGCCAAACTACCAACAATGGCTGATGAAGATATAAATGCCATTATTTCTTTTTTAAGATCCGATGATCCAATGGTAACGGCAGATGCAACACCAGACACTCCTTCAAAACCTTCTTTTTTAACCAAACTGCTTTGCCACGTTGCTTGGAAACCCTTTCCAATGCCTACAGAAAAAATAATCTTACCAGATTCTACTCAAACTATCGCATTAGGAAAATATCTAGCAAATAACCTAGAATGTTTTTCTTGTCATTCAGCAGATTTTAAAACCAATAATTTTCTAAAACCTGAATTAAGCAAAGGATATTTTGCTGGAGGAAACAGCCCTTTAGATGCTGAAGGAAGAGTCAAAAAAACACCTAATCTAACACCTGACAAAGAAACAGGAATTGGCAACTGGACAAAAGAACAATTTATTAAAGCAGTACGCTTTGGAATAGTTGATGGTCAAAATGCGCTGACTTATCCAATGATTCCTTTCACTCAATTAACCGATTCTGAAGTAGCTGCAATCTATGAATATTTAAAAACAATTCCTCCTATCAAAAACAAAGTAGAAAGATCTATTTATGAATAAAATGATTTATTTCAATTAATTAAAAAACTAAGTTTTTGAACTATACAAAAGCTTAGTTGCTTTTGTATAAATTTTCAAAAAAGTCAATTACAACAAGGATTTATGTATTATATTTGATACAAAGAATCCTATATAATGTCCGAAACGATAAGCCAAAAAGAACATACAGAACTTATTGAGTTAGTATCTCAATACATTGACTTAAGTGTCACTCCTTTCAGCAAACCTGAAAGAACTGTAGTGAGAGTAGACAAACGTAATCCTATGTACGGAGGAAAAGGCATTGTGTATTTATTACAAATGTTTAACGAAGATGAATTAACCAATAACCGCATTGGTGCTTATATGGTTTTTAAAAACAAAGGAGATGAAGCAGGATTTCATACCCATGGAACACGACATGAAGAAGAACTTTATATTGTTATGCATGGCGAAGGCGAATACACTGAAATGACGAAAAAAGAAGGTATTGTCAGAAAAAAAACACTTAAAAAAGGAAGTATTACCGCAATGAGTGCCGAAGGATTTCATTCTCTTATCAATACCACCGACGAAATTTTGATTGTTTTTGTTATTACGACCAATAATCCCAAATAAACCAAAAACTATAGTTTATGCCAATAAAGCTGTATCCTACTATATTTGAAAAATCAACTTTAAGATTTTTATTAAAAAATTGTTTTTCAATTTTTATGTTTTTCACCTTATTCTTTTCTATTGTGGCTCATGCCCAAAAAGATACTATCAATAAAAAAACAGATTCTATAAATGCTATAATCATTCAAGATTTCAACAAAAAACTAAATTTAATTGAAGCCCAACGCATTAGTGATTCTTTAAAGAAAATAGCCTTAGAAGATGAATTAAAATCTTTAAAAACAACAGACAATCTTAAAAAAGCAGCTTTACAAAAGCAATTATTGGCACTTCGCGAACAAGATTCCATAAGAATTGCTGAGAAAAAAGCACAAATCAACTCCTTACGAAAAACAGTAAAAGGCCATGTTGTAAACGGATTTTTTAATGATACTTTATTCATCATTTACAATAAACTGGGGAGCTTTTCGGCCAAAGATCGAGCCAATGCTATCCGTGAAAGAATCATCTCTCTGGCTGAAGAATTTGGTTTTAATTCTAAATCGATCAAAATAGTCGAAGCCGAAACTACCTTAGACATCGTAAAAGGAGAAAACATTATTATGAGTGTTTCAGAAAACGATGCCATCTGGAATAACACTACAAAATCGGCTTTAGCACAGCAATACAAAATGATTATCACTAATGCTATTTTAAAATACAAACAAGAAACCAGTTTAAGTACTTTAGCAAAAGAAATTGGGCTCGCTTTATTGGTTATTTTTATTATTTTTTTCTTAATCAAATACATCAAAAAATTATTTCTGTGGTTAGCAACCAAAATCAAAAAAGAAGAAAATAATCGAATCAAAGGAATAAAAATTAGAAACTTTACGCTATTTGATGCGCACCAACAAGTTAATGCTTTACTCAATGTCAACACTTTTCTAAAATGGGTATTTATTGCTCTAATCGTTTATATAGCCCTTCCAATTTTATTTGGAATTTTCCCTTGGACTAAGGATTTTGCAGGAATTCTTTTTGGATACATCCTAACACCATTAAAAAAAATAGGCCTTGGTTTTTGGAATTACTTGCCTAATTTAATCACCATTTTAGTGATCATTTTTGTCTTTCGATACGTACTTAAAGGAATTCACTTTTTAAAAACGGAAATTCAAAAAGGTAATTTGGAAATCCCCGGTTTTTATGCAGATTGGGCAAACCCAACCTATCAAATCATTAGAATTATTGTATTGGCTTTTATGATTGTGGTTATTTTTCCATACCTTCCTGGAAGCAATTCTCCTGTTTTTCAAGGCGTTTCTGTCTTTTTAGGATTCTTATTCACTTTTGGTTCTGCTGGATCACTTTCAAATATTGTTGCTGGTTTGATTCTTACCTATATGCGTTTGTTCAAAATTGGTGACCGTGTTAAAATTGGTGAAGTAACAGGCGATATTATCGAAAAATCATTATTGGTTACCCGAATCAGAACCATTAAAAATGAAATTATTTCGATTCCAAATTCCACCGTAATGAATAGTCACACCATCAATTACAGCAGCGATGCACCAGAAAAAGGTTTAATTATTCACTCAACGGTAACAATTGGCTATGATGTGCCTTGGAAAAAAATGCACGAAACCTTAATTGAAGCTGCAACAAGAACCGAATTAATTTTGCCAGAGCCAAAACCTTTTGTATTACAAACCAGTTTGGATGATTTTTATGTTTCGTATGAAATCAATGCTTATGTAAAAGAAGCTAACAAACAAGCTGTTATCTATTCTAATTTACACCAAAACATTCAAGATGTTTGTAACGAAAATGGTATCGAAATCATGTCGCCACATTATCGTGCTGCTCGCGATGGAAGTCAAACTACGATTCCCGAAAATTATTTAGACAAAGATTACAAAGCACCTCCTTTTAATTTCAAAATAAATAAAGAGGACTAATTATAAAAAATAAAATCCTCGGAAGTGTATTAATCACTTTCGAGGATATAATTAGAAGGTGTTTTACCTAAATGTTTTTTAAACATAAAAATGAATGCGCTTGTGGTTTCATAACCTAAATCAAAGGCAATTTCTTTTACCGATTGTTTTTCCCCCAATCTTTTTATAGCTTCCAGTAATTTTAATCGAATACGCCAATCACTAAAATTCATTCCTAATTCTTTGATGAATAATCTGGATAAAGTTCGGCTACTCATACAAGAAATCTCAGCATAATAATCTATCGTATATTTACTGGCCACATCATTTAGCAAAAGCTGCACTACTTTACTCAATACCGAATGATTGCTTGTGGGCAAAAAAGTAGCACTGGGTTGAATTAAAGCCAATTCGTCCAAAAAAACATCCATAATTCTTCGTTGTGAGGCACTAATTACATCACTACTTTCAAATGAAATGATTTTAAACAATAATTGTTTTAAAAAAACCGAAATATCAAATGAAAATGTAGTTGAGGGAAGTTCCGCAGTAAATGATGGATCTATAAAAACGCTATATAAATTGACGTCTTTTTGAAAAGAAACCTGATGTTCTATTTCTCCTGGAATCCACAATCCCTGTAACGGATTTACGACCCAAATTTGATTCTCAACAACAACATTCATCACACCATTGGTTGCATAAATCAATTGTGCTCTAGGATGCGCATGCGAAACACAAACTGCATTGGTTACTTTTTCGGTATAACCAACAACGGGTAAATCGGGATTAATTTGAAATCCGTAATCCACAAGACGATATGTCTGATAATCGTTATTCATTGTCCAAATATAGTGATTAAGACATTATTTTTTATTAGCAACTTTGTATAAAATAATTCAGCTACTATTATAAAAGAATATTATAATTAAAAAACAACTCATGGAAAACGTTAAAACACATCCAGAAATAGTCCAAAAAACCATCTATACGATACTTTTTACTATTAGTTTTTCTCACTTTATTAATGATTTATTACAAGCCGTAATCCCATCTGTATATCCTTTATTCAAAGAAAAATTCAATCTTAACTTTGCTCAAATTGGATTGATAACTTTGACCTATCAGCTTACCGCATCCATTTTACAACCCTTTGTAGGCATGTATACAGATAAAAATTCTAAACCCTATTCGTTAATGATAGGGATGAGTTTTACTTTATTAGGCTTGTTCTTTGTTTCTATAGCTCCTAGTTTTTACTTTCTCTTAGTTGCTGTTGCTTTAATTGGAATTGGCTCTTCTATTTTTCATCCTGAATCTTCCAGAGTAGCACATTTAGCTTCGGGTGGCAAAAAAGGATTAGCACAATCTATTTTCCAATTGGGAGGAAATGCAGGAAGTGCTATTGGCCCCTTATTGGCTGCTCTAATTGTAATTCCTTTTGGACAATCTTATATCATTTGGTTTTGTCTTATTGCTTTAATAGGAATTTCAGTTTTGTACAAAATAGCCATCTGGTACAGTGGGCAACTGACTTTGAAACAGCAAAATAAAATAGCTCCCGAAAAAATAACAACACAACATTTATCTAAAAACAGAATTACATTCTCTTTAATCATTTTACTTATTCTAATATTCTCAAAATATTTTTATTTAACGAGCATTACCAGTTATTACACCTTTTTCTTAATCGACAAATTCCATGTTTCCATACAGGAATCACAAATTTATTTATTTGCCTTTTTAGGTGCGGTTGCAGCAGGAACTTTAATTGGTGGACCATTAGGTGATAAATTTGGAAGAAAATATGTGATATGGATTTCTATTTTAGGCGCTGCTCCTTTCACCCTTTTATTGCCACATGTTTCTTTATTTTGGGTTGGAATTATATCTGTACTTATTGGATTAATCATCTCCTCTGCTTTCTCGGCCATTCTGGTTTATGCCACCGAATTATTACCAGGAAAGGTTGGCTTAGTAGCTGGTTTATTCTTTGGATTTGCTTTTGGAATGGGAGGTTTAGGCTCAGCTGTATTAGGAAAACTAGCCGATGAAACCAGTATAACTTATGTGTTTAATGTTTGTGCATTTCTTCCTTTATTAGGTGTTTTCACAGGATTTTTACCTAACATCGAAAATAAAAAGACCGTTTAGTTCTTTACCACAAATTCGCATTTTTGTAGTATTCAAACAATATTATAATTGCGAATTTGTGGTTTTTCTAAAAAACCAAAACTTGTTCGTTATCTTTGTCGCTTCGAAAATCATACAAAATGAATATCAAACTTCTCGCTATAGGTAAAACTGATAATATAGCATTGCAAAGCTTAATTGATGATTACACCAAACGTTTGTCTTTTTATATCAAATTTGATTTGGAAATTATTCCTGACATCAAGAATGTAAAAAACTTATCGGAAAACCAACAAAAAGAAAAAGAAGGCGAATTGATTCTGTCAAAAATTGGTCCCTCTGACCAATTGATTTTATTGGATGAGAATGGAAAAAACTTTTCCAGCGTGGGATTTTCAGAAGAATTACAAAAGAAAATGAATTCAGGAATTAAAACTCTGGTTTTTGTTATTGGTGGGCCTTATGGTTTTTCGGAAACAGTTTATGCTAAAGCACAAGGAAAAATTTCACTTTCTAAAATGACTTTTTCGCACCAAATGGTTCGTTTATTTTTTATTGAACAATTGTACCGTGGTTTTACCATTTTAAGAAACGAACCTTATCACCATCAGTAAAACCAGTAATTGGCGCAAATAGTGGTTATTTGCCTTACTTGTTATTTATAAATTCAAATGTTCTTTTACTTTTAAAAAAATATGATTTGTATTTTTCAAAGATTTTATATGATTAATTAAATCAGTTTCTGAGTTTATTGAATTTAAAATTGGTATTAAATTTTCTTGAATTTCTGTTTCAATAATTTTCTGTCGATTTACAAAACATATATTATTCTCCAAATCGAAGCCTTCAGATTGATTGAGTCTAGTGCTTACATGCATTAATACTCCGTTAAAATTCAAGTTTTGCAAATTGTACCCAAAGTTTACATAATAAAGATTACTGAAATTTGATTTTTGAAGATGAACAACTTTCTCTATTTCAGGTGTCTGAAATTTCCAAAAATTACCTTTTCTTTTAAAACCTTGCTCTTTTAAATATACATTAAAAATATTTTTAAATTCTTCATTTGTCATATCTTAAATATTTATTTTAACATGGCATATAACACCAAACTCTAATTAACAAACTCATAAGGAGCAATAGGATTTACATTATACAAATCAAATTTTCGCAACAAGATTTTATTTTCAATGTATTCTCCGTAGGACATATTCTTATCAAACTGAACTACAATTCGAGGTTTCAAAATAAACTGAATACTAAAAAACTCCTGTAACAAATCGGCTTTTTTTACATGTTTCCCATTTAAAGAAACCAGATCACTGCTTTTTTTAAAATAAATAACAAAGTCATTATTTTTAGGTTTCCCCATTGTATAATTCACTTTTGTAAAAGGTAAAAAAGCCAAATTTTCTTTTACCGTATCTGCATAAGCATAGAAATTCTCGGCTTTCTCATTTTTGTGTGCTTTTTCTTGACGCTTTTTTTCTTGCAGTTGCATCACTTCGGGAATCACTAATTTTAAAGGTAATCTCCTATCAATATTAAAAATCCAATTGGTCGTAATAATACTATTTTTTCGATTGACTTCTGCCAAAGTATCTTTTTCACTTACTCTGAAAAAAATATAAATGGGCGAATGATCCTGAACATCACTAACCACTGTAGTATCTGATTTTGGCAATAATATATCTTCTTTATTTCCACAAGAAAGAAACAACAACCCAAGAATAAGACTTAAATATTTCATTATTACTAGTTCAATTTTTGAAATAATTTTACACATTCAACAGCTTCTGCCACATCATGAACTCTTAAAATTTGAGCCCCTTTAGTCAATGCAATTGTATTTAAAAAAGTAGTTCCGTTCAAGGCTTCTTCGGCACTAATCCCTAAGGTTTTATGAATCATTGATTTTCTGGAAATCCCAATTAATAACGGTAAATCTAAATTATGAAATAATTCTAATTTTTGCATAACTTCATAATTCTGCTCAATTGTTTTTGCAAAACCAAAACCTGGATCCACAATCAAATCATTAATCCCTAAGCTTCTGGCTTTGCTTATTTTTTCAGAAAAATACAATAAAATTTCTTTTATAATATCATCATATTGGGTTAAACTTTGCATGCTTTGTGGCGTACCACGCATGTGCATCATGATGTAAGGCACATTGTATTTTGCAATCACTTCCATCATTTTATCATCTAAATTTCCAGCAGATATATCGTTAATAATAGCAGCACCATTTTCGATACAAGCACTAGCCACATTACTTCTAAAAGTATCTATAGACAATAAAATATCCGGAAAATGTTTCAACAACAACTGTACTACAGGAACAATTCGGCTGAGTTCTTCTTCCTCCGAAACAAACTCGGCACTGGGTTTACTGGAATAAGCGCCAACATCAATAAATGTGGCTCCTTCGTCAAGCATTTTTTGAACTTTAGCAATAATTTGATCATCACTAGAATACTTTCCTCCATCAAAAAAAGAGTTGGGTGTAATATTCAAAATCCCCATCACTTTAGGCTGCGATAAATCAATCAGTTGTCCTTTGCAATTAATTGTCATTTTTTAATCTTTGTTTAAAGTAGAATCCTTTTAAAATTTATCCCTATTTTTGAGAAAATTTTAGACAAATATACATCAATAATGAAGAATACTTCTCAAGAATACGATAAGGTAATTGAAATTTGTCGTTCCTTATTCGTGAATAAAATGCAAGATTATGGAAGTGCTTGGCGTATTTTACGTTTGCCTTCTTTAACCGATCAAATTTTTATCAAAGCCCAGAGAATTCGTAGTTTACAAGAAAACGAAGTTCGAAAAGTTGATGAAGACGAATCGGGTGAATTCATCGGAATTATCAATTATTCTATCATGGCTTTAATCCAATTAGAATTGGGCGTTGTAGACCAACCGGATTTAAACACTGCAAAAGCCACTGCTTTATATGATGCAAAAGTAAAGTTAACCAAAGATTTAATGGAAGCTAAAAATCATGATTACGGCGAAGCTTGGCGCGATATGCGTGTGAGTTCTTTGACCGATTTGATTTTGCAAAAATTACTTCGCGTGAAGCAAATTGAAGACAATAAAGGAAAAACAATCGTATCTGAAGGTATTGATGCCAATTACCAAGACATGATTAACTATTCTATTTTTGCTTTAATTTTAATGGGTTTTGCCAATAAAAAATAACATTTTATGAAGAATATCATTACGCAGTTTTCAAGAATATTTGTTGGAATATTATTTATCATTTCAGGTTTAATTAAACTGAATGACCCAGTAGGTTTCTCTTACAAATTGGCCGAATATTTTAGTGAACCTGTATTTAACTTGCCTTTTTTAGTACCTTTCTGCTTGTCATTAGCGCTATTTTTGGTTATTGTAGAAGTGCTTTTAGGAATCATGTTACTCATTGGTTACAAACCTAAATTTACCATTTGGAGTTTATTGTTAATGATTGTATTTTTTACTTTCTTGACTTTCTATTCCGCCTACTTTGATGTAGTAAAAGATTGTGGTTGTTTTGGAGATGCATTACACCTTACGCCTTGGCAATCATTTACTAAAGATCTAGTCCTTTTATTCTTTATTCTAATATTATTTATCAATAAAAAATTAGTAAAACCATTATTCAGTAAAGGAACTCAAAATCTAATAGCAGCTTTAGGGATGACTGCTGCTATTTTTATGGCATATCATGTACTAAACCATTTACCTATTATTGATTTTCGTCCATACAAAGTAGGAACTAATATTCAAAAGGGAATGGAAATTCCTGAAGATGCCCCACAAGCTGTAGTAGAAATGACTTTTATTTATAAAGTAAATGGAGTTAACAAAGAATTTAGCGAAAACGACTTGATGAATCTTCCCGAAGGTGCCGAATTTGTAGACAGAAAAGATAAGGTAATAACTGAAGGCTATGTACCTCCTATTCATGATTTTACTATGATGAAAGATGGTTCTGATTATAAAGATGAATTACTTTTAGAACCTAAACTATTAATGATAGTAACTTATGATTTGGCTTTATCCGCCGAAGAAGGAATGCAAAAATTAGCAGCCTTAAATAAAAAAGCTACTGCAAAAGGCTATAAAGTAATTGGTATTACCAATTCTTCAGAAGAAGCAATTGCAAAAGCACAAAAAAAATACCATCTAAATTTTGATTTTTATACTTGTGATGCCACTGCATTAAAAACCATTGAAAGAGCTAATCCAAGTATCGTAATTTTAGAAAAAGGTACTGTAAAACAAAAAGTACATTACGAAGATATTAGTGATTTAAAACTGTAAAAAGTAAAAAGCTCATCGGTGCATAAAAGGCATTTATGAGCTTTTTTTATGTATAATTTGAACTTAAAAAAAGCTAAAAAGGGCGTTTATTTCACCATTTTAACAGAAAAACACTCAATTTTAGTTCACTAAATAAAGAAAATCAAAACAACTATTACGTTTTCATTTATCTTTTTATAACTTATAATACTGTATTTGTTATTTTATTAAAGAATATTTAAAAAATAACAATCTAGAAACAGCAATCAAATTGTTTATTTTAACTTTGTTACAATGAAAAACATGAAAATAATAATTGCTTTTTTACTGGTTTTGATCACTATTTCTTTTTCTAAAATAAATACTTCCAAAACTGAATTTTCTAAAAAAGCTTTATCTGAAACGGTATTAAATACTAATGGAGAGCAAATTGCTTTTGAAGCAATTTTATCAAAATTTAAAGGTAAAAATGTAGTCATTGAAGTCTGGGCTTCTTGGTGTGGGGATTGTGTGAAAGCAATGCCAAAAATGAAAGAATTACAAACAGCTCATCCCGAAACTGCTTATGTTTTTATTTCAATGGATAAAACCGTTGATAAATGGAAAGCTGGAATTGAAAAACATCAATTACAAGGAGCGCATTTTATGGCAAATGACCAAATGAGTGGCGTATTTGCAAAAGCGATTGATTTAGATTGGATTCCGAGATACATTATTATTGATAAAACAGGAAAGATTGTATTGTACCGTGCCATTGAAACTGATTTTGACCAAATTAACAGTACTCTAAGTCAATTAGAAAAAGAATAATTTACAGCATAATAAAAAAACAAAATTCAAATATAACACTACTAAAATGAGAAAAAAGATTGTAGCAGGAAACTGGAAAATGCACAAAAATGCCGCACAAACTAGCGAATTATTAAGTGAATTAATTGCAAAAGTACCTGCAAACACTACAGCACAAGTAATTGTGGCTCCTACATTTGTAAACTTAGCTGCAGCTGTAAACCAATTAAAAGGAACTAACATTAGTGTTTCGGCACAAAACGTTCACCAAACTGAAAGTGGTGCATTTACAGGAGAAATTTCTGCTGACATGTTAACAGGAGTTGGTGTAAACACAGTTATTTTAGGTCACTCTGAGCGTAGAGCTATTTTCCATGAAACAGACGCTTTAATTGCTGATAAAGTAAACACTGCTTTAAAACACGATATGACTGTTATTTTTTGCTTTGGTGAAGAATTAAAAGACCGTCAATCAAACAATCACTTCAACATTGTTGAAAACCAATTGAAAGACGGATTATTCCAAATTGATGCTAAATCTTGGGATAAAGTTGTTTTAGCTTACGAACCGGTTTGGGCTATTGGTACAGGTGAAACTGCTTCTCCTGAGCAAGCTCAAGAAATGCACGAATTCATTAGAGAAACAGTTCTTAAAGCTTACGGAAAAGAAATTGCTGAAAATGTTACTATTCTTTACGGAGGTTCAGTAAAACCAGAAAATGCTAAAGAAATTTTCGGAAAACCAGATGTAGACGGAGGTCTTATTGGTGGAGCTGCTTTAAAAGCGGATGATTTTGTTGCAATTGTAACAGCAATCTAAAAAAACAATTCTATATACAGAAAAGCGATAATTCATTTTATCGCTTTTTTTATTTTTCTGATTTTCATAAAAGAGAAATACTACCTTTGCAAAAAATTAAAACAATTATGTCAAATATTTATATCGCCTACCATTTTAGCATTGAACCAAAAGAACTGGGTTCTGAAATTTTAATTGCCGAATTAGGCGAACTTGCTTTCGAGAGTTTTACCGAAACAGAAACCGGAATATCCGCTTTTGTTCAAAAAGATTTATGGGACGAAATGATTCTTGAAAATGTAAATATTTTGCACTCAGAAGAATTTGAAATTGATTATTCTTTTGAAGAAATTGATCAGGTAAACTGGAATGAAGAATGGGAAAAAAACTTTGAACCTATTGATGTAGATGGAAGATGTCATGTTCGCGCTCCTTTTCATCCAAAAACAAATGCAGAATTTGATATTCTAATTGAACCCAAAATGAGTTTTGGTACAGGTCATCATGAAACAACACACATGATGATTCAGCATTTATTAGAAATGGATGTCACTGGAATGAAAACCTTAGACATGGGTTGCGGAACCGCTATTCTTGCTATTCTTGCCGAAATGAAAGGTGCTCAACCTATTGATGCTATTGATATTGACAATTGGTGTTATTTAAACTCTATTGAAAATGCTGAGCGTAATAATTGTAAAAACATTAGTATTTATGAAGGCGATGCTTCTTTATTAAAAGATAAAAAATATGATTTAATTATTGCCAACATTAACAGAAATATTTTGTTGAACGATATGCAAACGTATGTCGATTGTTTGAACCCAAAAGGAACTTTGTTACTAAGCGGTTTTTACAATGAAGACATCCCTTTTATTGATGCTTCCTGCACAGAAAAAGGTTTGACTTATGTTAAAAAATTCGAAAGAAACAACTGGGTTTCACTAAAATACGTAAATTAGTACTCTGTTTATAATCAATGATTAAAGTACAAAAATAGAACACAATGAGTACTAAAGAAAAAATTAGAGAAAGAGTAAGCGTACAAGAAGTCACGGCTAAAAACAATGAAATTATTGTTTACAATGACGATGTAAATACTTTTGACCATGTAATTGAAACCCTAATGCGTGTTTGCCAGCATACACCAGAACAAGCCGAACAATGTTCGTTAATTGTTCATTACAATGGAAAATGTACAGTAAAAACAGGCCCTTTAGACAAATTAAAACCGCAATGCACCCAGCTTTTAGAAGCTGGTTTAAGCGCCGAAATAATTTAATAAACTACAAAATTTACCCAATTTTTAAAGCATTCGTCAAAGCGAATGCTTTTTTTATAGCACTATTTTTTTTACCATGAAGTTAATTAAGAAAATTTAGGCTTAAAGTGTTTTTAAATTCCTTAATTAACTTCATGGTTTAAACCTTTTTTTTTCACACAATTAGCTGTAAAATCGTTTTTTTAATGAGGCAATTTATCTTTTAAAACTCCATAAAGAAAAGTTCCAATAATTGCACCTAAAAGCACTACGATAACACTTGTAAAACCTGCTCCAATTAAAATAAATATAGGCCCTGGACAAGAGCCTACTAAAGCCCATCCTAATCCAAAAATTATTCCACCTAAAACATAACGAGCAGTTGATGGTTCTTTATCGGCAATACGGATTGGAGTTCCTGTACTGTCTTTTAACTCATATTTTTTAATGATTTGAATACCAATAACTCCTGTTAAAACAGCAACCATAATAATTCCGTACATGTGGAAAGATTGAAATTGAAACATCTCATAAATGCGGTACCAAGAAACAGCCTCTGATTTTGTTAAAACAATTCCGAAAACAAATCCAACCAAAATAAATTTTATTAATTTCATATTTAAATATTTATTGTTTTTTATAGGTAATATGTAATTCGCATATAACCAATTGGTAATTTCAACCAATTTTAGTTTATGCTCATTTCATATTTTATACAATTAAAGGTAAAATAAAATGAGCCATAATTAATCCGCCAATAAAAAATCCTATTACGGCTTTTAAAGATGGAAGTTGCAAATTGCTCAATCCCGAAATAGCATGTCCTGAAGTACAACCACCAGCATAACGGGAACCAAATCCAATAAAGATTCCTCCAATAATCAAAATTAAAATTGCTTTTGGAGAAGTAAAAACTTGATTAGAAAACAAGGCATCTGGCATTAACTTTCCTTGTGGCGCATCAATTTGCATCGATTGAAGCATTTCTATTGTGTCAGGATTGATGGACACATTAGAAGAATCACTCAAATAATGTGTAGCCACAAAACCGCCCAACATAGCTCCTGCCACTACAGCAAGATTCCAACGTTGAGACTTCCAATCCCAATCAAAAAAAGAAACTCTTTTTCCGGCGCCAGCCATACTACACAAAGTTCTTAAGTTGGAAGACATCCCAAATGACTTTCCAAAATAAGTCAGAATTAGCATTACTAAGCCGATTAGAAACCCCGAAACATACCATGTCCAGGTGTGATAAATTAATTCCATATTTATTACTTTTTTTGGCAAAGTTAGTCAGTTCGTTTTCATTTGAATGTGAGAAAAGTTACAGAAGTCCAAAAAAAAAATTCAATTTTCAAAAAAAAGTAAAAAAACACTATAAACTTTGAAGTTCTCAATATCTTTGTAAGACTATTAAGAGTACCATTATTTCAAAATGAATTCAATTTTATGAAATCACAATTAATAAAAATCTTCCGAAAACAAATACAAGAAAACAAAAAGCTAATATTCTTTATAGTATCTAAGAAAATAATTTTAGCAATAGCTTTATTATTCTTAAGTAGTTCATGTATCAGTACCAAATCAACTTTGAAAAACGTAGATAATAACGCTCCTATTCCCAAACTTTCTAAAAACAACACTTTTATTATTACCGAATACAGTAAAGACAAAAAATACGGTTACAATAAAGACTATCCTATTAATATTTTTTATTACAATACTTATAACGAACAATTAAACGAAGAACGTTTTTTGAATGCTTTAGCTGGTCCAAAAGGTGAAAAAATCACCTATACTAAAATAGAAAGTTGTTGTCCATTTCCTTCCAAAAGAACTGCAATGGGTGCTGGTTTTTTGAATGTGTATGAAATTCGTTGGGAAGGTCAGAAAAAACCAATTACTTTATATCTTAATATTTACGAAAAAGGATTCTTAATGTGTCCAATGGGACTTTCTATTAAAAAGTAAAAACACTAAACTACAATATCGATATAGTAGTTATTTTTTAGGTTTTAACACCAAAAAAAATCAAAAATCAAATCTCTAAATTGCAAATCATAACTACCTTTGCAATCACAAAAAATCACCTATGAACATACAAAATATTCCTCAAATTAAGCATACCGAAAGTGGTAATTTCTTCTTACTTTCAGGTCCATGTGCCATCGAAGGAGAAGAAATGGCCATGCGTATTGCCGAAAAATTAGTTGGCATTACAGATAAACTTCAAATTCCTTACGTTTTTAAAGGTTCTTTTAAAAAAGCCAATCGCTCAAGAATTGATAGTTTTTCAGGAATTGGAGATGAAAAAGCTTTAAAAATCCTTCGAAAAGTTTCTGAAACTTTTCATGTCCCAACTGTAACTGACATCCATACCAATGAAGATGCAGCTATGGCAGCACAATATGTAGATGTACTACAAATTCCAGCATTTTTAGTGCGTCAAACTGATTTAGTTGTGGCTGCTGCCAATACCGGAAAAACAGTCAACTTGAAAAAAGGACAATTTATGAGTCCTGAAAGCATGAAACATGCGGTACAAAAAGTATTGGATTGCAACAATCAAAACGTAATGATTACCGATCGTGGAACTATGTTTGGATACCAAGATATGATTGTTGATTTTAGAGGAATCCCGACCATGCAACAATATGCTTCAACCGTATTGGATGTAACACATTCACTTCAACAACCTAACCAAACGGCAGGTGTAACTGGTGGTCGTCCGGATATGATTGAAACCATTGCTAAAGCAGGAATTGCAGTAGGCGTAGACGGAATCTTTATTGAAACACATTTTGATCCTGCTAACGCCAAAAGTGATGGTGCTAACATGTTACATTTAGATTATTTTGAAGATTTAATGACCAAATTAGTAGCCATTAGAAAAACCGTAAATACATTCTAATTCAAAATTTTAAATACAATTCCGTGAAAAAATTATTTACTGCTGCTGTTGTAGCATTGTTATTCACAAACTGTCTTAGTGCTCAAGAAGAAATAAAAGTACAAGAAAAATACACTGCTCATAATAAAGGAAAATTCTTCATCTCTTGGGGAGGTAATCGTGATAGTTACTCCAAATCAGATGTAACTTTTAGAGGAGATGGATACAAATTTACCGTTGAAGATATGGTCTCTCATGACAAACCAAAAGGTTGGCATGTAGACTATGTAAATCCTGGAAACATGACTATTCCTCAAACTAACTTCCGATTGGGGTATTTCTTTAGTGATCATTACAGCGTGACTATCGGTTTGGATCATATGAAATATGTAATGACACAAAATCAAATGGCCAAAGTTACGGGTAATATTGCTATTGGTTCTGATTTTGATGGTACATACAATCATACTTTAACCGAAATGACTCCTGAGTTTTTAAAATACGAGCATACGGACGGATTAAATTATATCCACACAGAAGTTTCTCGTTTTGATGATATTTCAAAACTATTTAAACTTCCTAATACTGATAAAGTACAGATTAACTTAACAGAAGGTCTTGGTGCCGGACTTTTGTATCCAAAAACCAATACTACCTTGTTAGGAAAGGAACGCCACGACGATTTTCATGTTTCTGGTTATGGAATATCTGCAAAAGCAGGATTAAATTTTACTTTCTTCAAACATTTTTATATTCAGGGAGAATTAAAAGGCGGTTATATCAACATGCAGGATATTCGTACAACACAAAGTCCAACTGACAAAGCAGCACAGGATTTTTTCTTTTTCCAAAGAATTATTGCTTTTGGAGGAATATTCAAAATATAAATTAAGTTCTTTAATAAGAGATTTGTACTTCAACAAATCTCTTATTATTTAGAAATACTCTATTTAATAGTCAAATGAAATAGTAATTTATTTTATCCGTAATTTAACATTTTGATAAAATCAATTATTTTATAAAAAATACTCCCCAAGTCTTTTTTAAAAACCTATTTATTTTACACTATTTATAATTAGTAAAAAATTATGACTAAAAATAGAGAAGATAACTTTGCACAAGACTTTGAGGTTTTTAATAATTTTGAAAAATTTTTCAATATTTCTCACGATTTGTTTTGTATTGCGGGCTACGATGGATATTTTAAAAAAATAAACCCCGCTGTTTCTAAACTTTTAGGATATTCTGAAGAAGAATTATTAGCAAGTCCTATTAATAATTTTGTCTATCAAAACGATAAAGAAAAAACAGATTTAGTTAGAAATGAATTAAAAAAACAAGTTCCTTTGTTTGGTTTCGAAAACAGATATCTAACTAAAAGCGGACAAATAGTTTGGCTTTTATGGACTTCCATACCTGTTGAAGAAGAAAAAAGAATTTATGCCGTTGCAAAAAATATTACTCACAAAAAAGAACTGGAACAGGAACGAAAATTACATTTAAAAAGACTTACTGAAATCAACAATGAGTTCAAACAACTCAGCTATTCCACAGCTCATGATTTAAGGTCTCCCGTAAACAATATGCTTTCTATTTTTGAATTAATGGAAACTGATGACATAAAAAATGAGGAAACTTTGGAATATATCAATATTCTAAAAAGTACCACTGACACTTTAAAAGAAAACCTTAACGAGTATGTTAAAATTCTTAATTCTAAAAATCAGAGTAATTCTCAATTAGAAGAAATTGATTTATATAGTACTTTAAATGAAGTTTTAATTTCAATCAATTCATTAATAGAAAATTCGCAAACAACCATAAACGTTGATTTTTCAAAAAAAGACACAATCTATTTTAATAAATCTTACCTAAAAAGTATTTTTTTAAATTTAATTACAAATGCCATAAAATACGCAAAACCGAATTGTTTAACAACAATATCGATTCATTCTGAAATTAAAGGCAATAATACTCAATTAATTATTTCTGATAACGGTATTGGATTTGACTTAGAAAAGGTGAAAGATAAAGTTTTTGGATTGAATCAAACTTTCAACTATCATAGTGACAGTAATGGTATAGGACTATATTTAGTGCATAATTATATTACTAATCTTGGAGGAACTATTAGCCTTGAAAGTAAAGTTAATGAAGGAGCTACTTTTACAATAGCCTTCAAAAATTAAAAAATAAAGCTTCTTTTTTAAGAAGCTTTATTTGTAAAAAACTAATTCAAAATCAAATCATATACCTGATTGGCTATTTCTAATTCTTCGTTAGTTGGAATCACTAAAATTTTAGCTTTTGAATTTGAAGTATTAATTTCTCTAATTTCCGAAGAACGGATTTCATTTTTAGCCTGATCCAATTCGATTCCTAAAAATTCCATTTCATTACAAACTGATTTTCTAATATATGAGGAGTTTTCACCAATTCCTGCGGTAAAAATGATTGCATCTACTCCATTCATGACTGCAGCATAAGAACCAATATATTTTTTAATTCGATATACATTCATGTCAAGAGCTAATTGGCAATTTAAATCTCCCTTTTCAGCATTAGCTTGAATGTCTCTCAAATCGCTATAACCGGTAAGTCCCAGCATACCACTTTTTTTCAACAATAAATCGTTTACTTCATTTACAGAATAGCCTAAAGAATTTATCATATAAAAAATCACCGACTGATCGATATCTCCAGAACGAGTTCCCATAATTAATCCACTAGATGGAGCAAAGCCCATAGAATGATCGACGCTTTTACCATCTTTTATTGCGGTAATACTACATCCATTCCCTAAATGAATGCTTATTATTTTTGACTCCTTTTTACCTAAATAATCTATGGCTTGTTCTGAAACATATTTATGACTTGTACCGTGAAAACCATACAATCTAATTTTATTTTCTGTCAAAAATTGGTTAGGAATGGCATATTTATAAGCTATTTCAGGAATAGTTTGATGAAAAGCAGTATCAAAAACAGCAACCTGTGTGGCTTTTTCAAATATTGAAGAAGCTACATTTATGCCTTCCAAATGGGCTGGATTATGTAAAGGAGCCAATCCAAAAAGTTGTTTTATTTTATATTTTACATCTTCATCAATAACAACTGTTTTAGAAAAAGTTGCACCACCATGTACTACCCGATGTCCAACAGCATCTATCTCTGATTTGCTTTTTATAACCCCTACTTCATCATCCGTTAAAAGTTGTGCTATTTTTTCTAATCCAATTTTATGATTAGGAATTGGCAAAATCTCTTCCAGTTTAACCTTATTGGTTTTATACACTAAGTTAGAAGTCTCTAGTCCTATTCTATCAATCAATCCACTACAAATCACCTCTTGAGACGGCATCTCGATTAATTGGTATTTTATAGATGAACTTCCTGAATTTATGATAACTATTTTCATTTTTCTTAAAAGATTAAAAAATTGAAATATTAATCTTTAAATCATTAAATACTTCAATCTTTAAATTAAAATTACAATCCCTGCGCCTGAATAGCTGTAATCACGACCGTATTAATAATATCATCTACGGTACAACCACGACTTAAATCGTTTACTGGTTTATTCAACCCTTGTAACATTGGACCAATGGCTAAGGCTCCAGTTTCTCTTTGTACGGCTTTATACGTATTGTTTCCTGTATTCAAATCGGGGAAAATCAATACGCTTGCCTGTCCAGCTACTTCTGAATTTGGCATCTTGCTTTGACCTACTTCCATATCTACAGCTGCATCATACTGAATAGGTCCTTCAATTTTTAAATCAGGGCGTTTTTTCTTTACAATTTCGGTGGCAGTTCTTACTTTTTCAACCTCATCCCCTTTTCCAGACGAACCTGATGAATACGACAACATAGCCACTTTAGGTTCAATACCGAATGCCAAACTGGAATCGGCAGAAGAAATGGCTATTTCGGCTAATTGTTCGGCTGTTGGATTAGGATTGATGGCGCAATCACCAAAAATGGAAACTCTATCTTCCAAACACATAAAAAATATGGACGACACCACACTGGAATTCGGTTTGGTTTTAATGAATTGCAAAGCAGGCAAAATGGTGTGTTGCGTGGTATGAGCAGCTCCTGAGACCATTCCGTCGGCATGACCTTTGTAGACCATCATTGTTCCAAAATAAGACACGTCTTCCATTAAATCCCTAGCCATTGCCATAGATACATTCTTGTTTTTTCGAAGTTCATAATAAGTACTTACATAATCTTCATAATACGGAGATTCAATAGGAACTATAATGTTTACTTTCGAAAAATCAAATGTAATTCCTAACTCGGTAACTTTTTGCTCGATTTGTTTTTTATTTCCAATAATTGAAATATCGACCACGTCCATAGCTAATAATCGTGAAGTAGCAATAATAATTCTGTCGTCATTTCCTTCCGGTAAAACAATATGTTTTCGATGTTGTTTGGCTCTTTTTACCAAATTGTACTGAAACATTTTAGGTGTCATTCCATCCGCCTCAAAAGCACTTAATTTATTGGCCAGTTCATCTAGATTTATATATTTCTCGAAAGTACTAATAGATGTTTCTATTTTGTGTTTATTCTCGGCATAAATTTTAGATTGAATAGAACCTATTTTATTAGTAATGCGATAGGTTCCTCCTTCTACCGAAATAATGGGTACCACACTATGCAAACCTTCAATTAATTTTAAAATAGTATCTTCAGGCAAAATATTTCCTGTTAGAACAATTCCTGAAATCGACGGATAATTAGCCGATTCATTAGCTTGTAAAGCTCCTAAAATAATATCAGCTCTATCTCCTGGAGTAATCACTAGGGCATTTTCTTTAAGGTGTAATAAATAGTTGCGCAACTGCATGGCACCCACACTATAATTTCCTACTTCATTATTAATAAAATCTTTCCCAAAAAGAACTTTAGCATCCAATTCTTCCACAATTTCCTTTACTGTAGGATTGTTCAAGCTAGAAACTACTGGAATAGCACTTACCAAAACTTCTTTTGGTAAAACACTACGCAAACCTTCTTCTGCTAATTGTAAATTCTCCGGTTGAATTTTATTCGCTATAAAAGCTAAAACTTCGACCTCTTTATTTTTGAAAGAATCATAAGCCAGATATTCTCCATCCAAGAATTCTTCTAAGGTTTTCCCAACACCCGAACCGACAATGATGGCGGGAATACCTAAATTTTTAGCAATCAAGACATTCATATCTAATTCGATTGCCGTTCCTTCACCACTGAAACTGGTTCCTTCCACCAAAACAAAATCAAAACGTTCTTCTAAACGTTTGAATTTTTCAATAATCAAGTCCAGAACATCACCAATTTTTCCCTTATTTTTTTTCTTGATTAACTGACTTTTGGTGATTGCAAAGGCATCATCAAAAGAAATGTCCAAACCAAAATAAGAAATAACAGTTTCGATATGGTTATCTAATTTTCCGTCTTCAAAATCTTCGATAATAGGTCTAAAATAGCCCACTTTAGCCGTTTTACCAATCAGCATACTCATTAATCCCAGCGTGATAATCGATTTACCACTATTACTTTCTGAAGTAGCGATATAAATTGCTTTGTTCATTATATTGACTTTTATATTCTATTTATTTTAGTTTTAAAACCATTTAATTTTTTTAAAATAAGCTATCATTCCTAATACCAATAAAAACATAACTCCTATGATTACAAAATAACCATAATGGTAATTCAATTCTGGAATGTATTCAAAATTCATCCCGTAAATTCCAGCCAGAAAAGTCAAAGGAATGAATATAGCCGAAACGATCGTTAGCGTTTTCATAATTTCATTCATCTTATGTCCTTGAGACGAAAAAAAGAAATTAGACGCACTTTCGAGCATTCCCATATCTGATTCTATTTGTTCTAATAATTCTAAACTTTTTTGATGCAATCGGGAAAAATACACATAGGAATCTTCCTCAATTACATTGCAGATAGAATCTTCTTTTAAACTTTTAATTCCTGTCAAAGAATCACGCAATGGAACAATGGAACGCTTTAAAAAATTAAAATTATCTCGGTGTTTTTCTATTCGTACCAAAATATTAGGATCGGCACTTCTTTTAGATAACATCAATAATTCTTCTACTTTATCTTCTTCATTTTCGATAGTGATATAAAAATTTTCAATAACGGCATCCAAAAGCAAGTACAACAAATAATCTGTTTTTTTGGCTCTCACCACACCGGTTTTAGTTCGAATACGTTCCCGAATATGAGTAAAAAAATCACTGCGCTTTTCCTGAAACGAAATCAACACATTCTCTTTTATTAAAAAACTAATTTGCTCCACACTGATATTATCTGAATTTTCGGTTGGCAAAATAGATTTTATATTAAAAAACAAACTCTCAATATTAATCTCAACCTTAGTTCTTCGCGTTGTATTTAAAATATCCGAAAGCAAAAAATTACCAATATCAAAAAACACACCTATTCCTTCTACAATATTTATATCGTTCAATCCATGTAAGTTTAGCCAATTATTCTTAGATAAATCTATACTTGTTTTTAAATCAGCTAGTACTATATTTTGATTTTCTATTAAAGAAGATTCATCATACACAAATAGCTGCATTTCCGACTCTGAACGCTTATGCCTTCCCGTATATTCCAATGGGTTAGCTTGTACTTTTCTGGCTTTTTTATATTTTATTTTTCTCATACAAAAATCATTTAATAGTAATATTACAAAAAACTTTTGGCAAAGAAGAACAACTTAACATTTTTAAAACATGAATTAACACTGACAAAAGTAATTTGAAAAGCCGTTTTGTTTTATGAGATAAATCATTTTTTAATATAATTATTCAGCTTTAATAATTCAATTTCAAAAAAAGACATAAAAAAACCGAGCCATTTCTGACCCGGTTTTATCTTAATACTAATTTCTTAGTACTAAAATTATTTTACTTCTTCGTAATCTACGTCTTGAACGTTGTCACCTTCAGCTTGTGGTTCAGCAGCAGCTTGACCTTGCTCTCCTTGAGCATACATAGCTTCAGTAGCAGTTTTCCAAGCAGCATTTACATTATCTAAACCTTTTTGGATAGCAGCAATATCTTGAGATTGGTGTGCCATTCTTAATTCAGTTAAAGCAAATTCGATAGCTGTTTTGTGCTCATCTGTTAATTTATCTCCTAACTCTTTCAATTGAGATTCAGTTTGGAAGATAGTACTGTCAGCTTCGTTCAATTTTTCAGCTCTTTCTTTAGCTTGTCTGTCAGCATCAGCATTAGCTTCAGCATCTTTTTTCATTTGTTCGATTTCTTCAGCAGTTAAACCAGAAGAAGCTTCGATACGGATATCGTGAGATTTTCCAGTTCCTTTATCTGTAGCAGAAACTTTGATGATACCATTAGCATCAATATCAAAAGAAACCTCGATTTGTGGAACTCCTCTTGGTGCTGGCGGAATACCATCTAAGTGGAAACGACCAATTGTTTTGTTATCAGCAGCCATTGCTCTAGCACCTTGCAATACGTGAATTTCAACAGATGGTTGAGAATCAGCAGCAGTAGAGAATACTTGAGATTTTTTAGTTGGGATAGTAGTGTTAGCTTCGATAAGAACAGTCATTACACCACCCATAGTTTCGATACCTAAAGATAATGGAGTAACGTCAAGCAACAATACATCTTTTACATCTCCAGAAAGTACACCACCTTGGATAGCAGCACCGATAGCTACAACCTCATCAGGGTTAACACCTTTAGAAGCTTTTTTACCAAAGAATTTTTCAACTTCTTCAACGATTCTTGGGATACGAGTAGAACCTCCAACCAAGATAACTTCGTCGATATCAGAAACTGTTAAACCTGCATTTTTCAACGCTTTAGCAACTGGTGCCATAGAACGTTTTACTAATGAATCAGTCAATTTCTCAAATTGAGAACGAGATAATTTTTTAACTAAGTGTTTTGGTCCAGAAGCCGTAGCCGTTACGTATGGTAAGTTGATTTCAGTCTCTGCAGAAGAAGATAATTCAATTTTAGCTTTCTCAGCAGCTTCTTTAATACGTTGTAATGACATTGGGTCTAAACGCAAGTCAATTCCTTCTTCAGCTTTGAATTCGTCAGCTAACCAGTCAATGATTACGTGGTCAAAATCATCACCTCCTAAGTGAGTATCACCATCAGTAGACAATACTTCAAAAACTCCGTCTCCTAATTCAAGAACAGAGATATCAAAAGTACCTCCACCTAAATCGTAAACAGCAATTTTTTGATCAGTTCCTTTTTTATCTAATCCATAAGCTAATGCAGCAGCAGTAGGCTCATTGATGATACGCATTACTTTCAAACCAGCAATTTCTCCAGCTTCTTTAGTAGCCTGACGTTGCGCATCGTTAAAGTATGCAGGAACAGTAATAACTGCTTCAGTAACTGTTTGACCTAAATAGTCTTCAGCAGTTTTTTTCATTTTTTGAAGTGTCATTGCAGACAATTCTTGAGCAGTGTATAAACGACCGTCAATATCCACACGTGGAGTATTGTTGTCTCCTTTTACTACACTGTAAGGAACTCTTTTTGCTTCTTCAGTAATTTCAGCAAAAGTGTGTCCCATAAAACGTTTGATAGAAGCAATAGTCTTAGTTGGATTAGTTACTGCTTGTCTTTTTGCAGGATCACCCACTTTAATTTCTCCACCTTCAACAAAAGCGATGATAGATGGTGTAGTTCTTTTTCCTTCTGCATTAGGAATAACAACTGCTTCACTACCTTCCATTACAGAAACACAAGAGTTGGTCGTACCTAAATCAATTCCGATTATTTTACCCATTTTTAATATATTTAATTTTTATTATATACTCGATTTAATAACTCATGGTGCATAAGTCAATCTTTATGCCAAGATAAAAGCCTGCGGTAAATTGACATAAATAATTTAAATTGACACAAAACTACTGACAAGATGACATTTCCAACTAACTGACAGAACTGCAAAATAAATTTTAAAACTGTCATAATCTTAATTTAGCAGCTATTTCCCGCTTTCCGCTTTATCTTTATGTTCTTAAAGAAAGAACATAAAGGATGCCGCTGCTATCGGGGCTGGAAATAAAGAATCATTTTAACAATAAAAAAACTAAAACTGTTTTCACTTTTATTATTTTTAAAGTCTAAAAATCTCATTATGCTAAACATCAAAACCGATCTAAAACTACTTACCACTATAATTCTAATTCTCTTATTTACCTTTATTCTAGGAGCCATTATAGATAGAATACTAAAACGTTTTTTATATAAAGGATTAGAACACAAAGATTTTGATGTAACTGGATTCAAGTTTTTAAAACACCTTATCATTACCGTTATCTACATTCTTGGAGTTTCGTTTGCTCTGATTCAAATTCCCGAATTCAAAATCATCGGACATTCTTTATTAGCTGGTGCTGGAGTACTTTCGTTAATTGCGGGTTTAGCTTCGCAACAAGCATTAAGCAATATAATGAGTGGAATATTTTTAGTGATTTTTAAACCTTTCCGCATTAATGATCGTATTACTATAAATAACTTTACTGGAATTGTAGAAGATATTAACCTTAGACAAGTTGTTTTGAAAGATGTAGAAAACAACCGAATTATTATTCCTAATTCGGTCATCAGTAACGGAATCATATTAAACACAAATATGCAGGATACCAAATGCTGCAAAGCTATAGAAATTGGTATCGGTTACGAATCAGACATTGAAAAAGCTTTGGCTATTATGCAGGAAGAGGTAAGCAAACATCCTTTATTTATTGACACTAGAACACCCGAAAATATTCTTAACAATGCACCTTTAGTAGTGGCTAGAGTAGTTGCCTTGGCAGATTCGAGTGTCAATTTAAAAGCTTGGGCTTGGACCAAAAATCACAGTGACGGATTTATTATGTATTGTGATTTACTCCAAAGCATCAAAAAACGCTTTGATCAGGAAGACATTTCAATTCCTTTTCCGCAAAGAGAGATTACAATAAAAAAATAACAATTAGAGGTTTCTATCAAAAGTTAAAACTCGATAAAAAATGATTGCTTTTTATAAGCTATATTTGAAAACCTAAAAATTTAAAAATATGTTTACCATAGAACAAATCAAAGCAGCACATGCCAAAGTAAAATCAGGTGCTGATTTCCCTCAATACATTCAGGATTTAATTCAGTTGGGCGTACAAGGTTACGATACCTTTGTGCACGACGGTCATGTAGAATATTTTGGAAAAGACAATTGTAGAGCAGCTGCAACTGACACTTATAACGGCATCAACATTGCTCCTTCGGCTAACAAAGAACGTTTTATAGAATTCTTAGTAATGCATCAAGACGGTCAAACCGATTATCTTACTTTTTGCAACCATGCCGCACAATGTGGAATTGCCAAATGGAGTGTGAACATCATCGAAATGACCTGTACCTACTATGACAGTGCTGAAAATCCTATTCTGATAGAAAAAATTCCGGAGTAAAACTATTCAGAAACACATATAAAAACGGATTTAAGAGATTCCCATAATTTTTTTATATCTGTAAAAATCCGTAACATCAGTCAATCTGTGGGCTATTTTAAACTATTTCATTAAAACTCAAAAAGCAAACATGAAAAAAACGCTTATTGCTCTTTTTAGTATTTGTAGTCTTGGTAATTATGCCCAGACACATTCGATAAAAAACTCACCAAAACTGAGTGAAGCCGACCCCGACAGTGTAGGAATGTCTAGCGAAAGATTAGCTCGTATTGACAACATGCTGAATAAAGCAATTGCCGATTCGGAAATTCCAGGTGCTGTTGCCTTAGTGGCACGACATGGAAAAATTGTTTATCTAAAAGCCTTTGGAACTGCCGATAATGCTAATTCAAAAGACTTAAAAACCGACGCTATTTTTAGAATTGCTTCCCAAACCAAAGCAATCACAACTACTGCAATCATGATGCTTTGGGAAGAAGGCAAATTCAAACTGGACGAACCAATTGCAAAGTATATTCCTGAATTCAAAAATGCACAAGTTTTAGATAGCGTGTATCCCAATGGGAAATATACCACTAAACCTGCCAAAAGAGAAATCACCATTCGCGATTTAATTACACATACCTCTGGAATTGGCTATGGCCAAATTGATAGTGATCCGCGTTTCAAAAAAATCTATCAAGATGCCGGCGTAACCGATTTGTTTACTACTAATAAAATTACCATTGCCGAAAGCATTAAAAAATTAGCCAAGTTACCATTGCATCATAATCCTGGCGAGAAATTCACTTATAGCGAAGGTCTAGATGTTATTGGCTATTTTATTGAAATCATGTCAGGTATGCCAATGGATGAATATTACAGAACTCATATTTTTGAACCTTTAGGAATGAATGACACCTATTTCTATTTGCCCAATTCCAAAGCTAACCGACTGGTTACTGTTCAAACCAAAGAAAAAGGAAAATGGATTCCTTTTCCAAATACTTTTTACGACACCAATTATCCAATAACTGGAGCTAAAAGCTTTTTCTCTGGCGGTGCTGGATTGTCAAGCACTGCTAAAGACTATGCTACTTTCCTTCAAATGTTTTTGAATAAAGGAGAATTAAACGGAATTCGATTATTAAGCAGAACCACTGTTCAATTTATGTTGAGTAACCAAATTGGAGAAATTTGGGCAAATAGTGATGCCAGTCACGGATTAGGTTTTAGAATCTTAAATCAAATGGGACAAAATTTAGGCGGACAAGGTAGCACAGGAACTTTTAACTGGGGCGGTTATTTTAATACCCAATATTTTGCCGATCCTGAAGAGGAATTAATTGGAATCATATTAAAACAAACTCAAAAAACATCTGATGATACGGGTTGGAAATTCCAACTCCTAACAGAACAAGCCATTGATGATTAATTACAATACAAAGTTCACAAAAAGCGGTTTCTATCAATAGAAATCGCTTTTTTAATTATCTAAAAGCATGTTAAAAACAAAATGATATAACAACATTATAAATTCTAATTCCCTAAATTTACGAGAACTTAGAAATGTAAAAACAAAATATTAAGACAACAACATGACCTCTTTTAACAAAATTTTATCTTTTCGTTGGGCGGATTTAGACCCTAATTTTCATGTACGCCATAGTGTTTATTACGATTGTGCAGCCCAACATAGAATGGAAATTTTAGAAAGTCTTGGACTAACCCTAAAAGCATTCCAGTCACAGCATTTTGGCCCTGTCCTTTTTAGAGAAGAATGTATTTTTAGAAAAGAAATTAAACTTAACGACACCATAACCATTCATACTAAAATAGCTAAAATGAGAGCCGATGCCGCTCGTTGGTCAATTTCACATGAATTTAGAAACGAAGACAACCTACTTTGCGCTACCTTAACCGTTGATGGTGCTTGGATGGATACCAAATTGCGTAAATTAGTAGATCCCGTTCCGGAAATAGCTGTTAATGCGTTACAGAGTATCCCAAAAAGCGAAGATTTTATAACATCTTAAGTATTGGTAGAATTCAATAATAATGGTAATAACAACAGACTTTCAACCTCAAACTGTAAACCATAAACAGCAAAATGAAAACTAAAATTGGGATTGTATTTTCAGGTGGTGGCGCCCGAGGCATAGCGCACTTAGGATTACTAAAAGCCTTAGAAGAATTAGGTATCCAAGCCACACATGTTTCTGGAACAAGTGCAGGCGCTATTGCAGGTGCTTTTTATGCTGCGGGTTATTCGGCAACAGAAATCTTAAACATTTTAAAAAAAGGCCATATTTTTAGCTTCTCCAATCTTTTAATAAAAAGACAAGGCTTATTTGCTATGAAAGGATTTCATGATATTTATATCGAATGTTTCCCTAATAACTCCTTCGAAGATTTACAAATTCCATTATACATTACCGCTACTGATATTTTAAGAGGTGAATTGGTCTATTTTTCCTCTGGTAATTTATCTCAAGCCATTATGGCTTCCTCTTGCCTCCCCTTGTTGTTCCAACCCATAAATTATAACGGTACGCTGTATGTAGATGGAGGTGTTATGAATAATTTTCCCATTGAACCGCTTATGGGGCAATGTGATCTAATTATTGGTAGTTATGTCAACTCAATCAAAAAAGAAGTCAACAAAGTCAATATGAACAACATTCTGGACCGTTGTTTCCATTTGGCTATGAAAAGTTCTGTAGAACAAAAAACCCATAGCTGCAATTTCTATTTTGAACCACCAAACATGAGTCAATTTAGCCTTTACAATCTTAAAAATGCAGATGAAATTTTTGAATATAGCTATCAGTATGCCCTAACCCTAGAAGACCAAATCAAAGCGCTCGATATTCAGTTTTGAGTTTATAGTTGTTAGTTTATGGAAGCTAAGTAATACACATTGCTATTAACTTTCTAAATTCTATATCTTTATTCTCTGCCTCCTAAAGTATAACTCATAACTTCCATCTCCCAACTTCTTTTCCTATCTTTGCAAGCAATAAAAAAGAACCTTTTTAATGACTACTGCTACCCATTGGAACATTTTATTATCCAATCAAATCAATAAAAAAGAATTTATAGAAACCATCCTTTCTGGAAATGCTACTGCCGAATTAGCTCCTTTTAATACTTTGAAAGGAATACTTTATTCTGATTTAGCCATTGATCATTTTATCCAAAAAGAATTTCAATACCTTGAATTGACCGCAGTAGATACTAACCGAAAACTCAGTACCTTTTCTTCAGGCCAACGCAAAAAAAAATTCTTGCAATATTGTATCGATCAAAAACCGGATTTCATCATTTTTGACAATCCGATGGACCATCTCGACCAAGCTTCCCGTGTGGAACTATCAAAATCATTGGAAGAAATGGCCACTCATATTACAATCATCCAACTTATCAACCGTGCTGCCGATTTGTTGCCCTTTATCTCGAATAACCGCCAAATCAATTCGGATGATTTTGTGTTAGAAACAATTTCACCTGAAGCACATCAAACCAAAATTATCAGTCAATCTGGAATTCCACAGCCGGCGCATACAATTGAAAACCAGCAAAACATTTTGGTTCAAATGAACAATGTTTCGGTAAGTTATCAGGAACGCCCAATTGTAAAAAACATCAACTGGACCATTCAACAGGGTGAGTTTTGGCAATTGATTGGCCCTAATGGTTCCGGAAAAAGTACTCTTTTATCCTTAATCAATGGCGACAGTCCTAAAGGTTATGGTCAGGATTTACATCTTTTTGGGCATAAAAAAGGAAGTGGTGAAAGCGTGTGGGACATCAAAAAAAACATCGGTTATTTTGCCACCAATATGACTAGTTTATTTACTAGAAATCATACCCTAGAACAAATGATTCTTTCTGGATTTTTTGATTCTATTGGCTTGTATGACCTACCTACCACCCTACAAAAAAACATTGCCGACCAATGGCTTGACTTAATAGGAATGAAACACCTTAAAAGTAAAATGTTCAAACGCCTATCTGTTGGGCAACAACGCCTAGCTATGATTGTGCGTTCGGTACTCAAACATCCACCTTTAGTGATTCTAGACGAACCCGTAGAAGGTTTAGACGATGAAAATGTAGCTCTGGTGTGCCAATTGATTAATTTACTCAAACAAGAATCCAATATGACCATTGTGTATGTTTCACACCGCATTGAACCCAGCCTAGCTCCTAATGCTATTTTTGAATTGATTCCTTCCGAGGAAGGTTCAATTGGAATTATTAAATAAAAAAACAGTCCAAATAACAGAAATATTGATATTGATATATTTAATTAAAAAAGTTATTCATCTATCCACAATACAGCATTGCCATTGGCTTCCAGATTGATTTTACTTTCTATTGCTTTTACACTCACACGATGTGCTCCCGGGAGCAAATCAAGAGGTTTTTCAATTCGCCATAAATGCTGGCTAATGACTGTAGGTTTAGGAAACTTAGCCATAGACTCATTATCAAATTTCCCTAGTGATTGCAAATGATATAATTTTTGTATTGCTGGAGCAATGCCTTCATATTTACGCATTGCAATCCAGTTTCCATTATCAAAACGGATATAAACCTGAGTTGTTTCATCGGCTGCAAAAACATTGGCATAAATAAAATTATCATTAAAAATATTCAAACTCTTATCCCATTCTTTGGTATTAGCAACAGTAATATTCATTTGTTTATCCGGAGCTGCTCCTGAAACCTTGTATTTGAAATCATATTGCTGATTATCAAAAGCAAGCTGCCAATAGCCTTTAGGTGTGCCATCATACATCATTGCAAAGGGAATTTGATCGATATCATGCGGTCCCTGCCACCAGGAACCACAAACTGCGCCCGCCACGAGTTGGTGTATTGGCTTTTGATTTTCCCTTTCAAAATATTTGTGGTATTGCGTATGCGTATGCCCTGCAGCTACAAAAACATTTTCGAATGGTTGTACTAAAGTGATCAATTCCTCTTTATCTTTCATTTCTTCCAAAGGAATATGCATGTATACAGCAACCGATTCAAACTTCTCTTTCTCTAATGCAATTAGATTTTTTACAAATGCTACTTGCATCGCATCTAATCTTCCCTCATAACCTTTTCCTTCTAAAGGATAAATATTATTCAGAACAATATTTAGTTGTTTTCCATATTCAAAAGCATAATAGGAAGGTCCAAATATGGCTTCAAAGCTTTTATCCCTGTCGATAAAAGCTTTTTCTTTAAAATTTAAATCGTGATTACCTATCGTATAAAATACAGGCGCACCAATGAGTCCCAAGGTTTGCGACAAAGGATCAAAAATGGATAAATTATCAAACGAAAGGTCTCCCAGAGGAACTATAAAATCAATCTCTTTATCCATTAATTCTTCCGTAACTAATTTCCCTACATGATGCACATCGTCTATGACATCCACCTGTGTATCGCCTAACAGAACAATCTTAGTAGGTTTGTTTTCCTGATGTGGATACAAAGCAAAATCATATTTTTCGACCGCCTGAATCGTATCAAAAGGAACAAAAAACTGAACCGTATTTTGTTTATTCAGCCTGAACATATACGATTCCGGTTTGATAACAAAAACCGTATTCCCTTCTATCTTAGCTATTTTGTAATGCCCTTTTGCATCTGTTTTAACAATATCTTTTCCGTTAGAAACCATGATATTAGCTAGACCAACCTCATCAGTATCTTTATTATTATTTTGATTAATATCAATATAAATGGTACCCGAAATTGTTTTTGACGATTGACTAAAAGCGATCAACGTACAAAATGAAACGGCAATGATTAAAACTGTTTTTTGCATTTTATTTTCTCTGATTTAAAACTTCCAGCATTTTATGAAACAACATATTGTTTTCATAAACTCCTGTAAATTTATTCGATTGTGGACCATAAGCAAAAACCGGAATCATAGTTCCCGTATGGTCGTGTGTGATAAAATCACCTTCTATTTCATGTTTTTTTACATTTCCCTGAGGAATGGCAAATCCGGAAGTTTCATGATCGGCTGTGATGATAACCAAAGTTCCTTCGTTATTATCTGCAAAAACTAAGGCTTCGGTAATGGCTTTATCAAAATCTAAAGTTTCAGCCACAATTCCGGCCACATTATTGGCATGACCAAAACTGTCTATCTGAGCACCTTCAACCATTAGAAAAAAGGGGGTGTTTTTCTTTTTCAGAAAGGCCAAACTATTTCTGGTAGCATCAGCTAAGAAATCGTCACGACCATCTAAAACGGATGGCACTCCTTTTTCGGAAACTAAAACACCAATTGCAGGACTTGTTGTTTGAGCGATTTCAGAGATGGAGGACAGCATAGAAAATTGGGAATCAATATTTTTATTTTTAAAGTAAGAAGCTCCCCCTCCTACAAATAAATTCAATTTACTCTTTACTAAATCTGCCGAAATTCCTGCTACATCTCCCCTGTCATTTCTATGCGCAAAAAAAGCCGCTGGTGTGGCACCGGTAATCTCATCGGTTGTAATACATGCTGTTGCGAAGTTTTTCTTTTGCAATATTTCCAAAATATTCTCAATAGGTTTTCCCAGACTGTCTACTCCTATTGCTCTGTTATTGGTTTTTTCTCCTGTTGCTAAAGCAGTTCCTGCAGCTGCAGAATCTGTTGTAAAATCATCCGCCGATTGTGTTTTCAATAAACCAATACTTTTTAATTGGGTCAGAGTCAAAGCACCGTTATTGGCTAAAACTGCCGAAGAAATCTGCGACAAACCATTACCATCACCAATAAGTAAAATGATATTTTTTACTGGCATTTGTTTTTGATCTGTTTTAAATGTAGGGGTATAAACTTTTGAAAAATTAGAAGCAGTAATATATCTTTTTGGTAATGAGCCAACATACTTCACACAATCATAAGGCGTATCCGTATTGATGATATCTACTCCTAAATCCAATAAAGCTTTCCAGGAACTATTGGTATCAGGTGAAGCCCAAAAACGAAATGGCTTATGAAATGATTTTCCCTGAGCAATCACATTTTTGACACGGTTATAATCCTCGTGGGTAAACCTTCCTTTTCCATTCCAAACCGAAAATTTTTTAAAATCGGCACTCACCATTGCTACTCTTTCCAAGTTTTCGGCTGATAGTGGTATATCTAATTCCTGATGATCAAAATAAATATAATCCGGATATTTAGAATAAGTTGCCGAATTGGGTCTATTTCCTGAAATAATGATTTTGATATGCTTATCAGTAATTAAAGTTTGATAATTGTCTAAAATCTTTATCAGACGATTAAGAGTTGATACTGCTTCAGTCTTTAAGTCTATCAGTAAAAAAAGTTCTTTGTCTTTTTTGAATCCTAATTCCAAAGCTTTTGTCAATGGTTTCAGGTATAAATCTTCGAGAGTTCGCTTTGGGTCAATATCTGCCTGATTATGCGCCACGAACAACTTATTGTCTTTTAAAAAAATATCTGCTTCGATTGAAGTCGCTCCATTTGCGTAAGCATCCCAAAAAGGAACAACCTGATTGTAATCGTTATGAGAATGTACTTTAATAGAATTTTGAGCGTAAAGTATAAAGTTTGCTCCTCCAAAAAGAAAAAACAAGATGTAAATAAAGTTGAAAAAATATTTCATTGAAAATAGTTGATGTATTATTTAAGCCTATAAAATTGTATTAAATCCCTAAGCTAATTAAAAAGTCTAAAAAATTAAAGGCTGAAATTAGTATTCGCTTTTGCAAAAACTAGCCAGCCTTTAACCAAAAAATAAAAATCAAATTATACTAGTATCCTTTATTTTGATTTAAATATCCGGGAGTATTAGAAGCCCCATCGATAGCTACCTGTGGTATTGGAAATAATCTGTGATTTACATCAGTATCCGTTTTCTCTGTCCAGGCATCTTCATAATGACCAAAACGAATTTGATTGGTTCTTCTTAAACCTTCCCAGTAAAATTCAAAACCTAATTCTCTATATAAAATATCCAAAGTAATAGTAGGCAAAGCAGCAGGAATTGGAGCACGGGCTGTTCTGGAAGTTCTTACTTTATTCATATCGGCCAAAGCTCCGGCTGTATCACCACTTCTCAATTTTGCTTCAGCACGCATCAAATAAATTTCAGCATATCTCAGTAACACAATATCAACGCTACTGTAATTATTACCGTCTGGTGAAGTATGGCTAAACTGATATTTAGACACTCTGTAACCTGCATGATGCAATCGGCCTTCATTAGAAAAATCAACCTGTAAAGTCAAATCTACATAACCTACATTTTTATCCGGTCCATTACCTTTAATTTGTTTAACCGGATAAATCCTGTACCCATTATCACATTTGTAAAAGGCACCATTCGCATCTTTTCTGGCTGCCCATGGAATTCCTCTTAAAATCCCTCTGTCAATTTCAAATTCTTCCGCTTTAACACAATAATAATGGTTTTCATCATTTAATGGTGATAATCCTGTCAAATCTTTTAAATTCTCAGGGACATGTGCATTATCCTGATAAAATCTGGAATCAGCTTTTGCAGGATCTACACTACCATAAGCATCCACCCATGTTTGATAAAAATCAGATGTAATAGCAGGACCATCCGTTCCATCGGCTTCAATTTTCTCAGGTCTTGGGAACATGGAACCTGGAATTGACCAATAAGCCCAGCGGTTATTTTCATTTTTCAAAACACCTCTCTGATCCAGAGCAAATATTAATTCTTTATTAGAATTATTATCATCATTGAACAAATCAAAATATTCCGGTGAAAGTACAAATTTGCCCGAATTAATGATTTTATCCGTATACTGAATTACTTTATTCATGTCTTCTGTGGTAAACTGAGGCGTTCCATACGGATCTCTGTACACTGCCGCATTCAGGTTTAATCTGGCTAAAAATCCCCAAACAGCTGCCTGCGTCATTCTACCCGGACCTTTATCTGTATTAATGACATCAACAACTGATAATAATTCACTTTCGATATAATCAATAGCGTCCTGACCTCTAAGGACTTCAGAAGTAGCAGCCGATGATTCTTTTTTGAACACCAATCCCCAGCTGTCTAAAGACAACATATTCAAATAAGCTCTCAAAGCTTTCATTTCATAAAGTGCCCCTTCAGCTTCTTTATTTCCACTTTCTGCCAAAGGAGTCAGTACTTCAATAGCTGATAATGTTCTCGAGATATTTTTAGTCAATTCGTTCCAGGAACTAGTAACCAAATCATTTGTAGATGTAATCATGTGCGTATGTGTTGCCAGAAACTTTCCACCATCATACCAGTCTGTACCTCCACGATAAGGCAAAATAGCTTCATCACTCGCAATTAACTGTAATCCAAAATAATTGGTATGCAACCAGGTGGATGAAATTTGACCATAAGCCGGAGCAATTGCTCCACTAATTGCTTCAGCCTGACCACTTCCGGTTAACGATTCATCTAATACTTCTTCATTTAAATTGGTACAACTCCAGTTGAATAATAAACTCGCTGAAAGAGCTGCTAATAATATTTTATTTTTCATTTTGATCCTTTTTTTATTAAAATGCTACATTTAATCCAAATAAAACAGTTCTGCTTTTTGGATAACTGAAATAATCAATTCCAAACGTTTGAATACCTCCAACAGGACTTCCGGTATTGATTTCAGGGTCATAACCACTGTATTTGGTCAACACAAACAAATTTTGTCCAGTAACTGATAAACGAATGTTTTGCATTACATTATCCAATCCTATCCATTTAGGATTTAAGTTGTAGCCTAATGTTGCATTGTTTAATCTCAGGTAACTTCCATTTTCTAAATATCTGGTAGAAACTAAGTTTGAATTAGTTGCCGCTTCATTAGAAAATTCAGAAGCTCTGGCTGTAGTATTAAAAGAGTTAACTAAGTTTCCTTTGTTGAAAGAAGTCATAGCCACGTGATTGTAAATCTTATTTCCTCCTGCTCCATTAAAATTCAATCCTAAATCAAAACTTTTATAATTAAAATTAAAGTGGAAAGCATAAATGTAATCAGGCGTAGCACTTCCGGCTACAATTCGATCATTATCAAGGATTTCTCCATCGTTATTTTGATCCGCAAATTGATTCAAACCATCAGTTCCAATTCCTGTAAACTCCAGTAAATAAAACGATCCTATCGATTCTCCATTAAGTACTCCATTGATAGTAGCCCCTGTTTGACCTGAACCCTGAGCTCCTCCTGTAGTCAAAATTTTATAAGGAGAGTTCACCACTTTATTTTTAGTCAAAGAAATATTTCCTCCGATATTATAACTAAAATCAACCTTTTTATCACTGTTATAATCTAAAGCAAGCTCGATACCATTGTTTTTAATTTCCATATTTGGAATATTAGTCCAATATTTATCTGTAGGCTGGATAGGATCTACCGGTGCAACTTCCAATAAGATATTACTTGAAACTTTATTAAAATAATCAATCGTTCCAGTTAAACGATTATTGAATAAACCAAAATCCAAACCTACATTCGTTTGTGTAGAAACTTCCCATTGAATATTAGGATTCGCTAAACGGGTATAGATGGAACCATAAGGATAACCACTCAAATCAGTCGCTGAAGCATCTAACGGATAGGTATCATTTCCTGTATTACTTTCAGTATAACTAGCTTTAGTTATTTTAGATGGGATTTCCTGGCTACCTGTTTGTCCCCAGCTTGCTCTTAGTTTTAGATTATTAATAACTTCTGAATCCTGTAAAAAGTCTTCTTTACTCAAATTCCATCCTAAAGCTACCGAAGGGAAATATCCGTATTTATTATTCTTTCCAAATTTAGAAGAACCATCGGCTCTCATTGTTCCGGTAAACAAATATTTGTTGTCATAAGCATAATTAACTCTACCAAAGAAAGACTGCAATTCATTTTTAGTTGCATAAGCCGATTGTGTAGTTGGCTCACTGGCTGTTTCAATTTGGTGTCTAGGCTCTACTCCATTATCAGGAAAACCAGATAAGCTAAAACTCTTTTGACTTACAAATGTTTTTTGATACGTATGACCTACCAAAAAGGTAAAATTGTTCACTCCTTGATTTAAATTATAAGTCAATGTATTCTCAAACAATGAGTTATTGTTAGTTGTAAATGTTGAATTCAATGACCCTAAAGAAGTGTTAGTTTCAGTTGTATAAGGTCTATTTTGAATATCTCTGTCTGTCAAAGAATAATCAACACCTAAATTCAACTTATACGTTAATCCTTTTATGATTTCGTAAGAAGGTGAAATATTAGCTAAAATTCGATTGTTATTGGTAAAATCACCATATATTTTTTCACTAATCAAAGGATTAAGTACATCATTGCTCAACCCGGTTGTAGGAACTCCGTTAGTATAAGCAGAATCAGTAGGATTCATCGTAAGCATGTTACCAACAATTGATCGGGCATCCGGACGGGTATTATCCAGTTTAGTAGCCGTCATGTTGAACGTAACATTAAACTTATCATTAAGTGCCTTCTGGCTTAAATTCAAACGTCCTGAATATCGTTTTAAATTACTGTTTCGCAAAATCCCTTCCTGATCGTCATAACCAACAGAAGCTGCATACGATGAAGTTTCTGTTCCACCACTCATAGAAAAGTTAACATTTTTGGAAATTCCAGTTCTGGTTAACACATCCTGCCAATCTGTATTAGCACCTCCATCATTTAAAGTTCCTCCTACAGCAACAACCTGCTTTCTGAATTCATCTGCTCCAAAAACATCCACTTTATTTGCCAAATTTGAAAAGGCAGTAGACATTGATAAATTAATCTGAGTCTTTCCTTTCTTTCCTTTTTTGGTAGTAATAACAATTACCCCATTAGCAGCTCTGGAACCATAAATTGCTGTAGCCGAAGCATCTTTTAAAACTTCAATACTCTCAATATCCTGAGGATTGATAAAGTTTAAAGGATTACTTGCAACTCCATTGGAAGTATTATCTAAGGCAAATCCATCTACTACATAAAGTGGTGTAGTCCCGGAACGTAAACTTCCTACTCCACGAATTATAATGTCCTGTGAAGCACCTGGTTCACCACTGGCAGTTGTAATATTTACACCTGCTACTTTTCCTTGCAACAATTGTCCAGCATTAGCAACAACTCCTTTATTAAAGTTCTCACTTTTTACAGAAGCAATAGAACCTGTTACATCGGATCTTTTTTGAGAACCGTAACCAATTACCACAACTTCATTCAAAGAACTCGTTTCCTCGCTTAAGGAAACCTTTAAAGTTTGATTTCCTGAAAAAGAAACTTCCTTTGTTTGATAACCTATATAAGAAAAAACAAGGACACCGCTTTTTTCTTTGAATTGAATTTTGAAATTCCCATCAAAATCAGTGGAAGTTCCTACTGACGATTGTCCTTTTAAATAAACTGAAACTCCGGGTATGGGAGCTTTTTCAGGGTTAGAAACCACATTACCTGTTACTGTAACCTGCGCATAGGAAAAAGACACAAAGCCTAAAGCAAGTAGTAACATTACATACATTTTTTTCATTTAATTAGTATTTTAGTTTCGCCAAAAGTATTTTAAGACTCAGGTAAAAAGGATGATTTTTGTATCTGAAAAGTGGACAAATCATTCAAATTAGCATCATTTAAGCTCCAAAAAAGAGTGATTTTGCACACTAACATTAAGCTAACACTAAGCAAATACAGGGTTAACCACTCTTTTATACGGATTGGGACTTAAATGCTTTGGGACTTTTACCAAAATACTTCTTAAAAGAGCGTCCAAAGTATTTAGGATCATTATAACCGCATTCAAAACTAACTTCTGAAATATTCAGATTTCTTGTTTTCAACAATAATTCGGCTTTTTGGAGTCGCAAAGATGTCAGTATATCTGAAGGCGATTGTTTTAAGCTTTCTTTAAAAAGGCGGTAGCATTTTACTCTGGATATCCCCAATCGGTTTGCTAAAATTTCGACATTAAAATCAGGTTCCGGAAGTTCTTCTTTGATAATTTCCAGTGCTTTTTTTAATAATTTATCATTAGGAGTTTCGATCGTTTCTTCTGCGGTTAAAATCTGGAAAATCTTCTTTTGAATGTTATTCTCTCCTGCATTTTTTTGTTTTTGATCAACTAATGATTTTATCTTTTTTTGAACAAAAGAAGTACTGGCAGGCAACTGAATTAAAGTATCAATACCGTATTCCAGCAACTGTTCGTTCAATTCATAATTGATATCTTCGGATATATAGAGAATCGGAATATTGAAATGATCCGAATCTTTATTAGAATTTAAAAAATGGATTAACTCCTTAGTAAAAGTCGTTTGGTACAATACAATAACTGCAACATTAATTTGTTTTAAAATCGCATTCAAATGAGTTTCTGAACTTTCAAAAATCAAATGACAATCCGGATGTTCCAGCACTTGGTGAGCAACCGAAAAATTAGATGGATCGCCAAAAACCAAGATTGGCGTATCCTCTAAAGAAAGTTTGTCATCGCTATTGAAATGTTTCCAGGAAATCGTCTCTTTCATTTGCATTTCCTGATGGACATGCTCTAACGGAATTTGTAAAACTGCTTTAAAAACATCTTCCGATTCATTCAGAAAATTTCCTTTTAAATCCTGTAATAAAACCTGAACTGCTTTGAAATACGGACTGTAATGCAGTATGTTATTCCAATTATTTTTTAAAATTTCACTCGTAGAAATAACAACTATTTTCAACGATTGATTTTCATGCTCAATTTTGATATCCAAACTACTTTCGGCATCCGAATATTTACTGATATCATTAAAGAAATATTGGAGTAATAATTTTAAACGAAGCTCATCGATTTCTACAAAACAATCCGAATTAATCATTTCGCAATTAAAACTGACCTGATTGTGCTGTAATTCCTTTTCTATTTTTAGCATACCGTTTTTTAAAACCGGAAATAAATCAATCACTGATTTTTTAACTGCACCAAGTTCTTTAACATGATCCAGATAATTCCAACCGGAAATAAGATTGACTAATTGATTGGACTGATTAATTAATTCCCGATGTTCGGGTGTATTCTTTTTTAAAGTCGCAACATTCTTGATTATCTTAGAAATAGGCTCCTGAAATTCGGATAACATAAAAGATTTGAACTTTTCTATTTCAAAATTTTCTCTTTTAAGATTAGTGTGCAACATCAAAAGTTTTTCTTTTTGAGCCAGGATTTTTTTATTCTTTTTGTCTAATTTTTCATTGATATTTTGTAAATCTCTTTTTTGATTTTCAATCACTTTTGTTCGTTCCTGAATCTGTTGTTCTAAATATTTTTGTTGGGCAATTACTTTTTTATCCATAAAATAAAAGAATAATACCGAAGCAACTAAAATGAAAATGATAATCAGAATGTAAAACAAAATGGTTTCATAAAAAGCTTTGGTGATATGCAAAGAAAAATATACAGGTTTGACTGTTCCTTTTTCACCAACTTTGACTAAAAACTGATAGTTTCCGGAACTCAAATTAGTATACTTTATCTTGCTGTTATTTTCAAGTAAAATCCAGTTGTCCTCTCTGCCTTCCAATTTATAATACACTTTAAGCTTATCATTTACCGGAAACTGAATAGGAATCAGCTCAATTTCTAATTGATTATCGCTGAAACTTTTTTCTATTTCAGCAGTATAATTCTCGTTCCCGTCAACAATTAATTTAATTTTAGGACTTACTTTATTTTCCCGAAGCATATTGGGGTTGAAATAATTCAGGCCGTTCACTCCTCCAAAAAACAATATTCCTTTTTTATCCTGAAAATAAGCACCTTCCGAAAATTCAGCTCCCTGCCAGCCTTCGTTAGGATTAAAGCTTCTTACGCTATAGCTGTTTCTGTCTATAGCTGCTATTCCTTTGGTAGTACTAATCCAAAAAGTATTATTGTTAAGGAGTAAACCATACACCATATGACTGGGTAAACCTTCTTTTTCAGTACAATTTTTTACAATTTTATTTTTTGTTAAGTCGTAAATACTTAAACCTCCTAAGGAAGCAATCCATAAATAATTAGTTTTAGCATCTTTATACAACGAATAAATACTGTTGCCTAAAATACCGTTAGCCGTGGTAATTGTTTTTACTTTTCCGGTTTTTAAATCCAATTGTACTACACCATGATGTTCAGTTCCGGCAAAAAGTTGATTTTTGTAAACCTCAACTTTTCGAACATGTAATTTATTGAACTTCGACTGACCTATAAACGGTTCAAAAGTATTCTTCTTCAAATTAAACTTAGCTACTCCTCCCCAACAGCCAATCCACAATTGGGCATTAGTATCTTCGAAAATAGAATAGTTTCTGCCTGCGGGTAAATTTTCAGTTTTTTGAGGTTCATACAAATCGTATTTTCCATTTTTAATTCGGATTAAACCGGCATAAGTTCCTACCCACACGGAGCCATCCGAAGCAGTAAACAAACTTCTTACTCTCTTCCAGTCAGGATTAGTATTACTTTCGGCGATGGTAAATTTCTGAAACTTATTATTATTTGAATAATAAATTCCCTGATTGTAATAGCCTAACCACATGGTGTTAGTGACATCTAAATTAATTGCACGAATAGTTTCGTTAGGTAAATTCGGATTTTGAACCGGATGCGGAATGATACTTTTTATCTGATCCGAACCCGTATAAGCCATGCTTAAACCACCGTCTTTATGTCCAAGCCATACATTTCCAAAATCATCCTGAAAAAGTTTCTCTATCTCATTACTGTTAAAACTATAAGGCGCATACAAATCATAAGTATAATGCTCGATGTAATTGTTGTTAAAATTAGAAGTCGTATTCGAAATCCGATACAAACCATTACGTCGGGTAGCAAACCAAATCGATCCTTCACGGTCTTTTAAAACATCATTAATGATGACATGAGGATGTTTTGAAAGCAACAAACTCTTAAGATTATCATTCGGATTAACAGGAGCCAACGTTTTTTTAGTCTGGTAAAATTTTCCTTCTTTAAAAACGTAAAACGCTTTTTGAATCTGAATGACAATTTCACCTTGTTCCGATAAGAATAAAGCCGAAGGTGTAGTTTTAAAAAAATAATTTTTAAAATTATGATTGCCCAAATAGACATTCACTGCCCTATCCGTTAAAATCCAAATATGGTTTTGCCTGTCCTTTACAAGTTTGGAAATCATATTCCCTTTCAGGGAATTATTATTATTTAATTCTTCTTTATAAACCGTAAATTGATGTCCGTCATAATAATTTAGCCCATCCCAGCTGGCAATCCATAAACCGCCAGTTGAATCACTCACGATATCCGAAACAGAATTATTAGACAATCCATCAGCAGTAGTTAAGGTTCGGAACTTAATATGCTGACCGGAAACCATACAAGAAATAAGAAAAACGAGAACGTAATACATTCGATACATATACAAAAATTGATACCAAAATTAACTTGACTGTATTAAGCCAGTATCAATCGTATATTACGGTTCTATTAATAAGAATACTAAAGTTTTGTATTTGTGAATTATTTCCTTTCTCATGTAAGAAATAGTTTTATTTTTGTAAATAGAAACATGCGTACAATATGCCAATTAAGCTTAAAACTAGTTTAATTTATGCGCTTATAAACTAGTTAGAGGTCAGGCTAAATCAAAATCGTAAACAAAATTCTAAATTATGGATATAATTCTACCAAAAAAGGCTGGTTTAAACGAATTAATTACTCTCAAAAATGAAAAATCCATTGTTATAATTGGTGCAAATGGTGCGGGAAAAACTAGATTTGGAACTAATATAGAATTAAAATATCCTAATAAAACTCATCGAATTTCAGCTCAAAAATCTTTGACCATGCCGGAACAAGTAAGCCCTACTTCAAAAGAAAAATCAGAAACTGATTTTTTTTATGGTGATGCTAAACATGGAAAAACAAATAAAACTGGATATAGATGGGGAGGAAAACCAAATACATTCTTATTGAATGATTATCAGAAACTCATGGTTTTACTTCATACTGAAGAATACGAAGAATCAATAAAGTTTAAAGAAACTTATAATCCTGGTCAGTCAATTGAAAAACCAATCACTAAACTTGATAGAATTCAGAATATTTGGGAATATGTCTTACCTCACAGAAAATTAGTTAAAAAGGCTGGAATTATTGAAGCTTATCCGACTGGTGACATTTCTAAAATTTATAATGCTTCCGAAATGAGTGATGGCGAAAGAATTGTATTTTATCTTATTGGAGAAATATTATCTGCACCAGAAAACTCAATTATTATCATTGATGAGCCAGAAATGCATATTCATAAATCAATAACAAAAAAACTATGGGATGCGATTGAACAAGAACGACCTGATAGTTTAATAATATATTTAACTCATGATGTTGATTTTGCATCAACAAGACATGATGCCACCAAAATCTGGTTGAAATCATTTGAAAACAATCAAACTTGGGATTATGAAATTCTTGATGAAAACAATCCAATTCCAGAGCAAGTTTTACTAGAGATTCTTGGGAGCAGAAAACCTATATTATTCATAGAAGGAGATAATTCTAGCATAGATTATTATCTATTCCAACATGTTTTTACAGAGTTCACAATTGAACCTTTAGGAAATTGTAATAAAGTTTTCGAAACCACTAAAGCATTTAATGATCAAAATACATTTCATCATTTAACCGCAAAAGGTATAATTGATAGAGACAGGAGAACTATTTCAGATATTGATGCAATTAGAAAACATAACATTTTTGTCCCTGAAGTAGCTGAAGTTGAAAATCTTTTACTGATTGAAAATGTAGTGAAAGTTGTTGCAAAAAGAATGTTTAAAGACCCTGAAGATGTTTTTGAACAATTAAAAAAGAATGTTATTGAACTTTTTAAATCTGAATTGAAATTTCAGGCTATTCAACATACAATTTTTAGTATAAAAAAAATTATAGAAAGAGATTTAAATCCAAAAGTCAATGAGTTCAAACAATTAGATGAAGCAATGACCGATTTCATTAAAGGATTAGATTATTCTAAAATTTATACCGAAATAGAAAATGAATTTATAGTATTTGTTGAAAACAATGACTACTTAAGCATTTTAAAAGTTTTTAATAATAAAGGTATTATTCATACATCTGGATTAGCTCAACTATGTGGACTAGCAAATAAAAACAAAGAATATATGAATTTTGTGATTGCAGTGATGAAAGAAAAATCTAATGATAGTGATGAAATTATTAATAATATGCGTAAAATGATAGAAGTATAAAGTACGAACCGCTAACACACGTATTGCGCCATTTGCGAATTTAGTGGAATTAACGTTTTTTAATCGTATTTTCGTTCAGCCTAAAATACTCGTCTTCGTAAGTCCCAAACTGCTTGTAGCACGGGAACATTAAAATAAAACCTCCAATAATCCCAAAAAAATCAAATCTTCTTCTCCATCACATAATCTTCCATCAGATAGCCCAAACCAATTTCAATATCGATTTCCTGAATGATTTGGAAACCCATTTTTTGATAAAAACCAATGGCTTTATTGAAGCGATTCACATTTAATAAAAGACTATTATAACCTTTGTCCAGAGTCATTTTTTCAATGGTATCAATCAACAACTTGCCTACTCCTTTTCCCTGAGATTCAGGCAGCATATATATTTTATGAATTTTGGTGCTGTTTGTTCTTTGATACTGATGTTCAAAAGAAGCAAAACCTAAGGCTACGGTATTTTCAATAGCTAAAATAAATTCGTGTCCATTATCCATATTTGCCTGCAAACTTTCCTTTGAATAAAAAGCTTTCAGCATATAATCTAATTGTGCCGGAGATAAAATTTCGCCATAGGCTACTGGCCAGGTCTTAAATGCGATTTCAGCGATGGTTTGCAAATCTTGAGTTGTAGCTTTAACAATTTGTATTTTATTCATTGGTAAAAATTCGGTTTTCCTGTTCGCTTACACGAATAAAAGTGGTTCTCTTAGTTAATTCTTTCAATCTCGAAGCGCCCACATAGGTACAGCTACTTCTTAATCCGCCGAGAATATCCCAAACCGTATTGACCACATCGCCTTTAAAAGGAATCTTAACGGTTTTGCCTTCACTGGCTCTGTATTCGGCTACACCGCCAACATGTTTATTCATTGCTGTGGTAGAACTCATACCGTAAAATTGCTTGAATTTTTTGCCATTAACTTCCAATAGTTCCCCTCCGCTTTCGGTATGTCCGGCGAGCATTCCGCCCAACATTACAAAATCAGATCCGGCTCCAAAAGCTTTGGCCACATCTCCGGGTGTCGTACATCCGCCATCACTGATGATATGTCCGCCAAGACCATGTGCTGCATCGGCACATTCGATTATGGCTGATAATTGCGGATAGCCTACTCCGGTTTTAATACGGGTAGTACAAACGGAACCCGGTCCTATACCCACTTTGATGATATCGGCACCTGCCAAAAGTAATTCTTCCACCATTTCACCAGTAACCACATTCCCTGCAATGATTACCTTATCCGGAAATTGCTTGCGGGTTTGTTTTAAAAAATTGACAAAATGTTCTGAATAACCATTGGCAACATCAATACAAATAAATTTCAATTCCGGATTTGCAGTAATAATTTCGATTACTTTTTTGAAATCATTTTTTCCGGTTCCGGTGCTAACGGCTATATAGTTGTAAAAATCGGGCGAAACATTTTCAAGAAATGCATTCCATTCTGAAACCGAATAGTGTTTATGTATGGCAGTAAACAACTTGTGTTTGGCTAATTCGGCTGCCATTTCAAAGGTTCCCACCGTATCCATATTAGCTGCCATAATAGGGACACCACTCCAAGTTGCAGTACTGTGTAAAAACTTAAATTCTCTTTCTAAAGAAACTTGCGACCTGCTTTTTAACGTAGAACGTTTAGGTCTGATCATTACATCTTTAAAGCCTAATTTGAGATCGGTTTCTATTCGCATAATTATCACTTTTTAGTGGGTTATCGAAAAATATCTTTTACTTTTCTTAAAAGTAATGAATTTTATGCGAGAATTATGCAATAAAAAAAGAGACTTATCAACGATATATTAACCGTGAATAGTTTCACCTTTTCCATAATTAGCAATTACCGATTCTTCAAATGCTAACCATTCTCTCCAGCGCTTTTCAACATCAATTCCTTCACCATATTTACGTGCATAAGTAATAAAAGTGGTGTAATGTCCTGCTTCGCTTTCCATTAATTCTCTATAAAAAACAGCCAGTTCTTCATCCTGAATATTTTCAGAAAGTACTTTGAAACGCTCGCAGCTTCTGGCCTCAATCATCGCCGAAAAAAGCAAACGTTCTACCAAACCAGAAACACGACTACCATCAGCACTTCTTTTCATGTATTGGTACAATTCGTTTACATAATCATCTTTGCGTTCGCGACCTAATTTTAATCCGCGCTTGATGATTAAATTGTGTACTTGTTCAAAATGATCGATTTCTTCTTTGGCTAAAGCCAATAAATCTTTAACCAAATCCTGATGTTCCGAATTGTTGGTGATAATTGTAATAGCATTGGTAGCTGCTTTTTGCTCGCACCAAGCATGATCTGTCAAAATTTCTTCTATGTTTTTCTCTACAATATTCACCCATCTTGGGTCTGTTGGCAATTGTAATCGTAATACACCCATTTTATTAGTCTTAAGGTTAGAAATTCAAAAAGTATTAAAAAACAAAAGTCGAAAGTCAAAATTATGCTTTCGACTTTCGACTTTAAAAATTTGGTAACTTATTTAGTTAGAAAACGAAAATAGCTCTTTCGCTCATCATTTCGTTAACTTCTTCAGCTACTTCTTCGATAACATCTTCGTTAGTATGATTCATCAATACTTTATCAATCATAGCAACAATAGTTTCCATATCTTCTTCTACTAAACCACGAGTTGTGATTGCAGCAGTTCCAACACGAATACCAGAAGTTACAAATGGAGATTTGTCATCAAATGGAACCATATTTTTATTTACAGTGATTTCTGCTTTTACCAATGCATTTTCAGCATCTTTTCCAGAAATACCTTTATTTCTTAAGTCAATTAACATCATGTGGTTATCCGTACCACCTGAGATAATATCGTATCCTCTTTTTACAAAAGCATCTGCCATTGCATTAGCATTCTTTTGCAATTGACGTGCGTATGTAAAGAATTCATCCTGTAAAGCTTCACCAAAAGCTACCGCTTTAGCAGCAATAATATGCATTAATGGTCCACCTTGATTTCCAGGGAAAACCGCTAAGTCTAATAAAGAAGACATCATTCTGATTTCACCTTTTGGAGTAGTTAATCCCCATGGATTTTCAAAATCTTTCCCCATCAAAATCAAACCTCCTCTTGGTCCACGTAACGTTTTGTGAGTTGTAGTAGTTACGATATGACAGTGAGGAATTGGGTCACTTAATAAACCTTTAGCAATTAAACCTGCTGGGTGAGAAATATCAGCCATTAAAATTGCACCTACACTATCAGCAATTACTCTAAAACGCTCAAAATCCATATCACGAGAATAAGCCGAAGCTCCTGCGATGATTAATTTTGGTTGCTCTTTAGTAGCAATTTCCTGAATTTTATCGTAGTTCAAACGACCAGTTTCTTTGTCAACTCCGTAAAAAACCGGGTTATAAACACGTCCTGAGAAATTTACAGGAGAACCGTGAGTCAAGTGACCTCCATGAGATAAATCAAAACCTAAAATTTTATCACCTGGTTTCAAACAAGCGTGAAATACAGATGCATTAGCTTGAGAACCTGAGTGAGGCTGTACGTTAGCATACGCAGCTCCAAACAATTCTTTTGCTCTGTCAATAGCAATTTGCTCAACAATATCTACTACTTCACATCCTCCATAATATCTTTTACCTGGATATCCTTCAGCGTATTTGTTTGTTAAAACTGAACCAGCAGCTTCCATTACTTCATCACTTACAAAGTTCTCAGAAGCAATAAGTTCCAAGCCGTGTATTTGTCTATCTTGTTCTTCAAGAATAAGTTCAAAAATTTGTTTGTCGCGTTGCATTTTTTAGATTTTAAATAATTTAGCGCAAAAATACAAAAAAACGTTTGTTAAACTGATAGATTATGATATATTTGATATATAATTTTCAACAAAACATTAACACAATATGCCAATATCAGCCAACGACACTAAAAGAAAATCCTGGATTGAAGTTCCTGAAAATAGTGATTTCCCAATCCAGAATATTCCTTTTGGAGTTTTCTTAACAAAAGAAAATGTAGTGACGGTAGGAACTCGCATTGGGGATTCGGCAATTGACTTAGGAGCATTACAACAATTAGGATATTTTTCTGGAATAGAATTAACCGATGATATGTTCATTCAAGACACCCTGAATGATTTTATCTCTGACGGAAAAAAAACCTGGCGATTAGTACGCAATCGCATTGCTGATATTTTTGACGAAAACAATCCAAAATTGCGTGATAATGCTGCCCATAAAGACATTATTATTTTTAATATTGACGAAGTAGAAATGCAATTGCCGGTCTTAATAGGCGATTATACTGATTTTTATTCCAGTAAAATTCATGCTTCTAATGTTGGAAAAATGATCCGTAACGAAGAAAATGCCTTGTTACCTAACTGGCCTCAAATGCCGATAGGTTATCACGGCAGAAGTTCTACGATAGTTCCTTCAGGCATTCCAGTACATAGACCTATTGGGCAATCTTTGCCTTACGAAGAATCGACACCTGTTTTTGGAGCTTCGCGTTCCATAGATTTCGAATTAGAAACTGCCTTTATCACTACTGATGCAAATGTAATGGGTGAAATGATTCCTATTAACGAAGCCGAAGATTATATTTTCGGAATGGTATTACTAAACGACTGGACAGCCCGTGATATTCAAAAATGGGAATACATGCCTTTAGGACCTTTGTTATCAAAAAACTTTGCTACTTCTATTTCCCCTTGGATTGTAACTATGGATGCCTTAGAACCTTTTAGAGTTGCTAGTCCAAAGCAAAATCCCAGTCCGCTTCCTTATTTACAACAAAAAGGAAAACATTCTTTTGACATCAATCTGGAAGTGAGTATTGAACCTGAAAATGCTGAACCTACTATTGTTTCTAAATCTAATTTCAAACACATGTACTGGACAATGAATCAGCAACTAACACATCACACCTCTAATGGTTGTCGGGTAAATTCCGGTGATATGATGGGATCCGGAGCCATCTCAGGGCCTACAGAAGACAGTTACGGTTCTATGTTAGAATTGACCTGGGGAGGAGAAAAACCATTGAAACTAAATGATGGCAGTGAACGTAAATTTATCAATGATAACGATACTGTAACCATTAAAGGTTTTTGCGAAAATAGCCAAGTACGAATTGGTTTTGGAGAAGTTTCCAGTAAATTGCTTCCCCCATTTGTGAGAAAATAAAAAGAACATATTAAACCAAAAAGTCCCATTTGAAAAATATACAAAAGGGACTTTTTTTATTGGTGAAAAAAATAACTAATTATTTATTTCCTTTTTCAAAATCAGCAATAAACTGAGCTAATCCAATATCAGTTAATGGGTGTTTCAATAAACCGTAAATTGCAGACAATGGTCCTGTCATTACATCAGCACCAATTTTAGCACAGTTTACAACATGCATAGTATGACGTACAGAAGCAGCAAGAATTTGAGTTTCGTAACCGTAGTTATCATAGATATCTCTAATTTCTTGAATTAAGTTCAATCCATCAGTTGAAACATCATCTAATCTTCCTAAGAATGGAGAAACATAAGTAGCACCAGCTTTAGCAGCTAATAAAGCTTGTCCAGCAGAGAATACTAAAGTAACATTCGTTTTAATTCCTTTGTCAGAAAAATATTTAGCAGCCTGAACACCTTCTTTAGTCATAGGTAATTTCACAACAATTTGCTCATGTAATTCCGCTAACTCCTCACCTTCTCTAACCATTCCTTCAAAGTCCAAAGCGTTTACTTCAGCACTTACATCACCATCAACAAGATTACAAATGTCAACATAATGTTTTAAGATGTTATCTTTTCCAGTGATTCCTTCTTTAGCCATCAAAGATGGGTTTGTAGTTACACCATCTAAAACACCTAATGATTGTGCTTCTTTAATTTGAGCTAAATTAGCTGTGTCAATAAAAAATTTCATAATTTATATATTTAATTGTTTTTAGATTTTCTTTAAAAAGTGTTTATTTAACACTTAAAATTTATTTAATGCTCGCAAATTTACAATTTATATTACTTAGTTGAATTATTTTTATTCAATTCTTTTAATTCATCACGTATTTCTTCCAAAACGTTTAATAAATCATCTCAAAATAATTCTGCCTTATTACAATTTATAATGATTCATCAGCATTTTTTCATATACCTTATCTGGCAATACACGTTTTAATACAATGGAGAATTTTTGCAAAAATGCACCTACTTTATAATGTACTTTAGGATTTTCGGTTTGAATAATGTTATAAACCGCAACGGCCATATCATCTGGATTACTCCCACTGTCCACGTGTTCGTCCATCATTTTTAATGTAGTTCCATAAGGAATCTCATAAGCAGATCCTTTAATCAAAGGCGCATGAAAACGTCCCGACGCAATATTCGTGGCAAAATCTCCCGGAGCCACGTTTGTAATATGAATCCCGAAAGACTTTACCTCCATTCGCAAAGCTTCAGTTATTAATTCTAAAGCTCCTTTGGATGCAGAATATACACTTCGATAAGGCAACCCCATATAAGCAGCAATCGAAGTAACATTAATTATTAATCCTGATTTTTGCTCACGCATTTGTGGCAACACCGCTTTCATCATTTCAATAGGACCAAAAAAATTGGTTTCAAAATTATTCTTGATTTCTGCCGTTGGAATTTCTTCTAACGGACCTGTTATCCCTACACCTGCATTATTTATTACCACATCAATCCTTCCTGATGTAGCAATTATTTTAGCAACAGCCCCTTGAATACTTTCAACATTTCTAACATCCAGAGCTACTAAAGGAAAAACAGAATTCAAAACCTTTTCAGGATTTCTACTTGTACCATAAACCACAAAGCCTTTATGATGTAAAAATTCACCAATAGATTTTCCTATTCCCGAAGAACCTCCTGTAATCAATACGACTTTGCTCATTTTCTTAAGTTAAAAAATTATGGGTTATGAGTTAATCAATTATGGGTTATGTGCACACACCTAACTTCTAAGTTCCAACTCTTAACACTTCCCAAAAGGGTAAAAATAAAAAAATCCTCCCGAAGGAAGACTACTTTTGTTCTATTTCTGAAAAAAATCCGACTTGCATTAACAAACAGATTAAATAAAAAATGGCAAGCGACCTACATCGCACCGCTCAACCGCTTACCCTTGCTATGTTCCCATCCTGGGGGAGTCAGCAGGAGCTGGTCGTGTAGGACTTGCCGGTGCAAATATACAATCTTTTTATATTTTTGCAAGCCCTTTTGTATGCTTAAAATAACATTGTATATTAGACTTTTTAAAATTCACATCATGAAAAAACATAACTTACTATCTTTCATTTTATTAGGAACAGTACTTTCTAATTGTGGAGATACAAAAAATAGAGCAAATACTTTATTTAATTTTGATTCTTCTAAAATTTCAGCACAATATCAGCCTCAAGAGACCGCTGAATTGACTATTTTAAACCCAAAATCAAAAGCGGTTGACAGTATAGTGTACTATGTTAATGACACAAAAATTAAAACTGTAAAAGGACTTGAACCGCTTTCATTTGAATTAAAAAACCAAAAATTAGGATATCAAAACATTAAAGCCTTAGTCTATTTTGAAGGCGAAAATACCGAAACTACTACGCGAATTGAAGTCGTTTCGAATGTTACTCCTAAATTATTAAAGTACACTATTGTAAATACCTATCCGCATGATATCAAATCTTTTACTGAAGGATTCGAATTCTATAAAGATACTTTATACGAAAGCACAGGACAAAAAGGAAATTCCTATTTAAGAAAATACGATTACAAAACAGGCAAAGTATTCAAACAAATTGATTTAGATACCGCATATTTTGGAGAAGGAATCACTTTTATCAACGGAAAATTATTTCAATTGACTTGGCAGGAGAAAACAGGTTTTATCTATAATGCCAATACCTTAAAACTAGAAAAAACTTTCACTTATACCAAAGAAATTGAAGGCTGGGGAATGACAAATGATGGAAAATTCATCTACCAATCAGACGGGACAGAGAAAATTTGGAAAATGGATCCTGAAACACAAAAAATGGTCGATTACATCAATGTTTATTCCGGTAATTCTAAAATAAAATCGGTAAATGAATTGGAACTCATCAATGGTAAATTCTATGCTAATATTTGGCAAAAAGATGCTCTTGCAGTTGTTAATCCAGAAACCGGTGCGGTAGAAGGAATTATCGATTTGTCTGGTTTAAGAAAACTAATTAAAGCTTCTCCTGATGATGTGTTAAACGGAATTGCCTACAATCCAAAAAACAAAACCATTTTTGTAACAGGTAAAAATTGGGACAAAATGTTTGAAATTAAAGTTTCTGAGTAATACAGAATCAAACCTTTACATTAAAATTTACATATAAAAAAAGAGGAGCAATTGCTCCTCTTTTTTATACTATACTATATTATCTCATTGCATTATTTCAAAGAAAAACTTGATTTAGAAACCAATTCTCCTTTATCAAAAATATTGATGAAATAAGTTCCTTTTTCAAAATCTTTACCTGGTAAATTTTCAGAAACCTGAACCGTTTTATTTTCATATTTTACAGTACTTGTAAAACTATAAGTTAAACTCATATCTTCAAAACTGATTGTTTTCTTTTCACCTAAAACATTGTTTTTACTATCTATTACTTGTACATAATAGGTTTTATCACCAGATTGAGCAATCTGATTTCCTGCAATAGTAAAACTAATTTTAAGCATATTAGTTCTTCTTGCTTTTTCAGTTTCAATTTCTTTTCCTGAACTTCTTACCTTATAAGCTGAACTTTGAATATTTAAAACCGTTAGTTTTGCTCCTTTTTCAACCACTTTTGCCAATTCATCGTTTTGACCAACTAAAGCTTCGTTGTATTTTTTAGACTCTGTCAATACCACAGCTGTACTATCACGTTGTGTTTTCAAAACCACGTTTTGATTTCTCAACCCTTCATTTTCAGCCATTAAAGCTTTCATTTTGTTTTGTAAAAGATTCATTTTGGTTTTAAAAGCAGAAAGATCTCCTTTGGATTTTTTTACTTCTTCCATTAATCCAACTACTTTGTCTCTCTCTTGAATCAATTCGTCAGACATCGATGTATTTTCAGCAATTGCAGCATCGTAAGTCGTTTTTAACTCCTCTAAATCTTTCAAAACTGATTCTTTTTCACTTACAGTTGTAGTTAATACTGTTTGTACTTTCTCTGTATCTGAAGATAATTTGAAAATATAAACTAAACTCCCCACTAATAAGACTGCCAATACAGCAATAACTGCCTTTAGACTTGAACTACTTTGCTTGTTTTCCATTTTTTTAACGTTTTTTCAATTTTAATAATATCAAATTTAACAATATAATTTTAACATATAACGTCTGTAAAGAATTTATATTATTTTTGTAGAAAAAATTTTCTTCGCCCATGGACAAATTTCTACCTTTTACAATCAATGATCTTGCTAAAGTAACGAATCATCGAAGTGGCGAAATAAAATTTGGAGAAAAAATGCTAACGGTCCCTCTTGGCGCCAATCCTATATCTTACATAAAAAATACAGATGCGAAATATGTCTTATTTGGAATCCCTGAGGACATTGGTATTAGAGCTAATTTTGGAAGACCTGGAGCAGCATCAGCTTGGAATGAAGCCATAAAAAGTATTGCTAACATTCAACACAATCGTTTTTGTAAAGGAAACCAAATTATTGTTTTAGGACAAATCAATGTTTCGGAAGAAATGGCTGAAGTGGAAAATTTAGATTTTCACAATATTGATGACCGCGTAAAACTAAGCCAATTAGTAAAAAAAATTGACAAGGATGTTTCACACATTGTTTTTAGCATTATCAAATTAGGAAAAATTCCAATTATTATTGGTGGCGGACACAACAATGCCTACGGAAACATAAAAGGTACGGCACTAGCCAAAGGGAAACCAATTAACGCCATCAACTTTGATGCACATTCTGATTTTAGAATTTTAGAAGGTCGTCACAGCGGAAATGGTTTTTCTTATGCTTATGAAGAAGGTTTCCTGAAAAAATATTTTGTTTTTGGTTTACACGAAAATTACACCTCCAAAAGTGTTTTGGATATCATCAAAAAAACCGAAGACCGAGTGCGTTTTAACACCTATGACAGTATTAATATTAGAAAAGAAAAAAACTTCTCACAAGAATTAATTGAAGCACTCGAATTCATTAAAAATGATTCTTTTGGTATTGAAGTCGACTTAGATGCAATTCCTAACATTGCCAGTAGCGCCATGACTTTAAGTGGTTTTTCAGTAGAAGAATTACGTCAATTTGTTTCTTTTTTTGCAAAAAATAAAAACACAAGCTACTTGCACATTTGCGAAGGCGCACCCGATTTAGACGTAGACAAAAATAACCACTTAATAGGAAAACTAATTGGGTATCTCGTTACTGATTTTATTAAATCAAATTCGAATAAAACCATTCTATAAACAAATTTTATTGGTACTAATTCTCATTTTTCTTCACTGAATACAAGCAATAAACGAGCATCCAGAATAATAATACTATCTTTGCATCACTTATCGCTGTAAACTATTACAGGATAATTAATATCAAACTTATGTTATTCGAAGATTTATCACTTTCAAAAAGTATTCAAAAAGCCGTATTTGAAGAAGGCTATACAAACCCCACTCCTATTCAAGAACAAGCTATTCCGCTTATCCTAGCTGGAAATGACTTAATAGGTTGTGCACAAACAGGAACTGGAAAAACAGCTGCTTTTGCTATTCCAATTATTCATCAGTTGCACCGCATTGTTGGTTCATCTAAGAAACCAAAACAAATTCGCGCCCTTGTAGTTACTCCTACCAGAGAATTAGCTGTACAAATAGGACAGAGTTTTGATACGTATGCTAAATATACTAATCTTACTCAGCTTACTATTTTTGGCGGAGTATCTCAAAACCCTCAAGTTGATACCTTAAAAAATGGTGTTGACATTTTAATTGCTACCCCCGGGAGACTTTTAGACTTACACAAACAAGGATTCATTAATCTGGATCATTTGCACACTTTGGTTTTAGACGAAGCTGATCAAATGTTAGATATGGGATTTGTAAATGATGTAAAGAAAATTGTAAAGTTGACCCCTAAAAATAGGCAAACTTTATTTTTCTCGGCAACTATGCCAATTGCCATTAGAGAATTAGCCGAAATGTTCTTGACTGATCCGGAAACGGTAACTGTTTCTCCTGTATCATCAACAGCTGAAAAGGTAGAACAACGCATTTATTTTGTAGAAAAAGGCGAAAAAAGAAATTTACTTTACAGTTTGCTTCAAAATGAAAATCTTAGCGATGTATTAGTTTTTTCCAGAACCAAACATGGGGCTGACAATGTAGTGAAGGCTTTGCGTAAAAAAGGGATTGTTGCTGAGGCAATTCATGGAGATAAATCGCAAAATGCAAGACAACGGGTTTTAGATGCTTTTAAAAATAAAGAAGTTGGTGTACTTGTTGCAACAGATATTGCTGCTCGTGGTATTGATATTGACCAATTACCTTATGTTATCAATTTTGATTTACCTAATATTCCTGAAACCTATGTACACCGAATAGGAAGAACAGGACGAGCTGGAAACGGCGGTATTGCCATCTCTTTTTGTAGTAAAGACGAACATGGTTATTGGAAAGATATCCAAAAATTAATTAAGGTTGATGTAAAAACCATCTCCGACCATCCTTACCCTTGGCATGCTGGAAGTCCCGAAAAAGCAGCCGAAAAACCTAAAAATTCAAATAGAAGTGGTGGCGCTCATAAATCAAGAAAATCAAGTGCTTCTAAGCAAAATAAAAAACGTTGGTATTAATATCAAACTATTTTAAAATTATAAAAAAACGTAAACTAGTTTTGTAGAACTAGTTTACGTTTTTTTATACTAAATCAGAGTCTCTTATTACAACCTCATTTATTATTCGATGCAGTTGCCTCGAATCAAAAGGTTTGCTAAGAATATCATCAAAACCTGCTGCAATAGCTTCTTCAGTAACTTCTTCTTTATCAAAAGCCGTTAAAGCAATTATAGGACTCGTAATTCCTTTTGCACGAATAGCTCTGGTTGCTTCAAAACCATTCATATCAGGCATATTAATATCCATCAAAATCACATCAAATTTATCCGAATCAAGTATTTCAAGTGCCTCTTGTCCAGACAAAGCAACACTGCATTGATAATTAAATTTCTCAATAGTTTTTTGAGTAATTAAAAGATTTATTTTATTATCATCTACAACCAAAATTTTAAAAATTTGACTCGATGACAAATCAACATTAATGTTATTAATTATAGAATTGGTTTTTTCGATATCATTTTCAAAAGCAATTGTAAAATTAAAAGTGGTCCCCTTACCTAATTCGCTTTTTAAATAAATTGTACTATTAAACAATTGTAAAAGCTGTTTTACAATAGATAATCCAAGCCCTGTTCCCTGATAATCAATTTCTTTTCGACTAACTTGTACAAACTTATCAAAGATTTTTTCCTGATCTTCTTTAGCAATACCAGCTCCAGTATCTTCTATATTAAATTCGATAAAATGAAGTTTGTTTTTAACGTCTACTAATCTAGCCAAAATAGTTATTTCGCCGTCATGTGTAAACTTCAAAGCATTACTGACTAAGTTGATAATAATTTGAGAAAAACGTAATTTATCTCCAATTAAATATTCTGGAATTTCAGGATCAATCACAACATTAATAGTGTTATTATGTTTTTGAGCCAAATATGACATTGAATTTTTAATAAAATCTATTTCATCAGTAATATTGAAAGTCATTTTTTCCAAAACAACTCTATTTTCTTCAATTTTATTGATTTGTAAAACATCATTTACTAAAGACAATAGATATTTTGCCGAAAACTTAAGTGATTTTAAATGAGGGCTATCTGATAATTCTTTGTGTTCATCCAATATCATATTTGTAATCCCAATAACACCATACAAAGGAGTACGCAACTCATGAGTAATTGTAGATACAAATTGTGATTTTAGTTTAGATGCAACTTCGGCTTTTTCTTTTGCAACTACTAGTTCTTTATTTTTAAGAACTAGTTCAAAATTTTTCTCTTTTTTATAATTATAATTTTGATAAAGCGAATAAATTAAAAGCAATACTATTATCAAACTAATAATCAATAATACCGAAATTATTTTTGTTTTTTCTAAAACCTGACTTTGATAATCCTTTTCCAACTCAAACTGATCAATTTTTCTTTTATATTCATCAATTTCTAAATTGATACCGGCAATATTGGCTTTACTTATTTTGGCTTTATTTTCTACACCTTCTCTAATTTTGTGATATAAAGCTACATTTTCATACGCCTTTTTATAATCTTCTTTGTGAAATAAATATTGAGAATAAGCTTCAATTACGTATGAGTAATCCGATTTATTGGTTTCTAATTTCCCTAAAAGTAAGGCTTTTGAAAAATAGGATTCCGCTTTTTTAAAATCACCTAAATAATCAGAATACATTCCGTTAAGCATATTTAAAATCACCAAATTAGGTTCATTATCTAAGCCTTTTTCCTTTTCATTAATATAATCTAAATGAATTTTCCCTTTTTCAAAATCTTTAGCATCAAAATAGGCCCAAGTCATATTGAGATGTGTCATATAAATTTGCTTAAGATCTATTTGCTTCTGACTGTATATTAATGACTTTTGGTAACACGCCATTCCTCGTTTAAATTGATTGTCTTCAAAACAATATACATTAGCTAAATTGTTATACAACCAATATTTTATAGTGTCATTCTGCGTTTTGTTAGCATAAACCAATCCTTTATTATAATAAAATATTGCTTTTTTAAACTCATAAAGTTCTTCATAATTTCCTGCAATAATATTATAGGATTTGGCTACTAAAACATAATCTTCTACATTAAAAGCTTGATGCAAGGCAATACGTGCCTTGTCTAAAGAAAGTTCGTATTTACATTCACGCAAATATTGAGATGCCTGCTTGCTTAAAAGCAGTATCTCTTTAGAAGTAGCTTGTCTCTTTCCAATCGATGGTTGACTAAAAAGCGATAAGGATAATAGTAATAAAACAAACCGCATAAAACACATAGCCATAAAATTCCTACCAAAGATATAAAAACCAATTGATTATATATTATTTTGTAAGTTAAATTACAACAAAAAAATCGAATTATTTTTATTTTTTTATACAAAACAACCCAATTACTCCATAGAAGCGGTATTTAATTTCCCAACCGATTTAGCAACAATTGTTGCTACAGTAGCATCACTGGTAATATTTACAACCGTTCTACACATATCCAAAGGTCTATCAATTGCAAAAATAAGAGCCAATCCTGCTTCGGGAATTCCAGCTTGCCCAAGCACTATTACCAACATTACCATTCCGGCACTAGGAACAGCTGCTGAGCCTATAGAGGCCAATGTAGCGGTAACTACTATCATTACCTGAGTAGAAAAATCTAAGGGATAAGGAAGCATAGCCTGAGCAATAAAAATAGCGGCTACTGCCTGATACAAACTGGTACCATCCATATTCACAGTAGCACCTAATGGCAAAACAAAACTAGAAACCTCTTCGTCTACTCCAATTCCATCCGTAACACATTCCATAGTAACAGGAAGAGTAGCAGCACTGGAACTTGTAGAAAAAGCTAATAATTGGGCAGGTGCCAATGCTTTAAAAAACGGAACTGGTTTTACCTTAGCAAACAACATCAATAAAGTAGGGTAAAATAAAAAAGTCATCATTAACAACCCCAATAACACTGTTAACCCATAAATACCTAGAGCTCCCAAGGTTGAAAAACCTGGTATTTCAACCATTAAGGCTGCCATTAAAGCAAACACACCATAAGGCGAAAACAACATAATAATATCAATAATTTTCAAAATCACATCATTCATTCCCTTGAAAAAATCAACTACGGGCTTTGCTTTTTCTTCTTCAATTAAAATCAATCCAATTCCAATAAGAACCACAAAAAATATTACTTGTAACATGCTGGCATTATCACCCAATGCACTAAAAATATTATCCGGAACAATATCTATAAAAGGCTGAAGCGGTCCACTTTCTTTGGCTTTTTGAGCCAATTCTATTTTCTGAGAAGCATCTCCAGCAAAATTATTCAACAGACTCTCTCGAGCTTCCTGATTGATATAACTTCCTGGTTTTATCACATTGGCCAATATTAAACCTAAAGAAACTGCAAAAAAAGTTGTTCCCAGATAAAACAAAACGGTCCTTCCGCCCAATCTTGATAATTTAGAAATATCTTTTAAATCAGCTAGGCCTACAATTAAAGAAACCACAATTAAAGGTACTGCAATCATTTTTAGTAAATTGATAAAAACAGTTCCAAAAGGTTTTACCCAATCTACCACAATTCCTTTTTGCTCTAAATTTTTCATTACTAAACCAAAAAGCAATCCAAAAACGATTCCTAATAAAATTTTCCAATGTAAAGCCAACTTTTTTTTCATATAAATTAATTCGTTTGATGTATGGGAATAAAAAACTCCTCTAAAATTAGAGGAGTTCTAAAAAAAATTGCGTTTTTATTATCTTTAAACTATTATAAGTCTTTTAGTGAAATTCAAAAGAAATATGCAACATTTTTACCTCTATCGGGTAAAAATAACAAAAAATCATTAGAATTACTTCGTATACGTTTTATTTATCAAATAAAAATCGGCCAAAACAATCGCTGCCATTGCCTCAACAATTGGCACGGCTCTTGGTACCACACAAGGATCATGACGTCCTTTACCAGTCATCTCGGTAATATTCCCTTTATTATCTAATGAATCTTGCTTTTGCATTATAGTTGCAACAGGTTTAAAAGCCACTTTGAAATAAATATCCATTCCGTTGCTTATTCCTCCCTGAATTCCTCCTGAAAGGTTGGTTTTAGTGGTTCCATCAGGATTGTACAAATCATTGTGTGCACTTCCTTTCATTTTAGAACCTTCAAAACCGCTTCCAAATTCAAAACCTTTTACTGCATTGATAGAAAGCATTGCTTTTCCTAATTCGGCATGTAATTTGTCAAAAACAGGTTCTCCAAGTCCAATTGGTACATTTTGAATTACACAGCTAACCACACCACCTACAGTATCTCCTTCTTTACGAATTTGTTTGATATAATCTTCCATTGTGGCAGCCATCGCTTCATCTGGACAACGAACCGGATTGCTTTCTATTTTAGAAAAATCTAAATCTTGATAAGGAGTCTCTACAGTTAATGGCCCTACGGATGAAACATACGCGTTTATTTTAATATCCGATAACATTTGCTTAGCAATGGCACCTGCAACTACTCTACTTGCTGTTTCACGTGCTGAACTTCTTCCGCCACCGCGATAATCTCTAAAACCATATTTTTGATCATACACATAATCGGCATGACTAGGTCGGTAATTATCTTTTATATGTGAATAATCATCTGATTTTTGATTGGTATTTGGAATGATGAAACCAATAGGAGTTCCCGTTGTTTTTCCTTCAAAAATACCAGATAAAAATTGTACTGCATCTGGTTCTTTACGTTGGGTAACTATAGCCGATTGTCCTGGTTTTCTTCTTGACATTTCTAATTCAATTGCATCAAAATCCAATGCAATACCTGATGGACATCCATCAATTATCCCTCCTAAAGCTTCTCCGTGTGATTCTCCAAAAGTGGTTATTCTAAATAGTGTTCCGTAGCTATTTCCTGCCATTATATTTAATTTTGAACAAATGTAATATTTTAGTTTTAGCTTTAAAAATTAAAGGTTTAAAGATTTTTAATCTTAGCCTAAAAACCAAAGCTTTGGTTTGGCAATAAAAACCATTTTATTAACCTTATCTTTAAGTTAAATTTATACTGAAGGAGTTAATTTGCAAAACAACAAATTAATAAATCAATTGAAAAAAAGAAAAGTTGAAGTAGTTGTAATCTCAGATGTTCACCTTGGAACTTACGGAAGTCACGCCAAGGAACTATACAACTACCTATCGTCTGTAAAACCAGAAATATTGGTACTCAACGGCGATATAATTGATATTTGGCAATTTAGAAAATCTTATTTTCCAAAATCCCATTTAAAAGTAATTCAAAAAATAATAAGCTTTGCTTCCAAAGGAACAAAAGTTTATTACATCACTGGTAACCATGACGAAATGCTTCGCAAATTTACCGAAATGAATATGGGAAATCTAATCCTTGCTGATAAAGTGGTCTTAGAAATGGACGATAAAAAAGCTTGGATTTTTCATGGAGATGTTTTTGATGCTTCAGTAAATCATGCAAAATGGATTGCTAAATTAGGTGGTTTGGGTTACGATTATTTAATATTAATGAATCGTTTTTTTAATTGGTGTTTAAAAAAAATTGGCCAAGAGCCCTATTCTTTTTCTAAAAAAATCAAAGCCAGTGTAAAAAAAGCCGTTAAACACATTTCGGATTTTGAAGAAACGGCTACCGAATTGGCCATCGAAAACCAATATGATTATGTGATATGTGGTCATATACACGAACCAAAAGTACTTAAAAAGACCAACAAAAATGGTTCTACGCTCTATTTGAATTCGGGAGATTGGGTTGAAAACCTAACCGCATTGGAATACAACCGGAAAAAATGGAAATTATTTCGCTACGAAGAATCAAAATATTCTGAAGCTGAAAACAATATTGAAAAAGAAGAACTCACTGGAGAACAACTCATTGCCTCTATTATTCTTTCCAAATAATGATTTTTACATAATTTCCAGAATAAAAATATGGAAATTATATAAGAATATATAATTATATGATAAAGCTTTCGTTCAATATTAATTGTAGATTTGCAAGTAACAAAACATTAATTATGAAAAAAATCATTTTATCAGCTTTTATGCTAATGGGATTAGCATTTAGCACACAAGCACAAGAGATTTCAAAAAATGCTTTAGGTTTACGTTTAGGAGACAATGACGGTTTTGGGGGTGAGATATCTTACCAAAGAGGATTGTCTGACAACAATCGTTTAGAATTGGATTTAGGATGGAGAAACAACAACAATGTTGATGCCTTTAAATTAACTGGTGTTTACCAATGGGTTTGGAACATTGATGGAAACTTTAACTGGTACGCCGGTGTTGGTGGTGGTTTAGGTAACTGGAATGCTAAAAATGCTGATTACAACAAAACTTTTGTATTTGCTGCCGGAGATTTGGGTATTGAATATAGTTTTGATGAAGCACCCATTCAGCTTTCACTAGATATCAGACCTGAATTGTACTTTTCAGACAATTACAGTGGTGACAACTTTGGTCCAGACATCGCTTTAGGAATCAGATACCAATTCTAATTCTAAAAAAAATATACAAAAATGCCACTTTTCAAGTGGCATTTTTTATTGAACTAAAATCGGTTTTTTCGAATTAATTTTCACTACCGTATATGGATATGTAATTTGTTGTATCAACATCGCTCCTTCTTCGGGATTATTTTCTTTTACTTTTATTACAATGTTTTTATCAGTTTCTGTAGCACTATCCACCGTAATCGAATAACCTCCTGTAGGCTTTTCACCCATATTCAAGATGATAAAATTAGACTGTTGCACATCTGAAGCAATTATTTTTCCTTTTAACTTATCATCATTCAACAACATTTTTATTTCTTTGGATTCCGTTAAAATTTCATAGAAATTAATATTTCCACCACCATCTTGTTGCTGCAATAAAACTTCATACAAAGGTTTTTTTATTGGAATATTCACTGCTGTTTTACAGGAAACCACCGCTAAAACAAATACTAATAAGCCAATCCTTTTTTTCATTTTAAATAGGTGTTCCAAATATTAATCTTCCTGTGTTTTACTCGAATACTTACTCTTTTTAGAGTATTTTTTTATCGCTTTTTCGTAAATATCAATGTATATTGGCAATATATGTTTAATATCAAACTTCATTGCAACTTCTAAAGCATTTTTTTTGAACTCCGCCAAAGTTGTCTCGTTTTTTAAAATTTTCAAAGCATTTGTAGCCATTTCATCAACATTCCCTACCTGACTCAAATAACCGGAAACTCCTTCAAAATTAACCTCTGGCAAACCGCCGGAGTTACTGGAAATTACTGGAACTCCCCAAGCCATAGCTTCCAGAGCAGCCAATCCAAAACTTTCGGTTTCTGAAGGCAATAAAAATAAATCAGAATTACTTAAAATTTTATCAATCTCATTACTGTTTCCAAAAAAGATTACCTTATCTAATATGCCTAATTCCTGGCATAACAATTCGGCTTTTTCTTTTTCAGGTCCATCACCTACCATTAATAATTTGGCAGGAATCTGTTCTTGGATTTTGTAAAAAATTCGAATAATATCTGGGATTCGTTTTACTTTTCTAAAATTAGAAATATGCGTTATAATGCGTTCTTCTTTTTTTGCAATAAGCGAACGCTGACAAGGACCTATAAATTCTCTATTCTTATCTAATTCTATAAAATTAGGAATCACATGAATGTCTCTCTTAATATTAAATAACTTATAGGTGTCATCTTTTAAGCTTTGAGACACCGAAGTTACTACATCTGATTTATTGATACTAAAACTTACTGCTGGTTTATAATGTGGATGATTTCCCACCAGTGTAATGTCAGTTCCGTGTAGGGTAGTTATCATAGGAATTTCGATTCCTTCATTTTTTAACATTTGCTTTGCCATATACCCCGCATACGCATGAGGAATGGCATAATGTACGTGCAAAACATCAATTTTATAGAGTTTTACCATGTCCACTAATTTACTAGACAAGGCTAATTCATAAGGTTGATAATGAAATAAAGGATATTCTGGAACATTTACTTCGTGATAGTGAACATTAGGATTCAATAATGCCAAACGCACCGGTTGACTATAGGTTATAAAATGAACTTCATGACCTAAACGAGCTAACTCTAAACCTAATTCGGTAGCTACAACACCACTTCCTCCAAAGGTAGGATAACAAACTATTGCTATTTTCATCTGTAATTTTTAATACGACTAAATTAATAAAAATTAGCGTTCTATTTCTTAAAAGAAGACTAAAACTGGTTTTGTAGTAGTTGTGTTTTAGAACTATTTTTCAATTGCCTGATAAATAACCGATTGAATATCTTCTCGAATATTTTCTTTAGAAAGTTTATTTATCGATTCATTAGGATAAGTTCGGTTGGAAAGAAAAACATAAACTATTTCTTCGGTAGGATCAGCCCAAGCCATAGTTCCTGTAAAACCAGTGTGTCCAAAACTAGTCATCGATACACAACCACAGGTAGGCCCTGAATCGTCTAATTGTGGCTTATCAAAACCAATTCCTCTTCTATTTCCTTGTGGGCAATAGTAACAGCTGTTAAAATCATCAAAAGTTTTTTCTGAGAAATAACGTTTTCCGCCATAACTTCCTTTTTGCAAATATAGTTGCATCATTTTAGCCACATCCATACTATTTGAAAACAAACCTGCATGTCCACCTACTCCTCCTTGCATTGCCGCTCCCATATCATGAACGTAACCTTGAATAGTTTGATGTCTAAAATACGTATCTACTTCAGTAGGAACAATGTTATTTTTAGAAATTTTAGTTATAGGATTATACATTGTGCTACTTAAACCCAGCGGTTGAAAGAAATTTTCAGTACTCAGAACATCTAATTTCTTCCCCGTAAGATGTTCTAAATATTCTTTTAAAATCATAAATGTAAAATCACTGTATTTGTATTCTTTTTTGGGCAATAATTTACTTTTCACAATAATATTCAAAATGGTATCCTCATAATCAGATCTTAAATACAAACTATCAGCAACTTTTATCGAAAAATTAGCTTCCTTTTGTTTTCTGTAATATTGAAATAAAGGATTTCCTTTTTTATCAACGGTGTTTTTATAAAAAGGATACCAAGCTTGCAAACGGGCATAATGTGACAATAATTCTTTGAACGTGATGTCCTTTTTATTTGAATTTTCAAAAACGGGCAGCATCTTGTCCAGAGTTGTTTCCATATTCAATTTTCCAAGATCGTATTGCTGCATTACATTGGGTAAAGTCCCAATTATTTTAGTTAACGAAGCTAAATCATAAATATCAGCATTAGATACTTTTATATCTTTATTATAGGTATGATATCCAAAAGCTTTTTGATAAATCACCTTTCCTTTTCGAGCCACCAAAATTTGCATTCCGGGAGTCATTTTTCCATTGATGGCTTTTTGAGCCAGCACATCTATTTTGGACAAAACAGCAGTATTCATCCCAACATTTTCGGGTGTGGAAAAACCAAGAACTGGAACTTTTTCAGTTGTCAGACCAAAGTTTGTTTCAAAATTATTACTTATAGCAGTCGGTAATTTCCCTTTCGCATTAATAGCTCCAAAAAGTAATTCGGCCGAAACAATTTGTGCTATGTCGTTATTCTGATATGAAACCACCAAACCTTCAATAGCATTTAAATCCGAAATTGACTGTAGTATTATTGGCGAAGCAAAAACATCCAAAATCACAGTATTATTTTTGGCAATAGCCTCAATTTTAGCCAACTCCTCTTTGCTAAATGTATTTTTGGTCACAGAAGATTCAGAAGAATGATAGCCAATAATTACAGTTGTAAAAGCTTTTAATTGGAGTTGTAAACTATCCAAATTAGTTGCAGCAATTTCAGTAATAGTGGTATACTTTTTTATGGTTTCTACAAAAGCAGTACTCGATGCATTCCCCATTTTTACATAAGCAATCCTTTGATTTTCAAAATTTTTAATTGGCAAAATCGAAGTCGCATTTTTTAAAACTGTAACATAATTTTCAAAAACTGAATATTGCAAAGCTGGAGTTTTGGCTTCATTCAGCATTTGGTAAAATGATTGCAATTTTACCGAGTCTAATTCAAAACTGGAAGCATGCTGAATTTCTTTAGACAAAATTGTATTGTCTGATAAGGCTATTGCAGACTTATTCTTTTTTGGCGAACTGCATGAAGCTGCTACAAAAAAAAATAAGACATAAAGAATTAAAATCTTGATGTCTTTATTTTTCATAATATCTCTGTTATTTTTTAAAAGAAACGGCTATGCCAGCTATCTATTGCAGGCACTTCCCATACTTCATTGTATTCCTGAATGGTATTAATCAAATTATTGAAAACTACCGTGTTTTGAGTAACAGCTTTATCCTTTACCATTTTTTTAAATTCAATAAGTGGCTTATGAGCAATATGTTCTCCTAATTTAAAAGTAACATTCATTTTATCCAACAAATCAACACCGTATTTTTGTTCTAATTTTTGAATAAAAACAACGGAAGCATCTATAGAACAACCTGTTGCTGCCTGAACCTCCTGATTGACTGCAATAATAATAAATCGATTGTATTTTAATTGAAAAGAAGCTTCTAAACTGGTACCATGAGCTGACCAGCCGTTTAAAAACACTTCCAAGTCACTTGCAATTTCAGAAATTTCGGCATCCGAAAATTTTCTATTGGATTGATAGACCCAAATTCTGGAATCTTCAGGTAAATTTTCAAATGGAACGTACATAATATTTTTTTTTATTTATTTAATTTAAAAAGTAGACACAACACCAAAACCTAATTGTTTTCCATTATAATAAGGTAAAAATGCTGCTTTTCTATTTTGATGTTTTTTAGATGACAACAATTTATTTACTGAAGGATACAACCAATAAGCGGCTTTGGTACTTAAAATTCCAATACCTGCTCCTGCCAACACATCAGTAAGCCAATGACGATTATTATACATTCTAAAAGCCCCTGTTCCCGCAGCAACCACATATCCCGAAATACCATACCAAGGCGAAACCTCTTTGTATTCCTGATACATTAATTCAGCTCCCATAAAAGCAGTAGCTGTATGTCCGGATGGAAAAGAATTAAAACTAGAACCATCAGGTCTTTCAACGTGAGTAATCTTTTTTAAACTTTCAACCGTTGCCCCCATAATCAAATAAGAAGTAGCCAGAATAATTGTTTGATCTCTAAGATTATTTTTTCCGTTAATTCCCAATGCCCTTAATGCATAAATTGAAGCCGCAGGTGCATATTGTGAAAAATCGTCAATTGTAAGCTTGTGATCAATATTTTCAGTAACTTCCTCTTTTACTTCGGCATTTATTCCTTTTAAAAAATCACTTTCTAATCCTACTATTCCATAGGTAATAAGAGCTGCTGGAATAATTAGCTGTTTTTTATTGAATTTTAATTGTGAACTCGTTTTGAATGCTAAAGAATCTATTTCTTTTTCATTGCTAAGTTGAGCTTGTAAAGCAAAACTCATCAACATTAATATAAAAAAAAATGCTTTTTTTAAAATCATCTCAAAGCTACTTCAACTTAATTAAAATCACTATAAATCCTGCGCATTGGCAATCAATTCGGCAATATCCATCACCTTCACTTCTGCTTCTTTTTCTTTATGCTTTATACCATCTGTCATCATGGTATTACAAAATGGACAAGCAGTAGCTATTATTTCAGAATGACTTTCTAAAGCATCTTCTGTTCTTTCGATATTAATTTCTTTATTGCCTTTTTCGGCATCTTTAAACATCTGAGCACCTCCTGCTCCGCAACACAAACCATTCGCTTTTGAACGTTTCATTTCAACCAATTCGGCATCCAATTTTTCAATCAAATCACGCGGTGCTTCATATATTTTATTAGCTCTCCCTAAATAACAAGGATCATGAAAAGTAATTTTTTTACCTTTAAACTGACCGCCTTCAATAGATAATCTTCCATCGTTCAACAATGACTTCAGGTATTCAGTATGATGAATTACTTCAAATTTTCCACCCAATTCAGGATATTCATTTTTCAAAGTATTGAAACAATGCGGACAGGCTGTAACGATTTTTTTAGTTTCATAGCCTTTTAATACTTCGATATTCATCATCGCCTGCATTTGAAACAAAAATTCGTTACCTGCTCTTTTTGCAGGATCTCCTGTACAGCTTTCTTCTGTACCAAGAACAGCAAAAGAAACATTGGCATTATTTAAAATACGTACAAATGCTTTGGTAATTTTTTTAGCTCTATCGTCAAAACTTCCTGCACAACCTACCCAAAACAACACTTCTGGTTGCTTTCCTTGTGCCAGCATTTCTGCCATTGTAGGTACTATCAAATTTTCTGACATTTTCTATATGTTTATTGTTTGTAGTTGGTAGTTTATTGTTACTTAATTTTTACTCTCAAAATTTAATCTTCAATTCTAAATGTTTTAAGTATATCCCAACAATAAACCATTAACAATTAACCACAAACCAATTATATTTCGTTTTTCCAATTCAATCTATCTTGTTGATTGTAAGGCCAAGGAGCTCCGTTATTCTCTACATTAGTCATCATTGAATTCAACGCAGCCGGAGCAGCACTTTGCTCCATAACTAAATAACGACGCATATCCATAATAATTGATAACGGACTAATATTTACCGGACATTCTTCTACACAAGCATTACAAGAAGTACAAGCCCAAAGTTCTTCAGGAGTAATATAATCATTTAACAGTGATTTATTATCCGGAACAAAAACACCTTTATTGGCATCTATATTTCTTCCTACTTCTTCCATTCTGTCTCGTGTATCCATCATAATTTTACGGGGCGATAATTTTTTACCCGTAGTATTAGCAGGACAAACTGATGTACAACGACCACATTCGGTACAAGTGTAAGCATTCAATAACTGAACCCAATTTAAATCCTGAATATCGCTTGCTCCAAATTTTGCAGGAGTTTCTTCCTCGGCTGGAGCGGGAACTGCAAATGGATCAGCATTAGGATCCATCATTAATTTCACCTCATTGGTTACTGCTTCTAAATTATCAAATTCTCCCAGCGGATTTAAATTAGCAAAATAAGTATTTGGGAAAGCCAATAAAATATGAAGATGTTTAGAAAAATACAAGTAATTCATGAACAGCAAAATACCAACAATATGCAACCACCAAAATACTTCAGAAAGCATCGCAACCACATCATTATTCATTCCGTCAAATAAGGGTGCTACAAACTGACTGACAGGAAATGAACCTGCCTTGATAAAATGAGAATATCCTCCGGGAACATTTTGTAAATGCAAATCGGAAGCATTCATAAACAAAAACAAGAACATCAAAATAGTTTCAAAATACAAAATGTAGTTGGCATCATTTTTTGGAAAACCTTTCAATTCTGGATTGATAAACCGTTTGAGTTTAATAACATTTCTTCTAATCCAAAAAACTGTTACTGAGACAATAACTAAAAATGCTAAGATTTCGAAAGAAGCAATTAACACATTATAAAAAGAACCTAAACCAGCAAAAATTCGATGTGTTCCAAACAATCCATCAATAATGATTTCTAACAATTCTATATTGATGATAATAAATCCCGCATAAACGATTATGTGTAATATTCCGGCTACTGGTCTTTTGACCATTTTAGACTGCCCCAAAGCAATCATTGCCATATTCTTCCATCTTTCTTTAGGATTGTCTTTACGGTTTACATCAATTCCTAAATTAATATTTCTACGAATTTTTTTGATATTGGAAATAAAATAACCAAAGCCAATAATTAAAACGATAGCAAATAATATATTATCCAAATAATTCATTTTTATTAATTTTTTGCTTTAGAAATAGTATCATTTGGTCCTTTGTAAGGCTTGTTTTTCTTTCCAAAAAGAGAGACATTTATATATCGAGTTGGATACAAACGAACATCCTGCAGTAATAATTCTAACTCTTTAGAAGTCTTAGATAAATTGGAATAAAAAGTATCGTCTTTTAATAATTTCCCCATAGTTCCATCACCGGCTTCTAAACTGGCCATAATTCCATTCACTTTAGCCAAAGTACTGTTTAGGCTTTTAACAGTTTTACCCAAATCGGCTTTATTTAAAGAATCTGATATTTTAGAAAAATCACCTGAAATTTTATTAAAATTAGTAACCATCCCATTTATTTGAGCTTTATTATCGGCTACTAAAGAATTAACTCCTGCAGAAGCCTGATGAAACTGCTCCATCGTTTTACTTAACTCGGCCAAACTTTTCTTTAAATTTTCTTGGGTATTTTTATCCAATACATTATTAATTCCTGCAATTAATTTATCGGCATTCACCAATAATTTTTCAATTTTATCCTGAAGCGGAACTAACTTTTTACTTAGAGATTCTGTCATTCCCAAACGGACATTTCCTTTTAAGGTATTACCGTTTTCTATTTCAACTTTATTCGAAAAATCAGGTTCTATAGCTATTTGTTTGCCTCCAATAAATCCTGGTTCGTAAATAGTAGCTAAACTTGTATTAGAAATTGGAAAATCAGTCTTAATTTGCATCTCCACTAATAATTTTCCGTTAGTAGGATTAATGGTAATTTGCTCTATCTTACCAATAACCAAACCGTTTATTGTTACAGACGCAGAAGGAGCTAAACCTTCCACACTGTCATATTCGGCATATAATGTAGTATAAGTATTAAAAAGATCTCTACCCTTTAAAAAGCTATAACCCCAAATAAATATTAAAATAGCTGCAATTACTAAAATTGCTGTTTTGATTTCTCTTGTTAATTTCAAAATATAAGTATTTAGTGCAAATTTAATATAAATATTAAAACCAGCTGTTATTTAATTGCTTCTTGAATATCGATTTTAGTACCATTCTTGTAAGCTACTAAAAAAGCGGATTCATAACCTTTTGTTTTGGCTTCATCTAAAAGCTTTCTGGAAGCCTCATAATCAGTTGTTTCCCCATACATATATCTATAATTATCACCTACACGTTCCATAGAAATATTATTTAATCCTTTGAAATTTTTAGGTGCTAAACTCAATTTTTTACTAATAAATGCAATTTGAACTTTAAAAACAACATCTGATTTTACTTGAGTAGCAACAGGGATTTTTGACTCAGTATCATCAGAAACTGGTTTTGGTTTATCTGATGCAACGGTTTCAACCGTTGTTTCAGCCATTCTTTGAGAAGGTTGTACCGCCACATCTGATTCTTCTCCTCCAAAATATTCATTTTTATAACTAATAATAGCATTTGCAATGGCTTTTGCAATATCATTTTGTCCTTCTTCTGAATCTAAAACATTTCCTTCAACATAATTAGATACAAATCCAGTTTCAATTAAAATTCTTGGCATATAAGCTTTATGTAATACCATAAAAGGAGCTTGTTTTACTCCACCTGCTCTAATTTTTTTACCTAAAGCGGCAAAACCATTTTGTATTTTACTTGCTAAAGAAATACTATTATCCAAATATTCTTCTTGCATCAATGTAAAACCAATCATGGTTTCTGGAGAATTAGGATCAAAACCTTCGTATTTTCTTTTATAATCCTTCTCCAAAGTAATTACCGAGTTCTCCTTTTTTGCAGCCTCTAAGTTGGAAGCAATTTTACTCATCCCCATTACATAGGTCTCTGTACCATCTGCAGCTGTATTTCTATTTGCATTACAGTGAATAGATACAAAAATATTTGCATTAGCTCTATTAGCAATATTGGCTCTTTCTACTAAATCGATGAAAACATCCGTTTTTCTAGTATAAATAACTTCAATTTTAGGATGCTGTTCTAATATCTTCCCTACTTTTAGTACAATGGCTAAATTGATATTTTTTTCTACGTGTCCATTATAAGAAGCGCCAAAATCATGAGCACCATGTCCAGCATCAAGTGTCACTTTAAAAACACCCGATTGGCAATAAACAGTGCTACACGCTAATATTATTAATAATGATAATACAAAATTAGCCTTTCTAATTCTAGTTCTAAATTTCAAAATATGATTATTTTTTACTCGTTTAATTATTTAACAACCTTCAATATTACTCTTTCAGAGTTACAATATACGCCTTTAAATATCCTGCTTTTCTAGCTTCAGATTGCATTTTTTTTGCTTCTTCCATAGTGGTACATGATCCATACATATATTTATAAAGATTATTTAAAAACAGATAAGTTACATCTTTTAATCCTTTAAAATTGCTTGGTACTAATTCCAGTTTTTTTGAACTTGCTAAAAGCTGTACCTTATACGTTACCGCTGTCAAAGCATTTGTTTTCGCTGATTTTTCATCAAGCTTATTTTTATCCGAATCTTTTTCCTCTACAGCTGAATAACCGTCACCAAAATACGTTTGTTTATAATCTAAAATAGCATTGGCTATTTGTTTAGCCATTTTGGTTTGCCCTTCATCTGAATTCAAGAACCGACCTTCATTTTTATTAGATAAAAAACCTAATTCAATCAAAACACTCGGCATATAAGCAGCATCTAAAACCCATAAAGGTTGTTGTTTTACTCCTCTTGAATTTCTTTTTAAGTTTTTTGTAAAGTTACTCTGAATTCCTGAAGCCAAAGTAATACTATTATTTAGATTTTCTTCCTGAATCATCGTTAAACCTATCAATGTTTCTGGCTTTTTAGGATCAAAACCTTGATACTTTCTTTTATAATCTTTTTCCAGTAGGATAACTGAATTTTCGTTTTTAGCTACTTCCAAATTCATATCATGCCTAGACAATCCCATCACAAAAGTTTCTGTACCTTGCGGCCCTTCATTTTTAACCGAATTACAATGTATCGACACAAATAAATTTGCATTCGCTTTGTTTGCCACTTTTGGTCTATCGGCTAGTTCTATAAAAACATCCGAAGTACGCGTATAAATTACTTTTACACCATGTTCTTGTTCTAGAAATTCTCCCACTTTCAAGGTCGTTTTAAGTGCAATTTCTTTTTCTACAAAACCATGATAAGAATTCCCCGGATCTTTACCTCCGTGTCCTGCATCAAGTATAATTGTAAATTTGTTATTCTTTTGTGAAAAAACGGAACTAAATCCAAACAACATCAAAATTGCAGTTAAAATAAAGTTCTTATAATTGAATTTCATTTTTAAAAGTTAATTTAATTAAAAACACTACAGCTATAATTTGATTATTTGACTATTTTTGACGAAAAATAATCTGTAAGTTTGACACTTCAAAAAACAAGCCATAATTTTACAAAAATAGCATTTATACCTTTGCATACAAACTTATTTCATATCGTTTTATTATCATTTTTCCTAACATTTGGGGCTTCTGACATATATTCACAAGATATCTCTAAAAAAACGAAATCAATCAGCCCAAAACAACAAAAGAAAGAAAACAAAACCAATAAAGAAGTTAAAATAACTGTTAATGATACTATTAAAAAAGAAAATGACAGTATTAAAAAAGACAGTATCAAACCCAAAAAAGCTTTTTTGGAAGGAAAAGTAAAATACAAAGCTGATCAATATGCAAAAATTGATCAAAAAAATAAACTTATCACTTTGTATGATAATGCCGAACTTTACTACCAAGATATTGAATTAAAATCGGGTAAAATCATCATGGATTACGAAAAAAATGAGGTTTACGCGGGTAGAATTAAAGATTCAACTGGTAAATACACACAATACCCTAACTTTAAACAAGGGACAAATGTTATAGAACCCGACTCGATTCGTTTCAATTTCAAAACAAAAAAAGCCTTAATTTGGAATTCCCGAACCGATCAAGGAGAATTCAACGTTAAAGCTGCCATTACTAAAAAAGAAAATGATTCGGTTTACTTTTTAAAAGGCGCACGTTTTACAACTTCTACCAATAAAGAAAATCCTGAATATTATTTTAGAACATCCAAAGTAAAATTTATACCTGGAAAAAAAGTAATTACAGGATTGACAAACTTGGTTATTGCCGATGTACCTACACCTATTGCTTTGCCATTTGCTTATTTTCCAATGAGCAAAGAAACCAGTGTTTCCGGATTGATTTTACCAAGTTATAACGATTCAAACACGCGTGGATTTTCATTACAAAATGGAGGGTATTATTTTGCATTGAGCGATCATTACGATTTAACCGTATTAGGAGATTATTATACCAACGGTAGTTATGGGATGCGATTTGAATCGTCTTACGCCAAACGATACAAATTTAGAGGAAATATTAATTTCCGTTTTGAAAACCTAATTAATAGTGAAAGAGGATATCCGGACTACTCCAAACAAAATATATACAACATTCAATGGTCTCATTCCAGAGACACAAAGGCGAATCCAAACTCTAGTTTTTCGGCATCGGTAAACTTAGGTAGTAGCAAGTATTTCCAGCAATCTATCAATCAATCGAATGCGGGTTCAACATTGAACAACACCTTGAGTTCGTCTATTTCTTACTCTAAAACATTTAATATTATTCCTCAGGCACGATTATCATTAACAGCAACACATTCACAAAACACCCAATCGGAAGTTATCAATATGACGTTGCCTACTTTGCAGTTTAGCTTAGACAGAATGTATCCTTTTGTTGGAAAAGACGGGGTTAAAAAAGGTTTCTTTAAAAACATCAACTTGCAATACAACTTAAACGGACGAAACTATATTACTACAACTGATTCTTTGTTTTTCAAACCACAGATGTTTAAAGATGCTAAAGTAGGTTTTCAACATAGTATTCCTTTGAGTACTAATTTTAAATTATTTAAATACTTTAGTGCAACCACCTCTGTAAATTACGAAGAAATTTGGTACACAAAAACCATCCGAAAAGCATACGACACCGAACAAAGTACTGTTGTTACAAATACGGTAAATGGTTTTGATGCTTTTAGAACCTATAACTTTTCTGCCAGCTTAGGAACTACCGTTTACGGAACTTTTAAATTTGGAGATAACAAAAGAATTCAAGCAATAAGGCACGTTATCAGACCTTCTTTTTCTTATTCTTACACACCTAGCTTTGAAAAATACTATGACACTTATGCTTCTGATGCCAGCGGAAGAATGGATAACAAATACACCCGATTTGAAGGCGGTATCTTTGGAGCACCAGGATTAAGTAATTCAAACATCTTAGGAATTAGTATTAGCAATACATTTGAAGCAAAAGTAACCGACAGAGATTCAACCAAAACAGAACCTAAGAAAGTCATGTTGTTAAACAACTTAAACTTTTCTACCAGCTATAATTTAGATGCTGATGGTGTTACAGCTTTAGCCTGGTCTCCAGTTCGTGTAAGTACTGGAGCTCAATTTTTCCAAAACAAACTAAATGCTAACTTTGGTGCTACTCTAGACCCTTATGCCATTGACAACTCTGGACAAAGAATCAATAAATACAATATTGATAATGGAGGAAGCTTGTTTAGAATGACCAGTGCCAATATCACTTTAAACTATGCTTTATCCAGTAAAGACAAAGACGACAAGAAAAACAAAACCAAAGACAGTCAAACCACCAGAAATGGAGGCCGTGAAGACGACCTTTTTGGAACTGCAAATGACTTGAACGACAATAGAAAAAGCATGTTTGATGGTAGCGAAGAAGAAGGTGAAGATACGATTTCGGAATTCTTTAATTCAAAAATTCCATGGGACATGACCTTTGCTTATTCTTTTACTTACAGCAATAACAATCGTGAAAACAAAATCTCCGGAAACTCTTTAATGATTTCAGCCAACACCGACTTGACACCTAAATGGAAAGTAGGAGTTTCTACAGGATACGATTTTGTTCAAAAAGGAGTAACTTATACACAATTACGCTTTGAACGTGATTTATCAAGTTGGAGAATGAGTTTTAACTGGACTCCTTTTGGAACTAATGCTAACTGGAATTTCTTCATCGGAATTAAATCAGGTATCTTAAGTGATATTAAATGGGAAAAACGTAGCTATCCTAACCGTTAGTATTTCATTTTCAGAATTACTATTTATTCATTTTAAAAAAATAATATTATCATGAAAAAAATAATTTTTACAGAGAAAGCTCCTGCACCAATTGGCCCTTATAACCAAGCTGTACTAACAGGAAACACTCTTTATACCTCAGGACAAATTGCTATAAATCCTGCCGATGGAACTTTAGTAACTACTACTATAGAAGCTGAAACAATTCAGGTGATGGAAAACCTAAAAGCAGTATTAGAAGCTGCTGGAATGACTTTTGAAAACGTAGTTAAATCTACTATATTCATCATGAATATGAATGATTTTGGCGTAATAAACACGGTTTACGGTTCTTATTTTAACGAAAAAACCGCTCCAGCTCGTGAAACGGTTCAAGTGGCTTGTTTGCCAAAAAATGTAAATATTGAAATTTCAGTAATTGCTACAATCTAGTAGCAATAGCATCTAATAACAATTGTGCTGTGGCTTCATTAGTTGCCAAAGGCACATTGTGAACATCACATACACGAACTAGCATATTTACATCTGGTTCGTGTGGGTGACTTGCCAAAGGATCCTTGAAAAAGAAAACCATATTTGTTTTTCCCTCGGCAACTCTAGCCGCAATTTGCGCATCGCCACCTATTGGTCCAGAAAGCATTTTCATGACTTTGAATCCAGCTTTTTCAGCCCTTCCGCCTGTTGTACCAGTAGCAATAAGCTGAATGCTATCTTTTAATAAAATATCCTTATTTTTATTTAAAAATTGAACCATGTCAACTTTTTTTCCATCATGTGAAATAATAGCCAGTTCCATAGTTCTTATTTATTAGCAATATGATATGAAATTAAACCATCAATAGGTCTTCTCAATACATTACCCAATTGAAGGTTGTATTTATCAAATGTTTTTTGCAATTCGTCTCTTAAATAATAAGCAATCGAACCTACAAAATGTACTGGAACTTCATGGCAATTATCATATTGCATCACGTAATTTTTTACAAAAGATTTCATGCCTTTGCGAATGATTTTTTGACAAAATTCAGTATCCTTATGTTGAATTAGGAATTTAGCAAAAGTGGCTAAATAAGCATTCGGATTGGCTTCTTTATATAATTTATTTTTAATAAAATCAGGATCAACATTGAATTCTTTTTCAAATTCAACAGCTAAATCTTTAGGCATTTTATTAAAATAGTACTTTCTGATTAACTCTTTTCCATAAACATTTCCACTAGAATCATCCATGACAATATATCCTAATGATTGCACTTTTTGATGCAATTGTGTTCCATCAAAATAACTGCAATTAGAACCCGTTCCTAAAATACAAACAATTGCACTTTGCTCTTTAGGTGTAGTTGCATAAACAGCCGCATAAGTATCTTCTTCAACCACAATTTGTGCATTTGGAAAATAATCCTGAAAAACTTCTTTCAAAGCAATTTTCATTCTATCAGTTCCACATCCTGCTCCGTAAAAAAACAAATGAGTTGCTTCTTTTTTACTTTGTTGAATATCAAACCGGTCGTCTAAACGAGCTATAATTTGATCTCCTTCTAGAATTTCCGGATTCAAACCCAGAGTTTGAGTCGTAAACAATATTTTCCCCTGATCGTCTATCGCAATCCAATCGGCTTTGGTAGAACCACTATCAACTATTAATTTCATTTATTTCAGTTTTTGGATTAGTTTTTAATTAATTTAAAAATGTGTTTTTTACATTAATTAATGGTATAAAATAAGAAAATCCCGTTACTTTAAAATAACGGGATTTTCTAAAATTGTAAAATATTATTTTAATCCAGCGATATGAACTGATAAATCAATTAATTTACTAGAGTAACCATATTCGTTATCGTACCAAGATACTAATTTAAAGAAAGTAGAGTTCAAACCAATTCCGGCAGTAGCATCAACGATAGAAGTTCTTTTGTCAGAAATGAAATCTTGAGAAACAACAGCATCTTCAGTATATCCTAAGATTCCTTTCATGTTAGTTTCTGAAGCATTTTTCAATACAGACATGATTTCTTCGTAAGAAGTTTCTTTAGCTAATTTTACAGTTAAATCTACTGTAGAAACGTCAGCAGTAGGAACACGGAAAGCCATACCTGTTAATTTTCCATTCAAAGAAGGAATTACTTTTCCAACAGCTTTAGCAGCACCTGTAGAAGATGGAATGATGTTGATAGCAGCAGCACGTCCACCTCTCCAGTCTTTTCTTGAAGGACCATCAGCAGTCATTTGAGTTGAAGTTGTAGCATGAACTGTAGTCATTAAACCTTCAACAATTCCAAAATTATCATTGATAACTTTAGCTAAAGGAGCTAAACAGTTTGTAGTACAAGATGCATTAGAAACAACTAAATCAGAAGCTTTTGCAGTTTCATGGTTTACTCCCATTACAAACATTGGAGCATCAGCAGAAGGAGCAGAAATGATTACTTTTTTAGCACCACCTTTGATGTGCTCATTAGCAGTTTCAACTGTAGTAAAGATACCTGTACATTCAGCAACTACATCAACATCAACTTCGTTCCATTTCAAATCAGCTGGATTTCTTTCAGCAGTGATACGAATGTTTCTTCCGTTTACATATAATTTTCCTTCTTTTACTTCTACATCTCCATCAAAACGACCGTGAACAGAATCATATTTTAATAAGTAAGCTAAGTGATCTACATCTAATAAGTCGTTGATTGCAACTACTTCTACGTTGTCTCTGTTGAAAGACTCTCTAAAAACAATTCTTCCGATTCTTCCAAAACCGTTTATTCCTAATTTTACTTTTGACATTTCTATTTTTATTTATTGTTTATTATTCGAATGAAAAAATTTGCGCAAATTTAATAATTAATTTTGCTACAAATTTTATTAAGTTGTTATAATATCAGAAACCCTCAATAATTCTCTATCTATTTCTGATTTTCCTTTTATTGCTAATGATAAAGGAGTAAGGTTTACAGTGTCATTTTTTAATCCCACCATAAAATTAGATACACCATCTAATAATGACTCTACAGCTTTCACCCCTAAACGACTAGCAAGAACCCTATCAAAACAAGAAGGTGCTCCACCACGTTGCATGTGCCCTAACACCGATACACGAACATCATATTCAGGTAAATTAGTTTCTACATAATCTTTTAATTCGAAAACGTTTTTACCAATTTTATCCCCTTCGGCAATAACCACAATACTGGATGACTTTCCAGAAGCCTTACTTTTTTGAAGTGATTCTAACAAACGATCTAATCCTAAATCTTCTTCAGGAATCAAAATTTCTTCTGCTCCTGCTCCAATTCCGGCATTCAATGCAATATGTCCTGCATCTCTACCCATTACCTCTACAAAGAATAAACGATTGTGTGAACTGGCAGTATCTCTAATTTTATCAATACAATCCACAACTGTGTTTAGAGCAGTATCATACCCTAATGTATGACTTGTTCCATAAATATCATTATCGATAGTTCCTGGAATTCCCATTACTGGAAAATTATATTCCGAATTAAAAATTAAAGCTCCGGTAAACGTACCATCTCCACCAATAACTACTAAGGCTTCAATTCCTTCGTTTACTAAGTTATCGTATGCTTTCTTTCTTCCTTCTGGAGTTCTAAATTCAGATGAACGAGCCGATTTTAAAATTGTACCTCCTTTATTAATGATATTATTTACACTACGAGGGCCCATTTCTTTGAAGTCTCCTTCAATCATTCCTTGATATCCTCGGTAAATACCAACACATTCTATATTATGATAAGCACAAGTTCGAACAACGGATCGTATTGCGGCGTTCATTCCCGGTGAATCACCACCAGAGGTTAGAACCCCTATTTTTTTAATTGTTTTTAGCATAGTTTTAGTTTTGAAACGTAAAATTAAGAAACATAAATTACTTTAATAGCTTCTCTATTATTATTTTAACTATTCCTGATCAATTCAAACGTTTTCGTTAATAAGTTTTAAAAAAAACAAAAAAAGCTTGTTTTTTTTTAACAGAAATCGATTTTTAAAGAATTAAACTAAGAATAACTTATTAATGACGTTTTTTTAACACCCTTAAGGTTTAGAATTTCAAAAAGCAAATGCTTACAGAAAGTAAACAATAAAAAAAATAGCACAAATAAAACAATATTAATCTTCATCAGTCTTTACTGCTTCAGAATTGTTTTTTATATCTTCTTTTTGGGGAGTTTTATTCGTGTTGAAGTTAATATATTCTGGAGCAACATTCGAATCGTCAAAGTATTCATTTGTAGTTTTTACTTTTTGAATACGATACTTTTTAAATATTTTACTAACTAGCTCTCTAAAAGTATCAAAATCCACTTCGTAAGTCAATCCTAATCCTTGCGTATAACCAATTCCTTGCCCAATGTAATTAATATCGTTTTCTCTATTAAACAATCTTAGATTCATAGTTCCATCTTGATTTACCCTATACTGTACTTCTAAATCTCCAACAACAGCAGACTCATTAATACCTCCAAAAGGAACCCCTACTTTTCCATTAATTGAGATACGTTCATTAATCTTAGAAGAAATGGTCGCCACTACTCTACCATCAGTTTCTTTACCAATACGTTTATCTGGAGACACATAATTAAGCCCTACCTTAAATTTATCATTATCAGTTTTTAAAATATCACCCAATAAACTTGAAGCTGTTTCAAACAAACTTCCAGAGAAATCGGATTGATTTACTCCTTCCGGACTCAAAAACCCTCCCGAAGAAAGCAAATATAAAGCCTGTGTTTGACGAACATCTTTATCATACAATTTATATTGAATCTCCGATTTTAAAACATTACTAACGGTTGGGAACTCAATATTAAAATCAGGGTCCGGACTCGCTAAATCTCCCTGAATACCAATCACCACATTTACTGGAACTTTTCTATTAAATGATGAATTATCCAATAAAACAGCAGGATTAGCAATAGTTTTGTAAACCGCCTGCAAATTCAACTGCGCACGCATTGGGTTCCCTTCCCAAATAATAGAACCTCCTTTTTTAACATCGAATTTTTTATCAATTAATCCACCATATTTAAAATTATACGTTCCTTCATAAGCCTGAAAATCTCCCCACATTTGAAACTTTCCTAAAGTATTAATTTTAAACAACAAGGAACCAAAACCTTTTCCTCTCATTCCATGTCCCGAATTACGATCTAAAATAACCTCAATATCTGCATCGGGAGTAATGTCCAAATCAAATTCCAATTCGAGCCCGTTGTATTTATGACTATTCTCAACAATACCCATTTTATTATTGTACTTTTCTTTTGGAGTCAAAAAGTGAATAAATGAGTTTTCGCCAACACTTTCCGCATAATTAATTGGTATTTTAACATCAGAACCTTTCTCAGATTTAGCTGCAATTTTAATAAACAAAGCATCGACAGGCCCTTTTATAGAAGCATTCCCGTTAATAAAAGCCGTTCCGTAATAAGCCGCATCTTCGGAATCTTTAGTATCCAGAACCACTAATCTTTTTGAATTGATATCAAAATCTAATTTCCAATCGGAAAAATTATTGTGCTCTATAGTACCATTCAACAATCCTTTAGTATTGAATTTTGAATCTGTAATAGTATTATTTCTAAACAGAAATTTCTCGTCAATTAAGTCCACAATAGAACGATCATTCAATTTGTAATCTACATTTAGATACGGAATTGTCATCCCGGCATTGTCTACAAACAAACGACCACTTATTTTTGGCTTATTAACATCTCCATTCACCACAGCATTGCCCGTTACAAAACCCCTAATATTTGACAAGACATCTCCTCCTAAAGAACTTAAAATTCCTAAATTAAATTTGTCCAACTTAAGTTTTAAATTTAAAAGCGTTTTATTATTGACAACTTCAAAACTTCCATTAGCATTAAACGACTCCAAATTATTATTATTCAAATAAGAATCAATGTTAAATTTCTCCAAACTTTGATCTCCTTCAATATTCAATTTCAGAACTCCCAAATCGGTTTTATTAATATTCAATTGATCAACAACTAAAGAAGCCGTTGGCTTATATACTTGATTGTTTTGTTTAAAATGAATGGCACCATTCAAGTTTCCGTTAAATACAAACTTACTACTTAAAGGTGTTATCTTATACAAATCGACATCTTTGAAAGCCAACTCTAAATCCTTGTGAAAATTATCTTTTATTGTACCTTTTAAAGAAATAAACTGTTTTTCATGTGATAGTATAATATCATCAAAAACAAAATTCTTAAACGATTTATCAAAAACAATTTTATTATTTGGGTCGTCTTTTTTATTTAAATACCAGAGATTTTCTTTAAACTTCATCTCCGATTTACTGATTCCTACCACATTATTATTCTCTTTGTCTATGGTATGATACAAGTTTAGGTTAAAATAATCTTCGCCTTTTTCTCCTCCTTTAAATTCTGAACGAAATAGCAAAGTATCCTTGGTAGTGATATTAATTAAACTAAAATCACGCATTTTATAATAGGGTGTTTTTATACTGTCTAACTCGATATAAGCATTATACAAAGGGTTTTTATTATCAATTGCCACTCGAATATTATCAAAACTATTTTTGGCGTAGGTAATTTTAGGAGAATTAAAATTCATCTTAAACTCCTGACTATCCGATTTGATATTTCCTCTCAAAACAGTATTGGTTGCCAATGAAATTTCGGGATACAAAATCTCGACAATCTTATTGTAAACCGTAAAATTAAATCGTAAAAATTGTCCTTTATTGACTTTTTCAGGTTTAAAATTTGTGTACAAACTTCCCAAAGAATTCCGAGTTAACTTACCCAATTGAGCAAACTGAAAACGCCCAACTAATTTTCCTTCTACAATATCCGGAGAATCAATAGTTAGTGTACGTATTCCTTTTTCGTCAAAAGTAGAATTAACATTAAAATCATCAAAAACATAGGTATCTTTCGTGTTTTGATAAGAAGTTTGCTTGATATAAACATTTCCTTGTAAATTTTCGATGGTGTTTCCGGTAAGTTGCACTACCACATCTCCTTTAAAATTAGAGACGCTGTCTTTTACAAATTTCAATTTGCTCAAATTAGCATGATCGACATTGATATGAAAATCATATTTGTTTTCCTGTGAACTCAAATCCACCAAACCATCAAAATCCATATCCAAATTAGGATCTGCAACTGAAATCTGCCCTTTATAATAAGGTAATTTGAAATTTCCGTTTACATCAATATTACTATATGTATAATTTTTATAATCAATTGTTTGTACAGTTCCTTTTACTTGAGTATTCAAATACTTCTCAGTAAAACCTTTTCCATCAGCATTGACATCCATCGTAACTCGGCCTAAATCCTCTCGATTTAAAAAAGCACCAATATCAAAGTTTTCAAAAACCACATTTCCATTATACGCGGCTTTATCTATAAAATCAATATCTTTCATAGAAAATACAGATTGTACCCTTCCTATTACTGACTTTAGATTCAAAGCGGCGTCAATAGTCGAAGCAGTAAGCTGTATATTTCCTTCCAACCAACATGCTCCTAAGGTTTGTATTTCCGGAGGCAATTTTGCACCAAGAACTTCGGGCATCAAATGCACCAAATAATCGTATTTAGTCTCAACCCGACTAAAATCGCCATCCATAAAAAATCGTTGGTGTTCTTTGCCAAAAATATTTTTAAAACGGATACCCCCATCCATTCGGGAACCATTCGAATCCACTAATCGCAAACGACTAATATATAAATCATTCAGCGTCCCTTTCATATCAGCTTGATTGATATAAAAAAACTGATTTTTTCCCATACCTCCGTAAAAACATCTCACATCATTTGTTCCCACAGTTGCCGAATGAATTTTTACATTCCATTTTACCAAATCATTAAAACGGACAAAATCTTCAATTTTATAATTTAATGCTACCTCAGCTTTAATCTTAGATTCAGTTGTTTTTAAATCTAAATCACGAAGCTGAATTTTTTTCTTGGTATAACTAAAAACGGTACTTAACTCTTTCACAAACAAACCCCGATCATCCAAAAAAGATAAATTATCAATTTTCATATCAACATCAGGACCATAAAGTTTAAAGTTGGTCAACTCCGCATTGACCTTTGTAAAATCAACATCTTTAGGATTGGTTCTATTATAATCATACAACCTAAAATGAGCATGAGTAATGTAAGCTTTATCCGAAATAAAAAGTGTGTGCTTGCCTGATGATGGTTTACCAGAATCAAAAGATTCAATAAAAACATCCATATTGGTTTTCTTCTCGTTTTTATAAGTTTTCATATCAAACAAAACCCCATCGAGACGAATTGTTCTAAAAATCAAATCGCCTTCTAAAACCGCATGAATATCTAAAAGATTTGTTTTTAAATTTTTAGAATAAATAAGCGTATCTTTATGATGATCTAAAATCAGGACATTCTGAATTTTAACTCCACCTAAAATAGACACCTTAACTTTATCAATACTAATATGTGTACCAAAATCATTATTAATACGATCCATTAAATACTTCCCCACTTGGGTTTGAACCGATGGTAAGGTTAATGCAATACCAAGCATCAGCAAGAAGATGATGAGCCCAAGAATTATACTCGAAGTTATTTTAATCGCTTTTTTGATATGCTTTGCTATTATATTGATGAAATATTATTTTGCCCAAGGAAAGAGCGAAACCTTTAATAAAAATTCTTTAATTTTGGCTGCGCCGTAAAATTAAAAAAAATAAAATCGGTTTCTAAAGATAATTCAAAATTTGTGCCTTTTTATGCTAAATTCCGAGGTTTTCATTCTTGCTATAGAAAGTTCGTGTGACGATACTGCTGCAGCTGTTTTATGTAACGACAAAGTACTATCAAATGTTGTAGCTAATCAGCTCATTCATACTCAATACGGAGGGGTTGTTCCTGAACTAGCTTCAAGAGCACACCAACAAAATATTGTACCTGTAATTGATGCCGCTTTGAAAAAAGCCAACATCAAAAAAGAACAATTGTCAGCCATTGCTTTTACCCAAGGTCCTGGACTTATGGGATCCTTACTGGTAGGAAGCTCTTTTGCCAAATCTATGGCGCTGGCTTTAGGTATTCCACTCATCGCGGTCAATCACATGCATGCCCATATTTTGGCGCATTTTATAGACGAAGAAGGTTATAATAAACCTGAATTCCCTTTTCTAGCTTTAACTATTAGTGGCGGACATACACAGATTGTAAAAGTCAACGACTTTTTTGACATGACCATTATTGGTGAAACTACGGATGATGCTGTTGGAGAAGCTTTTGATAAAAGTGCTAAAATCCTAGGACTTCCTTATCCAGGCGGCCCTTTAGTTGATAAATATGCTCAGTTAGGAAATCCAAAAGCATTTCCATTTACCAAACCTAAGGTTCCAGGATTAGATTTTAGTTTTTCAGGATTAAAAACAGCTATTTTGTATTTTATCCAAAAAGAAAAGGCTAAGAATCCAAATTTCATCGAAGAAAACACCAATGATATTTGCGCTTCTATCCAGCATACCATTATTCAAATTTTGATGGATAAATTAAAATTAGCCGTAAAAGAAACAGGTATTAACCAAATTGCAATAGGCGGAGGTGTTTCGGCCAATTCAGGAATTAGAAACACACTAAAAGAAGCCGAACAAAAATACGGATGGAAAACCTTTGTTCCAAAATTTGAATACACCACCGATAATGCTGCAATGATTGGAATTGTAGGTTATCAAAAATTCTTATCACAACATTTCGAAAATGCTTCAGTAGTTTCTAAAGCGCGAATTCAATTCTAAACTATGCAATTATTTTACAATCCATCGATTGACGAACAAACCGTTTCTTTCTCTTTTGACAAAGAAGAAAGCAAACACATTATTAAAGTATTACGTAAAAAAGATGGCGATATTTTATTTGTAACCAACGGATTGGGTTTTTTATTTGAATGCGAAATCACGCTAGCTTCTGATAACAAATGTACGGTACAGATTAACTCATTCGAAAAGAAAGAAGCATCTAAATTTCATTTGCATTTGGCTGTTGCTCCTACTAAAATGAACGACCGTTTTGAATGGTTTTTAGAAAAAGCTACTGAAATTGGTATACAGGAAATCACACCTATAATCTGTGATCGCTCCGAAAGAAAAGTCATCAACAAAGAACGATTTGACAAAATCATCTTATCCGCATTAAAACAATCTAACGAATTGTATTTGCCTAAATTAAACGAAGTGGTTTCTTTTAAAGAATTTATCCAACAACAAAACAAAGGTTTACAATTGATTGCCCACTGTGAAGAAACAGATAAAAAAACATTAAAATCCGTTTTAAAAGCTAACGAAGATATTACTTTGTTAATTGGTCCTGAAGGCGATTTTTCGGTTAAAGAAATTGCTCTGGCATTAGACAATAATTACATTCCTGTTTCTTTAGGAAATACTAGATTAAGAACCGAAACTGCTGCGGTAGTAGCCTGCCATAGTGTAGTGTTTTTTAATGAAGAATAATAATTAGTTTTTGAGTCCTTAGTAAACAAATCCCTTCAACTAAGAACTAAGCACTCAAAAATCTAGCGACTGAGGACTAATCACTAAGGACTAAAACAATGAAAAGACTTTATCTTATTTTAATCTTAATTTCTTGCACTTCTTTTTCCCAGGAAATTGCATTGGTAAAATACAGTGGTGGTGGCGATTGGTATGCTAATCCAACTTCACTTCCTAATTTAATTCGTTTTTGCAACAGCAACATCAATACTACCATCAATCCAAAAGTGGCCACTGTAGAACCCAGCAGTCCTGATTTATTTTCCTATCCTTTTGTACACATGACAGGGCATGGAAATGTGGTTTTTAGCCCTTCAGATGTTACAAATTTTCAGAAATACTTGAAAGGCGGTGGTTTTTTACACATTGATGACAATTATGGAATGGACGAATACATTAGAAAAGAAATCAAAAAAATATTTCCTGATAAAGCCTTAGTAGAAATTCCAGCCAACCATACTATTTTTCAAAAACCATTTCTATTTGCTAATGGATTACCTAAAATCCACGAACACGACGGCAAACGTCCACAGGCTTTTGGAATTTTCATTGACAATCGACTAGTGTTACTTTATACTTTTGAATGCGATTTAGGAGATGGCTGGGAAGATCCAGAAGTACACAACGACCCAATTGCAGTCCGCGAAAAAGCATTAAAAATGGGAGCTAATATTATTAATTACATTTTTAACAATTAGTACAAATGCAATTATCACACGAAGAAAACCAGTTTCAACAAAACCAATTTCCTATTACATTGGTTTGCGACAACATTTATTTTCAGCAAAATATTGGTTCTCTTTTTAGAATTGGAGAAGCTTTTGGAATTGAAAAAATCATTTTTATTGGAAAAGATATTCCGCTGACACCCAGAAAAATAAACAAGACTTCCAGAAGTACTCATTTACATGTTCCGCATACTGTTTTTGAAGCAAATAAAAACTTAATTAACTATTTGCAACAGCACAATTATGAAATTATTGCTCTGGAAATCACTTCCAACAGCAAAGCTTTAAAAGAAGTTTTTTTACCAAAAAATAAAAAAACAGCATTAATCATTGGAAGTGAAATTAACGGCATAAATGAAAGTCTTTTAGCAATTTCGAATCAAATAGTACACATCAACATGTTTGGCAAAAACAGCAGTATGAATGTCGTTCAAGCCGCCAGTATTGCTTTATATGAAATCACCTCAAAAATGATTTGATATTTTTTATCTTTATAAACTAATTTGAATCCAAATGATTACATCAAGAACTATTTCCAGAGGAATTTTAAGAGCAATTGCTAACATTGTTTTACTGTGTTTAGTATTGTTTTTTATCTATAAAATTCAAACTGTAATCTTATATATAGCTATTTCATTAATATTGTGCTTGATTGCAAATCCCTTTATAAAATTCTTAAAGAAAAAATTGAAGTTTAGCAACTTATTTGCTACAATTATAACACTTTTGCTTTTTGTATTAACCATTGTGGGATTTGTTATGCTTTTTGTTCCTTTGATTATTTCACAAGCCGAAAACCTATCCTTATTGGATACTAATTTACTTCAAAATCAATTTAGCATTCTTGAAAACAACATTATAAATTATTTTAATTTACACCAAATTGATGTGCAAAAAATGGTGGACGATTCAAAACTATCTTCAAAAGTAGATTTTAATTATTTTACTGATTTTTTGAATTCTGTACTCAACACTATTGCTAATTTTGGAATGGGAATTGCCTCTGTTTTCTTTATTACTTTCTTTTTCTTAAAAGACCAACGCATTTTTAAAGAAAAAGCAAAAATGATTTTACCAGACAATAACGAAGATAAAATTCTAAATTCTGTTGCAAAAATCAACGAGCTTTTAGCACGCTATATCATCGGATTAGTGGTTCAATTACTGGTGGTTTTTATCATGTATTTTATAGTACTGATTGTTTTTGGTAGTAAAAACGCTTTGATTATTGCGTTTTTATGTGCCTTACTCAATGTTATTCCATATATTGGTCCTATAATTGCCACGATATTAGCGGCAGCACTTACACTTATTAGCGCTATTGGTACTAATTTTAAAACCGAAATGTTACCTACAACTATTTATGTGGTGATTGGTTTTTTAATTGTTCAAGTCATTGATAATAACATCAGTCAGCCTATAATTTTTTCCAAAAGTGTCAAATCACATCCTTTGGAAATCTTTTTGATTACACTTATTAGTGGTATCACTTTTGGTATTTTTGGAATGGTTGTAGCAATTCCTATCTACACCAGTTTAAAAGTAATAGCCAAAGAATTTTTTCCAAACAATAAGATTGTCGCTGTTCTAACCGAAAACATTTAACATTGCAAAATTTACTTTTACATCCAGACATCCAAATATTTATCAACAACAATTGTAATGTTCCGATTTCAAAATTAGCTTTGCAAAAAAATCCCTTTCCAGAAGTAGATTGGATATTGATTTTGAATCAAATTGAAGCCAAGGCAAAATCCAAAGACAAATTACCCACTTGGTTTGAAACTGAAAACATCCTTTTTCCGACGAAAATTTCGATCGAACAAACCTCTTCCGAAGCTACCGCTTTATACAAGAGCAATTTGGTTTCCGGCGAAAGTCTCATTGATTTGACAGGCGGTTTTGGAGTAGATGATTATTATTTTGCAAAAAAAATAAAATCGGTCACACATTGTGAAATCAACCCTGAACTTTCAGCTATTGTACAACACAATTTCAAACAATTAAATGCCAATACAATTGCATGTTATACAGGCGATAGCTTAGAAATATTAAAAAAACTTACTGGTAGTTGGGATTGGATTTACATTGATCCTTCTAGACGTAATGATGCCAAAGGCAAAGTTTTTATGCTAAAAGATTGCTTACCTAATGTTCCAGAGAATCTGGATTTTTATTTCAAAAAAACGAAAGCTATTTTAATTAAAACAGCTCCATTACTGGATATTTCAGCAGGACTATCCGAATTAAAAAACGTTAAAAATATTCACATCATTGCCTTAGAAAATGAGGTAAAAGAACTGTTATGGGAATTGCATAAGGACTATTCAGGCAACATTACTATTAAAACGGCTAATATTTCTAAAGGACAAACCGATACTTTTGAATTTGTTATGGAAGCAAATCAAGTTATTCCAAACTATGATTTACCTAAAAAATACTTATACGAACCCAATAGTGCCATTATGAAATCGGGAGCATTTGACGAAGTAGCACTACAATTCCATCTGGATAAACTACACAAACATTCGCATTTGTACACTTCGGATGAATTAGTGGATTTCCCTGGAAGAATTTTCGAAATCAAAGCAGTTTTTGCATACAATAAAACCGACATAAAAAAACACCTCAGCGGCAAACAATGCAATATTACCACCCGAAATTTTCCAGAAACGGTAGAAAATATTCGAAAAAAATGGAAAATTAAAGACGGTGGCAATCACTATTCTTTTTTTACCACCGATGTGAATACTAATAAAATAATAGTATTTTGCGCCAAAATAAAATAACAACAAAAAAATATAATGAAACAACTACTACTTACCGCCTTATTTTTCATTTCCGTAAATGCTTTGGCTCAAACAGCCTGTGATTATTCCAGTCAGGTAACTGATTCTATAGGCACCTACAAACAAACCCGTGAATACCTGATGTCCGAAAAAAACTTTGCCGGAACGTCCAGTTATATTTTCTATACACTGACTTCGACAGACGGTTTGCCAACATTAAACGTACAAATGATTCAAAAAAGTAAAGCATTTATCAAAGCCAATTGTTTTGACAAAAATTCCAAATTGTATCTTCAACTCAACAACGGAAAAGTGATTACGCTGGTACATATCAATATGGAATATTGCGGTAGTATGCTTCGCGACGAAAAAGGTTTTGATAACCGTGTTATTGTGGGCACTTTTATGTTTATGAAAGGTTCTATGGAAGATCTAAAATCTTCTCCTGTTTCTTTGATGCGTATCAAATATTTAACTGATACTGAAGACTATATTATAAAAAAAGAACTGGTTTCTGAACTCGATGGAAAAACCTACCAACCCGAAACTTATTTTATCAAAAACTTACATTGTATCGAAAATTAAAAAAGGATTATTGTTATTACAATTTAATTCTCTCTTTTTAAAATCTTAGTAATCAATATGACAGAAATAAAAATAGCAGATACAGACCCAACAATAGACAGTTGCTGGGAGGCAATGAGTCTTTTGAGACCTCATTTAAAAAAAGAACAATTTGTATTGCAAATAAAAGCAATGCAAGATGAAGGCTATAATTTAATCTACCTTTCTGAAAATAACAAAACAGTTAGTGTGGCAGGATATAGGATTTTTTCAATGCTATATTGTGGAAAACAATTATATATTGACGACTTATCTACAATAGAAAATTACAGAGGCAAAGGATATGCTTCCAAACTATTAAATTATCTTTATGAAATTGCAAAAAATAAAAATTGCATTTCAGTTCAACTAGACAGCGGACCAACTAGAAAAACAGCACACAAACTCTATTTTAAAGAAAATTTTTCAATTAGTGCGTTTCATTTTAATAAAGAGTTATAAAAATTATCGAATATTTTTTTTTACAAATAGCAATAAGTTTAGGACTTTTATCTGATGGGTATGGGTATCTTGATAAAAAAAGAATCTCTTAAGATAACAGAAAAGACACAATAGACTAAAAATGAACATCAATGCAAAATACAGCCACAAGCTGGACTGCATGTCCCGAATGCAAAGGTCATGGCAAAAAAAGTCGGGGACTAACTAATAAAGCGCGACTACGCTACCAGAGAGAACTGGAAGAATTTGAAAATTCAGATGGTACAGGAAATGCTCCTGTTAAACCAAAAGGACACCTTTATGACTGTTCAACCTGTAATGGTTCTGGTATCATTGCGACCGTCTCTCCTCCTATTGCAGATGCCAAAAACTACCCTCATATAGCTATTATTGGTGCAGGTATTGGCGGAGTAGCATTAGCTGTGGCCTGTATGCACCGTGGTATTCCTTTTACACTTTATGAACGGGACAATAACTTTGAGGCTCGCGCTCAGGGCTACGGACTCACTTTACAACAAGCCAGTAAAGCCATTGAAGCCTTGGGAATTTTTTCTTTAAAAGAAGGAGTGGTTTCAACAAGACATCTGGTACATACTACTGATGGAAAAATTATTGGTGAATGGGGTGTTAGAAAATGGCTTCAAGAAGAGACTAAACAGTTTTCTAAACGAACAAACATTCACATTGCCAGACAATTATTACGCTCAACACTTATAGAGCAATTAGGTGGAAAAGATAAAGTGCAATGGGGGCATCAGTTAGTTGATTTCAAAGAAATAGAAGGAGATGGTATACATCTAAACTTCATGGTTAATAATACAATCCAATCCGCCAAAGCTGATCTTGTTGTTGGTGCCGATGGAATAAGGAGCTCTGTACGCAAGCAACTCATTGGTGACGATATTACCCCTTTACGTTACTTAGATTGTATTGTGATTTTAGGAATTTGTCCATTAGAAACTCTTCAGGAAGTTAATAGTCCGCTACTAGACTCTGCAACGGTTTTTCAAACAGCCAATGGTAACGAAAGAATTTACATCATGCCTTTTACTTCAAACTCGATAATGTGGCAATTGAGCTTTCCTTTGAGTGAGGAAGAAGCAATAAATCTAAGTGCTCAAGGAGTTCAGGCACTCAAGGAAGAAGCTTATAGAAGAACCCAATGGCATTCTCCAATTCCTCAAATTATAGCAGCAACTCAAGCAGCTCAAATTTCTGGATATCCTGTTTATGACAGAGAAATTCTTACTCCTAAATTACTTAAAAAAGCAAACTCAGCAACATTAATAGGTGATTCGGCACATCCGATGAGTCCTTTTAAAGGACAAGGTGCCAATCAAGCCCTATTAGATGCACTTTCATTAGCTAGAACAATTTCTAAAGGGTGTAGGCCTAATTCTGAATGGCGAAAAACAGGAATACGTAAAAACGTTTTAACTGATTTTGAATCAGAAATGATAGCCCGTTCTACTACTAAAGTAAATGATTCTGCAGCTGCAGCTCAGTTTCTACATTCTAAAATTGTACTTCATGAGGGCGATGAACCCAGAGGGCGAGTTTTAAAGAGAAAAAATACTGAAGAGTAACTCTAAAAATTGTTTCTTCTTTAATCTAGTTAATACTCTTTTCAACCTCTTTCATTAAGACGCCTCCTTTTCACTATCTTTTTAAGAAAATACTTATCACCGAAATTTTGATTTATTCTTATTTTTGCAGCTCTTTTTTAAGAAAAATAGTAATTACGCTTAAAATATCACCAAAAAACAACTTTTTTTCATAAAAATTAATCACCCAAAATCACGTCCATTTTTTTCAAAACTTAAGCTTTCAAATTAAAAAATGTGACAATTGCGGGAGCTACTATAAAAACTATGGTTAAGCGGCTTTTTTAACTACATATTTCTTGCTAAAAAAAGATTAAAATCCTGTACACAAAACAATTAAAAAATCAACAAAAAAACCAATTTCATACAGGATACTACAGGACACTGCCAAGGTTTGTAATAAATAAATTTAAAATCACACCTCTTTATATTGTTACGATTCTAATTAAAAGTATCTTAAAGAGGTATCAAAACCATAACTAACTAAAATTTATTAACCAAACCAAATTATTATGAAGTTTAAAAACAATTATGCAGTGAAACTAATGTTATTAACTATACTTTTCACTGTTTTATCCTGTAATGAAGATTATACACTAGATTCATCGAATGATTCAAATGTAGTAGCAGAAGTATCCGCATTAGAAATACGACCGGGAATCAATATGGTTTCGATTGAAGGTAAGATTGATGATGCAAATATGTCTAAAGTAAAAATATACTGGAATAATAAATCTCAATCTGTTACAGTTCCCATAGACCATGATGGGGAAGAAAATTCATTTGCTACAGAAATTAATGATTTGGATGAAAAACTAACTATATTCGAAGTTCAGGCTCTAGATGAAGAAGGCAATAGTACTGAAATAGTCAGCGGTGGGGCTAAAGTTTATGGAGATATCTATCTTAATTCTATAGAAAATCGAGAAATTATTGCTTCAAACTTAAAATTCAGTGAATTAAATTTTGAGTTTAATCAAATTCCAATTACTACAGGAATTTTAGGCACCGAAATCATCTATACCAATGACCAAGATGAAGAAGTAGCACTTTTTAATAAAACGAATAATACTAAAATTACTATACGCGATTTTAAAAGTGGTTCCACTTTAAAATATCGTACTGCATTTAAATATTCACCTCTTGCCCTTGATACCATTTATACTGATTACAGCAATCATAAACCATTTGTATTACCAATATTAGAAAATGCAGCAGTTCCTTATATAGCAGAAGCAGCTGGTTCTAGATGGGGAACATTAGCAGCACCTTGGATTACCAATGATGCAGCAAAAAACCATGCCGGATATGGTGGTTGGGATCAAAAAAACGGAAATATCTTTAATCTAGAATCTGGCTGGGGTGCTCCAGAAATTACAAATGGAAAGATCTATCAAACCATAAATTTGGATGCAGCAACTTACCAACTAAAAGTTACTGTAACCGCAACAAATCTTAATGATACTGACGATGGAGGTTCTTATTTTGTCATTGCTAAAGGAAGTGGTATTCCAGATGTTGAAGCCCTTACTACCGCTAGCGAAACTCTGGGCTACGAAAGAATTACTGGTGTTAGAGAGTATTATGTTGAATTTACGGTAACGGAAACTTCTGACATTTCATTTGGAGAACTTACAACACAATCGAGTGCAGGACGTTATTGTAATATAAAATCTTGGGAATTGTTACATGTTCAAAAATAATTCTAACCATACTTAATTTCTAAATCAAAAGGCAGTACTTTAAATGTGCTGCCTTTTTGTTTTATAATAGCTTTGGACAATTATATGCTATTTTGTTTCAAAAAAACTTTACCCCCAGCTAGAAGAAACTACTTAGAATACTAAAACTATCCTAATAGCATTCTGAATAAGATTAAACATCCATTTTTAATTGTATTTTCGTTTTTTAAAAGCTGCAAATCAAAAAACTAAAGTCAATGAATTCAACTGTCTTTTTAGAAAAAAGAATTATCCTCTTTCTCATTATCATTTGCTTTGTACAATGCAGTACCATAAAAAAAGACAATGCTCATTTGCAGAAATTAATCCCAGTAGAACAGCTTAAAAAAGACGTTGATTTTACTCAAAAAAAACTAAAAAAACTCCACCCTAAACTAAACTATTATATCAATCCAGTAAGTTTAGATTATAAATTTGATAGTCTTAAAACCACTATCAAAAATCCTCTTACTCCACTGGATTTTTATAAAAAAATCAGTCCTATTGTTGCAGCAATAAGGCAAGGTCATAGTTATGTAATTCCTCCAGAAAAAACTTATTCTAAAAAAGAAACTAAAGCAATTCTCAAAAAAGGTATTGGTCCATTTTCGCAATTTGATTTTACTTTTTATAATAACAAATTATACGTCATTAAAAATAAATCAGCTAACAAATCTATTTTTCCTGGAACAGAAGTTCTTTCAGTAAACGGGACACAACCAGCAAATCTAATCAATGAATACAATCAATATTACAGTTCAGATGGATACAATACTACTTTCAAAAAACAGATAGCATCAAAACGTTTTACGCATTTTTTTACCATCGAAAACGGAATAAAAGACAGCTTACAATACGTATTTAAACTAAATGACAGTATTCAATCCATTACGATTAAAAGATTCAATACTGACAGTATTACCAAAAAAGATAAAAAAACTCTTCAAAAAAAAGCAGCACTAAACAGCACTAAACAACATGTTATAAAGAGAAAAAAAAGAATTAACGGTTTTGATAAATCATCCAAAACATTCTTAAGAGAACTGAATTTTGTTTCCAATGACAGCAACATAGCAGTACTTAAAATTAGAGGATTTAAAAAAGGACATTTTCGAAAATTTTACAGCGAGAGTTTTGCTGAAATCAAAAAAAGAAATTCTAAAATCTTAATTCTCGATTTAAGAAACAACGGCGGCGGACGATTAAACGAAATTATACAACTCTACAACTATCTTACCGACTCGACTTTTGTATTCTTGCAAAAATCGGAAGTAGTTTCGAAAGCCAGTTTATTTGAAGGCGCTTACTTTAACAAAGGTAATTTCCCTGTAAAAGTCATAAAAACACTTTTTTCTCCCTTTGTCTATGCCTATTTATTGTTTACGGTTCATAAAGACAAAAATGGCATCAATTATTTTGCTACAGACACAAAGCCGTATCCAATCCATAAAAATGCTTTTGGCGGAAAACTTTATGTTCTAATTAATGGTGGAAGCTTTTCAGCTTCCAGTATTATTTCATCCAATTTAAAAGGTTCACAAAGAGCCATTTTTGTTGGTGAAGAAACTGGAGGTGATTACAATGGAACTGTTGCCGGATTTATGCCCATTGTAAAAATGCCTTATTCAGAACTAAAAGTCAGAATTGGTGTTATGAATATAAAGCCCTACTACCAAACCAATGTTTTAGGACATGGAATTTTTCCTGATGTACCTCTTAGCCCAACTCTAGAAGACCAAATAAATAAAAATGATCTTGAGCTCAACTGGATACTTGAACAGGTAAAATAAAATAGCCACCTATTTCTTTAAGATTTAAGGCTTTTATGAATATTTACAACTTTATTTTAACAGCCTAATTCTACGCTATTGTTTTAAAAATCACTACCTTAGTAGTACCAATTTTAATCATACAGCACTATGAACAATGTAAATCAATTAAATAAATGGGCCAATGCGCACAGTTATTTTACCTTAGATTTGTTACGAATTGCACTGGGAGTGTTTCTATTCGTAAAAGGAGTCAAATTCATTACAAACATTCAATACCTGCAGGATTTGATTTCTCCTATTGACCAAATTGGAGGAGGCATGTTCCTCGTTCATTACATTACTCCTGCCCACATGATAGGCGGAATAATGATTGCTTTTGGATTGCTTACCCGCTGGGCCATTATTGCACAACTACCTATTTTAATGGGAGCTATTTTTGTGAACTTTGCTGGTGAAATGCATTCTGAAAATTTATTTTTAGCCTTAGGTATTTTGGCTATTTGTTTATTCTTCTTAGTATATGGAAGCGGGAAACATTCTGCTGACTATTATTTTAAAATGCATCAATAAATAATAATCCGTAAATGGGTTACTCTATTAAACCCAAATTAATTTCGCTTCTATTCTTATTCATTTTATAAAAAACTAAAGCTCGATAACCATCGGGCTTTTTTATGTTTTATTATTAAAAAACTACGTAAACAGTCTGTTTTTTTTCTAAAAACTAAGTGATATACGTAATATTTTATATCTTTTTATACTATTTTCAAAGACTACTTAGCCTATTAAGTATATTTATAAACAACTGTATTTCAATTAATTAAATAAAAAAAATGTTTTTACACCTGTTTTTAATTGTGTTATTCAATAAATAAATCTGGTTTAAAAAACTAGTTTTTGTTGCGCAAGACATTGTTAGTAAGTAAAATTACGTAAGTATGTTTGCAATGTAATAATTAACAAAAACAAATTTTTAAATCAACTTATTATGAAACTACTCAAAACACTTTCTTTATCAGTACTAGGCCTAATGGGTACTGCAGCAATGGCACAGGAATTTAGTTCTGACATTCAACTTAGACCAAGATACGAATACACAAATGGTTTTGGAACATTATTAACACCCACTACAGCACATACTTCATTTGTGGGACAACGCTCTAGAATCAATTTGAATTACGGGGATACCAAACTAAAAGTAAAAGTTGCTTTGCAAAATGTACGTACTTGGGGAAATGTTAGTACACTAGGAAATATTGCTACTGATAAAAACGGATTTGCTTTATACGAAGGATGGGCACAATACAGTTTTACAGATAAATGGAGTACAAAAGTAGGACGCCAAATGATTTCTTATGATAACCAAAGAGTTTTTGGAGGATTAGATTGGGCTAATCAAGGACGTAGTTTTGATGCTGCAGTATTCAAATTCAAAGGTGAAAAAAGCCTATTGGATTTAGGATTTGCTCTAAATGCTGATTCAGAAGGAAAAGTTGCCCCATCAACTCCATATACTACTGATTTTAAAGACATGCAATATGCCTGGTACCACACTAACATCAGCAAATTAAATGTTAGCTTTCTTGCTTTAAACTTAGGAAAAGAATACCAAAAAACAGTTTCAGATATTGAAACAAACTATTCCCAAACACTTGGAACTTATGCAAATTATTCCGGTAAAAAATTAAGTCTTGACTTTAGTTTCTACGGACAAACAGGAAAAATTGGAGCCAATCAAGTTTCAGCTTATGAAACTGCAGCTAACTTAGGATATGCATTTTCTCCAAAATTCAAAGCTACTTTAGGATATGAATATCTTTCCGGAAAAGACCAAACTTCAACTTCTACCATTGTAAAATCATTCAATCCAGTATTTGGTACTAACCACGCTTTCAATGGTTTTATGGATTATTTCTACGTAGGAAATCATGCCGGATCAGTTGGTCTTCAAGATGCTACTTTAAAATTAGACTTCCCTATCAAAAAAGTAAACCTATCTGTTGCTCCTCACGTTTTCTACGCTGCTAACGAATTGGCTGCAACCACTGACAAATATTTGGGAACAGAGGTAGATTTAACAGCTGTATACAAAGCCAGTAAGGATATTACAGTAGTAGCAGGATATTCACAAATGTTTGCTTCTGACTCAATGGTTGCCTTAAAAGGTGGAACAGGATTGAACGACAGTACAAACAACTGGGCTTACCTAATGGTAAACATCAACCCACAAATTTTCTCTATAAAAAAATAATTGAACCAGTAATCAAAGAAACATTCTCATGAAAAAAACAGTATTACGATTATCGATGATCCTGTTAACAACCCTAAGTGTTGTTAGCTGTAAAAAAGAAGCAAAAAAAGAAGTGGAAGCTGGAGCTGAAACCGCAAGCGCTTCTAAAACTGAAAAATTAGCTTTAGAAAAACCTCAGGTAACTTTGGGTTTCATTAAACTAACAGATATGGCTCCTCTTGCCATTGCAAAAGAAAAAGGATTCTTTGAAGACGAAGGTTTATTTGTAACCTTGGAAGCACAATCTAACTGGAAAAACGTATTAGACCGAGTTATTGACGAACAAATTGATGGTTCGCATATGCTTGCCGGACAACCTATCGCAGCAGCAGTTGGTTTTGGTAGACAAGCTAAATTAGTTACGACTTTTTCCATGGACTTGAACGGAAATGGTATTACAGTTTCTAATGATGTATGGTCAAAAATGAAACCTGGAATTCCTTTGAAAGACGGAAAACCAGTTCACCCAATCAGCGCGAGTGCTTTGTTACCGGTAATCAAAGAATACAAAACAGCTAACAAACCATTCAAAATGGGTATGGTATTCCCGGTATCGACACATAACTACCAATTGAGATATTGGCTGGCTGCAGGAGGAATCAACCCAGGTCAATATACTAAAGACAACGTGCAAGGAAATATCAACTCAGATGTATTACTTTCTGTAACGCCTCCACCACAAATGCCCGCTACACTTGAAGCAGGAACCATCAACGGATACTGTGTAGGTGAACCATGGAACCAACAAGCAGTTGCCAAAGGAATTGGAGTTCCGGTAATCACTTCAAGTGACATCTGGAAAAATCACCCTGAAAAAGTATTCGTAATGACAGAAGCTTTTATCAAGAAAAATCCAAATACTGCTATTGCTATTACTAAAGCTTTAATCAGAGCAGGAAAATGGTTAGATGATCCAAAAAACAGAGCTGAAGCTGTTAAAATCTTATCGAGTCCGGCTTATGTAGGTGCTGATGAAAATGTGTTGAAAAACTCAATGACAGGAACATTCGAATATGAAAAAGGAGACAAACGTGATGAGCCAGACTTTAACGTATTCTTCAAATACAATGCTACTTACCCATTCTACTCTGACGGTATTTGGTATATGACTCAAATGAGACGTTGGGGACAAATTACAGAGCCACAATCAGATGAATGGTATGCTTCAAAAATCAAAGAAGTTTACAAACCTGAAATTTGGACTAAAGCTGCTGAATTATTGGTTAAAGAAGGAAACTTAGACCAAGCTGATATCCCAACTACTGACGGTTATAAACCAGCTACTAACGAATTTATTGACGGTATTACTTATGATGGTAAAAAACCATTGGAATACTTAAAAGGCCTAAAAATAGGTAATAAAAACTAATTAAAAATCATAATGTGGGGGCTGTTTCTAGGACAGTCTCTGCATTATTTAAAACCAAAAAAGAACCTTTTGAGTTTCAAATACACAAAAACTCAATTTTATATTTCTTAATTAAAAAGTTTAAAAAGGATTTTACGAAATCATACTTTTTTAAACGCTTTTAAACCAACATTATTAAATACAAGCATTATGAAAACAATAACAATAAAAACGGTGAAATTTATAGGATTAGGTTATTTAGAACCACTTATTCGATTGATTGCAGGTGAAGAGGTGAAAAAAAATGCAAAAGAAGCATTCAAGAAAATTATGATTCCTTTACTTTCGGTTTTCTTTTTTATTCTGTTATGGCAAACATTCTCAGATTATTTAAATAATGTGGAATCAGAAATGAAAATTGAAAAAGCATTACAGGATCAGGGGCCTGAAGCGGCCAAAAAATTGGAAGAATGTATTGCTTCCGGAGATATAAGCTGCCGCCCAAATTCTTTACCTTCTCCACTAATGGTAGTAGGTGCTTTGGGGAAATTATGGGATGATCACCTGCTGTTATCAGCTAAAAAATCAGATTTTATCCAACAATATGCTGCTATGAACGAAGAGCGTTTGGCAAAAGGAGAAACCGAAATTAAATATACCGGAAGACCTTCATTTGTAGATCAGATCTTCACCAGTTTAAAAACCGTATTTGCCGGATTTTTATTGTCCATCATTATTGCTATCCCAATGGGAATCTTGTTAGGATTAAGTGAAACATTAAGAACGTCTTTCAACTGGATTGTTCAAATTTTCAAACCGGTATCACCAGTAGTTTGGTTGTTATTAGTTTCGATGATTGTAAAAACCATTTTAGCAAATGTAGATGTTGAAAAATCATTTGTAATCTCCTTTATTAGTGTAGGATTGTGTTCTATGTGGGCTACCTTAGTAAATACCAGCGCCGGAGTTTCCTCAGTAGATAAAGACTACATCAACGTGGCTAAAGTATTGCAACTGGGAACTTTCCAAAAAATATTTAAAATCATTTTACCTTCTTCTTTCCCTATGATTTTCACAGGATTAAGAATTACGCTTTCTGTAGCCTGGATGGTTTTGATTGCTATCGAATTATTGGCACAAAGCCCTGGATTAGGTTCTTTTGTTTGGGAAGAATTCCAAAATGGCTCCAGTGATTCCAATTCGAAAATTATTGTTGCCATGTTTGTAATTGGTTTAATCGGATTTATGCTGGATCGCATCATGATGATTTTCCAAAAATTATTAACCTTCAATAATTAAAGTAACTAATACGCTAAGTTACTGAGACACTAAGAATCTCAGCAACTTAGAACCTATGAACCTAAAAACTAAAAGAAATGGCTTATTTAGAACTTAAAAACGTTTGTAAATCATACGGTGAAGGAAAAAACAAAACAGAAGTTTTAAGAAATATCAATTTGAAAATTGAAGAAGGAGAGTTTGTTGCCATCGTTGGATTTACAGGAAGTGGAAAAACCACGCTGATTAATTTAATTGCCGGATTAATAGAACCAGATTCAGGAGAAGTTTTATTCAAAGGAAAACCTATTCAGGGAACCAGTCACGAAAGAGGAATTATTTTTCAAAACTACTCTTTACTTCCTTGGTTAACGGTTTACGACAATGTAGCGATGGCGGTTAAAACCGTTTTCCCAAGTTGGAAACCAAAAGAAGTCGAAGAGCATGTCAATAGTTTTATTGCCAAAGTAAACCTTTCACATGCTGCTCATAAAAAACCAAAAGAACTTTCCGGAGGGATGCGTCAGCGTGTAGCGGTAGCCAGAACCTTGGCTATGAAACCGGAGTTGATTTTGATGGACGAGCCACTGGGTGCTTTAGATGCTTTGACCAGAGGAAATTTGCAGGAAGAAATTCTGAATATCTGGAGCGAAGACAAACGTACTGCCTTACTGATTACAAATGATGTTGACGAAGGTGTTTTTATGGCCGACAAAGTAATTCCGCTTCGTCCGGGACCAAAAGCCACTCTGGGACCGGAATTTGACATTAAAATTGAACGACCAAGAAATAAAATCGATTTGAACCACAATGACAATTTTAAAAAATTAAGAAACGGAATTATCGAATACCTGATGGAAATAGGCGCTGAAAGAACCGCCGGACAGCAAGTGAACACTTACGAATTACCGGATTTAGTTCCGATGCAATTCAGCTAAATTTTTAAACATAGAAGTCAGTCAAGTAAAACTGCTTTGACTTATATGCTCTTAAAAATCACTTTAACTTAAAGTCTTAAGTCAAAAACTTATATGACTTATATGTTTTTAAAAATTTTAAAGAAAGAACATCATGACAGAAACGATATTAAATACACAAAGAGTTCCACTCGATCCGGCAGGTTTTGAAAAATACATGTTGGAAATAAACAATCTGAAAAAAGTCTATCCTACTCCAACTGGTGATTTTGTAGTATTGGAAAACTTAAATTTAAAAATCAAAGAGGGCGAATTTATTTCCATCATCGGACATTCAGGTTGTGGAAAAACCACCTTACTTTCGATGATTGCCGGTTTAAACCCAATTTCAGGAGGCCAAATCGTTCTGAACGGCTCTCCTATTACCGGACCAGGACCAGACAGAGGGATTATTTTCCAGTCCCCAAGTTTACTGCCTTGGATGACTGCATTAGAAAATGTAGCCTTGGGAGTAGATAAAGTTTTTGCTTATGCGACCAAAAAACAACGTATAGATATTTGCAAATACTATTTGAGCAAAGTGGGTCTGGACGGTGCTTTTGACAAAAAAGCCAAAGATCTTTCACAAGGAATGAAACAAAGGGTGGGTATCGCGCGAGCTCTGGCTTTAAAACCACAAATTTTATTACTGGACGAACCTTTTGGAATGTTGGATTCTTTGACCCGAGGCGAATTGCAGGACGTTCTTTTGGAAGTCTTAAACAAAGAAAAAACAACCGGAATTATGATTACCCACGATGTGGACGAATCCATTTTCCTTGCCGACAGAGTTATTATGATGACTTCAGGTCCACGAGCACAAATTGGTGACATCTTAGACATCAATTACGAAAGACCCCGAAATAGAAAAGCCATTCTCGAACATCCTACTTATTATGACAACAGAGAACATCTGATTAATTTTCTGGAACATTAATTCCACCATAATAATGCCCCGGAATCTTACTTTAATTATTTTTACTCTAAAATCGAAGCCTGAAAACTTCGATTTTTTTTTTTATGTCTTTTCCAAATGAAATGAGTATTCTTGCACGAAATAAACAACCAAAGATTGCTTTGCCTGTTCGCTATTGCTAGGGTCGCAAATTGGTTTAGTTTAAAATGCCACGAATTCACGAATTTAATTTGTTTAATTTGTGAATTCGTGGCAAGTCTTTATTTTATAACTCTAACTATTGTTAACTAAAAAATGAACATCGAAGAACTCGTAGGCAAATTCCAAATTACAGGTAGCAATCAGGATGCCGAAGACCACCAATACAAAGGAATACTTACTTTAAGTTTAGACCACAACAAAAGAATCAAAGCCCAATGGTTCATTAACAACGAACAAGTTCAAAGCGGCAGCGGATTTTTTAGAGATAATATCCTGGTGATTAATTTTAAATACCTGGGGGAAAATGACAAAATTTTCAAAGGTGTAGTCGTGTATCGTTGTATTTCCAAAGATTTATTAGATGGTTTTTGGTCCGAAAAACACGGAGACCCACTCTATTTGGGAACAGAACGTTGTTTTAGAATTACTGACATCCTAAATTAAAACCGAAATTGCTTTTGTGTGTAAGAAATATTTTTATTTTTGTGTTGCGCATGAAAATATTATACGCAAAAATATATACAAAAATAAGCGTATAACATGCCAAAATAGAATTTAACTAGTTTGATTTATGCGTATATATGCTAGTTATGCCTCAGTTTAGAAAACCGAAAATCAGAAAACAATGTATAAAATAAAATATTTAGTTTTTAGTCTTTGTATTTTAATATTTTCTGCGTGTAAAAACGACAAAACTGGAAATATTGAAAAAGTCAACGACACGGAATTTACGTTGAATAGTTTTAAAAAGTTGCCGAAAGAAATCGATGGTTGCTCGTGCATATTTTCAAAAAACGAAAAAGAATATGCAGAAAACAACTTTGTTTTTGCGTCAAACTTTGACAGTATTGCTTTTGTGTCTGTAAATAATAAGATTGTAAAACTGAAACTAACAAGCAGAATTTACAAACCAAATACAGTTGAAAATGAAGATTACACTTGTAAATATGAAGCAGAAGAATACAAAGTAACTATTGAAATTAAAGCAGATAAAACCAAAAAAGACGCTGAAGAAAGTTGGTGGAATAAAGGTTTGATATTAATTGAAAATAAAAATGGTGAAAAAATAACACAAAATTTCATCGGTGAAAGTGGATGCTAAATAAAAAACCGAAGGCATAACAGCTGTTTTGAGCTAGCTGGAATTTAGTGGAATTACCGTTTCGCATCAAGTTTTCGTTAAGCCGAAAATTGAGCGATTACGATTTTCCAGCCATCTCAAAGCAGCAAAACGTTACCAGATATGTTGACAAAAACAGGAGAAAATAATGACCGAAAACCAAACTAAAATTAAGACAATTGACATTGCAACAGCATTAACTATTGGTGGAATATTATTATATGTTTTAGGTTGGATGTATTGGACAAAATATTACTCTACTTTAAATATAAATTCTTCATATATAAACCTTTCTTTTGAAAAGATTATCGCTACAACTTGGCTTTTAATATTAAATGTAATTGGAGGATTTATAATTTCAATTCACCATCTCTTTGAAAGAAAAGATAGTGACTTAGATGTTATTAGTTCAATATATGTTATTATCTGTTCAATTTTTATTCTTATTGGTTATGCTACGAACGATAATTTTTGGTACCTTCTTTTGTTAGCATTTTTTCTTTTATATGCTATATTGATAAAAATACTTACTAAGATTGGAATCAAATTTGGCAGAATGTCAAAAAATATTTTTATTAATGTTTCTATTATTTTAATCTTTTTTGCTTCAAGTATGTATTACAATTATAAAGGGGAAAAGGACGCTAAAAAATTATTAGATGAATACGAGGAGAATGTAAAAATTCGGTTGAATATAAATAATGAAATAATATCGGGAAAATTCATAACTTTTATGAACGACAAATATTTCTTAATCGTTGAGAATTATAAATGTGATAAGGAGTTAATAGTAATTAATAATGAACAAGTTTTCATCGCAAAATTTACTGGTAAAAAATAAAAACCCCATGCTAGCGCAAGCGTCACGCTTGTGCCCATAACAAAAAATCAAGTTAAGATCAACAACCTTTTAATTTGAAAAACATGAGAAAAGTAATTGCAGCCATAAACATGACTCTAGACGGGATTTGCGATCATACCGCAGGGATTCCTAATGAAGCTTTACACGATCATTACAAAGCGCTCTTAGACCAGTCAGGTCTAATCTTATATGGTCGTATTACTTACCAACTGATGCAATACTGGCAAACACTGCTAAAAAAACCTTCTGGTGAAAAATCAATGAACGACTTTGCCATAGCCATTGACAAAATACCCAAAATTGTTTTTTCAAATACCTTGAAAAATACTGAATGGGAAACGGCACAACTGGCCAGAAACGAAATTGAAAAAGAAGTTTTAAAGCTCAAACAACAATCGGGTAAAGACATTTTAGTGGGCAGTAGAAGTTTGATTATTCAGTTGTTCAACATTAATTTGATTGATGAGTTTCAAATTTGCATTCATCCGATGTTACAAGGAAAAGGATTGCCTTTGTTTGACAAAATAAAAGTCAGGCAATTTTTTAAACTTTTAAAAACTAAAACCTTTGCATCAGGAGCCATCATTCTGTATTACGAGCCGATAAAACAGTAAAACACCTGTAACTCTTTTATTCACAAGCAGAATCATTACCTAGGCTGAACTATTTTTTTTAACATTACTAAAATAATTCTCCTTCTCCATAACATAATCCTACATCAATTATCCTAATTCAAATTTGATATCTATTTCCTAAATGAATTCGATATAAAAAACAAGAAGATTATACTTTATCATCTACTTTACAATGGTAACCAAAGAGAACTTCCCTATTTTATTATATTAGAATTCAGAAAGCATTAAAACTTATGATTTTTAGCTACAACTACTAATAAAAAAACCTCAAAATCATAAGATTTTGAGGTTTTTGATGACTTTTGTAAGTCATGAAGCGGAGAAAGAGGGATTCGAACCCCCGGACCTGTTACAGTCAACAGTTTTCAAGACTGCCGCATTCGACCGCTCTGCCATTTCTCCAATATGTCGCTATCATTTTGTGATTGCGAGTGCAAATTTAATCTTTTTTTTGATTCTACAAACAGAAAATCATTTTTTTTGTTTTTAAAAATCAAAATACTACAAAATAATTACTATTTAGGTTTTGGTAACTCCTAAAATACAAAAAACCCCTTGAATTTCAAGGGGTTTTAATGTGTGATCGCAGAAGGATTCGAACCTTCGACCGCCTGCTTAGAAGGCAGGTGCTCTATCCAGCTGAGCTATGCGACCATTTTCTTTTAAAACTCATAGTAAAGTTTTGTCGGGGTGGCAGGATTCGAACCTGCGGCCTCCTGCTCCCAAAGCAGGCGCGATAACCGGGCTACGCTACACCCCGAAGGAAAAATATAAAGCGGAGAGACAGGGACTCGAACCCTGGCGACGATTACTCGTCGACAGATTAGCAATCTGCTCCATTACCGCTCTGGCACCTCTCCAAGCTCAAAGAACGTGTCTTGTTTTGCGGTTGCAAATGTAACACATCATCCCATTTCTCACAACTATTTTAAAGCTTTTTTTTATTATTTTTTTATCTTTTTTCTAAAAACACTAACAATCAATTACATAGATTTAAATAAATTTCAAAACTATTTTTGAAAAAGAGAATCAACGACCTAAAATATAAATTTTATACAAAAAAGAGTAAATTTGCTACAACTATACATTCAAACCATTTCAAAACATGAACAAAAGAGTAGTTATCGTTTCTTCCGCCAGAACTCCTATTGGGAGTTTCATGGGAGGATTAGCCAATATCACGGCACCTCAACTTGGTGCTACAGCCATAAAAGGCGCTTTAGATAAAATTAAACTAGATCCTACTCTGGTTGATGAAGTTTTAATGGGAAATGTAATTCAAGCTGGTGTAGGTCAGGCACCGGCACGTCAGGCAGCTCTATTTGCCGGAATAAAAAACAGTGTTCCTTGTACTACTATTAATAAAGTTTGCGCCTCTGGCATGAAAGCAGTTATGATGGCTGCTCAAGCCATTCAATCTGGTGATGCCGAAATTGTAGTGGCTGGTGGTATGGAAAACATGAGTTTGATTCCACATTATACACATTTACGAAATGGTGTCAAATTTGGTCCTACTACATTGATTGACGGCATGCAAAAAGACGGTTTAGTAGATGCTTATGACAATCAAGCTATGGGCGTTTACGCCGATTTATGTGCTACGGAATACCATATTAGTCGCGAAGAACAAGACAATTATGCCATTGAATCCTACCGTCGATCAGCAAAAGCATGGGAAGCAGGTAAATTTGATGCAGAAGTAGTTCCAGTTGAAGTACCTCAAAGACGCGGAGAAGCTATTAGCATTAGTAAAGACGAAGAATTTACTAATGTAAAGTTAGACAAAATCCCTACTTTAAATGCTGTTTTTACAAAAGGAGGAACGGTAACTGCTGCAAATGCTTCTACTATAAATGATGGAGCTGCCGCTTTAATATTGATGAGTGAAGAAAAAGCAGCCGAATTACAACTAAAACCATTGGCTTACATAAAAAGCTATGCCGATGCTGCGCAAGAACCCAAATGGTTTACAACAAGCCCTGCCAAGGCCTTACCAAAAGCCTTAGACAAAGCAGGAATAACAATAGACGATGTCGATTTTTTTGAATTCAACGAAGCTTTTTCTGTTGTTGGTTTAGCCAATATCAAAATCCTAGGCTTAGATAGTGAAAAAGTAAATGTAAACGGAGGTGCTGTTTCTCTGGGACATCCACTAGGTTGTTCTGGTGCCAGAATCTTAGTAAGTTTGCTTCATATTTTAGAACAAAATAATGCCAAAATAGGAGCTGCTGCCATTTGTAACGGTGGCGGAGGTGCATCAGCAATTGTTATTGAAAGAATCTAAAAAAAGAATTAATGTTCGGAATTTGTAATTTAGCCATCATCCCGCTTCGATTTGAACCAAGTGACAAAAGTGAAATTGTTTCTCAGGTTCTATTTGGTGAACACTTTAAAATACTGGAAAAACGCAACCAATGGTCTCGTATAAAACTACAATACGACGACTACGAAGGTTGGGTAGATGCTAAACAATACCAAATAATTACTGAGGCTAATTTCGAACAATTATCAAAAGAAACTATTATTCTTAATGCTGATTTAATCGAATATATTACGGCTTCTTCCAATACACTAATCCCTATTCCGCTAGGTTCTTCGTTGTCTTTTTTAAACAATAACGAAATCAATACTCAAAATTTTGAATTTGAAGGAACTAAGGTAAATGGCGTAAAAAACAAGAGAAACATTATCAATACCGCTTATTTGTATTTGAATGCTCCTTATCTCTGGGGCGGAAAAACTCCTTTTGGAATAGACTGTTCGGGGTTTACACAAATGGTTTATAAACTTAATGGATACAAACTATTAAGAGATGCCTCGCAACAAGCCACTCAAGGAGAAGCACTAAGTTTTATTGAAGAAAGCGAACCGGGTGACTTAGCTTTTTTTGACAATGAAGAAGGTAATATTATTCATGTGGGCATCATCATGGAAAACAACTATATTATTCATTCTAGCGGAAAAGTGAGAATTGATCGTATTGATCATCTAGGAATCTTCAATCCTGAAACCAACAAACACACGCACAAACTTAGAGTGATTAAAAAGATTATTTAATGGATTGACAATCCCATTTTTCATTGGCAACCTTATCCTTTAATGCCGATTGTAGATTATAATGCCACCATTCAGAAGGCAATGCATTAAAACCATTCTCAGTCATAATACTTTTTAATAAAAGACGATTTTTTTTAACTTTATCTGACAGTTTATCATAATTATGACTGGCTTTTATTCCAAAAAAATCAAAAGGAGTTCCCATATCCAATTCTTTTCCATTTTTATCTACCAAAGTAATATCAACCGCTCCTCCCCGATTATGAATCGAACCTTTAGCTGGATCAGCAACATATTCTGGGTTAGAAACAATTTTCCACATTCTTTTTTGAATATCTAATGGTCGATAACAATCAAACAATTTGATTCGGTATCCTTTTTTTATAAAAACTTTGTTAGCTGCAACCAATGCTTGAACTGTTTTCAAACGCAGCATACATTCCGCGCAATCATAGACTTTAGCTTTCAAGAAATTATCTTCGGTAGCATACTTCATGTCGTAAATAAAATCAGCACTGTAGTCTTTTAGATTCACAAAAGTGGTATCATCAAGTATTACAACTGTTTCATTTACGGCTTTTACTACTGTAGTTTGCGACTTACATGAAAATACACTCAATATAAAAAAACTACCTAAAATTGTTTTAAAGAAAAAATCCATACCTGCTTTTTTGATAAAATTAGAACATTAGAATGATTTTATAAATGAAAGACAAAAAAAATCCGCCAAAAAAAATTTTGACGGATTCTATAATTTAATCTCGTATAGCCTATTGTTCAATATAACCAAAGTTTTACTTGAAATCTTTTGTAACGTCTAATATTTTGTAGTAGCAAAATCTTATCTTTCCAATAACATAAAACAGTATTAAAAAATTATTAGATTAAGATAACATTTACATTACGATATCTTCTTTTGAAACTATAGTAAACTTAAGTTTACAATTATAATTTTGTAAAAATCAATTATTCTTACCCCAAATTAATGAAACCCTATAATTTTAATCATTCGAAATTAAAAAACATGAAATTATCTTCTCTACTAACTGTTATTGCTTGCACAGCAGTGTTTTATCAGGCATCTGCTCAAAATGACCAATTGAAATTAAACAAAATACAAGTTATTGGTTCGCATAACAGTTATAAAAAAGCCATCGAACCTAAGTTATTTCAATATCTAGAAAGTAAAGATTCTTTGCACCAATTAAAAGGCATCCAATACGAGCATATTCCTATTGTAGACCAATTGAATATGGGATTACGCAATCTGGAAATTGATATTTATGCCGATAGTAAAGGAGGTAAATATGCACATCCTAAAGGCTTAGATCTTGTTACGCCAAAAGAACCTTATGATGTTGAGGGTAAAATGAACAAGCCTGGATTTAAAATATTACACATCCCCGATATTGATTTCAGAACTTCTTATTTAACATTTGAAGATTGTTTAAAACAATTAAAAACTTGGTCTGATGCGCATCCAGAACACATTCCTGTATTTATCACATTAGAACCTAAAGATGGGAAAATGAATCAATTTGGTACAGAACCAGAAGCCTTTACATCTGAATTATTTGATCAGGTTGATCAGGTTATTAAAACTAATCTTGGAGTAGATAAGTTAATCACTCCTGATATGGTAAGAGGAAATTATGCTACTCTTGAAGAAGCAGTACTTCATGAGAACTGGCCAACATTGGCTGAAGCCAAAGGCAAATTTTTATTCATTTTAGATGATAATGGTAAAAAACGTGATTTGTATATACTCAATCATCCTTCGCTTAAAGGCCGAATGGTATTTGCAAATGCAAATCCAGGAACAGCTGAAGCAGCCACATTATTTAGAAACAATGCTGAAGATAAAACCATAACCGACTTAGTAAAAAAAGGATACATCATCAGAACTCGCGCTGATAGCAATACAACAGAAGCTCGTAATAACGATTATACTCACTTTAATGATGCCAGTAAATCTGGAGCTCAAATCATCACAACCGATTATTATAAACCAAGTACCTTTTTTAATTCTACCTACCAAATCAAATTCCAAAATGGCGGTTATGTAAGAGTAAATCCTGTAACAGCAACTGCTGACAAAAAATAATTAAATCAATATTTTAATCTAATAAAGAGGAGTAATTACCATAGCTTACTCCTCTTTTTCATTCCTTTTAAATCTATTTTATACTTCAAAAAGTAATTATCAGAATGAATATGCTACTTTTCTATTATTTTCAATCTACTATTAAATTTAAAAATGTATTTTTATTTTTTATTCCTAAAAAAGGATTTTTCAATTACCTATAAAATAAAAAAACAACTTAAAAATGATTGTAGATTCATTAAACAGTGCATCGAAATACTATGGTTTACATCCTGCTTTCGAAAAAGCATTCCAATTTTTAAAAGAAAATGACTTGGCTAATCTAGCTGATGGCGTTACCCAATACACCGATGATTTAAAAATCATTGTAAATTCTGGAAACGGAAATTCAAAAGAACAAAGTTTGGTTCACTTTGAATGCCATGACCAAAATATTGATATTCAGGTTTGCGTAACCGGTCCAGAAACCTATGCATGGAAACCTAGAGAAAAATGTGTGAGCCCAAATGGCGATTACAGTGACGAAAAAGACGTTCGTTTTTTCTTTGACCAACCCGATATGTTTTTTGAATTAAATCCAGGACAATTTACCATCCTATTTCCAGAAGATGTTCATGCTGCCATGATTAGTAATGGAAAAATTAAAAAAATTGTTATCAAGGTTAAAATTTAAAAATCTTCTCATTATAAAAAAACTACTTCTTGAAGTAGTTTTTTTCTTTTACAAAGCATTGATTTTTAATTTATTTTATATAAAATCCACTTTTTTTGATGCAAGAAAATTCTCGGTACATTTTTTGCTAGACTTTACATCTCAAAAAACATTCTAATATTCTAGAAAACTTGAATGATTTTATTACAAATAAATAATTATTACATTTGAATTTATTGCTATTAAAACCAACAAAAATGCTCAAAAATAGAACCTTTTTTATTTTTATATCCCTTTTGTTTTTCCAAATAACAACAGCCCAAAAACCACAAAAACAAAACGCTGTTGAAATTTACAACCAAATTCAGAAATTAAACTTCTTAGGAAGCGTTCTCTATATTGCGGCGCATCCTGATGACGAAAACACGCGACTCATTTCCTACTTAGCTAACGAAAAAAAAGCAAGAACTGCTTATCTTTCCTTAACTCGTGGCGATGGGGGGCAAAATCTAATTGGGCCTGAACTAAGAGAATTATTGGGGGTTATTAGAACCCAAGAATTAATTGAAGCTCGTAAAATAGATGGAGGTGAACAATTTTTTAGTCGTGCTAATGATTTTGGTTTTTCCAAAAACCCAGACGAAACTTTTGAAATTTGGGATCGTGAAAAAGTACTGGCAGATGTAGTTTGGACCATTAGAAAATTCCAACCCGATGTAATCATCAACCGTTTTGATCATCGCTCACCGGGAACTACTCACGGACATCATACTGCTTCGGCCATTTTAAGTGTCGAAAGTTATGATTTATCTAACAACCCAAATCGTTTTCCAGAACAATTACAGTGGTATGCTCCATGGCAGGCTAAACGTATTTTCTTTAATCCTTCGGTATGGTTTTATGGCAGTCAGGAAAAATTTGATGCTGCCAATAAATCTAATTTCATCAGTTTAGAAACAGGAGTTTACTATCCTGAATTAGGAAAATCTAATCAAGAAATTGCGGCTTTAAGCAGAAGTTCCCACAAATCGCAAGGTTTTGGCAGTACTGGTAGTCGTGGTAAAGACCATGAATATTTAGAACTTATTAATGGAAAAGCGCTAAAGGACAAAACCAATATTTTTGATGGAATTGATACCAGCTGGAATCGTGTAAAAGGAGGAAAAGCGATTGGTCAACTTATTAATCAAATAGAAAAGCAATTTAATTTTTCTAATCCTTCAGCTTCAATTCCTGATTTGGTCAAAGCTTATCAAATGATTAATGCCTTGGATGAAAACCATTGGAAACCAATTAAATTAAATGAATTAAAAAATATAATTTCCAGTTGTGCTGGTTTGTATCTGGAAGCTGCTGCTACCGAAGAACAAGTAACTCCTGGAAGTAGTGTAAATATTAAAGTTGAAGCTATTAACCGAAGTGCTGTTCCAATGGAACTAAAAAGCATCACTAGCTTTCCTGACCAAAACAATACTGTTTTAAATCATGCATTAGACAACAACATTCCTCAAAATCTATTGATTACTATTCAGCTAGCTGAAGATATTGAGTACAGCCAACCCAACTGGCTTAAAGAAAAGCCAACTACAGGTATGTATCAAGTTTCCAATCAAGAAAACATAGGTATTCCTGATATCATTCGCCAAGTTAAACTTGAATTCAACATTGCAATTGATGGAACAAATATTCCATTTGAACGTGTAGTTGTATACAAATTCAACGATAAAGTAAAAGGAGAACTGTACAATTATCTGGATGTTGTTCCTGAGGTAAGTTCTAGAATTATAGACCAAATTTCGTTTTTCAATGATGGAAACACTAAGAAAATGGCTGTTATGGTTAGAGCAGGAAAAGACAACATTAAAGGAGAACTACAATTAGAAGTTGGCGAAAACTGGAATGTTTATCCTCCCTATATTCCTTTTAGCTTGGACAAAAAAGACAACGAAAAAACTTTCTATTTTGATGTAACACCACCTAAAGAAGCCTCTGAAATAACTGCAAAAAGTTGGGTTCTTTTAGACGGAAATAAAAAACAAGACAAGGAACAAATTATGATTAATTACGATCATATTAGTAAACAACAAGTTCTTCTTCCATCGGAAGCAAAATTTAAAAAATTAGATTTAATAACCACCAATGAAAGAATTGGTTACATCATGGGAGCTGGAGATAATGTACCTGATTGCTTAACCCAAATGGGCTATAAGGTTACATTTATTACTCCTGAAGAGATTAACAGCCGTTACTTGAACAATTTTGATGTTATTATTACCGGAATTCGTGCTTACAATACCCTTCCGTTTTTAAAAACCAGACAACATTTATTATTGGAATTCGTTAAAAGAGGTAAAACCTTAATTGTGCAATACAACACACCTGACAAATCCATTCCGGCAAATATTGCTCCTTATCCATTAACGCTTTCTACGGATAGAGTAACCGATGAAAATGCAGCCGTGGAGTTTTTAGCTCCTAATCATCCCGTATTAAATTATCCAAACAAAATCACTGAAAAAGATTTTAAAGGTTGGACTCAGGAACAAGGTTTGTACTATCCAAACGTATTTGACGCCTCCTTTACTCCTATTATTGCTTCGCATGACAAGGGCGAAACTCCTAAAAAAGGAGCATTATTAGTAGCAACTTATGGTACTGGACAATATATCTATACAGGATTAAGTTTGTTTAGAGAATTACCCATGGGGGTTTCAGGAGCCTATCGTTTATTGGCTAATATGATTGCTTTAAAAACAACAGAAACTGTACAAACAGTAAAATAAAACACAAAGAGCATGGGACTAAAAAAAGAGAAAAAATGGAAAACAGATTATACTTGGGTACTCATTGCCAATGCAATCTACATCTTGGTATTTTATTTAATAATGAAATTATATTCTTAAGCCATGCAGTTATTTGATTGGATTGTATTAATTATCACCCTACTATTTATAGTTGTTTATGGTGCTTGGAAAACTAAAGGAAGTAAAAATGTTGAAGATTTTATCCTTGGCAGCAATGAAACGCCATGGCATACCGTAGGCCTTTCGGTTATGGCTACACAGGCCAGCGCCATCACTTTTCTTTCTACTCCAGGACAAGCCTATCATGACGGAATGGGATTTGTACAATTTTATTTTGGACTCCCCATTGCCATGATTGTTATTTGCTTGACTTTTATCCCCATATACCACAAATACAAAGTCTTTACCGCTTATGAATATCTTGAAAAACGCTTTGATTTAAAAACACGTTCCTTAGCTGCCATTTTGTTTTTATTCCAAAGAGGTTTGGGAACTGGTTTGACTATTTACGCTCCTGCCATCATTTTATCGGCATTATTGGGTTGGAATCTGACCTATATGAATATTGTAATTGGAATCTTGGTGATTATCTACACCGTTTCTGGTGGAACTAAAGCAGTAAACGTCACCCAAAAACAACAAATGTTTGTAATTATGTCGGGGATGTTTATTACCTTTTTTCTCATTCTGCATTTCCTACCCAATGATATGACTTTTACTAATGCTTTGCATATTGCAGGTGCCAATGGAAAAATGAACATTGTAGATTTCTCGACTGATCCTGAAGAAAAATATACCATTTGGAGTGGAATAACAGGAGGTTTCTTTCTGGCATTGGCATATTTTGGAACTGACCAATCGCAGGTAGGACGTTATTTATCAGGTAAATCTGTTCGCGAAAGCCAAATGGGATTAATCATGAATGGTTTGCTTAAAGTTCCTATGCAGTTTTTTATTCTGCTAACGGGAGTCATGGTTTTTGTGTTTTTCCAATTCAATCCTGTTCCGTTAAATTTCAATCCTAACAACAAGTTGATGATTGAAAAATCAAAGTATAAAAACGAATATCATCTTTTAGAAAAAAACCTAGAAACACTTTCCGAAGACAAAAAAGTAATCAACCTTTTATACATTGATCAATTGAATCAAGACTATGACAATCCTATTCTAAGAAAAGAATTGGTAGCCATTTCTACCAAAGAAAAAGATTTAAGGGATCATGCCAAAGAAATTATTCACAAAGCCGATAGCGGTAGCGAAACCAATGATAAAGATTATGTTTTCTTTCATTTTATCTTGCACTATTTACCCAAAGGATTAATCGGATTATTGCTCGCTGTAATCATATCAGCAGCTATGTCTTCTACAGCTTCAGGACTTAATGCCTTGGCTTCTACGACCGCTATTGATATTTACAAACGAAATTTAAAAGAACCCAAAACCGAAAAGCATTATTTGAATGCAACTAAATTCTTCACTTTATTCTGGGGAATTGTAGCCATTCTTTTTGCTTGTATTGGAACACTTTTCGAAAACTTAATCCAATTGGTAAACATCATTGGTTCTATCTTTTACGGTACTGTATTAGGAATTTTTTTAGTGGGTTTTTATATCAAATTTGTTAAAGCCCAAGCCATATTCTACGCTGCCTTTATTAGCCAATTGACCATCTTAATAATTTATTATTTTGCCATATTTATTTATCCAAGTGGCGAAGAAAAACTAGGCTATCTATGGCTGAATTTTATTGGAGCCATGATGACGATTGTGCTTTCTGCTTTGTTACAAGCTACTCTTTTTAAAAAAGTAAAAATTATTGAATAAACAAAAAATCCCATTTACATCTAACTGCAAATGGGATTTTAAATTTTATATAAAAAGAGTTTTATCTACTCCACTCTTCAATACTTGCTTTATTCATTTCTACATATTCTTTATTTCCTGCTGCTTCCGAAGCTGAAATAGACCATTTAGCAGTTTCTATAGCGCCTTTTTTATCTCCTTGTTTCGCTTGAATTAAAGATTTCAATCTCAAGTAATAAAATGGAACATTCTTAGACATTTCGACCGCTTTATCAATATACGATCTTGCTTTAGCAATATCTCCATTAGACTGATAATAATATTGAGCCGCTGTATAAAATTGTTCTGGTGTTGGTCCAGCCAAAGTTTTATCGATACTTGCAATAGCCAGTTTATTAGTAGGAACTTCAAATTTCAAAGAAACATAGGAGTTCTCCCAGGAAATATCCAATGTAGCCGAATTGGTTGTTAAATTGTTAATGGCCAAAGTAAACGTTTCTACGGGTTTAGTTAAAGCTTCCTCATTAACATTCACTTTCAAAGCTACTTTTGCCTCATCAAATTCTTTAGGTGTTCCCCAATTGTCAGTTGCCGTATAAAAAATGACATCCCAAGATTGAACATTAGGAATCGTATACAAAGCATACTTTCCTTTTTTTAATGTCTTTCCGTTAATCACTACATCATCACCAAAAGTAATTATTGAATTTTCATTAGCTCCCGTGCGCCACAATTGACCAAAAGGAACTAAATTTCCTAAAACCGATCTCCCTCTTGCCGAAGGTCTTGAATAGACAATTTCAACATCAGTCAAACCAACTACTTGTTTAACAACAGCTTTTGGACTCATTTCTGGAATTCTAACCTGAGCTTCAATACTTAAATGAGAAACAATAAGGAATAAAACAATACATACTCTTTTCATAATTCTGTAACTTTTTTAATATTCAAATTTACAACATCTGCATTACAGCAGCTGTTAATTATTGCATAATTTAGAATCTATTTCTTTAACAACTGCATAATTTAATTCGTTAAAATGATTCACCACAAAATCAGCCTGAGATAAATCCTGATTTTTTGAATGTTCACTATTGTAACCTATACACAAAATTCCTGCCGCTTTTCCGGCAATAATTCCATTTGTGCTATCTTCTATGATAATACAATTTTCTTTAGGAGCAATCGATAAACTTGCTGCATGTTCAAAAATAGCAGGATGTGGTTTGGATTTTGGAAAATCTTCTCCACTGACTTTATGTGTGAAATAATCATGCAATTTAAATCGGTTAAAGATGCGTTCGATTGTCACCTTTGATGCCGAAGAAGCTAAAATCATTTGCACACCATTTTGATGTAAATCTTCTATCAAACTACGAACACCAGCCAATAATTCTAAATCCTCTTTGGTATCGAAAGCATCATTAAAAATACTGCGTTTTCTTAGAATCAAATCTTCAACATCTTGTTCCAGTTGAAAAATATCTTTTAACTTTTGGAAAATATTTCGGGTAGAATTACCAGTAAACGAAGTATATAACTCTTCACTTACTTCGATATTTAATTCTTTAAATTGTTTATAATAAGCATAACGATGTACGGGTTCTGTATCCACTATTACGCCGTCCATGTCAAAAATTACAGTTTGTATCATATTTTTTTTTTAGATTTTTAGTTCTTAGTACTTAGTAAAATGTTTAAAGTTCGTATCTAAGAACGAGTTACGAGTTACTCTTTTTTAATAATATAACGAATTACAGTTTCGGCAGCATGTAAACCAAATAAACCCGGCATATAACTGTTAGTTCCATAAAACGATTTTTTATAATTAGAACCATCTGTTCTTTTTACACTACCTTCATCTGGTTTTTCCAACGAAAATACAGCTTTAACTCCCCTGCTAACTCCCATTTTTTTCAAGCGTTTTCGAACTACTTTTGCCAGTGGACAAACATCAGTTTTGCTAATATCTTTTACAACCACTTTACTGGCCTGCATCTTTCCACCAGCACCCATATTAGAAATAATTTTCACCCCTTTTTTCTTAGCTCCTACAATCAAATTCAATTTTGGAGTAATACTATCAATGCAATCTAAAACATAATCAAAGTCGGTACTTACAATTTCGAAAGCACGTTCCGGAGAAAGAAATTCCTGTACACGAGTCAATTGCAACTCTGGGTTAATATCCATCAATCTGTCTCCTACGATGCTAATTTTAGGTTCGCCCACAGTAGAATGCAAAGCCGGTAATTGTCGGTTAATATTAGTTATATCCACCACATCGCCATCAACAATGGTCATTTTTCCCACTCCTGCTCTGGCTAAAAATTCAGCCGCAAAAGAGCCCACACCACCTAATCCTACTACAAGTATGTGTGCCTTTTGTAATTTTTCTAATCCTTCTTTTCTAAATAATAATTCAGCTCTTTCGGTCCACTCAGCCATAATTAAAAAATCTATTCGTTTATTGGTTTATTTGTTGTTTTTAAAAACAGTATCAAAATTATTCGAAATAATCTGCTGTAATTCCGCTACTGTTATCTGTTTATATTTTGCTGCCAAAGCATAGACTTCTTCAATAGTATAATCTGAAGTATCGGTTTCCAGAAAAAAACGATTCTCAGCAACACTATTAAAAACCAATTCTAATTCGGGATTAGTCAATAAATACCTTCCAAAAGAAAGATAAAATCCATTATTCAGAAGTTGTTTGGCCAACTGTTCTTTTTTTGAAAATCCATGAATCACGATAGGAGTTGTTAGCTTCAATTTGTTCTTTAATTCTATCAATTCCTGAAAAGCATGTACACAATGAATTACAATAGCTTTCTGATGTTTTTCTGCCAATACAAATTGTCTTTCTAAAACCTGTAGCTGTATTTCAAAAGCAGTCTCACTGCATTTATCCAAACCACATTCGCCTATTGCCAAACATTCGGGCAAAACGATTTTTTGTTCCAAAATATCAAAATCGCTTTCCAGTCGGTTTTCATCAATGTACAAAGGATGAATCCCAATAGAGTAATTCGAAATTGTCTGATCAAACTCCTGCGGATATTGATTGACTAATTCTAAAATTTTAGCATCATTCGTAAATTGATGGGTATGTAAATTAAAGTACTGCATTAGTCGTGAAATTTTTTAACACCGGCTCGAATAGCCACTTTTAAATCGTTATCTAGGGGTACTCTTGGGCAGGAATAGCGATGACTATAAGCACAATACGGATTATAAGAAGTATTAAAATCAATAGCAATGGTATTTCCTTTTGGTACTTTTAAATCAATATATTTACCTCCTATGTAACTTTCTTTACCCGAAGTTTCATCAAAGAAAGGCAAAAATAAATCGTTTTTATACTTAGGATTTTTTGAGAATTCAACATCTTGGTAGACATTCAGTTTGCATTTTTTTCCATCGATTTCAAAATGCACTTCTCCATATTTTTTAAAAAGAGGTTGTCTATCTGTCGATGTTGCCATTTTAAATGGCTTTTCTTTAGGCGTTCGCACTAATTTAGCCACTACAAAATATTTTTCACTAACAGGATAAAAATCTAGGGTTTTAAAAGTAGCCAAATCTTCCGCTTCTAACGGACTGGTTTTAGGATTAGCATATTCTTTATTTAATTCTTCCTGATATTTTTTGGCCTCAGTCCTATCAAATTTTTCTTGGTTAAAGCCAAAAATACTTTGCAACAAAATAAATGCCATTAGAATACACCTCATCTTCAAATTTTTATGCAAAAATAGCTTAAAAGTTAGAAAGCCACAAAGTCTGAAACAGATAAAATGAAATATACAACAAGCTTTAAAAACTAAAATTTTAGTTAAATAACTATAAAAATAGTTGTTAAACTAAAAATATAGTTATATAATTGTATTCAAATTAAATCACTATGGAAAAGCTAACTAACAAAGAAGAAGAAATCATGCAAATATTATGGAAGCTGGAAAAAGCTTTTGTGAAAGAAGTCATGACCGAAATTAAAGACGAAAAGCCGCACTATAACACGCTTTCTACTATTATTAGAAATCTGGAAGAAAAAGGATATGTGTCTTATAATGCTTTTGGCAAAACGCATCAGTACTACCCTATTGTAAAAATGGAAGACTATCGCAAAAAGTTTATGAACACTGCTATCGAAACTTATTTTAATAGTTCGTATAAAAACATGGTTTCCTTTTTTGCCAAAGAAGAAAAAATATCTGCTGATGAATTAAGAGAAATTTTAGCCATGATTGAGAAAAAAGAATAACTATGGAAAATGTATTTATTTACTTCATCAAAGCAAGTGGCTTAATTGGAATTTTCTATCTGGCTTATGTGTTGCTCTTAAGAAAAGAAACTTTCTTCAATGGAAATAGATGGTTTTTATTGTCGGGATTAATTACTGCAGCAATATTACCATTGGTTGTTTTTACTTAAATTGTTTGGATAGAACCAACAACAGATTCATTCGATTGGTCTAATATTCCTTTGACCGCAAATACAACTGCTATCCAAAATACAACTATAACTGCTATCCAAAAGAACACTTTTGAAATGAATTGGCAAATTATTTTTGGAATTGTTTATTCGATTGGAATTCTGGTTTTCTTGATAAAATTCATCTTTGACTTTTATAGTTTATCTAAAATTTTGAAAGGAAAAAGCATCCAACATCATAACGATTTTAAATTCATTGATGTAACCGAAAATATTGCTCCTTTCTCCTACTTTAAATCTATTGTTTACAATTCCGATTTATACACCCCAATAGAATTAGAAAACATTTTAGAACATGAAAAAGTACACAGCAGTCAGCATCACAGTGTAGATGTATTAGTAGCGCGATTGTTTTGTATAGCTTTTTGGTTCAATCCCTTGATTTGGTTGTATAAAAAAGTGATGATTCAAAACCTGGAGTTTATAGCTGATAGTGAAGCGTCTAAAAACATATCCGACAAAAAAGCCTACCAATTAACGCTGTTAAAAATAACCACACAAGACAATTGTGTAGCCATTAGCAATCATTTCTATCAATCCTTAATCAAAAAAAGAATTATTATGTTGAACAAAAACCAATCAAAAAAATGGAATTCCTGGAAGTACATTACTGTATTTCCCGCGCTAATTGCCTTTGTGTTTTTATTACAAATTGAAGTTGTGGCGCAGGAGAAAGAATCAAAATTAATTAAACAAGAAACACTCAAAGACCAATCAACCGAAATAATTGTCACAAAAAATACAACAGAAGAAGAACTCAAAAAATATTGTGAAGAACTCAAAGAAACATATAATATTGATTTAACTTTTTTTAATATTAATAGAAATTCAAATGGTGAAATAATCAATATTGAAAGTGAAAACAAAAACAAAAATGGTAGTGGAACTTGTAAAGCATCTGAAAATCCAATAAAACCTTTTAAATTCTTTTACAATCATACGAAAGAAGAGATGGGATATATCATGAATTTAAAAACTTTATCTGAAGATAAAGAAATATCAAATTCAAATAAAAACAACAGTATCAAAATTAATTTAAATAATGAAAAAGTTGAAATACCAAACAATACCGTTGCTCAATTAGACGATAAAACTACCATTCGTTCGTTATCAAAACAAGATTTAAATAGTAAACCGCTTATAATTATTGATGGTGTAAAACAAGCATCCAACTTTAAAATCGAAGAAATACCAACAGAAAAAATTGCCAAAATAGATGTACTAAAAGGAATTAGTGCAATTGAAAAATATGGTGAAAGCGGAAAGAATGGTGTAATTGAAATCACCTCTAAAGAAAGCACTGCTTTAAATAAATTTAAACCTATCCAAAGAAAAAATGTAATAGGGTTTCCAATAATAAAACTTGAAGAAACCAAAAATAAAAACAACACTGACTATTTTCCAATATACGGCCCCGTAACACTTCCTCCAATCATAATTATAAATGGAATAAAAACAAACAGTATTTCAAATATAAATGAGATTAACCCCGACGCAATTGAAAGCATGAATGTACTGAAAGGTAAAAATGCTACTGAAAAATATGGCGATGCTGGAAAATATGGTGTCATTGAAATTACCCCTAAAACAGATGACCCAAGTAAATTATTAAAGATTCCTAAAGACAATAATAATGATTGGATAATAACATATGATACTTTTAATGAAAGTAATATTAAAAACAAGATAATTGAAAACAAGTCTGTAAATTACAAAAAAGCAGAAATTATTATTAACGGAAAACAAAGTGGTTATCAAACTTTAGAAAAATTAGATACTAATGAAATAGAATTTGCAATGCAAGCCGACATTAAGAAAGCATCTGAAGAAAATCAAAACAAAGCAATTCAATTATATGGCAAAAAAGTTCTAAACGGTTTTATCCAAATTAGAACAAAAAAACCTTAAAAGATTATGACAAAAAAGACGGTACTTCACAAATACCGCCTTTTTTGTATCTTTAAAAGAAAAAATGTTCAAAATTTTAGCCAAAATCAACAAACTCCTTTTACCGAGTTTTAGCAAACAGGGACTGGATTTATCAAAAGCCAAGAAATGGCAATTGGCTATTATTGCGTACCGCTATTATGTAACTTCCAGATCTTTATACTAATAGGTTAACGCAGCAAAAATATCATAACCGTTTAATTTTTCTCTACCTTTTAGGAAAGTCAGCTCCATCAGAAAATTCAACTGTATAATTTCGCCGCCCAATTTTTCTACTAATTCGCAAACCGCCTTAGCTGTTCCTCCTGTTGCTAACACATCATCGTGAATCAAGACCTTATCCCCTTTTTGAATAGCATCTTTATGAATTTCTAAAATATCCGTTCCGTATTCTAAGTCGTAAGAAGCCGAAATGGTTTCATAAGGTAATTTATTAGGTTTTCGAACCGGTACAAAACCAGCATTTAATTCTTGCGCTAATAACATTCCAAACAAAAAACCTCTGCTTTCCGCACCAACTACCTTATTTATTTTGTGTCCGTTTAAAGATTTTACCAAAATTTCCAGACATTCCTGAGTTGCCTTGGCATCATTTAACAAAGGAGTAATATCTTTAAACAAAATTCCTTCTTTTGGAAAACCCTGAATATCACGGATATAATTTTCTAACTTCATTTTTTTTAGTATTTATTGAAATTTATGCTTGCAAGTTACACATTTATCCCTATATTTGCACCCGCAATCACGCTTTACAAAGCTACTGCAAAAGGCCTCGTGGCGCAACTGAATAGCGCATCTGATTACGGCTCAGAAGGTTACTGGTTTGAATCCAGTCGAGGTCACTCTACGGGACAAAGAAGAAAAATCTTCTTTTGTCCCTTTTTTTTTATCCAATAACCCCTTGTTAATCAAGTAGATACGCTCCACAACTTCATTGACTCGGGTGGTTTGAAATTGATTATTTCTAAATGTAAAATTTTCGGGATAAATTAAACCAATCAAATCTCTGGCTTCTGATAAAGTTGCATTAGTATATGTGAAATTAAGCTGCATCAACCTATCTATTCCCGCTTTTAATAACCCTTCCACACTTTGACTATCATCTGAAATATCATTTAACTTAATCTCTAATCGATTTATAATGGGACCGTATTCACTTTTTATTTTTTGATAATCATCTGAATCTATTTGTTGAGTAACAAGCAACTCCCTAGCGTTAGACAATCTCTTTTCATAATTTGCTATCTCAGTTAACAATTGTTTTTTTTCACTCTGAACAACACTTGTATTAAGATTATATGATTCTAAAATTAAGGATGTATATAATTTTTTTATGGACTGATGGGGTGAAAATAAACTTAAATTAGATATAAATATTTCATTTGCCTTATCTGAATTAATTCTATACTTACAATAACTGTCACAATGATAATAGTAATAGTATTTACTTCGTCCCTTACATTTACTGGCTGTAAGTTTTTTGGAGCATTTTGGACATAAAAGAAAGCCTCTTAAAGGAAATTCTACTACGGTGTCTATTTTAGGGCGATAAAGTCGTGATCTACCATTTAAAACATCCTGAACAAGATAGAACAATGCTTCAGAAATTATTGCTTCATGTTGTCCTGTTACCAATTGAGTATCCTCTTCTTTATATTTAGGCACAATAATTTTTCCACAGTACAAAGGATTTTTTATCATTACCCAAAACCCACTTTTAGTCAAAGTAAGACCCTTCTTTTTTGCCAGATAATAGACTGATTCTGTGTTAAAAGTTTCCTTAGCTATTTCATTAAAAGCCCATCTGACAATACTTGCTTGCTCCTCATTGACCATTATATATTTACGTCCATCTTCTTTGGTCCTATTCATGTATCCAAAAGGAGCAGTCCCCATATACCTTCCCTCTTTCCTTGCTCTTCTCATACCATGCATTGTGTTTAACGCTCTACGGTCGTTCTCTACCTCTGGAGCCGCAAGGTAAAAAGCTAACATCATTTTATTTTCAGGAATCGACAAATCAAGTGGTTGCTCAATGGTCTGTGGTTCAACACCCAATTTCCGAAGTAAATTAATCATCTGGTAGGCATCACCGGCATTCCTGCTAAATCGATCCCACTTAGTGAATAAAATCAAATCAGTTTTATTCTTATATCTTTTTAAATTTACTAGAATTTTTCTCCAACGCGGTCTATTAAAAGTTTTTGCTGAAAAAAACCAAGGAGCAGAAACCAAGCCTATCCCAAATGAGGCCTTTGCTTTACTGGGTAAGAGAAGAGATAAAAACGAGAAGGTTTTCAATAATCTTAAAAAATGGGATATAGATCGCGTTCACCTGTTTGGGTAGCAAAATCAGGCATACATAACACCTGAAGAATTGGCGAGGTAGCTCAGTTGGTTAGAGCGCAGGATTCATAACCCTGAGGTCACGGGTTCAACTCCCGTCTTCGCTACAGACTTAACGTTTTGATAATCACGGATTAGTGCAAACTAATCCGTTTTTTTATGCCTAAACTTTTAGTACTTTTACAAAACGTACACGATATCGTACACGATTTGCCTATGAAATCTAACTACTCAGGACCATATATTTACACTGGAAATGTTGATATAAAAGCTTGGTCTAAACTTTCAAAATCAGAACAAGAAAAAGCATTATCTAAAGAATGGTATATTTATTATTCTTTTAGAAATCCTGATACTGGAAAACTAGTTCGTCAATCCAATATCAAGAGAGGTATCAATAGCCTAAAGACTAAGCAGGAGCGATATGCTAAATTGGAAGATATAAGGGACAGCCTTCTTTTGTTATTGAAAAAAGGTTTTAACCCTTATGATGACAATAGCTTTATGGGACAAAAAACACTTCAAAAATTAGATGATAAAATAAATAGTTTCACAATACCTTCTCTTCCCATTGAAAAGCAGCCTAAAAATATTCCCGTAGTAAAAGCAACGAAAAAACAAGTCGTAGCTGACAACGAAAAATCTATTAAAGAAGCTTTTCAATTTGGATTAAAAATCAAGCAAAATGTATTAAGTACTACTTCCTATAGTGGTTATCAAGGAAGAATCAATCGTTTCTTGACTTGGCTTGATGAAAACGGAAGTAGTACTGATAAAATTTCAACTTTAGAGAAAAAAACCTTTATCAACTATTTGAATTATGTTTTAGAAAATACTAGTGCGAGTAATCGAAACAATACCAGAACCGATTTAAGTTCCCTTGTCCAAACATTAGTCGATAATGAGATTATGAAAGACAATTATCTTAAGAGTATCAATGTACTTAAATCAGCACCCGAAAGAAACAAAACTTATTCTGTCACACAAGAAAAAGACATTCTAGAATATATTGAAGAGCATGATGCTGTCTTACTTTTATACATTCAATTCATAACTTATAATTTCCTCAGACCAGTTGAAGTCAACCGACTTAAAATAGGCGATTTGGACTTAGAAGGAAAAAAACTTTTTGTTCGAGCCAAAAACAAGGCGGTAAAAGTTAAAATTATCCCTCAAAAAATTATTGACCTTCTACCCGATTTATCCAATATGAATCCTAATCATTATTTATTTACTCCTACAACTATTGGAGCAGCATGGGATGCCGAGGAAAATAACAGAAGAGACAACTTCTCGAAAAAATTCAAATTAGTTAAAGACCATTTTAAATTGAATAAAGATTATGGCTTGTACAGTTTTAGACATACTGCCATAACTAACCTTTACCGAGAAATTCGAAAAACAAAAACATCTCACGAAGCCAAGAGTACTTTAATGGAAATCACAGGACATCAAACTATTGAAGCCTTAGAAAAATACCTTCGTGATATTGATGCGGAATTACCAGATGATTATTCTCATTTGTTGCGATAAAATTTATTGTTGTTACTATTGAAATCTACAACAAAACATATAAAACTAAACCCCCATTTTTTAGTGTACTCAAATAATCCGCTAAAATTTATCTTACATTTTAAGATTCTATTTTATTTATTGTTATTTTTGGTAACAATGAAATGACAACTTACCCATATGATTACAACTCCTCTAGAACCACGTAAGGCACTAAACAAGGCTTTTCTTAAAATAAAACCCAGCCGTTCTCATATCGAAAGTTTCAAAACAAATTTGATTCAGCTTTTAGACCATTGTAACGAAAAGGAAACCGAAGAATTTCATAAGAATTTGGTTATAGATTTTTTAAAGAAAACCTATTACGACCCTAATTATTATGTAAATACAAAGGGTCGAAATGATTTAGTAATTCACAATGGCAAAGATGCCAAAACCAATGTAGGTGTTATTATTGAAGCCAAAAGCCCAACCAACAAATCTGAAATGATTTCAGCCCAAAACCTGAATGGCAAAGCTTTGCAGGAATTGGTTTTGTATTATATGCGTGAACGCATTACACATAAAAATACCGAATTAAAACATCTGGTAGTTACCAATATTTACGAATGGTTTGTTTTTGATGCGCAGCTCTTCAACAAGATCTTTGCAGAAAACAAATCGTTTACCAAAAATTTTATTGATTTTGAAGAGGGGCGACTGTCTGGAAATAAAACGGAATATTTTTATGCCGAAATTGCAAAACCATTTATCGAAGCACTGAAAAGTGAGATTACATTTGCCTATTTTGATATTAGAAAGTATGACAAACAACTGAGAAATGCAGATAAAGAAGATGATAAATCGCTTGTAGCACTATTCAAATTAATTTCTCCCGAACATTTATTAAAATTGTCTTTTGCCAATGACAGCAATACATTAGACAAAAACTTTTATAGTGAACTCTTGCATATTATTGGGTTAACCGAAATAAAAGAAGGCGGTAAAAAATTGATCCAGCGACATAAAAAAGAAGACAGAAACCCTGGTTCTTTGCTCGAAAATGCCATTGTACAACTAGATAGTCTTGATAAAATTTCACGGTTGCAAAATGCAAAGCAATATGGAGATACAAATGAAGAACGTTTATTTACCATAGCACTGGAACTCACAATTACTTGGGTCAATCGTATTTTGTTTCTTAAATTACTTGAAGCACAAATTATTACCTATCACAAAGGAGATAAAAGCTATTCATTCCTGAATGCAGAATTAATTTCTGATTATGACAGTTTAAATAGTTTGTTTTTTCAAGTTTTAGCACGAAAACCAGACGAACGTATAGAGCGAGTAAAAACGCCTTTTGCAAAAGTTCCTTACTTAAATAGTTCGCTTTTTGAACCGACAGATTTAGAGCACGACACATTGTTTATTTCTCAACTCGAAGACCATTTGCCTTTAAAACTATTATCGGGAACGGTAATTAAAGATGCTGTTGGCAAAAAAGAAGCAGGAACAAAGGATTCCTTAAACTATTTTTTCTCATTTCTAGATGCTTACGATTTTGCCAGTGAAGGAAGTGAAGACATACAGGAAGATAACAAAACCCTGATTAATGCCTCGGTTTTGGGATTGATTTTCGAAAAAATTAATGGTTACAAAGATGGTTCTTTCTTTACTCCTAGTTTCATTACTATGTATATGTGTAAAGAAACGATTCGCAGAGCAGTGGTACAAAAATTCAATGAAACAAAAAATTGGGATTGTATTGAATTTGAGCAACTTTATGATAAAATCGAAGATAGAAAAGAAGCCAATAATATTATTAATTCCTTAAAAATTTGTGATCCTGCTGTAGGTTCTGGACATTTCTTGGTTTCTGCTTTAAATGAAATCATTGCCATAAAAAATGATTTGCGAGTTTTACAAGATCATAACGGTAACCGACTTAAAGAATACCAATTTGAAGTTGTGAATGACGAATTGATTGTAACTGATGAAGATGGAATTCCTTTTACATACAATCCTAAAAACAAAGAAAGCCAGCGTATTCAGGAAACTTTGTTTCACGAAAAGCAAATCCTAATTGAAAACTGTTTGTTTGGTGTAGACTTAAACCCGAACTCGGTAAAAATATGTCGTTTGCGTTTGTGGATTGAATTATTAAAAAATGCTTATTACAGACTTAATAGTAATGAATTAGAAACTTTACCTAACATTGATATTAACATAAAATGTGGTAACTCCTTAATCTCTCGTTTTGCTCTAGATACAGATTTAAAAAAAGCCTTGAAGCAAAGCAAATGGAACATAGAAAGTTACAAACTAGCGGTGGATACCTATCGTAATGCGGAAAGCAAGGAGCAAAAGCGTGAAATGGAACGTTTAATTTCTGATATAAAAGGAAATTTCAGAAGTGAAATAGGCATTAATGACCCCAAGAAAATTAAACTCGAAAAACTAAAAGGAGAACTTTTCAACCTAACTCAACAAACAGGTTTATTCGAAAGAAGTAAAAAAGAACAAACAGCTTGGAACAAAAGAGTAAACGAACTGGCAATCGATACCAAAAAACTAGATAACGAAATTGAGGAAATAAAAAGCAACAAGATCTATGAGAATGCTTTTGAATGGCGTTTTGAGTTTCCTGATGTGTTGAATGATAATGGGGATTTTGTTGGGTTTGACGCCATCATTGGTAACCCACCCTATGTACAACTCCAAAAAATGGGACTTGATAGTATCAGTTTAGAAAAAATGAATTTTGAAACTTATGCTAAAACGGGAGATATTTATAGTCTTTTTTATGAATTAGGATTTAATATCCTTTGTAAAAATGGTTTATTAACTTTTATTACTTCAAATAAATGGATGCGTGCTGCTTATGGAGAAAGTTTACGGAATTATTTTGTAGAAAAAACAAACCCTATATTACTTATCGATTTCGGAGGCATACAAGTATTTGATTCAGCTACAGTTGACACAAATATACTTATGGGTACGAAAACAAAATATAAAGAAATAACAAACGCTTGTTTATTAAATAAAGATTTCAATTCTGATTTATTAGAAGACTTTATCAAAAATAATTCTACTCCTACTCATTTTAAAAATAACAGTTGGGTAGTATCTTCTCCAATCGAAAAAAGGATAAAAGAAAAAATAGAAAAAATCGGAACACCTTTAAAAGACTGGGATATCAAAATATATAGAGGAGTTCTAACAGGGTACAATGAGGCATTTATCATTGACGGAAAGAAAAGAGATGAGTTAATCAAAGAAGATCCAAAAAGTGTCGAAATTATTAGACCGATTTTACGTGGCAGGGATATTAAACGCTATTCACATGAATTTGCTGATTTGTGGTTAATTAATACTCATAATGGCATAAAAGAAAAAGGCATAAAACCTGTAGACATTGATGATTATCCAATTATCAAAAAGCATTTAGACAAGTTTTATCCTCAATTAGAAAAACGTACTGATAAAGGAGATTCTCCGTATAACTTGAGAAACTGTGCTTATATGGAGGATTTTTCTAAACAGAAAATTTTATGGGCTGAAACAATGAGAATACATAAAAATACTGAAGAAAAATTTCCTAGATTTGGACTCGATATAAGCGGGAATCTCCTAACAGATAAAACATGTTTTTTTGCTTCTGGTAAAGATATTACATTCATTTTAGCAGTTTTAAATTCTTCAATAGGTAAATATTTGTGTTCCCAATATGTATCAATATTAGATGATGGAGGATATTTGATGCAGAAAATTTATATTGAAAAAATACCAATTCCAAAACCTAATACATCAACTAGAGAACAAATTGAAGAAAATTTAAATTCATTTGAAGCAGAAGAAAGCTATATTGATGATATTTTATTTAAATTATTCGATTTAACAATTGATGAAATAGAATTTATTCAATCTCGATAAAACCTACCTCATTTTTTTCATCTTCAGACAAAGAGTATAATTCAAAAATTTTTTGATCGATTTCAATTTCAATTTTTTGTGTTGATTGTTGATTCATTATTAATCTTTGAATTTCTTCAATTAAATTTTTGAAATATAAATTTATTTCATCTGAAACATGTAATACTGGAATTTTATCAAGAAAAATTTTCCTTATTTCTCTAGTTCCACCTTGAAGTTCTGGAAAATTATTAATAAAACAATACTTAAAGATAGATGAATTTAAAAAAGCATTTAAAAAATATAAATTTTCTCCAGTAATCATAAACGATTTATCATTTTGTATAAACCCTTCGTTATCTAGGTGAAATGGTAAAAACTTTGTCATGTTTGGATATATTATTTTCTGTTTAGAAAAATCCTCCCAATAACTTATACTATCTTGAGTTTCATACCATTTATTATTAGTTTTTTTTCTTGCTCCTTTATCACCTGTTTGCCTTAATCGATCATGACCAAAACCTAAAAGATGGTTTTTTACAGCAGGAAATTCGTCAATATCTATTTTTAAGCTAGGGAATGTTGCAATCAAATATAAATCAGCAAATTCATGCGAATAGCGTTTAATATCTCGTCCTCTCAAAATCGGTCTTTTAAAATACCCTATTTTTACCAATAAAAATGGTATACGGATACATCAGAGTTAGTACGGATAAACAAACAGTCGAAAACCAGAGATTTGAAATCAATCACTTTGCCTTGAAAAATAATTTGGTTATTGAGAAATGGATTGAAGAAACAATTTCAGGGACAAAAGAAGTAGATAAAAGAACGTTAGGAAAGCTCCTAAAAAAAACCAAAAAGGATGATATTTTAATTTGTTCAGAATTATCAAGACTTGGACGCTCCCTTTTTATGATAATGGAAGTTTTAAATTTTTGCATGAAAAGAGAAGTTAAAATCTGGACTATAAAAGATAATTATAGATTGGGGGAAGACATTCAATCTAAAGTTTTGGCTTTTGCTTTTGGTCTTTCAGCTGAAATTGAAAGAAATCTAATTTCTCAAAGAACAAAAGAAGCACTAGCTAGAAAAAAAGCTGAAGGGGTTATTTTAGGGCGACCTGTTGGTAGTAAGTCTTCAAAACTAAAATTATCAGGTAAAGAACTTCAGGTGCAGAAACTATTGAATAAAAATGTTTCTTATAGTGCAATTGGTAGAATTTTAGGTGTTAACAGAATTACTGTAACAAAATTTGCCAAAGAAAGAATCTTAATAAATTAAATCACTAAAAATTAATGTAGCTAATTATACTAAGGTTTGAATAAAAAATAAGAGCATATATCTTTATCTAGAAAAAAAAGGTGCTATTTGAGTAAGACATATTTGTAAACAAATACTTGATTTATAAGACTCGCGGGAAAAGAAAATGAAATCATAAAATTATTGAAAAATAAAATTTCACACAGTGCAATTTGATTTTTTTTTGCATGCATAGTTTGACTAAAATATCTTTTATAAAAACAAGACCCTTTGTATTTAATTACCTACTTTTAGAGATTTGTATTACTCCGTAAAAAATTAATGAATAGAATTACAAAGTTTGATTAAGGTGGAAATAAAGATTATTGAGGATAATTAAAAAATATTGGGCTTTAAAAAATAAAAATATGGCTTGGGTAAAAATAATTGAAGAAGTAAAATTAAATGAATCAGGAGATTGGCAACTTTGTTTTCATTGGTGTGAATATCATTACGATGATACTCCAAAAACAGAATTTGGATATCGTTTTATTTGGAGACGACCAAATGGAAACTTACAAGCAGCTAGAGGTCAAGCAAGAATACCTAGTTGGAACGAAATGAATCTGTTATTTGAATTAGCTAGAGAAGCTGGTTGGTTAGAAACTATTGAAAATGATTAGTTATAAAGATATTATATCAAAATTTCAAAATGAAATTGATTTACATTCTGGCGTAGAAATAGAGGCGTTTTCTTTTCATTCTTATGAATTACCAGATTATCTAGATTATAAAATGGATATAAGAGTAGTTGAGAAATTCATTAATCATTTTAAAAAACTAAATAGTTTCAAAGGACATTGTCTATATTGGTTTGAGCTTAGCACCAGTGAAGATGCTAACAAATTAATGAATTTATTAAATGACAAAAGAAATTTATTATGGGAAAGAGAATTAGACAAAAGAAAAGTTCCAGTTGACAATATAAATTTAAATAGTACTATTTTATATGTTGGCGTGCGACAAGGAGGCAAACCAAGACTTAAAGATGGGTTAACGAATATATCGGGGAGAATTATACAGCATTTAGGATATTATGACAAAGGTTCTACTCAAGGCTTACAACTGATTCATTGGGCAAAAGAAGCAAATGTTGATATAAAAATTAATGTCATCCATTTTGGAAGTATTCAAAAGGAATATCTATATATATTAGAAAAATTATTTGCACTCGAATTAAAACCTTTATGTGGAAAACATTAAAAAAATATTGATTTTGAAAAAAATGAACAAAAAAAAATTCGATAAAAATTAGAAAGAGCTTATCATTTAAGAGATTTTGAAATAGAAATGTATTGGAAAAGAGCTCATTATTTTTGGGATTTCTGGTTGTTATATATGCTGGATATTTTTTATTAGTCACTTACCAAGGAGAAATAAAATTACCAATAGAATATGAACTAATAACTTGGTCAATTGGTTGCGTAATGTCATTTGCATGGTACTTAGTAAATAGAGGTAGTAAAAGATGGCAAGAACATTGAAAAAAAATGATTAATAAATATGAAGAAACAAAAGTAGATCAAGGGTTTCTCAAAGCTGGTAAATTTTTGGTATCCAGAGTAAATATTTTTATGAGTTTTATAATTTTTATCTCATGGATACTTTTGTTTTTTTACTTTAAAAAGAGACTTTAATGACAACTGCAATTCAATAATAACTAACTTAACTGTGTTGTTTGTTTTAGTAATAATTTTATTTTTTTATGTATTCTAGTAACAAAAGTTAATTAAATAAAATTGTCAAACGACATAAAAATGATTGAATAACATTTTTAAAAATAATAAACGAATAAATAATGAAAAAAATAAAATCTTTAGAAATTAAAAATTCACCTTTTTTTGAGGACATAACAATCAAATTTGATGAAAAGATGAATTGTATTATGGGTGGAAGAGGTACCGGAAAGTCAACTCTACTCTATTTTTTAAAGTCAGCATTAAGTTTAGATTCTCAGAAAGGAAAAACTGATGGTATATTGAAAAGCAATTTAGGTACAGGAGAAATAAACGTAGAAATCGAATCTTTAGATGGATCAATGTACAGAATCATTAAAACATTTAATGAAGACCCACAACCCTTCAAACATCCTAATTCAGATTTCATTGCATTGCCTAGAATTATTAATGAAATTGAATGTGATTTTTATGAAACAAATATGATTGAAGAAATAGGAAGAACGCCTATTCAGAGATTAGAATTAATTGATAAAAAAATAAACATTGATATTAAAGATTTAAAAAAACAAATTTTAACTTCTCAAATTGAACTTGATGCAAATGCACAGGATATTAAAACAAAAAACAATCAAATAAAACAACTTCATAACTCTATTATACAATATGAAAATATCGACATTGATATTGAAGAATTACAAAAGAACGAACCAATCAATATTAAACCTGATGAAAAAATAGAATTTGAAAATGCAGACATAAACGAAAAAAAGAGAACAGATGAAAAAAGATTTTTTCAGAAAACAGCTGGTTTGTATAACGATTTACAAAATAGAATTTCTTTAATAGATAATGATTTAAATGAAATTTATAAAAATTCAATTTTAGACAAAGACAACTTTTTAAATAAAGAAATACTAGATGAAATAATAGATATTACGAGTATTAAAAATCATGAATTAAAGTTGAAATTTAGTGAGATTATCAAAATTGCAAATCAAAACAAAGAATTAATAATAGATAAGTACAGACTAATATCTGTTAAACATGAGAGTCAACAGGCAGAATTCGTCCAATTAAAACAAAAATTCGAAAGTAACAGAGATTATTTTAATCGTCTAAACATTCTTACTAATAGGAAAAAGGAAAAAGAACTTTTGAGTAAAGACATTATTGAAATTGATCAAAAGAAAAATCGTTTAATTGAGGAACGTAGAATGTTAATTGATAAATTAAACGATTTAAAAAATAAAATATATACACTTAGGCTTTCTGCAATAAAAGACATTAACAATATACTTAATGGTGACGTGAAAATTACATTGAAATTTTCAGGGATAATTAATGAATTCGAAAATAAATTAAGAGACGCAATGAAAGGCTCTGGATTAAGATACAACGAATTAGTTACTAAAATTGTAGAAACTTTTAAACCGGATCAATTTGCAAAGGTAATTCAAAATAAAGACATAAAAACTTTAAAACTAATATCTGGAATTGATGAAATACGTTCTGAAACGATAATAGAATCCCTGTATGACACTCAAGATATATACCAAATCGAAAGTATATATTGTGAAGATTTACCAGATTTTAAATTAAGAATAGAAGGTGATTTGGTATTGATGGATAATTATAAAAATTCGGATGAACTATCAATGGGACAAAGATGCACTACAGTTTTGCCCATAATATTTGCAGTATCTAATAACCCATTAATTATTGATCAGCCAGAAGATAATTTAGACAATAAATATATTAGTTCGAAAATACACGAAATAATAAGAACTCAAAAAAACGAAAGACAATTAATATTCATAACTCATAATCCAAATATTCCTGTTTTATCTAATTCAGAATATAATTTATTTTTAAACTATGAAAATAAAAAATCAGATCGTTTAATTGAAGGAACTATTGAAATTGTTAAAGATGAAATTATAACTATTCTTGAAGGTGGTAAAAATGCATTTAATAAAAGAAAAGAAATTTATGACATCTAATAACATCAATAGTTATCGTGATAAGCTTGAGTCTTTGAATTTATTAAAAAACGAAGCCTTCGCAAGTAAACCTATAGACAATACAAAAATTCAAAAAATTGAGTTAGAGCTAAAACAAATTCCTAATGAAGATAAACATTCATATCAAGAATTTGTAAATCAATATGTCCATTTATGTTTTATAAATGATATATCATGTGACATTGATTTAAATAACTTCACAATTGTTAGCTCCGAAAAGGAAAAGGAAAAAATTATAGAAGAGATTAAAACGGACAAAATAGACCTTAGTCATTCTATTACAAATTTTAATCAAATACTAAATAAGTTAATAAATAATTTAAAAGACTATTTTGAGTCATATAAAGGGTATTATATTACTAAACTAGAAAACAATCCTGTAGGTGAATTTAAAGTTATTTTTATTTATGATGGAACTTTTTTCATTAGACCATTAATGAATAAAGTCAACAGCCTTTTTGATGATTCTATATTTGTTGAGCTAAATAAGTTTGATATAAACCAAATTACGGATAATGAAAATTATTTATGTGTATTCCTTTTATTAACAAGAATGAATGATGATGCAAAATTAGAAACAGACATAAACCTAATAAAAAGCATTATAGATAATTTTCAAACTTTTGAAAACTATTCCTTAATAATTAAAAATGAAGATATTACATTTAAAAAAAGTAATGTAAGAGAAGATTTCATAGATGATTTAAGAATAGTTTTATCTAAATATATTTCAAATTTAAAACTCTCTTTTGAAGAAGAAAAAATCATTAAAAAGCTATGTTCATCCGTTGTAGAAACACCTTTGTATTTTTACAATATTTTATCTGGGGGATTCAGTGGCTCCAAAGTTTTAGAAGTACGACCAAAAAAATCAATTAATTATAGTGACGAAAAAAAATATATCATAAAATTTGGATTAAGAGAAAAAGGAAAATTAAAAGAAGAAATTGCAAACTTTAGGAAATTTGTCAGTGGTTATAGAGGATATCAAGGCATTAGGGATTATGAGGCTCATCATATGTCAACACTTGTATATGAGGGTATAATCTATAATTTTGCTATTTCAGACACTAGTCAAAAATCATTCTCATATTGCGATATTATTAGTGAAAAATGTGATGGTTTGATTTTTAAAAATGAAGATATAATAAAAAATCTATTTGAATTAGAAATATATGGTTTGTGGAGAACTAATCATAAACAAAATTCCGAAAAAAATGTAGAATATTATTATCAAGATTATTTAAACCCAATTAATATTTTTAGCAAGTTGGAATGTATTCTTAATAAATCAAGCCTTGAAATTGAGGAGGAAACGCTATATAAAAATTTTAATAAAATATGGAAATACAGTTTAAAATGCTATGAAAAAGTTTGTCATGGAGATTTACATACCGAAAATTTTTTTGTTGATGATTTAAATAATATTACATTAATAGACTTTGGCTATACAAATTTAAGACATGCTGTAATTGATTTCACATCTTTGGAATGTTCAATTAAATTTAAACATATACCAAAATATATTCCAATTGAAGAACTAATAAAAATTGAGGAAGAATTATTATCCAATAATTCCTTTCAATTAAGCTATAAGTTTTCTAATAACAGAAAAGACATTCGTGATGCTCTTGAAACCATTAATAATATCAGATTTCATTCATGTAACGATTTTTTAAATCCAAATAACTTTATCGAATATTATATTTCCTTATTTCTAATGACTTTTAGACAAATTCAATATAAAGATATGAATCAATTATATGCTTATTATTCTGCATGTTTATTGGGAGACAAAATTGTAAATGAATTAGGAATATAAACGAACAATCAATGCAAAAATATTCAGTCAACCAACATTTAATAGAAACCCTTTTAACTTGGGTTAAATCAGGAGAAATCGCCATACCCGAAATACAAAGACCCTTTGTCTGGGATAGTTCGAAAGTGCGGGATTTAATGGATAGTTTGTATCAAGGTTTTCCTATTGGTTATGTTATCGCTTGGCGGAATCCCAATGTCCGTTTGAAAGACGGCAGTATGAGTGAGGGCAAGAAAATTCTAATAGATGGCCAGCAAAGAGTTACGGCATTAACCGCTGCCATTCTTGGCGAATACGTGATTGACAAAACCTATAAAAGAGTAAAAATAAAAATTGCTTTCAATCCCTTATTAGAAAAATTTGAAGTCCAAAACCCTGCTATCTTAAAAGATGTGAGTTGGTTACCCAATGTTTCAGAAGCTATTAATGGTGAAGTTAGTATATTAAAATTAGTACGTCAATATTTGGCACAAAATCCAGAAGCAGACGAAGATGTCGTTGAAAAATCATTTACCAACTTAATTAACATTACTAAAAAACAAATTGGGATTATTGAACTGGCTCACGATTTGGATATTGAAACGGTAACGGAAATATTTATCCGAATCAACTCCAAAGGTGTAGTTTTGAGTCAGGCAGATTTTGCCATGAGTAAAATTGCTTCTAATACCGATTATAATGGAAATCAATTAAGAAAAGCAATTGATTACTTCTGTCATTTGGCAATATCTCCAGAGTTTTACAAACATATTGAAGACAATGACAAAGAGTTTGCTAAAACCGAGTTCTTTCAAAAAATGAAATGGTTAAAATCTGAAAGTGAGGATTTATATGACCCTACTTATACCGATATGATTCGTGTTGCTTTTACATCACAGTTTAACAGAGGGAAACTTTCAGATTTGGTAAGTTTACTTTCGGGAAGAAATTTCGAAACTCGCTCTTTTGAAGATGAAATTGCAGAACAATCCTTTGCAAAGTTTAAAACAGGAGTCATGAACTTTATGACTGAAACTAACTTTAAACGATTTTTGATGATAATCAAGTCGGCAGGTTTTATTTCTCCAAAATTGATACGTTCTCAAAATGCTTTAAACTTCGCGTATATCCTTTATTTGAAACTAAAGGAGTTGAATGTAAATTCCGTTGCTATAGAAAGCTATGTAAGAAGGTGGTTTGTTTATTCAGTATTAACTGGAAGGTATTCTGGTTCAGCTGAATCCTTTTTTGATTTTGACATTAAACAAATGAGCAATAGACCATTTGATGAATACTTAAAAGAAAAAGAAGAAGGAGAGCTGTCAGATGCTTTTTGGAATGCTTCCTTACCTCAAAGTTTGGACACTTCTGTAGCAAGTAGTCCTTATTTCAATGTTTTCTTAGCTTCGCAAGTAAAAGCAAACGACAAAGGTTTTCTATCCAAAGATGTTTTGGTTGGCGATTTAATATCTTTGAGAGGAGATATTCACCATTTATTCCCTAAAGATTATTTGAGGAAAAACGGACTCGAAAGAGGAAAGTACAATCAAATTGCTAACTATGTTTATATGCAATCTGAAATCAACATTAAAGTGGGTAATAAACCACCTAAGGATTATTTTGAATTAATCAACAAGCAAATTGAAGACAATAACACATTGGTAAGTGGTATTTATAATCAAATTGAACTTTTCGAAAACTTAAAAGCCAATTGTGTTCCAACTGAAATTATGACTATGAACATAGATGATTATTCAGAATTTCTTGTTTTAAGACGAAAACTAATGGCTCAAAAAATCAAACAATACTATTTTAAATTATAATAATGGCAGAATTTTTAACAGACACAAAGTTAGACGACAAACTAACTGATATCATTTGGAACGCTAAGAAGGAACTTATTATTCTTTCCCCGTTTATTAGACTTGACGATTATTGCAAAAACGTCGTTTTCAAAAAATTAAAAAACAACCCTGAACTTGAAATTATAATTGTTTTCGGTAAAAATGAAGGCGAAACGCAAAGAAGTTTAACTCCTCCTGATTTAGATATTTTCAAAGAATACTGCAATATTACCATAATATATTGCAATAATTTACATGCGAAATATTATGCAAATGAAGACGAAGCCCTTCTAACTTCATTAAATCTTCTTGGAAAGTCAATGACGGAAAATGTTGAATACGGTATCTATTTTCAAAATTCCAAACTTGGTTTAGACAAACTATATTCAGATTCGATAAGTTATACTAATAAAGTCATTATAGAAAATCCATGTGTTTACATAAAAAGACCTGTATTTAAGAAAACAAATTTAGGTTTGACAAAAAAATATGTTGAGTCAAAAGTTCTTTATGATGTTACTGATGCTCTATATAGAAACAGCCATTTTGAAAAAAAATATTATAATGATTTTGAGTATGATATATTAGATTCAAATATCAAACCAACAAGAGATGAATACATCCCTGAAACTAAAAATATTCCAAGACAGCAATCCTATAGATCCAATAATAGATTTCAACAAAGGGAATATACTCTCCAAGAAAACCAGCATCAAAATGAGGAGTTTGGATATTGCATAAGGACAGGTATTAAAATTCCATTTGATCCCCAAAGACCTTTTTCTTTGGATGCTTATCGCTCATGGGCAACATTTGAAAACTGGAATTATAGAGAAAAATATTGTCATAGAACAGGAAGAGAGTCTAATGGTAGAACTTCTATGGCTAATCCTATTATTTATTAACGTACGTAAAAAATGAGCTACTTTGGAATAATAAATAAGGAAGAGATTGAGGACTTATCTATAGAAGAGATTAGATATCTACTTTTAGAAAAAGACATCTACTATAATACTTTAACCGAAGACACTTTTGAAAAACTACATGAAGTTGATTTCAAATTTGATTTGGTTGAAATAAAAACAGAACCCACACCCCCTATAGAGTTAATACACGAATTCAACGAATTCATTTACAAAACTTATCGCCAAAATGTAATAAGCTCAAAATTTAATTATTTCGCTGATTTCAATGAAACCTTTTATGGATTGGAGTACTCAGATTTAAGAAAAATTGCTTTGTCTGATTTTAATGAAATATATAAAAACTTAAATATTACGCATGTAACAATAGTTGACGAACGAATATCTATAAACGGAACAAACAAAACACATACAACAGGAAAGATTTTTAAACTATATTACTTTCAACAAGAAATAAAAAAATCGATGGCTTCTACTGAAAATCTAATTAATTATTTAACTGGAAATTTGGAATTTTATAACCAAGAATTTTATACAGAAACTATCGAAATACAAGATGGAGTACATTTAGAATCAATAAAACAAATTTTAGTTGAAATAAATGATAAATTCAACTTTGAAGAAGATATTTATTATTCAAAAAAAGTAAGTAATGCGTTTAAATTTAACGATTATAACCATATTTTCAAAACACTAAAAGCTTATCAATTTACTGATAAAATGATAAATAGTTTTACAATACTCAGAAGAGCTTATTTTGAAAGTCTATATCAAGTTCTTTTAGAGTTCAATTTAATTGAAAACCATAAAGAAAACTTCATTGCATTCATAAAAGATGAATATAAATTTATAATACCTAAAATTACAACTTTCACACCTAAACAGAATCTCCAAAATGACAAAAGAGTTGAACTTTTAACTCAGAAGTGGCATAAGCATGATGTTCCAAAAACTGATTTGGACATGTTTTTGAACTTCTGACATAATTTTGCCGTTTTCTGACACTTTTTTATTTTGCTGATTTTTAAAACATTGAATTAATTGCAATAAATTAATTTTAATGAAATTCAACATGAATCAGCAACAATTTTTATCCGCATTTGAGAACCTACAAACAGAGGTTCAAGAAATCAAAACACTCCAGCAAAGAGTTCTTCTCTATTTAGAAAACAGCGATGGCACGTTAACTGGAAACTCACCTATTATAGAGGAAAGAATTTCGGTTAAGGAAACCTGTCAAATTTTAAAATGCTCCGAAGTGAGCCTTTGGAAACTACGAAAGGACGGAACCCTCCCCTACACCCAACACAAACGAACCATTCGATTCAAGAAAATTGATATTATAAATTATCTAAACCAAAAACGATAATTATGAAATCAGTTATTCTAAACGTGCGTATTTCTCAAAAATTGAGAGATAGGCTAATCGAAGATTCAAATCACAAAGAAATATCATTATCAGATAATACAAGAGAGATTCTAAATTCTTATTGTGAAGAACAAAGTATAGAAGAAATTGACAATCAAACAGTACATGACATCAATTTTTATAATAGTAGTGAATTCATTTATCTAATCTTTTGGATGATTGAAAAAATCAGATCCCCAAAGCATTACGGTACTAAAAATGAATTGGAGGATATCAAAAAAATTGTATTAGAAGTAATAACAAATAAGTTCTTCCCAACTGACATAAAACAGGAATTTGAAAAAGTACTTATTGATATTCAACGATACCTTAATGAATTTGACTTACCTAATAACCAATTTAAGTTTTGTCAACTCTATACCGAAGAAGTTTTTGACTACACCATCTTAGCAGAATTCATTAGAAACAAGGCATTTGAGAACAGAATCTATTTGTAATACACATTATATGACAGTTTGTGTTACAATTTGTATGACAAAGTGTAACACGAACTGTAATACATTAAAACAGAAAACATGATTCCAAAAATCATCCCTATATCCGAGCATACGGAGGCGTTTAAAAAAGAACTTGAAGTTGATCTAAATAATTCTGAAACGAAAACAACGAATCCTTCCAATTGTTTCAACATCAAGCCAATTAACGATTGGATAGATGAGGCTAAAAACCGTCCCATTCCTAAAATGTTATTTAATGAATTGTGGTACGAAAATGAAATTTGCATTTTGTTTGCAGATACCAATTTGGGGAAATCAATTTTAGCGTTACAAGTTTCAAATTCTTTAAGTAAAGGATTTTGTATTGAAGGTTTTAAAATGGAAATAACAGCTCAAAAGGTTCTGTATTTTGATTTTGAGCTATCCGATAAACAAATTGAAAACAGATATTCAGACCAGTACTCAGGGCACTATATTTTTAGTCCAAATCTATTTCGTGTTGAAATAAATCCTGAGCAAGAAATTCCTTCTGAATTTAAAGACTTTGACGATTTTTTATGTCATTCATTAGAACTAGCGACTGTTGAATATGATGCAAAAATTATCGTCATTGATAATTTAACCTATTTAAAAACAGATACCGAAAAAGCAAAAGATGCTTTACCTCTAATGAAGTTTTTAAATAGCATAAAGAAAAAATACAATCTATCCATTTTAGTCTTAGCGCATACACCTAAACGAGATGCATCAAAACCATTAACAAAAAATGATCTATCAGGTAGTAAAATGTTAATGAACTTTTGTGATAGTTGTTTTGCTATTGGCGAAAGTGCCCAAGAAACAGGATTGCGGTACATCAAACAAATAAAACAACGCAATACAGAATTATTATACGACACTCAAAATATTATTGTGTGTAAGATCGAGAAGGAAATTAATTTTCTAGAATTTGTATTTGTTGGTTTTGAAAATGAATTAGACCATTTAAAACCAAGAAACAATGAAGAGCAATTGAGTGAAATTTTGCTATTGAAAAAACAAGGTTTACCAAACACTCAAATTGCTGAAAAACTAGGAATAAGTGAAGGTACAGTTCGAAACAAAATAAAAAAAGCTGAAAACCAATAATGACTGGATTTGAAATGGTATATCAAATGGCTAAAATGCTCCCAGAAGAGGAGCGTAAATTGCTATATGACAAACTAGGTCAAGATTTCAAAAAGTTCAACATAGATGAATTAATTTCAGACGAACTTCAAAAACTAATCGAAAAGAGAGATATGATTGCCTATTTAATCGAAACTCAATTTAGCAAAATAAAGAAGTTGGATATGCAAACAAAAACTGGAGAAAAAGTTAAGCTACATTTTTGTAATTAATTTGATTGTTAAATTCTTCAATAG
>NZ_JBZEEN010000004.1:222600-329480 GCF_058309975.1 Flavobacterium sp. ST-158 | reverse complement strand
ACTCGCAAGAAAAATTTAAAGTTTTTTTTCGATTTATTTCTCGAAGCTTAACTCCATCTTCCTTGTCAGTATTTCAATTAACTTGCCGCTTTTGCGGGGTGCAAATGTAAAACGTAAATTAATTCCTCGCAAGCTTTTTTTGAACTTTTTTTACCAAACTTTCATTTGATTTAAATTCGTTTTTCTTGCCAGTCTCTCAGTGAACGTGTTCGTTGTTGCGGGTGCAAAAGTAGTCACTCTATACCGTTATTCAATACTTTTTAACCAACTATTTTTAATCTTTTTTTTAACTCACTGAAAATACACAACTTGGATTTTAACCTTTTTATCATTTGTAAGAATTTAGACAGTTGTCTTGTCGCATTTCGAGAAGATTCACCATCAATATGCAGAGAGTTTTTAACTCAAACACCATTCTTTACCCTAAATAATAAAGGATATTTTTCTTGTAAACACTATTCCCTAGCCCTGATAGCAGCGAAAATCCTTACTTGCCGGGGTTCGGCGAGTAAGATTGAAGCGGATAGCAGGAAATAGCTCCATAAAAAAAATTCCACATCTACAATAGTATAACACTAAAACTACTGCTAACATAAATAAACAAACCTTACATATATATTGTATGTATTTTTCTAATACTCTATATTTGCACTCTCAAAATTAAACTAACAATGATTAAGATTACTTTGCCCGATGGGTCAGTTAGAGAGTATGCGCCAAGCGTAACTCCGATGGATGTTGCTAAAAGCATTAGCGAAGGATTTGCAAGAAATGTAATTTCGGCTTCTTTTAACGGTACAACTGTAGAAACAGTAACTCCATTGACCACGGATGGAAGTCTTACATTATACACATGGAACGACCAAGAAGGAAAAAAAGCTTTCTGGCATTCAACTTCACACGTAATGGCACAAGTTCTAGAGGAAATGTACCCTGGTATCAAATTAACTCTTGGACCTGCAATTGCAAACGGATTCTATTATGATGTAGATTTTGAAGATCAAAAAATTACCGAAGCTGATTTTAAGAAAATTGAAGAAAGAGTCCTTGAAATCTCAAGAGGAAAGCATGAATTCAAATTACGCCCTGTTACTAAAGCAGAAGCTCTAGAATTATACAAAGACAATGTTTACAAAACAGAATTGATTTCGAATCTAGAAGACGGAACAATTACTTTTTGCGACCATGATACTTTTACTGACTTATGTCGCGGAGGACACATCCCAAATACAGGACTTATCAAAGCCATGAAAGTAATGAGTGTTGCAGGCGCTTACTGGCGTGGTGACGAAAAAAACAAGCAATTAACACGTGTATACGGAACATCGTTTCCTAAACAAAAAGAACTTACTGAATACCTAGCTTTGCTTGAAGAAGCAAAACGTCGTGACCACAGAAAACTAGGTAAAGAATTAGAGTTGTTTGCTTTTTCTCAAAAAGTAGGCCAAGGCTTGCCTTTATGGCTACCAAAAGGAGCTGCATTAAGAGATAGATTAGAACAATTTCTAAAAAGAGCACAAAAGAAAGCAGGATACGAACAAGTAGTTACTCCACATATAGGCCAAAAAGAACTTTATGTTACTTCTGGTCACTATGCTAAATATGGTGCAGATAGCTTCCAGCCTATAAATACTCCGGCTGAAGGAGAAGAGTTCTTATTAAAACCAATGAACTGTCCTCACCACTGTGAGATTTACAATGTAAGACCATGGTCATATAAAGACCTACCTAAACGCTATGCCGAATTTGGCACAGTATACAGATATGAACAGTCAGGTGAATTACATGGTTTGACTCGTGTAAGAGGGTTTACTCAAGATGATGCACATATCTTTTGTACTCCAGAACAATTAGATGAAGAATTTAAAAAAGTAATCGATCTTGTACTTTACGTTTTTGGTTCATTAGGTTTTGAAGATTTTACTGCTCAAATCTCATTAAGAGACCAAGAGAACAGAGAAAAATACATTGGAACAGATGAAAACTGGGAGAAAGCAGAGAACGCAATCATAAATGCTGCAAAAGACAAAGGTTTAAATACCGTAGTTGAATATGGTGAAGCGGCATTCTATGGTCCAAAACTAGATTTCATGGTAAAAGATGCCCTAGGAAGACAATGGCAATTAGGAACCATACAAGTAGATTACAACCTACCAGAACGTTTTGAATTGACATACAAAGGCTCTGATAATGAATTACATCGTCCCGTAATGATCCACAGAGCCCCATTTGGTTCTATGGAACGATTTATAGCTATTTTACTAGAACATACAGCAGGAAATTTCCCTCTTTGGCTTATGCCAGAACAAGCTATTATCTTGTCTTTGAGTGAGAAATATGAAATATATGCTAAAAAAGTTTTAGATTTGCTAGAAAATCACGAAATTCGCGGGCTGATTGACAACCGAAACGAAACAATTGGTAAGAAAATTAGGGATGCGGAGATGCAAAAAATCCCATTTATGCTGATTGTAGGTGAAGAAGAGGAGAAAAATGGAAGCATTTCAATCCGTCGTCACGGTCAAGAAGGAAAAGGAAATATCACCGTTACAATTGAAGAGTTTGTTGCAATTGTAAGCGAAGAAATGAACAAAACATTAAAAGTATTTACAGTTTAACTTAAATTTTAAAGCCATAGCAATAAGAAGCAACAGAGGTTACCAACCTCGCGTAGAAAAAAAAGATGCCCACAGAATCAACAACAACATTCGTGGTCTACAAGAAGTACGTCTTGTAGGAGAAAACATTGAGCCTGGAGTTTTTAAACTTTCAGAAGCTTTAAGACTAGCTGATGAATTCGAATTAGATTTAGTTGAAATATCTCCTAATGCTGATCCACCAGTTTGTAAAATTATGGATTACAAGAAGTTTGTATACGAGCAAAAAAAGCGTGACAAAATCTTGAAAGCAAAATCATCACAGGTTACTGTGAAAGAAATTCGTTTTGGTCCTCAAACAGATGAGCACGATTATGAGTTTAAAAGAAAGAACGCTGAAAAATTCTTAAAAGAAGGAGCTAAATTAAAAGCTTTTGTATTCTTCAAAGGACGTTCAATCATTTATAAAGATCAAGGTCAAATCTTATTATTAAGATTAGCTACAGATTTAGAAGAATTTGGTAAAGTGGAAGCGATGCCGGTTCTTGAGGGAAAGAGAATGATTATGTTCATTGCTCCGAAGAAAAAGAAATAAGTAATCTGTTTACAAAGAGGTTACCTAAAATATGGTGTTTGCACTGCAAACTCGCAAAAATAAGTAAGTAAGAATAAATTAAAACACTAGGAAAAAATGCCTAAAATGAAAACCAAATCTAGCGCCAAGAAACGTTTTAAAGTTACTGGTTCTGGAAAGATTAAAAGAAAACACGCTTTTAAAAGTCACATCTTGACTAAAAAATCTAAAAAACGTAAATTAGCTTTGACACACTCAGCGCTAGTTCACTCAACAGATATGAAAAGCATCAAACAACAATTAAGAATTATCTAATAGACAAATAATTGTCAATTAAAGAAATTCTTTAGGTTAAAACAATTTCAATAACCTTGGAGTATGGCCATAAGTTCCCTTGATTAAATTCGGGACGCCTGCTACAAAAAAACAATAAAATTATGCCAAGATCGGTAAATTCAGTTGCTAAAAGAGCAAGAAGAAAAAAAATAATGAAGCAAGCCAAAGGTTTCTTTGGTAGACGTAAAAACGTTTGGACAGTTGCAAAGAATGCGGTAGAAAAAGCAATGTGCTATGCATACCGCGATAGAAAAGTGAACAAAAGAAATTTCCGTGCTTTATGGATTCAACGTATCAACGCTGGAGCTCGTTTAGAAGGAATGTCTTATTCACAATTCATGGGAAAAGTTAAAGCTAACGGAATCGAATTGAACAGAAAAGTTCTTGCTGATTTAGCTATGAACCACCCAGAAGCTTTCAAAGCTGTACTTAATAAAGTAAAATAAACGTTTTATCAACTCAATTTAGGATTACTTACTTATATAGAAAACCTCAATCGAAAGATTGGGGTTTTTTGTTTTTATAATAAATCTAAAAAAACAAACATTAATATAAGAAAACTAATAATCATTATTAAGAAAAATAGTATTTTAGTTCTAGATTTTTAAAATATGAATTTTCAACGTTTATTCCCAAAACTAATATTCTTTACAATTGCCATTTTTGTCCTTTCTATCAGTTCTTGTGAAAAGAAAAAAAAGGCTATTGTACCATCAATATATACGCCCCATCAAATTGATAATTACTATCAACTTGCAAACGATTTTTATGACACCAATAAATACGATAGTGCATTCTATTATGCAAATAAAATAAGACTTGATATTAGTCCTAAATTAGAGTTAAAGAAATTTGCTACTACAATGTTTATAATTATAGTATCCCAACAAATGAAAGGTGATTATTCAGGTGCTGAAAATAGTATAGTGGAAACTATCTCTTTATTAGAAAACATTAATACTCAAAGGTATAAATTTAAGTTTTTTGAAATGTTAGCTAATAATTACAGCTTTACAAAAGAATATAATAATGCTCTTATTTATTATTATAAAGCTAGAGATTACACAAAAAATGAAAATATATCACTCTAAACCAATTAAATATTGGTCATATTTATAAAGAAAAAAAAGAATTTAATAAAGCATTACAAATACTACTCCCTCTATTAAAAAACAAGGAAACTAAAAAAAACAGATATTACACCTCTGGCATTTTAAATGATATTGGTTATTGCTATATGAAGCTCAATAATCCTAAAGCTATTTATTATTTAAAAAAATCATTAGATTTAAATTCAAATATGGATTCATCTGCGGATAATGATTATGATTTAACCGCTAATTATTACAATCTATATGAATACTACAACAAAAGTTATCCTCAAAAATCTTTAAAATATGCTGAACTATTATACCAAAAGGCAACAGAATATAACAATCCCGATGATCGTTTGATTGCTTTAAGCTTGCTCATAAAAAACACTGAAGGAAATGTGTCAAAAAAAAATGCTTTAAAATATGTTGCTATCAACGACAGTATAACTAAAATAAGGCAAAAAGCTAAAAACTATTTCGCTAAACTTAAATACGATTCTAAAAAAGAAAAAGAAGAAAATACAAAGTTAAAAGCTGAAAAAGAATTACAGGAAGAAGTAGAAAAAAACAAAAACATTATTACAGGTTACATCTTTACACTTATAATAATTCTTGCTGGATTTATTTATTACTACTTAATACAAAAAAGTAAAAAAGAAAAACTTCAAACAGCCTATAACACAGAAACTAGAATTGCAAAAAAATTACATGACGAATTAGCTAATGATATCTATCAAACCATCAATTTTGCAGAAACACAAGATTTATCCTCTCCCAGTAATTCGGAAAAACTACTTGAGAATTTAGAAACTATTTATTCTACAACCAGAAATATCTCCAGAGAAAATAGTTTAATTGAAACAGGTACACTCTTTAAAAATAATTTATATGAAATGATATCCAGTTTTAAAAGTGATACCATAAACCCAATAATTAATGGTTTAGAAAATGTGGATTGGAACAGTTTAAATAGCTTAAAGAAAATCACAATATACCGAGTGATACAGGAACTTTTAGTTAACATGAAAAAACATAGTCTGTCTAACGTGGTCATTATTTCATTTAAGCAGCAAGAAAAGAGTCTATTAATAAATTATTTTGACAATGGAATTGGTTTCATTATTGAAAAAAACATACTAAAAAATGGGCTACAAAATATTGAGAATCGTATTAATATATTGAATGGTGACTTTTTAATTGATAGCAAACCCGATAAAGGTGTTAAAATCAACATTTCAATCCCAATCTAAATGTAAATTTATGTTCAAAAAAGTATTAATTGTCGAAGATATAGATTCTATAATACAAAGTGTTATACAAACCTTAGAAAGCTTATCTGTAATTGAAATTCACTATGCAAAATACTGCGATGATGCGCTCATCAAAATCAAAAGAGCACAATTAGAAAACAAGCCATTTGACTTACTTATAAGTGATTTATCATTTAAACAAGATCATCGAGAAAACAAACTTCTTAATGGAGAAGAACTTATTGCAGCTGTAAAAAAGATACAACCTGACATTAAAACAATTCTATTTTCTATAGAAGACAAATCCTTTAAAATAAAATTTCTATTTCAAACCCTAGCGATTAATGCCTATGTAGTAAAGGGACGAAATAGTATCGAGGATTTAAAAAAAGCCATAAAAACTATTTACAATAATGACAGTCCAATAGTATTTCCTGAAAAAAATCTAGAACTAATATCTAAAAAAATGATACTTGAAATAGACGAATACGATATCTCTCTATTAAAATTATTAGCCAAAGGTTTCAGTATAAATGATATTGCAATAGAATTTAAAAATACTGGAATACTTCCAAATGGAAATAGTAGCATAGAAAAACGACTAAACAAGCTAAAAACATATTTTAAAGCCAACAACAATGCACATCTTATAGCTCTTGCAAAGGACATGGGATTGATATAACAGTTAAAAAATATTACAAAGAAATACCTTAAACTTTTATTTAAAAACGCTTTACTTTACGGTTTTCCGTAAATAAAGTGTTTTTTTTAGCCTTAAATTTGACACACCAATATTTTAAAATAGATTAAAACCACACTAGTTGTCTATTGATAAAAAACAAATAGGCTATGAGATACACCAATACTTTCAACAAAGTTATCCTTACAGCAATAACACTTTGCTTTATCTCTTGCAAAGATGAGGATTACAATCCCGATAAAGAAATAGACAAAATTACAGACTATACTTCAGCATATACCGATAAAAAAAATACAAATCATTCAAATGAATTTTACTTTTACTCAAAAACAAACAACTCAAAATACAATCATAAAATTACAGGTGAAGATGATAATGGTAAAAATGTAAAAGGAGAAATTAACTTAGAAGGAGAAATAGGTATTGGAATTATAAAAAAAGAAGACGAAAATGAAATTGAAATTATTAGCGAACATATTGACACTAACCAAATAATAGCAACAGATATCAACGGCTTCCATTATAAACTAAAGATTGACGATTAAGAAATATAGCCATCAGGTTTTTTGTTTTTTCTTTCTTGCTGCTGGAAACAACACATTATTTAAAATCAATCGATATCCTGGAGAATTTGGATGTAAATCTAAAACTGTTGGTGGATCCCCAACTTTATGCTGATAATCCTCTGGATCATGCCCCCCAAAAAAAGTAAACATTCCTTTTCCTTTCTGCCCATGAATGTATCTGGCTTCACCATTAAGTTCACAGCTTCCTAAAATCAAAACGTTAGACTTCACTAATTTATCATCAAAAGAAGTAGTTTGTCCCATAAAACCTTTTATCAATTGGGTATGATTTTGACACAGCATACTAGGAATAGGATCCCATTTAGCCGAAAATTCCATAAGGGTAAAATAATCTTTCTCCATAGGAACAATTCTTTTTTCAGTCATATCAATATCTGAAAACTCATACTTTTCAGGCCTTCTTTCTAAAGTAAAATCCTTGAAAGCAAAAGTATTAGAATAATTCAATTTGGACTGATAATTAGCTTCACTAGGATCGCCATCAAACATAGATTCGCAAATATCCACGCCATCTGCTGACAAAGCAATATCAAAACTATCTGTTGCAGAACACATGGCAAACATAAATCCCCCACCAATAACAAAATCTCTAATTTTTTTGGCTACAGCTCCTTTTTCTTCTGAAACTTTTGCAAATCCTAATTGACTTGCCAAATTTTCAGCTTCCTTTTTTTGTTCGATATACCAAGGTACATTTCGATAGGAACCATAAAATTTACCATATTGTCCCGTAAAATCTTCATGATGCAAATGCAACCAATCGTAAAGCACTAATTGATCGCTTAAAACTTCTTCATCATAAATAGCGGTAAAAGGAATTTCAGCATACGTTAAGACCAAAGTAACTGCGTCATCCCAAGGTTGTTTTCCTTTTGGAGTGTAAACTGCAATTTTAGGTGCTTTTTCTAAAATTACATTTTCCATATTTTGTGATGGACTTGCAATTTCGTTTAAAATAGACTGTTCCTCCGAATCTGAAAGGACTTCGAAACTAACACCTCTAATTTGACATTCTTTCCTAATTTCAGTTGCATCTGGTAATAAAAAAGAACCACCACGATAGTTTAGCAACCAACTTGCTTTATACTTTTTATCCAAACACCAATAGGTAATCCCATAAGCTTTTAAATGATTTTGCTGTGAATTTTCATCCATTGGCAACAAAATAAAAGACGCTTTCACAGAGAAAGAAACTAAAACAATAGTAAGAATGGCTATTTTTCTAAAAAGCATTGGAATGTTTTATTTCAAATATAGCGCTTTAAATTAAAATGGCATATCGTCGTCATCGTCATCATTCAAATTACTTCCAAATGCTTCATGAGGTGAAGGTAAGTTTTTAGTAATAAACGAATTGTCATCTTGATTCATTGAAGACGGTAAATCATCATCAAAACCGCTACTATAATCATCTAAATTGTCAAACTTACCGAGGTGCCCTAAGAATTTCAAACGAACGTTTTCAATTCCACCATTACGGTGTTTAGCAATCATAATTTCGGCTTGTCCAGCAGTAGGTGCCGCTTCATCATCATCCCATTCGTCAATTTTATAATATTCAGGACGGTACAGGAACGATACAATATCGGCATCCTGCTCAATAGCCCCCGATTCACGAAGGTCAGAAAGCAAAGGTCTTTTACTGGAACCACGTGTTTCAACGGCACGCGATAACTGAGAAAGTGCAATTACCGGAACATTTAACTCTTTAGCTAAAGCTTTTAAATTTCGTGAAATTGTTGAAATCTCTTGCTCACGGTTCCCACCGCCTTTACCATTTCCACCTGCAGTCATTAACTGTAAATAATCGATGATAATGATTTTAATTCCGTGTTGTGATGCCAAACGCCTTGCTTTTGCTCTCAAATCGAAAATGGAAAGTGAAGGAGTATCATCAATAAACAAAGGGGCTTTTTCTAAATCCTTAACTTTTGTACTTAACATTGTCCACTCATGTGGTTCCAATTTACCTGTACGTAATTTTTCAGAAGACAAACCTGTTTCTGACGAAATCAAACGAGTAATCAACTGTACCGAAGCCATCTCTAGAGAGAAAATAGCCACTGGATGTCCGTAATCAATAGCCATATTTCTAGCCATAGACAAGACAAATGCTGTTTTACCCATCGCTGGTCTAGCAGCTATAATAATCAAATCACTCGGTTGCCATCCTGAAGTAAGTTTATCTAAGTTAGTGAAACCAGTTTCTACTCCACTTAAACCTTCTTGCTTACTAATTTCCTCAATTTTCTTTTTGGCTTGCAATACTAAACTTTGAGCTGTTTCGGAACTACGTTTAATATTCCCTTGTGTAACTTCGTAAAGTTTAGATTCGGCTTTATCCAATAAATCAAAAACATCAGTAGTTTCATCATAAGAATCTTCGATAATTTCAGACGAAATACGAATCAAACTACGTTGAATAAATTTTTGAAGAATAATCCTCGAGTGAAACTCAATATGTGCCGAAGAAGATATTTTTTGCGTAAGCTGAATCAGGTAAAAATCACCACCAGCTAACTCTAATTTCCCATTCTTTTTTAACTGCGCAGATACTGTTAATAAGTCAATAGGTTGTGTTTCTGTAAACAATTGAACAATTGCTTCAAAAATATGTTTATGAGATTCTTTATAGAATGCATCAGGCTGTAAGATATCAATAACATCATCAACCCCTTTTTTATCAATCATCATTGCACCTAGCACAGCTTCCTCTAATTCAATCACTTGCGGAGGTAACTTTCCTTTCTCTAGATTTATAATAGTCGTTTTATCCACCTTTACAGGCTTAACATTCTTGAAATTTTCCATATCACGAAAGTAACACAAATTTTAAAAAAAACACAGTTTAGTTATTACAAGAATATGTTTATAACTATGTGTTTTTTGTTTATAACCATAAAAAAATCCGTCTCGTTTGTAAACGAGACGGATTATAATTTAAAAATAGATTTGTTATTCTTTAAACTCACCCATTTTAGTGTATTTATCCATTCTCTGAGCAATAAGGTCAGCTGTTGATAATTTTTTCAACTCGTTGTATCCTTTTAGAATATATTTTTCTACTGTTTTAAAAGTAGTTTCTCTATCATAATGAGCTCCACCTAGTGGTTCTGGAATAATATCATCTATTAATTCTTGCTTTTTCATATCAGCAGAAGTCAACTTTAATGCTTCGGCTGCTTTTTCTTTATACTCCCAGCTTTTCCACAAAATAGAAGAACAAGATTCTGGAGAAATAACAGAGTACCAAGTATTTTCTAACATATACACGCGGTCTCCTACTCCAATTCCTAATGCACCACCAGAAGCACCTTCACCAACAATAATGGTAATAATTGGCACTTTTAGTAAAACCATTTCATAAATATTTCTAGCAATTGCTTCTCCTTGTCCGCGCTCTTCAGCTTCTAAACCTGGATAAGCTCCCGGAGTATCTATTAAAGTAATTACAGGAATTCCAAACTTCTCCGCCATTTTCATTAATCGTAAAGCTTTGCGGTAACCTTCTGGATTTGCCATCCCAAAATTTCTATACTGACGTGTTTTAGTATTGAAACCTTTTTGTTGACCAATAATCATAAAAGATTGACCACCAATTTTTCCAAGACCACCAATCATTGCTTTATCATCTTTAAACCCGCGATCTCCGTGAAGTTCTAAGAAAGTATCTCCGCATAATCCTCTAACGTGATCTAATGTATAAGGACGACTTGGATGCCTTGATAGTTGCACACGTTGCCATGCTGTAAGATTTTCGTAAATATTCTTTTTGGTCTCAATCAGTTTTTTATTGATTTGATTACAAGTAGTTGTAACATCAACTTCTGATTCTTGCCCAATAACTTGACATTTTTCTAACTGATCTTCTAGTTCTTTTATTGGAAGCTCAAAATCTAAATATTCCATAGGATTTGTGCGTTATTATTTTATTTGGAAGTGCAAATATAAAATTTTAAATCATTTACACCCGCTTATTTTTCATTTTAGTAATACTCAGCAAAGATACAATCTATTCTATTATTCTCCAGCATAAGACATTCAAAACCTTATTTAATTGAATTTCAACAACTAAAAAACTGCTTTAAAAGTTATTTCTGAGCTTTCATTTTGTATTTTCTCTCTTTATACAGATAAGAAGCAGTAGTAATATGTGCTAAAGCATCTTTAGCCATCTCCTTATTTAATTTAGTAGGAATCAAAACTGTATCATTTTTCATTTCAAATTGCAAAGGCTCTTTATTAGGCTGCAAAATAACCACCTGATTTTCAATGCGAAATGCATTATTATCGTGAAATTGCATAATGGATCTACCTGGAACTTCTGCTCCTAATTGCATTAGGTTTCTACCTGGCATTGGATTATTAATATCCATTCCTATAAAATTAAGCAAAGTTGGCGCGATATCTATTTGACTACATAATTTTGAATATGTAGCACTTTTAGGGACATTAGGTCCTATCAACAATGCTGGAATATGAAACTTATTAATAGGAACTAAATTTTTTCCATAAGTCCTTGTATTGTGATCTGCAATAACTAAGAAAATAGTGTTTTTAAAATAAGCTTCTTTTTTAGCCATTTCAAAAAACTTACCAATAGAAAAATCAGCATATTTCATGGCATTGTTTACCGTATTTTTCTTTTTATCATACAATTGAATTCTTCCATCAGGAAATTCGAATGGCTCATGATTAGAAGTAGAAAACATCAATGAAAAGAATGGTTTATCTCCCATCGATTTAAAATAAGAGTTTGCTTTAGCCACTAAATCTTCATCTGAATATCCCCAAGTACCTTTGAAAGCTGCTTTGCTCGCATCATAATCCTTTTCATCGATAATTTTACTAAACCCATTTCCATTAAAAAAAGCAGCCATATTATCAAAATTAGCCATTCCACCATAGATAAAACTGGTTTGATAACCTTTCTCACGTAAATTTTCAGCCAAGGTATAAAAACCTGTTTGTGAATTACTCAATTTCACCACACTCTCAGAAGGCGAAGGAAGAAATCCTGTAACCACTGCTTCAATCCCTCTTACACTTCTGGTTCCAGTACAATACAAATTGGTAAATAACATTCCCTCTTTAGTCAGTTTATCAAACTCCGGAGTTAATGGTAAACCGCCTAAACTTCCCACATATTCTGCCCCTAAACTTTCTTGCAAAAAGATTACCACATTATAAGGTCTTTCAAAAGTTGTATCCGCTTTTTGCAAATGCATCAAAGGAATTTCGGCATCCGTAAAACTAGACTCTGGAACATTCATATACTTTTTTACTCGTTCAATAGCTTCCTTTTCGTCCATTTTTCCATACATTTTAGCTGCATTGCCTTCGTTTTTAACCGAATACAAAGCAAAACCAACAGTATACAAAGAATTCAAACCCAAAGTATTTGTCAATTGATCAGTAGAAAAAATAGCATTACTCGCGTTGATAGGTCTTTTAGAAACCAAACTGGAGCGCGCTCCAAAAAACAGTAAAAAAGCAATTAAAGGAAATAAAATTAATTTGCTACGATAAGCCACAAACTTAGGATAAAACCATTTTGGCGCTTTCTTAAAAGCAAAATAAAAAGCCAGAGTTAAGACTACAAATGAAAATACCATCGAAGCCATATAACTCTTTACCAAAGTCCCTACTACTTCTTTAGGGTAAATCAAATAATCAATAAATAATTTATTAGGTCGCGTATCGTATTCGTGGATAAAATCATAACTCGCCAGTTCCATAAAGAACAACAGAAATAGAAAAGTTATAAAATAGAAACTGAAAAATCTTTTTATTTTTTGCAAATAGTTATCTGGCAAAACCGATAATAATAAAGTAGGCAAAAATGAGATGTAACACAATAAAATAGTATCCATACGCAAACCAATTGGAAAAATCATCCAATAATCAGGTGTTTGCATCACACGCTCTTTAAAAAGCAAAAACAATACAAAACGGCTCAGCGTAGTAATTAATAATCCTATAATAAAAAAATTAATTACAGGCTTCATAAAAATAATTTTCTTCATTTTCTTTATAATTATTATGAGGGAAATATGCTAAAATTCAGCAACTAAGGAAAAAGCTGCCCTTAATCACTATTATTTGCTTTTAATTTTAGAGCTCGTTGGTGTTTTAAAATTCCATTTAAAATCACTACAGCTATTATTACTAAGGCACCTATGTAAAAATCGCCTTTCATCTTTTCTTTACCGCCAATAATAAAATACGCCAATAGAATACCATAAACAGGTTCCAAATTAGTAGTTAACATTACAGTATAAGGACTTAATTGTTTCATTACTTTTACCGATGCTGTAAAAGCGTAAGCAGTACAAACAGAAGACAAAACCAAAATCAAAATCCAATCATTAGTGGAAACGTTGAAAAAAGACAGCGTAAATTTATTTTCCCAAATAAAATAAAGACTAATAAAAAACATCCCCGCTAAAAACTCATAAAAAGTAATCACGGCCGAATCGTGCTTTTGAATCAACTTTCCGTTGTATAAAGTAAACAAAACTCCTAAAACAATAGAAACCAATGCATAAATCATTCCTTGAAAATAAACCTCCTCAATATGCATGATTTTAGTCAGTGCCACAATAATAATCAAGCCAAAGAATACTTCGTACCAGAGTACTTTTCTACCATAGAACAAAGGTTCTAACAAAGAAGCTAGAAAAGCTCCTAATGAAAAAACGGATAAAGTTATCGATACATTAGAAACATGAATGGCATGAAAAAAGAAAATCCAATGCAATGCAATCAGTAAGCCTACAAAACCTAACTGCCATAAAGAACTCCAAGGTATTTGAAATGATTTCTTTGAAAAGATAATGTAAATAGCCAAAAACAAACTAGCTAAAAGCATTCGATACCAAACAATAACATCGGCAGCAATAGTAATTAAAGCGCCTAAAATGGCTGTAAACCCCCAAATAAAAACAATTAAATGGAGATTAAGATAACTTTTAAGTCTATCGTTTGGCATTGCGCAATAAATATACAGCCAGAATTCCAAAAATAATATTAGAAAACCATACCGCTAAAAAAGGTGAAAAAGTAGATTTTTCAGCAAGAACACCGAAAATTTTATCAAAAAATACAAATCCAAAAGCAACAGCAATTCCTATGGTCAAATTCATACCCATTCCTCCCCTGCGCTTCATAGAGGAAACAGCAACAGCAATAACGGTTAAAATAAAAGCCGATACAGGAACACTAAACTTTTTATACAAAACGACCATGTACACGTTTATATTCGAAGAACCACGTTTTTTTTCCTTATCAATAAAATCAAATAATTTATCCAATCGTAAGGTCTCAGCAATATAAACCACGGGGGTTAAATCTTCCAATTCAAATTTAAACTTAACATTCTTTTCTGGCAAAATTTCAAGTTTATCTCCCAGTTTACCAACAGTTCTTTTAGTATAATCATACAAAGTATAAGTACTGTCTTTTTCATTAAATTTAATTCTACTAGCGGTAATTTTTGAAACCATTTTTTCTTTATCAAATCGCTCCAATGCAAAATTGAAGGCCATTTTTGAAGTTGGATTAAAATTACTCACATATAAAAACTCCTTATCATTCAGTTGTCTATACACATCCGTATTATCGCCTGCCATTTGCTCTCTCCCACCAGATTTTAAATAAGTATACCTAAAATTATTAAAACCTTCACTAGCACTGGGAACGACATAAAAGCCCATCAATAAAACTCCAATGGAAACTATTGTTGCACCAATAATAAAGGGACGTAAAAAACGTGTAAATGAGATTCCAGAACTTAAAATAGCTATAATTTCGGTATTATTAGCCAGTTTTGACGTAAACCAAATAATTGATAAAAAAAGAAATATGGGAAACAAGGCATTTGCAAAATAAATCGTAAAATGATAGTAATAAGTTGCAATTTTAATAAAAGGCACCTTATTCTCAATCATTTTATTAATCTTCTCCGAAACATCAATGATAATCCCAATTGGGATAAACATCAATAACATAGCCCCAAAAGTGGCCAAATATCTTTTTAGGATGTACTTATCTAATATTGTTAACATAAAAAGTATATTCGGTTAATCGTTAATTTAGTTATCTATAGTTTCTATTAAACAACCAAATCCACTAATTTACAAACGTTGACTCATATTTTTAACCATCATTTCTTTCCAAGGTCTAAAATCACCAGCTATAATATGCTTTCTAGCTTCTCGCACTAACCACATATAGAACCCTAAATTGTGGATCGTAGCAATTTGCTTCCCTAGATACTCATTAGCAGCAAAAAGGTGACGCAAATAGGCTTTAGAATATTCTGTATCTACAAAGGTAATTCCCATTTCATCAATTGGAGAAAAATCATCCTCCCATTTTTTATTCTTGATATTGATAGTCCCATTAGCCGTAAACAACATTCCATTTCGGGCGTTACGAGTAGGCATTACACAATCAAACATATCAATCCCCAAAGCAATATTTTCCAAAATATTAATTGGCGTTCCCACACCCATTAAATATCTTGGTTTTTCTTCTGGTAAAATTTCAGTAACTACCTCCGTCATCGCATACATTTCCTCAGCAGGTTCTCCCACCGAAAGTCCCCCAATGGCATTTCCTACCTGACCGGAATTAGCAATATATTCTGCCGACTGTCGTCGTAAATCTTTATAGGTACTTCCCTGAACAATAGGAAAAAAAGCCTGATCATAACCGTATTTTACCGGTACTTTATCCAAATGATTAATACAACGATCTAACCAACGATGGGTCATGTGCATCGAACGTTTGGCATAATTATAATCGCACGGATAAGGCGTACATTCGTCAAAAGCCATAATGATATCAGCACCAATAGTACGCTGAATTTCCATTACGTTCTCTGGTGTAAACGTATGATAAGAACCATCAATATGCGATTTAAACTTAACCCCTTCTTCCTTAATTTTTCGGCTATTCGAAAGCGAATACACCTGATAACCTCCAGAATCCGTCAAAATATTACGATCCCAATTCATGAATTTATGCAAACCACCCGCGGCTTCTAAAATTTTAGTTTGCGGACGCAAATACAAATGATAGGTATTTCCCAGAATAATATCCGGATTAATATCCTCTTTCAATTCTCTCTGATGCACGCCTTTTACCGAGGCAACCGTTCCTACCGGCATAAAAATAGGCGTTTCAATAACACCGTGATCTGTAGTAATACTTCCCGCCCTGGCTTTAGAAAGTGGGTCTTTTTGTAATAAATCAAACTTCATACTGCGATTTTTCTTCCGATTGTTCGGCTGGCAAAGATAGTTTAATTTAGAAAATCTCACCTATTTTTAACAGCAAACTAAGACTTCTCAAAAAAGCATTTGGGCGTATCCCTGCCTCCACTTCGTTCCGGTAGGGTCGGGCTATCCATTTCAATCTTTTATTTTTCTTCTTTTTTCAAAGAAAAATAAAAGGATTTCCACTGCTATCCCTTACGCAAAAAGCAACGTTTTTTCACCATTAAGAAATTAAAGTGATTAAGTCTTCCCTAATCTTTCACAACTTATATTAACTTTTAAAAGCCTTAATTCGTAAAATAAGCTTATATGACTTATATCATTCAAAAAAACTCTTAATCGCCTTAATTTCTTAATGGTGAATATAAATGCTAACTTTGTAATACCAATAATTACAATCACAATGAAACTCAACATCCAAGATACATTCAACAAAGAATTACCCGCCGACTCCATTACCGAAAACTACGTCAGACAGGTGGAGCAGGCTTGTTTTTCATTTGTAACACCCGTAAAAACTGCCAATCCCCAAATCATTCACGTTTCCCCAGAAATGCTCGAAAACTTAGGATTATCAGAAACAGATACACAATCCGAGGAATTTAGAAATGTATTTACCGGAAATGAAGTTTTGGCAAATACACAACCTTATGCCATGTGTTACGGCGGACATCAGTTTGGAAACTGGGCTGGACAATTAGGCGACGGACGTGCCATCAATTTAACCGAAATCGTTCACAACAATAAACGATGGGCTATCCAACTCAAAGGCGCCGGAAAAACACCCTATTCCAGAACCGCTGATGGCTTAGCCGTTTTGCGATCCTCCATTCGTGAATATTTGTGCAGCGAAGCCATGTTTCACTTGGGCGTTCCTACCACAAGAGCGTTGTCTCTCGCTTTATCCGGTGACAAAGTTCTAAGAGACATCCTTTACAATGGAAATCCGGCTTATGAAAAAGGAGCTATTGTAAGTCGTATTGCACCTAGTTTTTTACGTTTTGGAAACTACCAAATCTTATCCGCACGTAAAGATGTGCAAACTCTAAAAACACTGACTGATTATACCATCAAACATTTTTACCCGGAATTAGGAGAACCTTCTAAAGAGAGCTATCTGCAATTTTTCGGAAAAGTCGCCGAAAAAAGTCTGAAAATGGTTATTCATTGGCAACGGGTAGGTTTTGTTCACGGCGTAATGAATACTGATAATATGTCCATTTTGGGACTCACCATCGATTACGGTCCTTATGGCTGGCTCGAAGGTTACGACTACGGTTGGACACCTAACACCACCGACTCCCAACACAAGCGCTACCGTTACGGCAACCAACCCAATATTGTCCTTTGGAATTTGTACCAATTGGCAAATGCTTTATTTCTTTTAATCAACGAAGCCGAAGGTTTGGAAAAAATCCTCGCTGATTTTGGTACTAATTTCGAAATCCAATATTTAGACATGATGCGTTCTAAAATTGGACTTTTCAATCAAAATGAGAACGACCAAAAACTCATTCAGGAATTAGAAAACAATTTGCACCTAACCGAAACCGACATGACCATTTTCTATCGAAATTTAAGTCAGTTTGAAAAAGAAAAACCGGAAGAAGGATTAAAAATCATTGCAGCTGCTTTCTACAATTCCATTGAAGAATTCCCAAAAATCACAGAAGCCTGGGACAATTGGTTCAACCAATACAGTGAGCGTTTGCAATTAGAAACAGCAACCAATACTGAACGTGCCGAAAAAATGAACAGCGTCAATCCAAAATATGTATTACGGAATTACATGGCACAACTCGCTATCGATGCCGCCAACAAAGGCGATTACAACCTGATTGACGAACTTTTCAATCTCTTAAAAAACCCGTATTCCGAACAAAAAAAACAAGAAAAATGGTTTGTTAAACGTCCGGAATGGGCAAGAAATAAAGTAGGTTGTTCGATGTTGTCTTGTAGTTCTTAGTTTTGAATATAATATATCAAATCTTAAAAGTACAGTGAAAGCTGTACTTTTTTATTTTGTAAGAAAAAAACAAAATATATTTTTATTAGATTTGTTTTAAACATAAATAACTAGAAATTTGAAAAAAATAATATTTTTTTGCACTTTTAATCAATTTCAGCTGTAATCACACAGAAAAAATCGGTGATTATAATTACACAAACGCTTTTAAAAAGGTCAATTCAGATGGAATAATGTACACTTACAAATTGTATATTAACCCAAAAAGTGACACTGTTTTTTCAACACTCGTCAAGGGACAAAAATTCGAATTTCAATCAGACACAGATACAATTTTTGCTTCAGGAAATCTACAAGTAAAGAAAATCGATAATGATTATTATATTATAACAAAACAATATTACATCAACGGATATGAAAAGAGTACGACAATAGATTCGATTATTAAAACATATAAACAATCACAAGAAGGGAGGGTGAAGTTTTGTAAAATAATTTATTACGAAAAAGGGAAAGAAAAAAAATTTAATCATTTAGATTCAAGAAATAATTCAATAAAGATAAATGATTTTCCTCCTCCTCCTGGTAAACAATTTTAAACTGATTTTTTATAGTACAGAATTCCGCATTGACTCCTCAGTTTTGCGGAATTCTGTTTTTATAAAACTTGTTACAGTGTATTCATTTATTTTTATTATACTAATTTGATATAGTAAAGCGAATTTTATAGTTTTGTATCATCCTTATAAAATTACAAAAACTATGAAACATACCTTATTAATAGTTCCCGGTTTAGGCGATTCCACAACCGGACATTGGCAGGACAATTGGTTACAGCATTTTCCAAACACAAAAAAAGTAGTTCAGAATAATTGGAACCAACCGCAATTAAAGGATTGGTTACACAATTTAGATACAACTATAAAAGCTATTGAAACGCCTGTGGTCATTGTGGCACATAGTCTGGCTGTTTCCTTAGTAGCCCATTGGTCTCAACAAAATGATACCAGCAAAATTGCCGGTGCTTTATTAGTTGCTCCCGCCGATGTGGAATCGGCTGAACATACCCCGGAAGAAATCTGGAACTTTGCTCCTATTCCTTTAAACCAATTAAAATATCCTTCTGTTGTGATTACGAGTGCTAACGATCCTTATATTTCGGCAAAAAGAGCCGAATTTTTAGCACAAAAATGGGGAAGTGATTTTTATAATGTGGGTTTAAAAGGGCATTTGAATCTGGCATCACAATTAGGACTTTGGGAAGAAGGACAACAGATTCTGGAATCTCTATTGCAATCCATCACCAAATAAAGACAATCTAAAAATACGCTAATTTTTTTTACACAAGTCGCATTGCTTTAGTAAGTAATTTCATTATGTTTGTATAACTTACAAAACTATCAAAAGTTATACCTTATGGAATTATTAGAAACCTTAGACCCCTTACTAAAAACCTTTTGGTACATTGCTATTCCCACAACACTCATTTTTGCTATTCAAGCTATAATGACCTTTTTAGGTGTCGATTCCTCTGATGGTCTTCAAGCTGATTTTGATGGTGACTTTGACGGGGGCGACACCACCTTTCAATTATTTTCGCTACGAAATCTCATCAACTTTTTATTAGGTTTTAGCTGGACCGGAATTTCATTCTTCAACACCATAAGCAATACTATTGCGCTTATTGCTGTTGCTGCCTTAGTGGGCTGTTTGTTTGTGTTTTTATTTTTCATCATCATCAAACAGGTTCAAAAACTGGAAGAAAACAATTCTTTTAAAATTCAAAATACCCTTAACAAATCAGCAGAGGTTTATCTAAGTATTCCGGAAAATAAAACAGGAAAAGGAAAAATCATGATTAGCATTAACGGCGCTTTTCATGAACTAGAAGCCATGACCGAACATCCTGAAAAAGTAAATTCCGGAAGTACTGTGAAAGTCGTAAAAATTGAAAACAATAATATTATTATCGTACAACCTATTTAAATCCAATCAATGACACCAGTTTTAATTATTGCAGTAGCTGCAATTGTATTTTTTGTAAGTATCTCGGCCTTAGTATCCAGATATAAAAGATGTCCTTCGGACAAAATATTAGTAATTTATGGACGCACCGGAGGGACTTCTGCAAAATGCGTCCACGGAGGAGGTGCATTCATCTGGCCAGTAATCCAAGATTATGCTTATTTAGATTTAAAACCTTTGTCTATTGAAGCTAATTTAACCAATGCCTTAAGTAGACAAAACATTCGTGTGGATGTTCCATGCCGATTTACTATTGCTATTTCTACTGAAACAGACAGTATGAATACGGCTGCCGAAAGACTTTTAGGTTTGTCTCACGAACAAATTCAAGAATTAGCTAAAGATATCCTTTTTGGACAGTTACGTTTGGTTATTGCTACCATGACCATCGAAGAAATCAACTCGGACAGAGATAAATTTTTAGATAACATTTCTAAAAATGTGGATAGCGAATTGCGTAAAATTGGTTTAAAATTAATCAACGTAAACGTAACCGACATTAAAGATGAATCTGGTTATATTGAAGCTTTAGGAAAAGAAGCTGCTGCAAAAGCCATCAACGAAGCTAAAATTTCTGTTGCCGAACAAGAAAAAATTGGTGAAACTGGAAAAGCTTTGGCCGACAGAGAAAAAGATACTCAAATAGCTGAAACGCACAGAGACCGTGACGTTAAAATTGCCATTACCCAAAAAGACCGTGAAATTAGTATTGCCTCTGCAGCTAAAGACGAAGCTATTGGTAAAGCGGAAGCACAAAGAGACACCAGAGTAAAAACTTCTGAAGCCAATGCGATAGCCATAAAAGGAGAAAATGAGGCTAAAATTGCAATTGCTAATTCGGAAGCCTTACGTAGAGAAAAAGAAGCAGAATCATTACGCATAGCGATGTCTGCCGAAAAAGTGCAAAGTGCTAAAGCCTTAGAAGAATCTTATGTAGCGGAACAAAAAGCCGAGTTGGCTCGTTCAGAAAGAGAGCGTTCTACTCAAATTGCAAACGTAGTTGTCCCTGCAGAAATTGCAAAACAACGCGCTATTATTGAAGCTCAAGCCGATGCGGAAAGAATTAGAGAAAATGCAAAAGGAGAAGCCGACGCTATTTTTGCTAAAATGGAAGCCGAAGCAAATGGACTTTATGAAATTTTAACCAAACAAGCGGAAGGATACAAACAAGTTGTTGCAGCAGCTGGTGGCGATCCAACTCAAGCTTTCCAATTGTTATTAATTGAAAAATTACCAGAATTGGTAAAAACACAAGTAGAAGCCGTTAAAAACATCAAAATTGACAAAATCACTGTTTGGGATTCTGGGAACAATGCTGATGGAAATGGCTCAACCGCTAATTTTGTTTCTGGAATGATGAAAACCGTTCCTCCTTTGAATGACTTATTCAACATGGCTGGACTAAATTTGCCTACTTATTTAAAAGGTGAAGACCAAGCCTCACCTGAAGTGACTAACACTAATAAAGAAGAAGAAATCTAATCACTATTTCTTCTATACCCAAACCATAAAAGTCTTGCTAACCGCAAGACTTTTTTATTTTATAAGAGTCATTATATTGATCCAACAGCATTTTATATTAAAATTATAACATTTAACACAAAAAATGTTGCGATTATTTGTTTCTGAAAAAAAATTACTCCTTCTAAAGATCTCAAAAAGACTTTAACTAAAAAGAAAAATCTGAAATAAAGTAAAAGAAGCTAAATGGCTACCAAATTCTATCAAATCACTATTTATAAAGACTGCAGAAGTTTTTGCTTTAAATAATTAGTGTGAAATTTACATTTATAAAGTCGTCCAATATTATTAAAATAAAATCAAAAAACTAAAAGAATACATTTTTTTCCAATTCAATTAGTTATCAAACAATTCTAAAAATCATTTGTCATAAGGGAAAATAAAATTTACATTTGCAATCAGTTTAACTTTTACACTCAAAATGAAACCTAACACTCAACAATTAAAAGATTTAATTATCCAAGTAAGAAGAGACATCCTTCGAATGGTACACGCTGTTAATTCAGGTCACCCAGGAGGTTCTCTAGGTTGTACCGAATTTTTGGTAGCCTTGTATCAAAATATAATGGACCGCAAAGAAGGCTGGGACATGGACGGAATTGGAGAAGATTTATTCTTCCTTTCAAACGGACATATCTCACCGGTATTCTATAGCGTTTTAGCAAGAAGCGGTTATTTTCCAGTTTCTGAATTAGCTACTTTCCGTTTGTTAAATTCAAGATTACAAGGTCACCCAACTACTCATGATAATTTACCAGGAGTACGTATTGCATCAGGTTCTCTAGGTCAAGGAATGTCTGTTGCAATTGGGGCGGCTCAAGCTAAAAAATTAAACAACGACAATCATATTGTTTATACTCTTCACGGTGATGGTGAATTGCAAGAAGGTCAAAACTGGGAAGCAATTATGTATGCATCTGCAAAAAAAGTAGATAACTTAATTGCAACTGTGGATTTAAACGGAAAACAAATTGATGGTACTACAGATGAAGTATTAGCAATGGGAAGTCTTCGTGCTAAATTTGAAGCTTTTGATTGGGATGTTTTAGAAATCAAAGAAGGAAACAACATCGAAGCAATTATTGCTGGAATGAATGATGCAAAATCAAGAACTGGAAAAGGGAAACCAGTTTGTGTATTGTTGCATACTGAAATGGGTAATGGTGTTGATTATATGATGTACAGTCATGCTTGGCATGGTAAAGCACCAAATGATGCACAATTAGAAAATGCATTAGCTCAAAATCCAGCAACTTTAGGTGACTACTAAATAATTATGAATTTAAAATTCTAAATTATGAATCATCATAATCTTTAAATTTTTAAATCATTCAATCTTTAAATTAAGTAATGAAAAAATATATAAATACAGGAAGTAAAGATACTCGCTCAGGTTTTGGAGTGGGAATGACTGAATTAGGTCAAAAAAATGAAAACGTAGTAGCACTTTGTGCGGATTTAATTGGATCATTAAAATTTGATGATTTCAAAAAAAATCACCCAGAGCGTTTTTTCCAAATCGGAATTGCTGAGGCAAATATGATTGGAATTGCTGCAGGTTTAACTATTGGTGGAAAAATTCCTTTCACAGGAACTTTTGCTAACTTCTCTACAGGAAGAGTTTACGATCAAATTCGTCAATCTGTTGCTTACTCTGATAAAAACGTAAAAATCTGTGCTTCTCACGCTGGATTAACTTTAGGAGAAGACGGAGCTACACACCAAATCCTTGAAGATATTGGTTTGATGAAAATGTTACCAGGAATGACTGTTATTAATACTTGTGACCACAACCAAACAAAAGCAGCTACTATTGCTCTTGCTGACCACCACGGTCCGGCTTACTTGCGTTTTGGACGTCCGGTAGTGCCTAACTTTACTCCTGCTGATGAGCCTTTCATCATTGGTAAAGCAATTATGCTAAACGAAGGAACTGATGTAACAATTGTTGCTACTGGTCACTTAGTTTGGGAAGCTTTAATTGCTGCTGAAAAATTAGAAGAAAAAGGAATTTCTGCTGAAGTAATCAACATTCACACAATCAAACCATTAGATGCAGAAGCTATTTTAAAATCTGTAGCTAAAACTAAATGTATTGTAACTGCTGAAGAGCACAATTATCTTGGTGGTCTTGGAGAAAGCATTGCTGGTGTATTAGCTTTAAACAATCCTACTCCTCAAGAATTTGTAGCGGTTAGAGATAGTTTTGGTGAGTCTGGGACTCCTGAACAATTAATGGAAAAATACAAGCTAAACAATCAAGCAATTGTTGAAGCTGTTGAAAGAGTTATTGCTAGAAAATAATTTAATTCCAACATATTAAAAAATCCCATCTTGTTCTAAGATGGGATTTTTTCTTTTCACATATCACCACCTTTAGGAATGAAACAATGCTAATTTATTTTAACATATAAGTTATATAAGTCCTACAATGGTTTAAAAATTCTTTTATCAAAAATTCGGAAAACTATAAATTATTTGGCGTAAAGCAAAGACTGAATTACTTCAAATGAAATACTTTCGTCTTCGTTAACAAAGTATTTCAACAATACTTCTCCCCACATTTTACCATCACTGTAATCAGCAATAATCCATCTGTGGTTTAAAATTTTAACTTTATTAATAACAAACTTGTTCGCCCCTATTTGATCCTGCCCTACATAAGGATTTCCTTTTGGATTGGCATTATAGTCCATTAATTTTTCGGTTACAATAGAAATTAATTTCTCGTAAGCGATTGTTTTATTGGCTACAGCCGAATCAAAATAGTTTTGCGCATTTTCATTCTTTTCTAAAGAAAAATAATTAGCCTCATTCAGCTTTGCGGTAACTGAATCCAAACTATCGCGCAATTTTTTAGTTGTTTTTTCGAATCTGTTTTGCTCAAACTTTACTTCATTACTTAAAAAGGAATATGTAAAAACATTTATCAATACCAATAGAATAAAAGCATAGAGCAGAAATGATCTTTTCATTGTAAAAAATATTATAGGGTGATTTCTAAATTGTCATAAGCTAGGAAAACATTCTCCGGTAATTTCTTTTGTACCTCTTCATGAAACCCCATTACGTGACTAATATGAGTCAAATAAGCCTTTTCTGGTTTTACTAATGCTATAAAATCCAATGCTTCCTGTAAATTAAAATGCGAAAAATGGTGTTCTTCTCGCAAAGCATTCACTACCAGTACTTTTAAATTTTTCAATTTTTCAATTTCCACATCTTCGATAGTTTTCACATCTGTTAGATAAGCAAAATCATCTATTCGATATCCAAAAACCTGAAGATCACCATGTAATACATTGACAGGAATTGCTATTTTGTTGCCTATTGAGAAGGGTTCATTATTAACCACTTCAATGGTTTTGACTGATGGTGCTCCTGGATATTTATTGACTGTTTCAAAAACATAATCAAAACGAGCGCGCATATTATCAATGACACGTTGGTGTGCATAAATAGGCATTTCTCCCTGTCTGAAGTTAAAAGGACGAATATCATCTAAACCAGCGGTATGATCGGCATGTTCATGTGTAAAAATAATTCCGTCTACTTTTTGACAATTGGAAGTTAACATTTGCTGCCTAAAATCAGGGCCACAATCTACTACATAGGAATAATCATCCCATTGAATCCATATCGAAACCCGAAGTCTTTTGTCTTTACTGTCTGTGCTTTTACACACAGGATGATCACTCCCTATCACTGGAATGCCTTGAGAAGTACCTGTACCTAAAAAATATACCTTCAAATCTTATTTTTTTCACAAAAATAGGATTATTTCTCTTTTATTAGGCTAGCTATTTAATTAACTTTGTAACATCAGGCAAAAACATAAATTTAAACTAAAAAAATGAGTACCGAAATAAAACTAAAAGGAGACAGAGCAATCGCTCAAATCCCTTCAATAAAAGATAAGGCACTACGTATCAATTTAAATGAAAATATTTATGGAACATTTGCCGAAATTGGCGCAGGACAGGAAACCGTAAGACATTTTTTCAGGGCTGGAGGTTCATCAGGAACCATAGCAAAAGCAATGTCAGCATATGATAAAGATTTTAGTGATGCCGTTTATGGAGTTGAAAAAGACGGTCGCTATGTAACGGAAAACCGACTGAAGAAAATGCTCTCGCACGAAGTAAGTCTAATTGAAAAACGACTGAATAGAGAGAAGCATCCCAATAAAATGTTCTTTAGCTACGCCAATACGGTAGCCACAATCGACTTTGCCAAACAATTTAAAGGGCACGGTTGGGTAGGAATCAGTTACCAGATTGATCCTAACGAAGATTATAACGAAATTATTCTTCACATTCGTTTTAAAGAAACCGACGCCAAACTACAACAGGAAACACTTGGAATTCTAGGCGTAAACTTAATTTACGGCGCTTATTACAAATACAACGACCCTAAAAAACTGTTGCGCTATTTATACGATCACCTAGACAAAGACCAACTAGAGATTGACACCATTAACTTTTCTGGACCACGATTTGCTGATGTAGACAACCGTTTAATCAGTTTGCAATTGGTTAAAAACGGAATGACCGATGCCGTAATGTTTAACCCAAAAGGAAAAAACATTCTTCCAGCATCTATTTTATACAAAAAAAACATTCTGGCACTAAGAGGAAGTTTCCGCCCGGTTACTAAGGTAAACATGGACATGTACGAGAAATCGATGCGTATGTTTATTGAAGAAAACAAAGTGGACAAGGAAAACACCTTGGTTATTTTCGAAATCACCTTGTCTAACCTGCGTTCAGATGGTGAAATTGACGAAAGAGATTTTATGGATCGTGCCGAATTGCTTTGCTCTTTGGGACAAACGGTAATGATTTCTAATTTCCAAGAATACTATAAAGTAGTAGAATATTTTGCTAATTATACCAAAGCCCGAATGGGACTTGCCATGGGTGTCAACAACTTAGTCGATATATTTGACGAGAAATACTACCGCCATTTAAGTGGTGGAATCTTAGAAGCTTTTGGTAAATTATTCTTTAGAGACATGAAAGTATTATTATACCCAATGTTAGACGAAAACGGAGAAATTACCACTTCTGAAAACCTAAAAGTACATCCTAGAATGAAAGAATTGTACAAGTTCTTCAAATTCAACGGAAAAGTAATTGATGTAGAAGACTACAACCCTGAAAACCTAAAAGTTTTCTCTAGAGAAGTCCTAAAAATGATCAACCAAGGAGCCCCAGGATGGGAGCCAATGCTTCCTACTGGAGTTTCAGAAATTATTAAAGAAAAACGCCTTTTTGGTTATGATCCCGAAAAGGAATTAGTAGAATAAAAAACTATCCATTTTATACAAAACGCCACAAGTATTTTTTATTTGTGGCGTTTCTAGTTTATTTAAATATCAGAAAAAACTCAGAATATTAAAAAGTTATATATATTTGGAATAAAAATATAGAAAACGCTTTTTTAAAAATAAAGTAAATGAAATTTGAAATTCCCTTTGACAAAAATATTCATGAAGAACAAAATAAATTAAATTTTGATTTAGCTTGGAGTAAAAATTTAAAAAAAAGAAGAGAAAATCTAATTTTAGGAATTATACTTATTATACTTGGAATTTTAATACTAATTGGTCAAAATAATATTGGAGTCATTTTTATTGGTATGGGCATTCTTTCCCTTATATTTTGCTACAGGGCTAATGATTATTACATAAAAAATAAAAAAAACTATTTTGACATAATAAATACTGAAGCTGAGGAATGTTTACAAGCAGTTGATAATGAAATATGGGAATTTCAAGAAGATTATTTTCGTTACAAAAATTACAAACAAGATTCTACATTAAAATGGAATGCTTTTTCCAGTTTAAAAAAAATAAATGAAACGATATTTCTTGATACTAATATTGGAATCCGTTTTATATTGTCTGAAAAAGAAGTAGGAAGTGAAAAGCTTGAACAAATAATAACTTTTCTAGAAAATAAAATCAAACAGTAATATTTATTTCAATCAAATACTTCCTTATATAAACCCCTGACTGTTTAGAAATATCAGCACAAAGTTAGCGCAGAAATGTTTTCCGTGCCCACAACAATGAGCAAATAGAAACACTTTGTAGAGCTACTTGATGAGATTGCTTTGCCAGTTCGCTATCGCTCGTGTCCTCATTCTTCGGAATGACAAAACAGAACGTATTTTTTCTTAATTCAACACGCCGCTGATGCGCAAATCGTTTCGAATACCCATTAAAAATTAATAACGCCAAGAAAAAATATTTTTTCTTGGCGTTTTTAGTTTATTTTAAAATCTGAGCGGCATGCTCTTTGGTTTTGACATTTTCAATGACCTCATCAATGATTCCGTTTTCGTCAATTATAAAAGTCGTTCTATGAATGCCGTCGTATTCACGTCCCATGAACTTTTTAGGTCCCCAAACGCCAAATGCTTGAATAACTTCTTTCTCTTCATCTGCCAATAATGGAAAAGGAAAGTCATATTTATCTTTGAATTTGGCTTGTGCTTTTGCCGAATCGGCACTTACTCCTAAAAGCGCATAATTATTAGCCTGAAAACGCTCGAAATTATCTCTTAAATCGCAGGCTTCGGCTGTGCAACCTGGCGTACTCGCTTTTGGATAAAAGAAAACTACCAGTTTCTTACCTTTATAATCTGCTAATTGATGGGCTTTTCCGTCTTGGTCTACACCGAAAAAATCGGGTGCTTTATCGCCTTTTTTTAATGTTGTCATAATTATTTTTGTTTAAACGCAAAGTTTGCAAGGCTTTCGCAAAGTTCACTAAGACTTGTTTTTCTTAATTGGTATTTTTTATATTATTTTTACAAGATATAAATTTACAATAATGACCAAACAAGAACGGGTAACATTTGTTATAAATACGTTAAAAAAGCTCTATCCTACTATTCCTATTCCATTAGATCATAAAGATCCGTATACTTTATTGATTGCTGTTTTACTTTCGGCACAATGTACGGATGTGCGTGTGAACCAAATTACGCCTTTGCTTTTTGCCAAAGCGGATAATCCGTATGATATGGTTAAAATGTCGGTGGAAGAAATAAAAGAAATTATTCGTCCGTGTGGTTTATCGCCAATGAAATCGAAAGGAATTCATGGTTTGTCGCAAATACTAATCGAAAAACACAACGGAGAAGTCCCTCAGAGTTTTGAAGCCTTAGAAGAATTACCTGCTGTGGGCCATAAAACTGCCAGCGTGGTGATGTCACAAGCTTTTGGAGTTCCCGCATTTCCTGTGGACACGCACATTCATCGCTTGATGTACCGTTGGAATTTGACTAATGGGAAAAATGTGGTGCAAACGGAAAAAGATGCCAAACGTTTGTTTCCTGAGGAATTATGGAACGATTTGCATTTGCAAATTATTTGGTACGGCAGAGAATACTCGCCTGCTCGTGGATTAGATTTAGAGAAAGATATTATTACCCGAACTATTGGAAGAAAAACAAACCTAGATGGCTATAAAAAATAAATCTCACTAACTCAAAAGAGATTAGTGAGATTTACCAAAACAACTATTACTAACTTTATTAGTTTGCTATAATTTCAAAACTATTATCCGCCACCTTAATCATATGGAGTGCTTTGGAATAATTTAATAGAAAAGAAATAACTTCTTTTTTGGGTTTCATCTGTGTATCAACTAGATTTTTTTTAGAGTAAATTTTTGCCATGCTGTTCTTTTAATGGATTAGTTAAAATACAACGCGGCAAGTATTTAAATATTGTTTAATTGGTCAAAATAATTTGATGTTTGTCAATTACTTTTCTCAAATTCATTAATGCATAACGCATTCTTCCTAATGAAGTATTGATACTCACTCCAGTGATTTCGGAGATTTCTTTGAAACTCATGTCTTTATACATGCGCATCACCAGTACTTCTTTTTGATCCTCTGGAAGTTCTTCAATTAATTTTTGGATATCTAATTCTACTTGATTGGCTATCAACTGATTTTCTATCGTTAAAGAATCATCTGTCATGATTGAAAAAACAGAGAATTCTTCTGTTTCACGATACAACGGCATTTTTTTGTTTTTTCTAAAATAATCAATCACTAGATTATGCGAAATACGCATTACCCAAGGAAGAAATTTTCCTTCTTCGTTATAAGAATTGGATTTTAAGGTTTTGATTACTTTTATAAAAGTGTCTTGAAAAATATCGTTAGCAACGTCTCTATCGGATACTTTTGAATATATAAAACCGTAAATTTTAGATTCATGTCTTTTGATTAAAGTAGCTAAGGCCTCTTCGTTACCTGCTACATAATCCTTTACCAACAAAGCGTCAGTGATTTGAATATTAGCTATCATAGTAATACTTTTTAGTATGGGTTAAATGGGGTATTTTTTTCTAAAAAGTAGTTTTATACTATAGGCGCTTTTATTTTTAAAGATGAATGATTTTCCAAATTTAACAAATTATTGTCTTGCACAACAAATAAAAACCACAAAAATTACACAAATACAAATATTTATTAAAATTAAAGCATTTAGCCTCAAGCCTCCACATTATTTATTCTCAAATTAAAAACAAGAAATCCTGTATATTTATGATTTAGCCTAGCTCAATTCTCAGCTAGAAAATGATTACTTTTGTAAAAATCCAATATTTTTTATGCAACTTGACTTTTCGAAAATAGATCCTAAGAAAAATATAATAATAAAAGGGGCTCAGGTACACAATTTAAAAAATCTAGATGTTGTAATTCCTCGCAATAAATTAGTAGTTATTACAGGACTTTCGGGCTCTGGAAAATCTAGCTTAGCTTTTGACACTTTGTATGCCGAAGGGCAACGCCGTTATGTAGAAAGTTTATCTTCTTATGCCAGACAATTTTTAGGACGATTAGACAAACCAAAAGTAGAATACATCAAAGGAATTGCTCCTGCCATAGCTATTGAGCAAAAAGTAAACACTACTAATGCACGTTCTACGGTAGGAACTTCGACTGAGATTTACGATTACATGAAATTATTGTATGCTCGTATTGGAAGAACCTATTCTCCTATTTCGGGACGTGAAGTCAAAAAAAACACCGTTTCAGATGTTATCAATGATGTAAAAAATCTGGAAATCAATAGCAAGTGGTTATTGCTTGCACCTATTCATTTAGAAGAAGGAAGAAAATTAGAAGACAAATTAAAAGTATTACTTCAACAGGGATTTTCTAGAATATTAGTCAATAACGAAACTCTTCGCTTAGATGAAATTGACCAACATTCACTAGACAACAAAGACGTTACTTTAATTGTAGACCGAATTGTAGTTAAAGACGAAGAGGAATTTTACAACCGACTTGCCGATGCGGTACAGACTGCTTTTTATGAAGGCAAAGGAATTTGTTACTTACAAGAATTGAATACCGAAAAACGATTTGATTATTCGAATAATTTCGAATTGGACGGTATTACATTCTTAGAACCCAATCTTCATTTATTCAGCTTCAACAATCCATACGGCGCTTGTCCAGTTTGTGAAGGTTATGGCAATATTATTGGTATTGACGCTGAATTGGTTATTCCAAATACAAGTTTATCAATTTATGAAAATGCCATTTTTCCTTGGCGCGGAGAAAGTATGAGTTGGTATCGTGACCAATTAGTGAATAGTGCTTACAAATTTGATTTCCCAATTCACAAGCCTTATTTTGAGCTAACCGAAGCCCAAAAAGAGTTAATCTGGACTGGAAACTCTTATTTTCAAGGACTGAATGATTTTTTTAAAGAACTAGAAGATAAAAATTATAAAATCCAAAATCGCGTGATGTTATCGCGTTACAGAGGAAAAACCAAATGCCAAAGTTGCAAAGGAAAGCGTTTGCGTCCTGAAGCTTCCTACATAAAAATAAACGGAAAAACCGTTTCGGATTTAGTCGATTTGCCAATTAGACATCTGGTTGATTTCTTTAAAAGCATTGAACTTGACACATATGAAAAACAAATAGCCAAAAGATTATTGGTCGAAATCAATAACCGATTGTCTTTTTTAACGGAAGTTGGTTTGGATTATTTGACTTTGAATCGAAATTCGGCTACACTTTCTGGTGGTGAATCGCAACGCATCAACCTAGCCACTTCCTTGGGAAGCAGTTTGGTGGGTTCGATGTATATTTTAGACGAACCAAGCATTGGTCTACACCCAAAAGACAGTGAACGTTTGATAAAAGTATTGTTGTCACTTCGTGATTTAGGAAATACAGTTATTGTAGTAGAACACGATGAAGATATCATGAAGGCTGCCGATATGATTATCGATATTGGTCCAGAAGCAGGAACTTTTGGTGGAGCATTAGTCGCTCAAGGTAATTTTGACGAAATACTTAAATCGACATCTTTAACTGCAAAATATTTGAATGGTGATTTGGAAATTGAGGTTCCTAAAAAGCGTCGTCCATTTAAAAACTTTATCGAAATAAAAGGAGCTCGAGAGAACAACCTTCAAAATATTGATGTTACTTTTCCACTAGATGTGCTTACAGTAATTACTGGAGTTTCGGGAAGTGGAAAAAGTACGCTAATTAAGAAAATCTTGTTTCCAGCTATGCAAAAAAAACTGGATAATGCAGGAGAAAAAGCAGGTCAGTTTAGCGAATTATCAGGTTCTTTTTCGCAAATAAAACATATTGAATACGTAGATCAAAACCCAATAGGAAGAAGTTCGCGTTCTAATCCGGTGACTTACATTAAAGCATACGATGACATTAGAGATTTATTTGCTAAAGAAAAACTATCTAAAATAAGAGGCTATCTACCCAAACATTTTTCTTTTAATGTGGATGGTGGACGTTGCGAAACTTGTAGTGGCGAAGGAACCATCAATGTAGAAATGGTTTTTATGGCCGATGTGCAATTGCCTTGTGAAACCTGTAATGGAAAGCGCTTTAAAAAAGAAGTATTGGAAGTAGCTTTTGAAAGCAAAAACATCAATGATATTCTAACGATGACTATCGATGATGCTGTACATTTTTTTGAAACCAACAAACAAACTAAGATTACTCAAAAATTAAAACCTTTGCAGGATGTTGGTTTAGGTTACGTACAATTAGGACAATCTTCATCAACTCTTTCTGGTGGTGAAGCGCAACGTATAAAACTAGCTTCTTTCCTTGTAAAAGGAGCTACCAAAGAAAAAGCTTTATTTGTTTTTGACGAACCCACAACAGGTTTGCATTTTCATGATATTAAAAAATTATTAGCCTCTTTTGATGCTTTGATAGAAAAAGGACATTCTTTACTTGTTATTGAACACAATCTGGACCTGATAAAATGTGCCGACTGGATTATAGATTTAGGACCAGAAGGTGGTGAAAACGGCGGACAATTGTTAGCCGTAGGAACTCCCGAAGAAATTATAAAAAGCAAAAAATCAATAACAGCTAAGTATCTAAAAGAAAAGTTATAAAACAAAAAGAGGCTGCCTTCTCGGACAGCCTCTTTTTGTTTTTAACCTATCTAATTATAACATTTTTCTTCAAACGGATTTCCATCTTCATCGATAGCTATTATAATTTTCTTTTCCTTTTTAGCGTCTATACATTGATACATCCATGGAATGGACCACAAACCGAAAGTAGCGCAGGAAATCCAAAAATTCAAACGGTGATTTATTTTTGTTTTCTTTTTAGACAAAACCACAAAAGGTAATTTTTCATTTACCTCTTCTACCACAAAACCTTTCTTTACTTTTTGGGCTAAAACAGCAGACAACTTCTTAGAGTTTTCTTTTAAAATAAGGGGATCGTTTTCCATAATCTTGAAAGAATTAATTTGGGTTTTTTACTCAGTTTTCAAAACAAAAACTACCACAAATTTAATACCAGAAAACAAAATTTTCAATACCCACTTTTAGTGATTAACATTTACTAAAACAAAATAATTATCTTACAAGTTTAAATCTTTTTAATATTCCATCAATAACCTCGTTAATTTGGATTGATATTTCAAGTTTATAATTTAAATATACATAAGCGATACTCACTATAATCGATTTAATTCCAATTGCCAGAATACCATTCATAGGAAGATCCCAAAAGAAAAAAACTAAAAATAAGAATAATGTGAGTCCCATAGAATAGATTGTTTGCTTTGTAAAAGGATAAAGATGCAACCTCCTTTGGACAAAAATCAATTTGGCTAAACTATATAAGCTAACCGATAATAATATGGCAATTGCTGACCCCAGAATACCATAAAGAGGAATAAAAATCATATTCAAACCTACAGTTAACAACACAACCACAACTCCTAAAAACAATACTGCTCTATAGTATTTAGTATTAAAAATAATAGCAGTATTATTTCCTAAAATCAATTCAAAGTATTTAGACAAACCTGTCAAAAAAACAACGACTACTCCACCACTGTATTCCTCAGGGATCATCTCATATAGCTTGTTAATATTAACAAAAATACACAGCATCACATAACCACCTACAACTTGTAAATTAATGGAAGTCTTTTTATACAACTCATTCATTTCATCATGTTTTTCCTCGTGCATCAATTTAGCTGTAATGGGATAGGTAATTTGATACATGGCCTTACTAGGGACCGAGATCACTAAAGCAATATAAGTGGCAACCGAATAATAAGCAATGTTCTCAATTTTAATGTATTGATTCAACATTATCTTGTCTATATCTAATAATAAAGTAGCTACTCCTCCTGATAAAATAATATAAAAAGTGTATACTGAAATTTCTCTTACATTATGAGGAATAACTAGCTGAAAACGAGGTTTTTTTAAATAAAAAGCATAAAACATAGTTACTAAACAAGCTAAAAAGTAGGTAACTGCTGTGACATAAATAAATTGAAGTGGACTAATATATTTATAATATACACCAACCAAAGCAATTAAAGAAAACAAACGCAGACCTACTTCTTTGATAAAATTTCCAAATACCGAATGCATATGAACTCTTGCCCAAGCATAAAATATTTCAAAATAAGCCATACAAATTCCAATAAATGGTATGAACCATAAAAAATCCTTAACAATAGGATTTACCTTAGATAAATAATCCGAAATATCTCCGTAAAAACATAAAAAAATCAACAGTAAAGGAATGGAAAGCACCAATGGAAACAATACAGCAAACGATAAAAACTCGGATTCTTCTTTTTCATTTCTACACTGCGAAAAGAATTTTACTAAGGTATTCTGTACCCCAAAAGCAAGTAAGGGCATAATAATAGCCGCCGCCGATAGAATATAGGTTGTTAAAGCGTAATAAGTACTTCCTAAAAAATAAGGATAAAAATAAATAGTATTAATACCTCCAATTGCAAAACCAATATAAGTAACAATAGTATTTTTTAAAGACTGATTTAATACAAGCCCCATATTATCTAGGATTTAAAAAGTAAAGAAGCGAGCTCTTGGGTCAAATGTTTTCTAGAATATTTTTGTAAACCAATACCATGCGATTGTAATTTTCCTTCTAGGTACTGATTATAATAGTCCAAAATTACTCTTTTTAGCTTCTCTTTTTCAGAATAATCAAAAAATACTCCCGTATTTGTATTCGTAATAATTTCTTCAAAATCAGAACCCTTAGGACCAATCCCAATAATTGGGCGATTAGAAACCATATATTCAAATAATTTTCCAGGAATAATACTCTTTGTTTCTTCAGAATTTATTTCGATAAGCAACAAAACCTGCGATTTCCTTTGATGCACAATGGCTTCTTCATGAGAAACATAACCCAAACTATTCACATAACTTTCCAATCCAAAAACAGCAATTGTATCTAACACTTCTTGACTTACCGCTCCAATCAATTTTAGCTCTAAATGATTTTTAAAATCAGGGATTTCAGCAAGTAATTCCGCTAAGGACTCCCATAATAATTTAGGGTTTCTAGCCGAAAGAAAAGAACCAATATGTGCCAAAGTAAATTTGGTATCCAATGTTTGTTGTGCTACCTTTTCTACATCAAATCCATTGGTAATAACAGCAATAGACTTTGTGGTAAGTAACTCAAACTCGGTCTTAGTAGTTTTACTGGTAACAATAATAGTATCGGCAGTATTTAACACCTGCGATTCTAATTTTTTATGTTTTTGAGCTGCAAAATGAGACAAACGCAAAGATTTATGATAACCAATTGTTGTCCACGGATCTCTAAAATCGGCAACCCATTTTAGATTTAATTTATTTTTTAATTCCAGCCCAATCAAGTGTAAACTATGAGGTGGCCCAGAAGTAACAATAATATCAATATTGTTTTCCAGAATATATTTTTCTAAATATTCAACCGATGGTCTCACCCAAAAAAAACGAGCATCTGGAATAAACAAATTTCCTCTAATCCAAAGCAACACTTTATCTAAAAACGATTGTTTCTTTTGGTTAGGAATAATCCCCGAATTCATTTTCTTGGTTTTATTTTTCGACAAAAAAGAAGCCAATTGATAAGGCTCAAAAATCTTTTGTTTTAAAATAACTGCCTTATCCGAAACCTCATTCATCAAATTTTCGTCCACAATAGGATAAGTAGGATTCTCAGGAATATAAACTACTGGTTGAATACCAAAATCAGGTAAATATTTCACAAATTTTAACCAACGTTGCACTCCTGGCCCTCCAGCTGGTGGCCAATAATACGTTATGATAAGGATTTTTTTTGGTTCCAATTTTATGGTTCGATTTGATTAAAAACTAAAAAAACACAACTTCAAAATTCTTAGTACAATATTAAATATTTAAAGTCGATTTCTTTTTTCGCTCATAATACACCCCACCAATTAATAACAACAACATTCCTACACCACTAATAAGTGTGATTATGCTACCTGTTTTAATTACTTCTGGTTCAAATTTAAATTCAATAGTATGAACACCTTTAGGAATCATCATCGCTCTTAAAACATAATCTACCGGAAAATGATCTGTTTTTACACCATCCACATAAGCATTCCATCCGTTTGGATAATAAATTTCAGAAAAAACAGCTAAACCTTCATTCTTACTTTCTGAAAAATATTTAATGTAATTAGGCTTATACACTCGCAAATGTATTTTTCCTGAAGTATCTAAATTACGCTTCAAACGCGCATTTTTAAATTTATCCCTGTACAATTGCATGTTAAATACAGCTACTTTTTTAGTATCAATATGATCCAAAGCTTTCATTTCATCATTGGCCTTGTTCACAAATTTTATGTTATGAACAAACCAAGCATTTCCGTTGGCATCAGGATTTACAGTTGGAAACTCTTTTCCATCTTTATCCGTTTGAATAACGTATTTGACATTCAGCATATTTAAAATTTCCAGATTGTTTTTAGCAATCTGATAATCAAAAAGCTGTTGCATTCTGCGTGGTTTTGCAGCATGATAACCTCCAATTGATTTATGAAAATAAGAAGTTCTTGCACTAGAAAAATTACCATTCACTTCAAAAACACGGTAATGGGTAGTATCACGTAATATTTGAGCATCAGAAGGTGTTTCTTGAAATGGAACATTTACTTCTCTACTACTCACAAAATCTTTAGCCGAAACATATTTTTTATCTACAAAAAACAAATCGGAAATCATGAACAATCCTAACAAAATAATGGCAGTATTTTGCGCCATTCTGTTTTTAATTACAAGCCATAAAATACCCGATGTTAGAACCATAAAGAATCCTGAACGCAACAAATCGGCACTGTACAAAGTTTTTCTATCGCTTTTAAGGGCATCTACAAAACTTGGTCCATAGCTTTGGGTAAAATAACCATCGCTAGCACCTGAAAAACTAAACATGCTTTTGCATAAAAACAAAATAACGATGGTTCCTAAGCCAATAGCTGCTGTTTGCCATAATCCTTCCCATTGTTTGTCCTTATTTGCTTTAAAAAAAGATTGCAGTCCCATTACTGCTAAAACTGGAAAACACAACTCTAACACTACTTGAATAGATGATACGGCTCTAAACTTATTGTACATTGGCACATAATCAATAAAGAAATCCGTTAAAGCTGGGAAATTTTTACCCCAAGAGAGTAATAAAGTGACAACAGCTCCTGAAAGGAATACATATTTTATTTTTCTTTCGTCTATGATTAAAGCTAATATTCCAAAAAAGAACACCACAACTCCAATGTAAGCAGGAGCCGCTACAATTGGCTGATCTCCCCAATAAGTTGGCATTCCAGTAACAAAATCAGCTGCTTGACCTGCAGGAACACCTTGGCTAATCATAAAATCATACATACTACTATCCGTTCCTAAAGTCTCATGATTAGAACCTCCAAAAAGTCTTGGCACAATCAAATTGAAACTTTCGGTAATACCATAACTGTACTCGGTAATATAATCACGGGTCATGGCATTCGTATTTGTACTTTTAGAACCATCTGGATTAAACGTCAATTCGCTTTTTCCGCGAGTACTAAAATTAGCATATTCAGCAGTAGCCATCAAATTAGTAGCATTAACCCCAATAGCCAAAATCCCAGCAACAGCTAGAACCCCAATAGAAGTCAATAAAGGTTTATATTCTTTCTCTTTTATAAAATTAAATGCGAAATAAGCAGAAAGAATCAACAAGAATATCAGTAAATAATACGTCATCTGGAAGTGATTCGCATTAATTTCTAATGCAGTGGCTACCATAGTTAATAGTCCTCCTGCTATATATTTTTTCTTGTAAACCAATAAAAATCCAGCAATTACTAGTGGCATATAAGCAATAGCATGCGCTTTAGCATTGTGTCCAACACCCAAAATTATTATGAGATAGGTAGAAAAACCAAAGGCTACAGCGCCAAAAAAAGCTTTTAAGGGATCAATTTTTAAAACCAATAACAATCCATAAAACCCTAAAAAGTATAGAAATAAATAATCGGCAGGACGCGGTAGAAAACGTAACATGTGATCAACAGTTCCAACAAAATCATAAGGATATTTTGCCCCTAATTGATAGGTTGGCATTCCTCCAAAAGCAGAATTTGTCCAATAAGGTTCGATGTGTTGGCTGGCACGGAAATCATTTTGCTCCTTAGCCATACCGGTATATTGAGCAATATCCGATTGAAAAATTTGTTTACCTTGCAGTACAGGATAAAAATAAATGAGTGAAACTATAACAAAGCCAAGAATGGCAATAGCGTGAGGATAGAACTTATTTAATACTTTCAATTGTCGAGAATTTTATTAAAATTTAGATTACTATTGGGACAAATTTAATCTATTTCTTCGTAATCTACATAATCTCCTACTTTTTTGGTTTCTCGAGATTTCTTTACGTTATCTGTATTATAAATAATTGTTTCGCCTTCTGTATTTCTTTGCCATGAATCCTGATACTGACGCTGTTGTTGTTGCTGCATATTTTCACTAGCTTTTTCTACAACTTTTTTGATTACAACAGGCAAAAACAATTTTGCCAAAAATCTAAAAATATAATAGAAAGATATAATGATAAATAATGTTCGAATAAATCCTGTAAAAGACGCAACTTGCATAATCAAATGTTTTTTTAGCAAATTTAACAAATACTACGCTCAAAATTCGATTATCATTCTTAAATAAATAATAAAATATAGTACATTTGGAAAGCTTATTACTCGTAAAATCCTAAACATCATGTCTCAATTTAAAATTTTATTAGTCTTAGCTACTTGTCTTTTAGCCAATTTCACCTTCGGGCAACATACCGATGAAATCAATTCCAACAGACCAGGAGAGTCTATGTCAGCCTATTCTGTTGGAAAATCCGTAATTCAAGTTGAAACAGGGATTTACGGCATCCAAGAAAGCCACCGCTTACTGAATTACAATGCAAATGGATATGGAATAGATCTCGATTTGCGTTATGGTTTTCTTATGGAAAAACTAGAATTAATTGCTAATATCCAATACCAAAATGAAGATTTTGCAAGCACTTTTAACCAGTATAAAAAAGCGGATTTAAAACAAACTGTTTTAGGTGCAAAATACCTCATCTACGATCCGTATAAAAATTACGAAAAAAAAATAAATATTTACAGCTGGAAGGCCAATCATGCATTTAACTGGCACCAATTAATTCCCGCTGTTTCTGTTTTTGCCGGAGCAAATTTTACCATGAAAAACAATCCCTATGCTTTTACTAATGACGCTATGATTTCACCAAAAGTGATGTTGATTACTCAAAACCATTTAGGCGATGGCTCCTGGGTATTTGTCACCAACATCATTGGAGATTTCATTGCGACCGACTACCCTAGTTACGGCTACATCATTACCTTAACCAAAGGCATCAGTCGAAAATGGTCAGGTTTTGTAGAAAACCAAGGCTATAAAAGCGATTTTTACAGCGATGCTATTGTGCGCGGAGGTGCCGCTTTTTTAATTAACAAAAACATGCAAATAGATGCATCTATAAGTCATAATTTAAAAGACACACCTAGCATTTTCTACGGAGGAGTTGGTTTTTCTTGGCGATATGATGCCAAATACAAAGAAGTAAGAATCAACTTAGACGATGCTCCGTCACAACCTAGATCGGTACGTAAAGCAGCAAAAAGAGATCAAAAACGAAAAGACGCAATTGAATAAAGAAACGAAACAATGATTACAGTAAAAGAAGTTAAAACTAAAAAAGAACTAACCGAATACATTAAATTTCCTTTTTCACTATATAAAAACAACGAATTCTGGGTGCCGCCCTTAATTGCCGACGAATTAGAAACATTTGATAAAACAAAAAATCCAGCTTTTGAAAACGCAGAAGCTTATTTTTATTTGGCTTATAAAAATGATAAAATCGTTGGTCGAATTGCCGCTATCATCAACTGGGCCGAAGTAAACGGACAACAAAAGAAAAAAGTACGTTTTGGTTGGTTTGACATGATTAACGACATCAATGTAACCGAAGCTTTACTAGAAAAAGTATATGAACTAGGAAGAAAAAACAATTTAGAATATGTTGAAGGCCCAATGGGATTTTCAAACCTAGACAAAGTAGGAGTTCTAACTGAAGGTTTTGACCAACTGGGCACTATGATTACTTGGTACAACCACCCTTACTACGCTACTCATTTGGAACAACTGGGTTATGTGGTAGAAAAAGAATATATAGAAAGTAAATTTCCGTTTTCAAATGTAAAACCAGAATTTTTCCAAAAAGCAAATATACTCGTTAAGAAAAGATACCAACTAGAACCTATCAACTTTAAATCTACTAAAGAAGTAATGCCTTATGTAGATAAAATGTTTGATTTATTCAATACTTCTTATGCCAATCTATCTTCATTTGTAGCCATTTCTGATGTACAAAAAGAATACTTTAAGAAAAAATACATCAGTTTCATCAACCCAGAATACATCAAGTTTGTAAAAGATAAAGATGATAACATTGTAGCATTTAGCATTGTAATGCCCTCTTTCTCCAGAGCTTTACAAAAAGCCAATGGAAAGCTATTCCCTTTTGGATTGTTTCATCTGCTTAAAGCAAAAAAACAAAGCAAAGACATGCTTTTCTATTTAATTGGCGTGCATCCTGAATACCAAAACAAGGCCGTAACAGCCATTATATTTAATGAATATTACGATACTTTTAAAGAAAAAGGAATTGAAAACTGCTTTAGGACACCTGAATTAGCTGATAACGTAGCCATTCACAACCTATGGAAACATTTTGACCCAAAAGTACATTGCCGTAGAAAAACATTCAAAAAGAACCTTTAATACCACACAAAACCCCATTTTGTAATACAAAATGGGGTTTATTACATCCAATTTCTTGGAAAATTTAGGGCTTGCAGTCTATCTTTTTAAGAATTATATTTCCATCAAATTTAATTTTGCTTTTATCTTTAAAAGACAATTTACCATTAGTTTCTATCATTTCTCCATAACCTTCAACATAAGTATTAGCATCTTTTTTCAAATAAGCCAATTCTCGAATGGAAGTAGTTCCTTCTGATTGGAATTTATAATCGGCAAAAATGGTATCCCCTTTTACATTTCCTAAAAGTGTACCAAAACTTTTATCTTTCTCATAATAAGAATAATTTAATGATCCTTTAAATTCATTGACACTATTTACATCTACAGACAATGTGATGGTATCTTTTTCAAGCACAGCTTGGTAACATTCTTTATGAAGCGTTTCCATTGGAGCATTTACTTCAATTTCTGGAATCACAACTTCTTTTTTGTTTTTATCCATACATGAAGTAAGAATACTAAATAAAACGATACCACTAAATATGTATACTGTTCTCATAATTATAAAATTTAAGATTTATATTATGTAAAGGTATTTTTAAAACAAAAAAACCATTCATAGAATGAATGGTTTTTGTTATATAATTCCCATAAAGAGGAATCTAAAATTTAATTGTATTAAGCTTGCGCTTCCATATCAACTGTTGTTTTCTCAGCGATAGACTTGTATGTTCCGTTTACTAATTTCTCACGGATAGCTTCAAAAGCAGTTAAGGTTTCTTCAATATCAGCTAAAGTATGAGATGCCGTAGGAATCATTCTCAATAAGATAATCCCTTTTGGAATTACTGGATAAACCACAATAGAAAGGAAAATTCCGTAGTTCTCTCTCAAATCATTTACCATTACCATTGCCTCAGGAATACTTCCTTCAAGATATACCGGAGTAATACAAGTATTAGTATCACCAATATTAAATCCTTTTTCTTTCAATCCGTTTTGCAACGCATTTACGTTTTCCCAAAGTTTATCTTTAATCTCAGAAGACTGACGCAATAACTCTAAACGTTTCAAGGAACCTAATGTTTGAATCATTGGCAATGCCTTAGCAAACATTTGAGAACGTAAATTGTATTTTAAATAATCAATAACATCTTTATCAGCTGCTACGAAAGCTCCAATATTAGCCATTGATTTGGCAAAAGTTGAAAAATAAACATCAATTCCATCCTGACAACCTTGCTCCTCGCCTGCTCCAGCTCCTGTTTTTCCAAGAGTACCAAAACCGTGCGCATCATCAACTAAAAGACGGAAATTGTATTTTTCTTTCATAGCTACAATTTCTTTCAATTTTCCTTGTTGCCCACGCATTCCAAAAACACCTTCAGTAATAAAAAGGATTCCTCCTCCTGTTTCTTTAGCCATTTTAGTAGCACGTTGCAGGTTTTTCTCCATGCTGTCTAAATCATTGTGTTTGTAAGTAAAACGCTTACCCATGTGTAAACGAACACCATCAATTATACAAGCATGCGAATCTACATCGTACACAATAATATCATTCTTAGTCACCAAAGCATCGATAATAGAGACCATTCCTTGGTATCCAAAATTCAACAAATAAGCTGATTCTTTCATTACAAACTCAGCCAATTCTTTCTCTAATTGCTCATGATACGTTGTATGACCACTCATCATACGAGCACCCATTGGGTAAGCTGCACCAAACTGAATAGCTGCATCTGTATCGGCTTGACGCACTTCAGGATGATTCGCTAAACCTAGATAGTCATTCAAACTCCAGTTCAAAATATCTTTTCCACCAAACTTCATTCTTGGGCCTAATTCTCCTTCCAACTTTGGAAACACAAAATATCCTTCTGCTTGCGAAGCCCATTTCCCTAACGGTCCTTTATTGCTTTGAATCCTTTCGAATAAATCTTTTACCATAATATATCCAGTAATAATTTTAATTTTAAGAGGTTGCAAAAATAATTATTTATATTTTATAAAGGTCTTCAAAGCCAAATTATTTTCAGGAGCTATGCCTGCTGTCCGCTATATCTTATGGTTTTTAAAGAAAAAACCATAAGGATGCCGCTTCCATCAGGGCTAGAAAAAAAAACTTCCAACTAAACCATACCCTTAACTCTTTAAAAATATATAAGAAAAATAAGTATATTTGAGATTTGCAAATTTCTTCCAATTCACTCAATTTGGGCAAACTTTGGATAATACAAATAAAAAACCATACTATTAAAAATAATTTCTAAATGAAAATTCATAAATTCTTAATTCTACTTCTAACTTCTACATTTTTATTTTCTCAAAATAAAATGAGAACTATTGATGAATTAATCAACGAAAAAGAATCTGCATGGCCGTTAGTCAAAGATTGGATTCATTCGGCAAAAAACAAAGTAGAAATTTTAGCAGTTGACAACCAAAAAGCAAAGGAGGCTTTGTACAAAACGCAAGTTACAACGCGCTCCCCTATGGGAACAATTATTTATAATACAGGAGGACTTTTAGTTGACAATGGTTGGATTAGAATTCTCGGTTCGGGTAACGAAAAACTTAAACGAAATTTACCTGATTGGAATTTAGGAAAAACACATACTACTTTGGATCAAAAACCTCCATATTTACTTATTGCAGACGATGTAATTGGTGGTTTTTTCTATTTAAATGGAGGCGGACTTGGAGAAGATTTAGGAAAAATTTATTATTTAGCACCTGATAGTTTAGAATTTGAACCATTAGAATTAAATTATTCAGAATTCTTATTCTTTTGCTTCAATAATAATTTAGAAGATTTTTACAAAGGTCTTAGATGGAAAAACTGGCAACACGAAGTTTCTAAATTAAACGGTGATACTGTCTTCTATTTTTTTCCATACCTATGGACCAAAAAAGGCAAAGACATTGAAAAAAATTCAAAAAAAGAAATTCCTATTGAAGAAGAATATAATTTCATAATGGAATTCAGAAAAAATTAAACCTATAAAACCCTCGAAAATTATTAATAAAGCTAATTACATGAAGAACATTATAACTTTTGGATTTATTTTTCTTTTATTTAGTTGCAACACTAAATCACAAGAAACACAAACCACAGAAGACAGCAACTGGGATGCTTATATAGCAAATTATGAAAACGGTGCCGGATCCATAACATTGAATATGGATTTAAAAAAAGATGCTCCTAAAACCAATTTACCTTATATTTTAATTACAGGTGTAACTTTCTCAAATTGTAATAAAGATGGTTTTCCTGAAAAAGATGAATTCAATAAACTTTACGAAGTTTCAGATGAAGTTGAGACAACAATATCCAAAGTAACAAAAACGGAATTGGCAGGAACTTTTACTTATCAATGCGAAAGATTAAATTATTACTACATCAGCGATACAACTCAAATTAGGTCTAAACTAACAGCTCTTTATAAAAACAAATTCAGCAATTATAAATATTATATAAATATAAAACCGGATAAAAACTGGGATGCTTATCTTAATTTTCTATACCCAAATGAAGAAATACAAGAAAGTATGTCAAATCAAAAAGTAATTGAGCAATTACAAAAGGGAGGCGATGATTTAACAAAATCAAGACAAGTAGATCACTGGCTCTATTTTTCAAATGAAAAAAACAGAGACTTATTTGAAAAGCAAATTGCCCAAAATGGTTTTAAAATTGAACTCAAAGAAAAAATTGACGATCCTGACAAACCATTCAAATTACATATTTCAAGAAATAATAAAGTTGACCCAGAATCAATTAGCAAAATCACTTTAGAATTAAGAAAAAGAGCAAAAGAATTAGAGGGTGACTATGACGGATGGGAAACCTATATTGTAAAATAAAGAAACTATAAAAATATGGAAGGTTTTTTAACTTTAGCCCTAATAATCGCCCCATTAATTTTTCAAATTATTTACGGGAGAAAAGCCATAGGAGAAGACATAAAATTAAAATTTGGTACTGTTTGCCTGATTAGTTTTTCAGGACAAATTTTGTTTACTCTTCTTTCACTTTCCATTACGGGAAATCTAATTCAAAAAAAAGGAATTCATTGCGGTATGCCTTTAGTAGGAATAATTAGCCTTTCTCTATTATTCACCCTAATATTGCTTTTAACAATGCTTATTCAATATTTCATTAAAAAATCATACAAAGAGAAATAAATAAAAAAACTAAACTATGACCTTAATCGCTATTTTCTTTCCGTTTCTTTCTTTCTTTTTAAGAGGTAGGATATTAACTGGAATTCTTTGTTTACTATTACAAATAACGCTTATTGGTTGGATTCCTGCTGCTATTTGGGCAGTCATCTCTTTACAAAATGCAAGAGCCGATAAAAGAAACAAAAAACTAATTAAAGCTATAAAATCTAAACCTTAACTCGGAGACTATAACAAAAAAGCAGGCAATCTAAAATGTAGAATACCTGCTTTTTTTATTTCTTTGGTGTTCTTAGAACTTCAAAATATACAATCGGTTACCGTCTCTTTCTGTACCGTTTGTTGGAGAAAGAGTTTTGGCTTTAATTTTATTCGTAGCATCACTCCAAACCCCAAAATCGTCATCATTAATAATACCAATAGTATTAGAATCAATCAACCAAATCCCTTCTAATTTATCATGTGGATAATTCCCTAAAAAGTTAAACACATCCACTGCAAGCGTTTTAGAAACAGCTTTAATACTGGCTGCCGTTAACTCTTCCCAAGTATTAGCCTCTAAGGCTTTTCCATTAACTAAATACCCATTTTCGGCATTAAAATCAATACCTGAAACATCCGTTGCATTGCTAATATCTATTTTGTAAATATGTTTCATCACAGAACCATCTCCACTAAACTTACCATCTCGTTCTACTACTAAAAATTGAGTAGCACTCAAAGCACAAATCTCTGAATTAGAATTATCATCAATTTCCTGACGGTATAAATATTGCTTCGTATTTCCCGTAGCAATATCAAAAGTAACAATACGAGTTAAAGTCTTGTTTATAGCTCCAGCCTTAGAAGGATTGTACAATCGAGATTGCATAATACCCACTAATGTTTTCTGGTCCGGTGTAATGCTTAAACCTTCCATACCACGATTAGCCCATCTTTTAGCAAAAACCGCAGGCAATTTGCGAGAACCTGTATTGATTCCTACCGGGCTAATGCGCTCTAATTGCACTCCTGTTTTGCTATAATGTACAATATGTGGCCCGTACTCATCAGAAACCCAAAAAGTACCATCTTTCATAGCTACTAAACCTTCAGGATCTAGTCCGTATTCATCTGTATCCAATACAGCTCCATTTAAATCATAAGGAATCTCTCCAGTAGAACCATAGCCTGCTGGATTAGGTCTTCCGCTAATAGGAGTTCCTGATGGAGTTTTAAATAAAATTTCTTCTAGCTTTTCTATAGTTCCGTCATTGTTCAATCTAAAATGACCAATACGCGGAGTGTAATCTGGCACTGGAAAATATTTGCCTCCTGTAGCATCTGCATTAGGACCACGATCTGTCATGGCATAAAATTCTCCCGCTTGAGTTGGATGCGCACAGGCTGAAGATCCAAAACCTCCATTACGAATTTCAACACCATTAGCTGTGCTTAAAACGGTATATGGTAAAGCAACACCTGTATTAGCAATAGCAGGCAATACAAATTTGTCTTTATTATTGTCATTTTCGCAAGAGCTAATAAATGCCACCGAAAGCAAACAAGCCGTAAGATTTAAAAGTTTCATAAGAATTACATTAATTTATTAAAACCACAAAATAAGCCCCGAAAAACGGCAAACTCGTTAAGTGCGTGTTAACAAATTATAATCTTAATCGTAATATTTTAGCCTTAAAAATCGTTGATATATAATCAAATACAAAAGAAAACAATGCTCATTTATTGCTGCTGAAATTGGCATTTTATTTGGCGAACTCACAAAAATTTAATCTAAAACACAAAATTAACAAGCTCCAACGTTAAACCTTTTTAACATATTAATATCTTAATTAAGAACAACCTAAAATACCACCCGAAGCTTCGGGACTAAACCACAAAACCTACTCGTTATGAATCGCAATTCACTTTGGTCGCTCCGTTTAGGCTTTTCGAACAAGCAAGCTACCGCAATAGAAAAAATGGGGATTTCAAAATTCTTAGACGCTTCATTCAAAACTAATTTTGACAAAAGCATTCCTGATTTTCTAAAAGACAGTCCTAAGACATTCGTCGAATTTCGCGAAAAGCGAAAAAAATACAAAAACCTAAGTCAGGAAAAAAAGAGAGAACTTCAAAAAGAGTTACAAAGACAAGAAGGAAATACTTCTATTGAAATGAAATCTTGGTGGATAGACAAAATGATGCAGGATAACTATCCATTAAGAGAAAAAATGACATTGTTATTACACAATCATTTTGTTTCTACTTATCAAAAAGTAAAAGTAAACTATTGGATTTTTGAACACAACCAACTCCTCCGGGAACATGCTTTTGGTAATTTTAAAGAATTAACCAAAGCCATTGTAAAAAGTAATGCCATGCTACGTTATCTCGATAACGTGGACAATAAAAAAGGAAAAATCAACGAGAATTTAAGTAGAGAGCTCCTGGAACTTTTTACGTTGGGTATTGGCAATTACACAGAAGACGACATCAAAAACGGTGCAAAAGCCTTAGCAGGCCTTAGTCCTGCTGACAATGGAGGTGTATACAGAGATAAAATTTCAGATGATTCAGAAATTGTCTATTTAGGTAAAAAAGGGCATTTTAAAGCCGATGATATTGTAGATATTATTTTTAAACAAAAAAACAGCCCTTACTTATTTACTCGAAAAATACTGCAATGGTTTATTTATGACAATCCAAGCGCGGAATTAGTAACTTATTATGGTGATTATTTTAGAAAACAAAACTTTGAAATCAAGCCCTTATTAGAAAAAATTTTCACGGAAGAATTTGATAAAAATACCGCAGGTTCTAAAATAAAAAATCCGGTAGAATACAGCTTGCAACTGCTTACGGAACTGCAAATTAATCCCAGAACCAACAGACCCATTGTTGCTTTTTTAAAAAATCAAGGCATGGATTTATTTAACCAACCCAATGTAAAAGGCTGGGAAGGTGGAAAATCGTGGTTAACCTCGCAAGTATATTTACAACGCAACAACCTAGCCGATTTGTATTGTAGCGGCAGGGAAAATTTCAATCAAAGAACAATGGCTACCATGATGTCTGAAAATGGAAATAACAATCGTGCCGCCGCCCGAAAAACCACACTTAATTTAGACTGGAACCAAGGAACAAACAAACAAATCATCAGCGAATTATCCGATAGATTGTTGTTTCAAGTGGATGAAGATACCCAAAAAGATTTTGAAACCATCTTAAAATACGATTTTGATTCCCATGCTCAAAATGCCAATCAAGCCGTTATAAGACTTTTTAATGCCATGGTCAAAGAACCTGAATTTCAATTAATTTAAAAACCTCCTCTAATTATTTGATTATGAACAGAAGAAATTTTCTATCCCTTACAGGAACATTGACAGGAGGATCCCTGTTACTTCCTAACTTTTTGTTTTCTTATGGTTCTCAAAAAAACCTGATTATAGGAGAACAATGCCTTGTTTTTGTTCAATTGAACGGCGGAAACGACGGATTGAACACTTTTATTCCTTTTGAAGACCCTTTATACTATGATTTGCGTCCCAAAATAGCCCTTTCCAAAGATGATGTTATTTCTACAACCAAAGGAATGGGTTTCCATCCCGCATTGAAAGGATTTGCTCAAATGCAACAAAATGGTGACTTATCTGTAATTCAAAATGTAGGCTATCCAGAACCCAATCGTTCGCATTTTAGAAGTCAAGAAATTTGGCAAACCGCTAGCGATTCTAACAAATACATCAACGAAGGCTGGCTAGGACGTTACCTGGATTTACAATGTGTTACCCATACTCCAACAGCGGGAATCAACATCGATTCTATCGATAATTTATCGTTAAAAGGAGAAACTCCTAATTCCATAACTGTAAAAGATCCAGATCGTTTTAAAATCAAAAACATAAAAGAAGAAACAGGTGTTTTATCTGAGAATTCCTCTTTGGATTTTGTTCGAAAAGTAGCCAATTCAGTTTTAGAAGGCTCAGAAGAAATTCAAAAAGCCTTGACTAAATCGACTACTGAAATCAGTTACCCTAAAAACGGCTTAGGCAAAAATCTAGAATGGATTAGCCGATTGATCAAAGGAAACTTAAACTCAAAAGTGTACTACACCTCACAAAGTGGATATGACACACATGACAACCAATTGGTCATCCAAAACAATAAATTTAAAGAATTAGATAGCGCATTATATAGTTTTTACCAAGATTTAAAACAAGCCAATTTACTCCAAAATGTAACTATAGTTGTTTTCTCTGAATTTGGACGAAGAGTTAAAGACAACGGTAATGGAACCGATCACGGAACTGCTGCTCCAATGTTTGTTATAGGAGGACAAAACAAAGGAAAAGTAATTGGAAACAATCCTAATCTTACTGATTTATCACAAGGAGACTTAAAATACCAAATCGATTTCAGATCGGTATATGCCAGTTTACTAAAAGAAAAAATGCAATTTGATTACACTAAAATTGGAATCAAAAACCAAAGTTTACAAGGCTTATTTTAATTTACACAAAATTAAGCTCTGGAAATACTGATTGTAAACACATTGCCTTTTTAAAAAAAGACCGCCTATAATTAGATAAGTTTTATCTATATCTATTTTTAAATCTAAGTCATGTTATCGCTTACTTTTACAAGTTCAAAAAAATCAGCATGATTCAAAATAAAACTTTAAAAGGAGTTGTTTTAGTAGCATTAGGAGCCAGCAGCTACGGTATGCTGGCTACATTTGTTAAACTTGCTTACCAAGAAGGTTATACTACAGCCGAAGTGAGTGGATCGCAATTTTCGTTAGGTCTTTTGGGTATCTTATTGCTATACTTATTTCAAAATAGAAAAAAAAATACCAATCCTGTAACTGTTTCAAAAAAACAAAAATTACAACTCATACTCGCAGGAACTTCTATGGGATTTACCAGTGTATTTTATTATTTATCTGTAAAATACGTTCCTGTTTCCATTGGTATTATTTTGTTAATGCAAACTGTTTGGATGGGGGTTTTACTTGAAAAAATACTGGACAAAAAAAATCCATCACTTCAAAAAATAGTATCGGTAGTTCTTACTTTAATAGGAACCGTTTTAGCTACTAATTTACTACATACTAACATTGGTCTTGACTGGCGAGGTTTCTTTTGGGGAATACTGGCCGCTGCTGCATTTACCGCTACCATGTTTAGCGCCAACAAAGTTGCTACCGAAATATCATCTACACAACGTAGTCTTTTTATGCTCATTGGCGGAACATTAATTGTTATTTTGTTCGGATTTATAACTCAAACCACTTCTTTTCAATTTTCAATTTTCCTCAAATGGGGTATTGTTTTATCGCTCTTTGGTACGATACTTCCGCCTTTATTACTCAATACAGGTTTCCCACTTACAGGAATCGGACTAGGTAGTATTGTTTCGGCTTTAGAATTACCTGTTTCGGTAACGATGGCTTATTTTATATTAGCCGAAAAAGTAGATTTAGCACAATGGTTCGGTATCTTTTTAATTATTACTGCTATTGTTTTAATGAATATTCGATTAAAAAAATAAACTATACCACTTACATAAAATTAAAATAATCCTACAAGAATTATAGTTTATCTATTTTTTTTCAATAAATTCGTATTAAACATTTCTAGATATGAATTTACCTTGGCATCTGTATATCATGGCCTTACTGTATCTATTAGCTGGATGCAACCATTTTATAAACCCAAGAATATATCTTAAAATCATTCCCCCTTATTTACCCTATCCTAAATTACTCAACCAGCTTAGCGGAGCCGCTGAATTACTTTTAAGCATCTTTTTATTATTCCCAAATACTAAGCACTATGCTGCTTGGGGTATTATAACCTTATTAATAGTTGTTTTTCCTGCTAATGTATTTATGTTTCAAAATCCAGAAGCAAGCTTTGGTTTGCCCAAATGGATTTTACTTTTACGCCTTCCAATACAAATTATTCTCATTTGGTGGGCTTATCAATACACATTTAACTAGTAACCATTATATAAATTATTTATTATGAAAAAATTATTTGCAGAATTCTTTGGAACGTATTGGTTGGTTTTTGGCGGATGTGGTAGTGCTATTTTTGCTGCCGGTATCCCCGATTTAGGAATTGGTTTTGCAGGCGTAGCCCTAGCATTTGGTTTAACGGTATTAACAATGGCTTATGCAGTTGGACATATTTCGGGAGGACATTTTAACCCCGCCGTTTCTTTTGGACTTTGGGCTGGCGGACGCTTTTCAGCTAAAGAGTTGATTCCTTACATCATTTCGCAATGCATTGGTGCCATTGCTGCAGCCGCTACTTTGTACACTATTGCATCAGGAAAGGCCGAATTTGTAATTGATAATACTAAGGCAGGAGCTTTTGCTTCAAATGGATACGGAGCATTTTCACCTACTGGTTATTCTTTAGAAGCCTGCTTCATTGCTGAATTTGTATTGACTTTGTTCTTTTTACTAATTATTTTAGGAGCCACAGATAAATTTGCTAACGGAAAATTTGCGGGAGTAGCTATTGGTTTAGGGCTAACATTAATACACTTAATCAGTATTCCTATTACCAATACATCGGTAAATCCCGCTCGTTCTTTATCTCAAGCTTTGTTTGCAGGAGGTGAACCATTGAGCCAAATTTGGCTGTTTTGGCTTGCACCAATATTAGGAGCTATTGCTGCTGGTTTTATTTACAAACTGCTTTTACAAAATCAAGACGAAGCTTAACAATTAATTTACTATAATTTATTCAAAAAGAGACTAATAATCATTAATAAAACCGCGAATTATTCAAAAAAGAAGCGTTTTTTGACAGCCAAATTCAGAGTCTAAAAAAAGCAATAAAAAAAACTACGGAAGCTGTGAAGTAATTATTTTTTTTATTAATATTGATACCTATTACAAAATCATTTTTTAATTTAAAAAAACTATTTAGAATTAATTTTCACGTGATGAAAAAGAGTAACCGTAAAGAACTGAGCTGGGAACAAACTGAAAAGCTTGTTACGTTAGCCTTAGAGGAAAGAAATCCTTTTGAAATTATAAAAAAAGAATTTGGATTGGCTGAAAAAGAAGTTCTGGAAATCATGAAAAAAAAGATGCCTCTAGAAAAATTTGAAATGTGGAAAAAGAAAGCTACGGCTAGTAAACCTAAACCTAAACCTCTTAAAATTGATGATTTTGATGACGATTTAGACGGAAAGTATTATATCAAGAATAAATTAGACTAAAATTTTTAAAAGCACTCTTAATCATGAGTGTTTTTTTTATATCTTTTTGTCTGTTATTTTAAACAACATAAAAGAAACAAATATAAATCCTATCGAATGAAAAAAATATTATATGTATTTGCCTTTACTTCGCTGCTTTGGAGTTGTAAAACCATGAACACAAAAACGGTTAAAAACGAGCCTATTCAAGCTACAATTAACCTAAATGAAGTTAAAAATGACCAGGTTTTAGTTACGGTAAATGCACCAAAAATAACCGCTAACGAAATTAGTTATCATATTCCTAAAACGGTTCCCGGTACTTATTCTGAGGACAACTATGGAAAATACATTGAAAATCTAAAAGCTTTCGATAAAAAAGGAAATACTTTGACTGTAAAAAAAACAGATGAAAATACCTGGACTATTAGCAAAGCCAAATCGCTAAGTAAAATTACCTACCTCGTTAATGACACCTTTGATACCGAAAAAGGAACTGGTTTTGGCAAAGATGATGTTTTTTCTCCGGCAGGTTCTAACATTAATGCAGGCGAAAATTTCATGATAAACACGCATTGTTTTGTTGGTTATTTTGATAACTTCCTTGCTACACCTTACCAGGTAACCATTAGCCATCCTAGCAATTTATGGGGAAGCACTTCGATGGTTGACCAAGACAGCAGCAGTACAAACGATCTTTTTGTCACGTCCCGTTATGCTGAATTAGTTGAAAACCCAATTATGTATTCCAAGCCTGACTACACTACTTTTAATGTAGACGGTATGGATATTCAAATTTGTGTTTATTCGCCAACAGGAAAATATACAGCCGAAAGCATTACTCCTGAAATGAAAAAAATGATGACGGCACAGAAACACTTTTTAGGAAAAATCAATTCTACTAAAAAATACTCTGTTCTTTTGTATCTGTCTAGTATGAAACCAGATGATGCACATGGTTTTGGAGCCTTAGAGCATCCTACAGCAACTACAGTTGTTTTACCAGAAGTAATGGAAAAAGACGAATTAGTAAAATCGATGATGGACGTGGTTTCGCATGAATTTTTCCATATTGTAACCCCATTGACTATTCACGCTAAAGAAATTCAATTTTTCGATTATAATGCACCTAAAATGTCGGAACATCTATGGATGTATGAAGGAGTAACAGAATATTTTGCTAATCTTTTCCAAATTAACCAAGGTTTGATTGATGAGGCTAATTTTTATAATAGAATAGCCGACAAAATTGAAGGTGCAAATGTTTTAAACGATACCATGTCATTTACTAAAATGAGTGCTAATGTTTTAAAAGAACCTTATAAAAGCCAGTACTTGAACGTATACCAAAAAGGCGCTTTAATAGGTATGTGCATCGATATTATCATTAGAGAAAAAAGCAATGGTCAAAGAGGAATTCTAGATTTAATGCAAAAATTATCTAATGAATACGGGGTTTCTAAACCATTTAATGACAACGAACTCTTTGATAAAATCACAGAACTCACTTATCCTGAAGTAGGCGATTTTCTTAAAACTTATGTTGCAGGTACTACTCCTATTCCTTATGAATTTTATTTAGCAAAAGTAGGCTTAGCTAAATCAAAAATTCAAGTAGCTGCACCTGTTTTCTTAAAAGATAAAACTCCTTATATCTCAGTAAATCCTAATAACAATGAAATTAGTGTAATTCCAAATATAGAGCTGAATGTATTCTTTACTAATTTGGGATTACAAGGCGGAGATGTTATTTTAGCCATCAATGATATTGCTTATTCTTATGATAATATTTATGACATGATAAATGAAAGTGGAAAATGGAAAGAAAATGAAGCGATTAGCATAAAAATAAAACGTAATGGAAAAGAACAATTTCTAAAAGGAGTTGTAAAATTGCCTTATGAAGAAAAAGAACACATCGAATTTAAAGATGAGACTAAAAAACAATTAAAAGACGCTTGGTTAAAAGGATAATAATTACAAAAAAAATCTTGAAAACAGTATAAAACTATAACTTCGGTTTTTCAACTATTTTCTTTACTTTGCACAAAATAACATTACTAATGAAAAAATCAATTCTTGCATTCGTTGCACTATTATTAATTGCATCATGCAACAAAAAAGAACACAAAGGTGATTTACATATCTCAGGAAATGTAAAAGGATTAAAAGAAGGAACTCTTTATATTCAAAAAGTAGTTGATACTGCTTTAGTAGCTATCGACACGATTAAAATTGATGGAAATTCGCATTTTGAAAGCGATATTGATTTAAAATCTCCTGAAATGCTTTATTTGTTTTTAGACCGAGGTGTAAGCAATTCATTAGACAATAATTTGATGTTTTTTGCTGAGCCAGGTATAATTAACATTGAAACAAATTTAGACGCATTCCTTTCGGGGGCTAAAATTACAGGTTCAAAAAATCAAGATTTGTACGAAGAATATAAGAAAACCTCAGCCAGATATAAGGATGAAAACTTAAACTTGATAGAACAAAAATTTAAAGCTATCAAAAGAAAAGATGCTGTAGCTATAGACAGTATCACGCAATTACAAGACTTAAATATGAAACGTAAATATTTATTTGCAGTAAACTTTGCTATGAATAATAAAGATCACGAAATTGCACCTTACATAGCATTAGCCGAAATTTATGACATCAATATCAAATATTTAGACACGATTCAAAATGCAATGTCACCAAAAGTTGCTAAATCCTATTATGGAAAAAAATTGACCAATTATATTAGCACAATTAAAAAAACAAACTAGGTTTAGCCCATTTTACAAAAATAAACATCAAAGCATTTCAGTTATTTAGTTGAAATGCTTTTTTGTTTCTTACAGAAGAATTATTTTTATCCTAATTTTAAACAAAACGCCCCTTTTATTTAAAACAAAAGAAGCTTTAAATTAAAAAGTAACCCAAAAGCGTCCTTAACCTACTACAAATTATGTGGAAAAAATTATCCTTTAAAAAACAATTAATCCTGATTCTTCTAGTTCCTATTTCAGGATTGTTGTATTTTACCCTTTCAGATATAAAAAATACCTATCAAAAGTTTTCTAGAATTGAAAACAGTACGCAAAACATAAATGATATAGCGCATTTCTCTAATGCTATTATGTTAGTTAGTGATGAACGAATTCTTAACGAATACTCAAAGTACGACCCAAGTAAAAACCCCGCGTTTAAATTACAAATGACCAAAACATTGGATTGGTTTTCTTCTTTTAAAACAACCGATACAATTGTACTAAAAAAATTAAAAGAAGCTAGAGAAATCTTAAATGAAATTCATTATAAAACAGAAAACTCAACAATTACATCTGTACACACATTTAATGATTACACAGCTATAAATAATATCTTTAATAATTTAATTGAACGTGAAATTGTAGCCTGTGACAATGCCAACCTATCCAAATTAGCTAATAATTTTAAATCGTATGTTGATTCAAAAATGGCAGCAAACTTGATTAGAGGTATAACATTTGACAAATTAGCAGATGACAGTATTCACGCAGATTTATACGGATATTATGACAATGCAAAAACCATTAATACAAATGCTGATTTCAAATTAGAAACAAACAACACACTTAACACAAATAATGAAATAATTGCATTTAAAAATTCTACTAACTTTCAATCATTTTTATCTACTTCAGAATCTATCCTGAATGACAAAAATAAAATAACACCTGAAGCATGGTGGCAACAATCAACTATAATAAATAACAAAATCAATGATTTAAAAATCAACAAACTAAATCAGATTATTGAGTTTGCAAAACTTGAAAAAAAGCAAACTATCAACGATACAATTATTGCCATTGTGTTGCTGAGTTTATTACTCATTATAACTGGATTTTCAGTATATAATTTAATTAATACGACTTCTAATTCTTTAAATATAATTGCAACTAAAATTCATAAAATAGCCATAGGTTACACGGATTTTCAACACATCCTTTCAGGTAATTTAGAATTAGATTCTATTAGAGAATCCTTGAAAAAACTAACTGATTCAATCAAAGAACAAATTAGTTTAGCCACAAAAATTAGTTCAGGAAATTTTGGTGACACTATTGAATTAAGAAGTGAAGCTGATACTTTAAACGCATCTTTAAACACTATGTCATTAGAGTTAAAGCGTTTTAATGATGAATCAATAGCAAATAGTTTACTAGAAAAGAACATTATCCAAGTTAATAAAGCAATTATTGATTCTAAAAGCATTCAAGATTTTGGCGAGAATCTGTGTAAAGTTTTAAGCAATCAAACTAAGGGTTGCCAAGCTACTTTTTACATCACCGATTATATTGAAAATCAAGACAACCTAATTAAAATTGGCAGCTATGCCGATGACAATAGTAGTCCTAAAATTATTGCTGCGGGAGAAGGATTAATTGGTGAAGTTGTAAAACACGACGAACAAAAATGCTACAACAATCTAACAAAAGAGTATTCATATCTATCATCTTCTTTGGGGAAAGCTCCTATTTACAATGTTTTAATCACACCAGTTTCCCACAAAAATGCAGTAATTGGAGTTATCGAAATAGGTTCTTTAGAAAACTTTACTGAAAGTGATCAAAAACTATTGAACACCTTAAAAGACTCTTTAGGAAGTGCTATTGAGGTATTTATTAGAAACGAGGAATTAAAAATTTCTATTGAAGAAATTAATCGTAAAAACAATATTTTACAAGTTCAAGAAGAAGAACTGCGTCAAAATAACGAAGAACTTAACAAACACACTTTATTACTACAACAATCAGAAGAAGAGCTCAAAAACCAAGCCGCCGAATTAGAGCAAACCAATGCCTATTTAGAAGAAAAAAGTAGAGAACTCGAAACCAAAAACCACGAAATTGAGAAAAAGAACAACGATCTAATCATTGCTCAAGAAGAATTGAATGTTAAATCGGAAGAAATTGCGCAAGCTAGCAAATACAAATCCGAATTTTTAGCCAATATGTCCCATGAATTAAGAACACCTCTTAACAGTATCTTGATTCTTTCGGATTTATTAAAAGACAATACAGCTGGAAATTTAACCAATTCTCAATTAGAAAATTTATCGGTAATTAATACCTCTGGAAAAGACCTATTAAACTTAATTACTGACATTTTAGACATTTCAAAAATTGAAGCTGGAAAGGTCGAAATCTATCCTGAAAACACCGTTTCTGAACGAATATTTTCAGATATGGAAGGACTTTTCAGGCCGCAGATGCACAAAAAAGAAATTCAATTTAAAACAACCATTACGGATAGCTGCCCAAGGGAAATATTTACCGATGTGGGCAAAGTAGAACAAATTCTTAAAAACTTCTTATCTAATGCTTTAAAATTCACTCCAAACGGTGGAACGGTAGCCATGACTTTTGATACTCCAAAAGAAAACTGGGAATTCACTAATCCTGAACTAGCTTCATTAGCAAATCAGGAGATTTTAGCCATTGAGATAAAAGATAGCGGTATAGGAATTTCTGAAGAAAGCAAGAAAAAACTATTTCAGAGCTTTCAACAGGCCGATAGTTCAACGAGTAGAAAATATGGTGGAACGGGTCTAGGTTTATACATTTCAAAACAATTAGCGTATCTATTGAATGGAGAAGTCTATTTTGATAGCCAACTAAATAATGGAAGTACTTTTGGTGTTTTAATACCAATCAAGCATCAAGGAACTAACAATATGCCTAGTATTAGTATTCCAACACCAGTTGTAGAAAGCGTCAAAGAAGAGCAAATTGAATCAGAATACCCAAAACCAAACGAGGAATTAGTTGACTTATCAGCTAACATCAATGATGATAGACACAAGGCTGATATTGATGACAAAACGGTTTTAATTATTGAAGATGACCCTTCTTTTGCAGAGGTTTTACTTCAGGTAGCACACAACAATGGTTTTAAAGCCATTATTGCGCATCAAGGCGAAACTGGTTTTCAATACGCCAAAAAATACAATCCTAAAGCCATTATTCTAGATATGAAATTACCTGGAATTGATGGTTGGACAGTGTTGAAATGGCTCAAAGAAGATGCTGAATTAAAACACATTCCAGTACATGTTATGTCAGGAATGAAGCGAGAAAAATTAGCCAAAGAAATGGGAGCTTTTGATTTCTTAGTAAAGCCTATTACCCCCGAAAAACTTAAAAATGCATTTCTTTCTATCGATGAAGAAATCAATAAAGCATTTAAAAAAGTATTGATTTTAGAAGACGATGAAAAATTAAATTATTCTATCAAACAATTGCTTCACGCCAATGACAAAAATACCATTTGCCTCCAAGCTTATTCTAGATTAGAAGCCGAAAACATTTTAACCAATGTTGAGGTAGACTGTGCCATTATAGATTTAGGTTTACCCGATTCAGATAACATAAAAGCTATTTCTGAATTGAAAAAAATCTCAAAAAACAAGAACATAAAAATCATTATCAATACAGGTAAAACGCTAACAGATAATGAGCAATTAGAACTTGAAAAAAATGTGGATAGCATTGTAATCAAAACCAATAATGTTACGGAGCGATTAAAAGATGAAATTCTTCTGTTTTTAAACAAAATAGAAACTACTGAAAACACGGAATACAAAACGGCTCCTAACTTATCAGGCGGAGAAATTTTGAAAGACAAAAACATCTTAATCGTTGATGACGACATCAGAAATATTTATGCACTTTCAGCTGCTTTATCCAGTAAAGGCGCTATTATTACAACAGCATTTAATGGTTTTGAAGCATTAGACGCCTTAGAGGAACATCCAAATTTTGATATTGTTTTAATGGACATTATGATGCCTGAAATGGATGGATTTGAAGCCACTAAAAAAATTAGAGAAAATATAAAATGGAAAAACCTGCCTATTATAGCTTTGACTGCCAAAGCAATGAAAGGTGATCGAGATGAAATTATAAAAGCAGGAGCTTCTGACTATCAATCTAAACCAATTGATATTCAAAAACTCATTGCATTAATCAGTATTTGGATATACAAATGATAACATTAAACGAATTGGACGAATTGCTTTTTACCATTAAAAAACAATTTGATTACGACTTTTGCGATTATTCTAAGGCGTCAATGCTTAGAAGGATTCATCGTTTTATGGACATCAATAACATGAAAAATGGGGTCGATTTGAAATTTGAACTCATTAACAATCCAACTATTTTTCAAAATTTCATCAATGAAATTGTGGTGAATGTAAGTGAATTTTTTAGAGACCCCAGTTTTTTTAAAGCTTTACAGCAAAAAGTTTTCCCATATTTAGATAGCTATCCTAAAATTAATATTTGGAGTGCTGGCTGTTCTTTTGGAGAGGAAACCTATTCCTTAAATATTCTTTTAAAAGAGAACAATCTGTTTTCCAAATCCAGAATTTATGCTACCGATATAAGCAGCAATGCAATAGAACGTTCTAGAAAAGGAATCTATGACAATACTAATTTTAAAGATTACACTAAAAACTATTATGAATGTGGAGGAAAACAGTCCTTAAACAGCTATTTTGTTTCTGATGAAAGACATTCGATGATTCACTCCGAATTAAAGCAAAACATCTTGTTTTCGAATCATAATTTAGTTGCCGATAGCGTTTTTAAAGAATGTCAATTGATTCTTTGTCGTAATGTTTTGATTTATTTCAATAGCAATTTACAAAATAAGGCTCTGGAACTTTTTTACGAAAGTTTGCCTATTCATGGTTTTTTAGCCATTGGAAAAAAAGAATCCTTACGATTCAGTTCGGTATATGAAAATTTCAAAGAAATTGACCGTGAAGAAAAAATATATCAAAAAATAAAATGAAACCAGAAATTATAATAATAGGTGGCTCTGCTGGGGCATTTGACTCTATTTTGTCTATTTTGAAAAATTTAGACAAAAAGATAAACACACCTATTGTTATCATTTTACATCGATTAAAAAATACCAATTCCTCATTTGAAGAAATTTTACAAAGAAACACGCATTATACGGTAAAAGAAATTGAAGATAAAGACAAAATTGAATCTGGTTTTGTTTACACCGCTCCTGCTAATTATCATGTACTTGTAGAAGAAGACATGACTTTTTCATTAGACGCATCAGAACTGGTTAATTTTAGCCGTCCTTCTATAGATGTCACTTTTGAATCTTTCGCTGTTGTAGCCAAAGAAAAATGCTGTGGAATATTGTTATCAGGTTCCAATCAAGATGGTGCTATAGGATTAAAAAAAATTGCCGAATACAATGGAAAAACATATATACAAGACTGTACAGAAGCTGAATTTGCAATCATGCCAAAGGCAGCTAAAAACATATACAACAAGCATCAAGAATTAAATACCACAAACATTATTAAAGCATTAAATGGTGAATACAAATAAAAAACATACTCTATTATTAATTGACGATAAACCCGCAAATTTAATCGCTCTAAAAAGCATGCTGGAAAAACCAGATAGAGAAATTATTACCTGTAATTCTGGAAATGAAGGTCTACAAATATTACTTAAAGAAAGAGTTTCACTAATATTAGTCGATGTGCAAATGCCCGAAATGGATGGTTATGAATTTGTTGAAATAACCAAACAACATCCTAAAACGGCTAACATTCCTACCATATTTGTAACTGCCATAAGTGACGAAGCCAAATACATTAATAAAGCCTATGATTTAGGCGCCATTGATTTTTTGTTTAAACCTTTAATTACCGAAATTACTCGTAAAAAAGTAGATTCCTTTCTAAAAATTTGGGATTATGATCAAGAATTAAAAAACTTGAATGAAAGATTAGTCGCTAAAAACGGGGAATTGGAACAATTTGCAAACATTATTGCTCACGATTTAAAATCGCCACTAAACAATATCAAATCCTTAATTGAATTTATCGAAGAAGAACATTTAATGGATGTTACAGAAGAAGCTACCGACTTATTTGACATGGTTAAGACTTCGGCTATGTCCATGTCTAAATTAATTGATGATTTACTGCATTATTCTAAAAACGTTGAAAATAAAGAAGGAAAAGAATCCATCAATATCCTTAGCGAAATTAATACTGTACTGAAATTAATTAATCCAAGTAGTAATATTAAAATTTACAAAGAAAACTTAAACCATAAAATCAGTTTTCAATCGGTGGCGTTTAAACAAATCATTCAGAATTTATTATCGAATGCCATCAAATACAACGACAAAGACATTACCGAAATCACTATTTCATATAAGGAAGAAGAAAAGCAAATAGCAATAAGTGATAACGGTCCTGGAATACCCGAAAATCAATCCGAAAAAATATTCCAAATGTTTTATACCCTTGGACAGTCTTCAAGAGGGGAATCAGGCACAGGAATGGGATTGAATTTAGTTCGAAAATTAGCTGAAAGAAACGAAGTAAAAGTGCATTTTAATCCAAAATATCAAAATGGTTCCGAGTTTATTATTTCCGAATTAGAACCTGTCTAAAACAAAAAAGGAATTGCTAATTGCAATTCCTTTTTTATTATCTTTTTAATGAAAAATGGGATTTAAATTCTTTTACCACATTATTTTCTAAATAATGAATAACAAACCAATAATCATCGGCAGGCATATAATGTCCATTGTAAATACCATTCCAACCATCACTATTAGGACTAATTTGTTTGAGAAACTTGCCATAACGATCAAAAATCCGAATATAAGCCGAAGGTTGTGTACTTAATTCTTTTATATTCCAATAATCATTATAGCCATCGTTATTAGGAGTAAAATACTTTGGGTAATTCACTACTAAAATATCGGTTTTGGTTATTGGCATACTACAACCATCCTGATCAATTACCGTAACCGAGTGCAAACCTGCAGAAACATATTCAAATACAGCGCTGGATTGAAATGGCCCGTCGTCTAATTTATACAAATAATTACCTCCAGGGCTAATTGCTGAAATAGTTATTTTTTGATTCTCAGCAAAAGCTTCTGTTACTGTCCAAGTAAAATCGGTAAGTACATCCGAAGGAATAACTGTAACATCAATAGTTTGGGGTGCAGCACACTGACCGGTATCAGGTGTAAAAGTATAAGATCCACTGTTTATATTATCAACAACAGTAGGATTCCAGGTTCCGGTAACTCTGTTTGGAGAAGTTGTTTCCAAGACAGGCACGTCACCTCCGGAACAAATAGTAAAATCACTAAAACCTGGACTATCAGGATTAACAACAACTGTCAAAGAGCCCTTACTACAATTAGCACCAAAAGGTGTAAAGACATAATTTTTTGTTATTGTATTATCTACGGTTGGTGGATCCCAAGTTCCACTAACGCCTTCTTTAGAATATTTGGGCAAATCAGGAGCTGGATCACCTTCACATATCGGATTAACAGGATCAAAAGTAGGAGTAAAAGAATTTGGACAAGGCGCCCAGCAAGTTTGCACTGATAGATCACAAGGATAAGCAGTATGCCATAATGTTAATGTAATCTCATTTCCAGGTTGTAATTGTGGTTGAGGTATGTATAAATGACTTGGTTGAGTACTCCCATCAATTGGAACTCCTTCATTAATTGTATAAAAATAAGAATATTGATTACTAACACTAGGTGTATTATTCCAAGAAAATCCACTTTGAGGACCTATTGCCGGTGATCCTGATCGAGGAGTTCCACTTAAATTAAAACACTTAAGATCTAAAATACTTGAACCGTTATCCGCAACAGTAGTAACATCAATTCGAGCACGATTTCCTTCACCTCCAGCAATCGTTTGACTCACATAATAAGATATTGTCCCTACAACCGCTGTAGAAGGGGTTGGAGCTATAGAAGAAGGAGTACCTCCTGCACTACTGGTGCCGTACCAATTTAATGTTCCACCAGGAGAAGCTGTTGCAGTCAAAGGAATTGCAACACTATTTTGGCAATAATAAATAGGCGAGGAAACTGTAGGCGTTGGCGTTGGTGTTTGAGCTAACATATTCGAAGAAAACAACAAATCAACAAAGCCGACAAACACAAATAAAAGTAGATTCTTTTTCATTGTACAAATTTTAAAAAAAGATTTGATTTGGGGTAAATCTTATTATTAGGTAAATATATTAAAAAAGCAGCCTTTAGTAAAATTTTAAGAAAACATAATCACCACTAAAGTGAGTTATTGAATTAATCGCAAAAAAAAGACCCGGCAAAACCGGGTCTTAAAATAATATCGTAAAAAATTAAGCTTCTTTATGTTGCTCTTCAATTTGTTTTTTATCATCTAGTGAAATACAATCTACCAATACCGGAGTTGCAATAAACAAAGATGAATACGTTCCAACAACAATACCTACAAGCATTGCAAAGATAAATCCTCTAATTGATTCCCCTCCAAAAAGGAACATAATTAACAAAACTCCAATCATAGTCAATGAAGTATTGATTGTTCTTGACATTGTTGAATTAATAGATTTATTTACAATTTCAGAGAAAGTTCCTTTTGTTTTACCATCTAAGAACTCACGAACTCTATCAAATACAATTACTGTATCATTCATAGAATATCCAATTACCGTAAGGATTGCTGCAATAAAGTGTTGGTCAATTTCCATTCCGAATGGCATGAACTTATAGCATAATGAATAGATACCTAAAACAAAGATAACATCATGCGCAACCGCTGCAATAGCACCTAAACCATATTGCCATTTTCTAAAACTAATTAATAAATACAAGAATACAATAATCATTGCTCCAAGTACTGCCCAGTAAGCATTTGTTTTAATATCCTCTGCTACTGTTGGACCAACTTTTGATGCTTGAAGAATACCTAATTTTTTACCATCATAAGCATTTACAAACTTAGCATAAGTCATATCAGAAGTATAGTGATGTTTCAATGTTTCAAACAATACTTTATTTACTTCTTCATCAGCTTTCGTACCATGCTCTGCAACTTTATATTTAGTTGTAATTTTTAATTGATTGTCATTACCAAAGATTTTCACCTCTGCACTTCCATCAAAAACTTTAGCCAACTCAGCTTTTACTTCTTCTGTTCCAATAGCTTTTTCAAAACGAACTTGGAAAGTTCTTCCTCCAACAAAATCAACACCCTGATCCAGTCCATTTGTAGCTAGAGAGAAAACACTAACTACTAATACAATTGCAGAAAAGATATAAGTAATCTTTTTAACTTTTAAGAAATCAAAATGGAAATTAGTAAAGAAGTTTTTAGAAAAATTAGTCACAAATGACAAGTCCGCTTTTTTAGCAATATTTTTATCAATAAAAATTCTAGCGATAAAAATAGATGTAAATAAAGAGGTTACAATACCTATTAATAATGTAGTAGCAAATCCTTTAATTGGTCCTGAACCAAAAATGAATAATACTGCTCCAATTAAGATGTGTGTTACGTTAGCATCTACAATAGAACGCATGGCTCCAGTCCAGCTATAAGAAATTCTAACTGCCTCATCTAATGATTTACCATCACGAAGTTCCTCTTTTGCTCTTTCATAAATAATAATATTCGCATCTACTGCAGTACCCATCGTTAAAACGATACCGGCAATACCAGGTAATGTCAATACAGCACCTAAACTTGCTAAGATTCCGAATAAGAATAATAAGTTAACTGCTAATGCAAGGTTAGCATACCAACCTGCTTTTCCATAATAAATTAACATCCATAAAGACACTAATAATAAACCTACGATAGCAGATGTTGTACCATTATCAATCGCTTCTTGACCTAAAGATGGCCCTACTACTTCAGATTGAACAATATCAGCAGCAGCAGGAAGTTTACCCGCTCTTAATACGTTAGCTAAATCGGTAGCTTCTTCGATAGTGAATGAACCCGAAATCTCTGATCTACCACCAGCAATTGGTCCGCTAGAAACACCAGGAGCTGAATAAACGATATTATCTAATACAATTGCAATATTTGATTTTTGAGTATAAGCTCTTCCTGTTAATTCTTCCCAAGTTTTAGCTCCTTGTCCGTTCATTTCAATAGAAACAGATGGTTTTCCTAGCTGATCAAAATTTTGATTCGCACCGGTAACCACATTTCCACTCATTGAAGCTACATTGTCTCTGTTACCTCTTAAAGCATACAAAGCAACTGTTTCAATTTCTTTTCCTTTATTATCCGTATTTTTTTCAACAATACCCCAAACGAATTTTGCATAACGCAATTCAGCTGGCAATAAATTTTTAATATCTTGTCTTTTAAAATAACCGTTAACAACAGCAGTATCTTTTGGAGCAAAAAGAGCCAAAACAGGTCCACCACCTTGACCTACCATTTTATCTAATAAAGGATTATTTCCTTTTTTAGTAGCAGCAGAATCTTTAGCATCTGTCAATAATGCACTCAATGAATCTTTTACAACAGCCTTAGTTTCTGTTTTAGTAACCTCTGTTTTCTTTAATTCTTCGTTAGCAGCCATTAAAAAGTTACCAACTTCTTCAATTTTATAAGTTTCCCAGAACTCTAATTGAGCCGTACTTTGTAATAATTTTTTAATTCTATCGACATCTTTAGCACCTGGAAGCTCCACTAAGATTCTTCCTGATTCTCCTAATTTTTGAATGTTAGGTTGTGTTACACCAAATTTATCAATACGTTTTCTAAGTACACCAAATGCACTTTCTACTGATTCGTCAACTTTTTTTCTGATTACAGCCTTAACTTGGTCGTCAGTCATTTGAAAATCAACTCCACCTTCACCTTGTAAATTTCTGTTTGCAAAAATTTCAGGAGAAGCTAACTTTACTGTTCCTTTTGAATTAGCTTCAAAAGCATCAAAAAACTTTTCTAAATAAGGCTTGTTTCCTTGTAAATCAGCTGTAGCATCTGCTAATGATTTATTAAAAACTGGATTTTTAGAATTATTAGCTAATCCTTTTAAAATATCCTTAACCGAAATTTGAAGGATAACGTTAATACCTCCTTCTAAGTCAAGTCCTTTATTAATTTGCTTGTCACTTACCTCATTATAAGTAAAATCGGTAAAACCTAAATTAAATACTTTTTCTTTACCAATAGAATCTAAATATCTAACTTCTTTTTCAGAGTTACCATTAGCAAAAGCTTTCGCATCGTTTTTTACATTATTTGCGACAAATGTGAATGATAGTTGGTAAATACTTACCAATGCAAATAGAATTGCGAAAAATTTAATAAGTCCTTTATTCTGCATTATTACTAAAAATTAATTATTTTAAATTTATTATTTTGTGTTAAGTCTTCATAAACAAAGACTTAAATAGCATCTATTCCCGAAAATTAAAACAGAATCTACTAAATCTTTTTTTAAACCGAGCAAATATATAATTCTGGTTAAGATTAACCAATTTATTTATTAATTAATCTCAAAAAAAAGACTGCAAAATTGCAGTCTTCACTTTATATGTGAAAAAATGTTAGGCTAAAATGCTTTTCAAAGCTTCATTCATGGTTCGAACAGCATCGGCACTTTTTGCAAACAAGGCTTTTTCATTATCATTTAATTGGATATCGATTATCTCTTCTACCCCATTTTTACCTATAATACAAGGCACTCCTATACAAATATCATTTTGACCATATTCTCCTTCAACGTAAACAGAACAAGCAATCATTCTTTTCTGATCATTCAAAATACTATCAACCAAAAAAGCTACTGAAGCTCCAGGCGCATACCATGCTGATGTTCCTAAAAGGCCTGTTAAGGTTGCTCCTCCTACCATAGTATCGGCAGCTACTTTTTTCAATACTTCTTCTGAAAGAAATTGAGAAACCGGTATTCCATTATAAGAAGCCAAACGCGTTAAAGGAATCATAGTTGTATCGCCATGACCTCCGATAACCATTCCTGAGATATCATTTGCTGGTTTATCTAAAGCAAGAGAAAGATAAGTTCTAAAACGAGAACTATCTAAAATCCCACCCATACCTATAATTCTATTTTTAGGCAAACCAGTAGATTTTAATGCTAAATAAGTCATCGTATCCATTGGATTTGAAACCATTACAATAATTGCCTCAGGAGAATATTTTAAAATATTTTCTACAACAGATTTAACAATACCTGCATTAATACCAATTAATTCTTCACGAGTCATTCCTGGTTTTCTAGGAATCCCAGAAGTAACCACTACCACATCACTGTTAGCAGTTTTAGAATAATCATTAGTAACTCCTATCACTCGGGTATTAAAACCTGTATCAGTAGCACACTGCATAATATCCAAAGCTTTCCCTTCGGCAAAACCTTCTTTAATATCTAACAATACTACTTCACTAGCTATTCCTCGATAAGAAATAACATCTGCACAGGTTGCTCCAACATTTCCTGCTCCTACAATAGTAACTTTCATATTTTAACGTTTATTCGGTTATTTAAAAATTGGTTAACTCCTGCTAATCTACAATTTATTGCTCAAAATAACCACCGAATAAACTATTTTTTATGCATCAATATTAGCATAAACAGCATTTTTTTCGATAAATTCTCTTCGTGGCGGTACTTCATCACCCATTAACATAGAAAAAACACGATCTGCTTCCGCTAAACTCTCAATAGTTACCTGACGCAAGGTTCTGAAATTAGGATCCATGGTGGTTTCCCACAACTGCTCCGCATTCATCTCACCAAGACCTTTATAACGTTGAATATTAGCACTTCCTCCCATTCTTTCGTTAGCCTGATCACGCTGCACATCGTTCCATGCATACTCTTTTTTATTTCCTTTTTTAACTAAGTATAAAGGTGGAGCAGCAATATACACATGTCCTTCTTCAATTAATTCTTTCATAAAACGGAAGAAGAATGTCAAAATCAAAGTAGAAATATGGCTACCATCAACATCGGCATCACACATAATAATTACTTTATGGTAACGCAATTTAGATATATTTAATGCTTTACTATCTTCTTCGGTTCCAACCGTCACACCTAGCGCTGTAAATATATTTCGAATCTCTTCGTTTTCAAAAACTTTGTGATGCATCGCTTTTTCTACATTCAAAATCTTACCTCTCAAAGGCAAAATAGCTTGAAAGTTACGGTCACGACCTTGTTTAGCAGTTCCACCTGCCGAATCTCCCTCGACAAGATACACTTCGCATTTTGCTGGATCTTGCTCAGAACAATCTGATAATTTTCCAGGCAATCCACCACCACCCATAACGGTTTTACGCTGTACCATCTCACGCGCTTTCTTAGCTGCATGACGGGCCTGAGCCGCAAGAATTACTTTTTGAACAATGATTTTAGCATCATTTGGATTTTCTTCCAAATAAGTTTCTACCATTTCACTCACCGCCTGACTTACAGGAGACACAACTTCTCTATTCCCAAGTTTGGTTTTAGTTTGTCCTTCAAATTGTGGCTCTGCAACTTTTACCGAAATAATTGCAGTCAATCCCTCACGGAAATCATCTCCTGCTATATCAAATTTCAACTTATCTAACATTCCGGAAGCATCCGCATATTTCTTAAGTGAACGAGTCAATCCCATTCTGAAACCTTGCAAATGGGTTCCCCCTTCGTGCGTATTGATATTATTTACATAAGAAAAAATATTCTCAGAATAACTGGTATTGTAAATCAAAGCTACCTCAACCGGAATTTCCGCATTTTGATTATCCATTGAAATCACATGCCCAATAATTGGCTCACGGTTTCCATCTAAATAACGAATATATTCTTTCAATCCTTCTTGCGAATGAAAAATCTCCCCTACTGGTTCTCCTTTTTCATCCAGTTCTCTTTTATCACAAAAATGGATTGTAATTCCTTTATTTAAAAATGCCAGCTCACGCATACGCGCCGATAAAGTATCATAAGAATACTCAACAGTTTGTGTGAAAATAGTTGGATCCGGATAAAAAGTAACAATGGTTCCTCTTTTACTGGTATCTCCAATTTGTTTTACTGGATATAATGCTTTACCTCTCTCATATTCTTGTTGGTAAATTTTACCATCACTACTATGAACGGTAGCTGTTAAATGTGTAGACAAAGCGTTCACACAAGAAACTCCAACCCCGTGTAAACCTCCGGAAACCTTATAGGAATCTTTATCAAATTTTCCTCCGGCACCAATTTTAGTCATTACAACTTCTAATGCCGAAACTCCTTCTTTTTTATGAATTCCTACTGGAATACCACGACCATTATCTTCTACAGTAATAGAACCATCTTCATTAATTGCAACACTAATGGTATCACAATGACCTCCCATTGCCTCATCAATGGAGTTATCTACAACCTCATAAACTAAATGGTGAAGTCCACGAACTCCTACATCACCTATATACATGGAAGGACGCATTCTTACGTGCTCCATTCCCTCTAATGCCTGAATACTATCTGCTGAATAATTTCCTTTATTGATTTCTTCGCTCATATATTTTATTCTAAAAATGTAATTTTTTGTCTAACGAACAAATATATAAAAACTGAAACTATATACCGTTAAAAATAACCTTTTAAGCACTTAAGTTATCAACAAAAAATGTCAATTTCGCGCAATAAATCAGAATAAAAGCTATTTTATTTAAACGATTCAAAAACTTGAAAGTTCTAGCAACAGTTTGTACTTTTGTCCTATGAATGATAATTTTATAAATGAATTTTTCGGCATCGGAATTCAAAACGGAAAAACACCGGAAAACCTAGGTGTTTTATGGCGTTCTGCTCAAAACCTTGGCGCTAGCTTTATTTTTACCATCGGCAATCGATACGCTAAACAAGCTTGCGACACTCACAATGCTGTAAAATCGATGCCTTATTTCCATTATGAAAACTTTGATGATTTTTTCAAAAACCTACCTAAAGGCGCTCGCCTAGTGGGTGTAGAATTAGACGATAGAGCAGAAGATTTAGAAACTTTTGAACATCCAAGACGCTGTGTCTATTTATTAGGCGCTGAAGACAACGGACTTTCTAAACAAGCCATTGAAAAATGCCATTCTTTAGTAAAATTCAAATCACATTATAGCTTGAATGTATCGGTTGCAGGAAGCATTGTGCTTTACGATAGAGGGCTTAACAAACCGAGGTCTTAAAACAAATCCAAAAATAAAGATTAATTCCTTCTAAAAATCGACTCCACATTAATTATTAAATTACCATAAGCACCTATATTCTTTGTTTTATATCTGTCCGAATCATAAACAGCTGTAATATTTCGATCAGCAACTATTTCAAAACTAAAATGCTTTGCAAAAGTCACTCCAAATCCAAGTAAAGCACCAAAATTTGATTTTTTAAAGAAATCATCTGCCAAGTTTTGATTAATACTCGATTCTACATCCAAAATATTAGTCATTCTAAACCCTCCTAAAAAATAAACTCCTCTATTATAGTCGTTTTTAACATCAAATTTAGTCAATAAATGAACCTGAACTGTTTTCAACTTCAAGTCTTCAAACAAAAGAGCATAGCCATTCCCTGAATTAACATCATATCTTGACTCTGAAACTTTTCCATAAAACAAATATGACTTAAGCCCAAATCGATTATTCAATCTACGCTCTAAAAAACCTCCAACATTAATTTTACTACCAGCTGCGCCAACTAAAAGATTTTCAGCCTGAACATCATAAAAATTTGAGCCTATCAAAACCCCATAACTATACTCTTGTGAAAAACAATTTGAAACCACAAATAACAATAATATAAATATATATTTCTTCATTTCTTAATCTATTAATAACCCAAAACTTTGCAAACATAAAAAATACAAATCTATATTAAAGCCAATGCTAAATTTAAATCAATACCTAAAATATTTTAAAAAAATAAAAAAATCCAAAACAAACATTTAAAATGCTGTTTGGATTTTTTTTTATTTTCAATTTGCAATTGTTATTGCAATTGATTTTTTGATATTGAAATTTTATTTCCTCATAATTTTCACATTCATCTCTTCCACCTTTTTATCGGACAAAGGCGATGGTGCTCCGAATAATAAATCTTCACTGGTTCCTGTTTTCGGGAAAGCCATAACCTCACGAATCGATGCTTTTTTCTCTAAAATCATCATCAAACGATCAATTCCCCAAGCAATTCCTCCGTGTGGTGGCGCTCCGTACTGGAAAGCCTTATACATCGTTCCTACGCTCTTTATCATCTCTTCTTTGTTGTAACCCATATTTCTATAAGTTGCTTCCAGAATTTCCGATTTGTGTGCACGAACAGAACCTCCACCTATTTCGTAACCATTTAAGATAATATCATACTGTTGCGCAATAATACTTCCTATTTCGGCATCATCGCCTTTCATGTGTTTTTCCAAATCATAAATAGCAGGCATTGAGAACGGATTATGAGTAAAAGTCCATCTTCCTTCATCAGTTCTTTCAAACATTGGAAAATCAACCACCCATGCCGGACGCAATTCTTTAGGATTAATCAGGTTCAGCATTCTACCCATTTCCTGACGAACAGCATCCAAAGCTTTATTAGCCGTAGCATAATCTGCCGCTGAGAAGAAAACAATATCACCTACTTGTGCATTCGTTGCTTTGATGATTCCAGCCGCAATTTCTTCACCTAAGAATTTAATAATTGGCGATTGCAAATCTTCTTCGTTCACAATAATATAGGCTAACCCACCCAAACCATGTTGTTGTGCAACAGCAGTAAGTGTTTCAATTTGCCCTTTAGACATACGTTTATTCCCTTGCTCCTGAGCCGAAACTTTGATGCATTTTACAATTCCACCCTCTACAATTGGTTTAGAGAACACTTGAAAAGTAGTATCTTTTACAATTTCGGTGATGTCCTGCATTTTTAAACCATAACGCAAATCAGGTCGATCACAACCATAGAAATCCATGGCATCTTTATAGGCGATTACTTCAAACGGATGCAAAATCCATTTTTTACCGTATACCTTAGTCACAATTTCATTGAATAATTTGGTATTCAAATCAATAATTTGCTGCATACTAGCATAAGCCATTTCCATATCCAACTGCGTAAACTCAGGTTGACGGTCTCCACGAGAATCCTCATCTCTAAAACAACGCGCTACTTGGAAATATTTCTCATAACCACTCACCATCAACATTTGTTTAAACTGTTGTGGTGCTTGCGGTAAGGTATAAAAGAAACCTGCCTGTTTGCGTGTAGGAACAATAAACTCACGAGCTCCCTCATCGGTTCCGGCACTTAAAATTGGGGTTTCTATTTCTAAAAACTCCTCTTCATCCAGAATATCACGCAATAACTTAATTACTTTATGACGATTTACAATAGCTCTTCTTACTTCCTCATTTCTGTGATCTAAGAATTTGTATTGAAAACGTGTCGCTTCATTGGTTTTAGTGGCTCTTTTGATTTCAAAAGGCAATGTTTTAGATAAGTTTAAAATCTCTAAAACCGAAGTTTCTAATTCAATTTTACCGGTACGTAATCCGGCATTAAAATCATCTTCATTGCGACCAACTACAATCCCTTTTACTGAAATTACCGATTCCGGTTTTAATTTTACTAATTCATCGATATTAGGGAATGACTCTCTACTAATACGGATTTGGAAAATCTCAAAACTGGAATCACGCAAATCAATAAACATCAATTCACCGTGGTCACGAACACTCGCTACCCAACCAGACAACATTATTTCTTGTTGAATATTAGCTTCTGATATTTGCGAAATTTTATGCGTTCTGTAAGTATCTTTTATAATAATAGGAATTTCAGGAAGTACTTCTTCTTGATTATCTTTTTGATCAACAACCGTTTCTTTAGCTGCTTTTTCTTCAGTTGCTGCCTTTTCTAAAACTGCCGCTGCTCCTAATTTATCTAAAATAATCTGACGAATAACCTTTCCGTTGGCCCCTTTTCCAATAACACCTAAAACTTTACCAACTAAAATACCGGCTTTCCCTTGGTCTCCCGCTTTGATATCATTGGCAACAGCCTCATTTTCAGAAATTACTTTCGCAATCACTTCCTGAATTTTATCTTCAGAAATAGTATTTTCTTCAAAATACTTGTTGTAATCAAAATTTTGATCTTTTAGATAACCTGCAATTGCATTTTGAACCAAAACAGCAGTGATTTTCTCTGCTTTAAACAATACAAAAATGGTTTCTAAATGCTCAATATTATGAATTTTAGCATAATCTTCTGCCTTAACATTGTTAGCCAGGGTTTTTGCAACAAAAGAAGGATCATTTATTTTGTTATTTAAAGTCACAAAAGTTCTGGAACGCAAAGCATCGGCTGTAAAAAACTTAGCATCCTGTGGCAAAACACCTCCGTTAATCAAAATAGATTCCACAGCATAAGGCAAAGCACTTGTATCCACTTTAATTGCTTCAATCTCGGCTTTGATATTTACAAAAGGTAAATCTGGTTCCGAAATAAAACGGTAGTCCGCTTCAAATTCTTTTTTACGCATGGTTTTGGTCTGCTTCAAATCAGCATCCCATAACACCGTGGTTTGATCCGGTCTAAACGCTTTGTTTTCTATAAAATAATTGAACTGTTTTTCAACTTCTTCTTTCAAAGCCTCCACCATAAACTTAAATGAATTCAAGTTTTTGATTTCCGTTCTTGGATTCAAATCAGCGCTGTCTTTTTTACGCAAAGACACCGAAACATCCGATTTGAACTCACCTTTTTCTAAGTTTGCTTCCGAAATCCCCAAATTTTGAACAATACGCTGAATGTACTGCGCATAAGTCGAAGCATCTTCGATATTTCTGATACAAGGTTCGGTAACAATTTCAATCAACGGAACTCCTGCTTTATTGAAATCAACTAACGAAATTTTCTTTTCATGCATCAATTTGGCAGCATCTTCCTCGATATGAACCTGAGTTAAATTTACCATAAATTGCGAACCGTCATTTCTATAACAGGAAACTTCTCCGTCAGGAATAATGGGGTTATGATATTGCGTAATCTGAATATTTTTTGGGTTATCCGGATATTCATAATGTTTTCTATCCCAAGAAATCACCTCATTACTAAAAGAGGAATTTACCGCTTTACCAAAATAAATTGCTTTTGTAATCGCTTCTTTATTGATAGCAGGCAAAACACCCATTTGTCCCGTACAAACCGAACATATATTCACATTAGGTGTTTCAATTTCCTGATTAGGACAAGAACAAAACAACTTGGTTTTGGTATTCAATCGAACGTGCGTTTCCAGTCCGATTACCAATTCTAAATCGTGGGCTTTAATAGCCGCATTTAATTGCTCCAATTCCATTATAGTGTATCTTTTAAGAAGTTTGCAAATTGCAATACTAATTCATCATTATTTTTTGCCGCAGTAATCTGCAGTCCTGTTGTTGTTCCTTGTGGCACAGTGATAGTAGGCAATTGTCCTAAACTAAAACCAACCGTATAAGCATCTGACAAATACATTGCCAACGGATCCTTTAAACTATCACCAATTTTAGGTGGCGCAGCTGGTGTAACCGGTGACAAAACTACATCTACTTCCTCGAAATCTTTACTGAAATTTTCCGAAATCTGATCTCTTACAGCCAGACCTTTTAAATAAATAGCATCCGAAAATCCTTGAGACAACACTTGGTTCCCTCCTACAATTCTGCGTTTCGTTTCCTCTGAAAAATTCTCAGAACGGGTAACAGCATAAGTATCAATTAAATTCTCCCCTTCAATACGGTTACCGTAATTGGTTCCGTCCAGACGGGATAAATTCGAAGCCGTTTCCGCCATTGCCAGCGTATAGTAAGTAGAAACCAACAAATCAGATTTAAAGAAATCCAATTCTTTTACTATGATTCCTTTGGCTTTTATTTTTTCGATACTCGCTAAGAAATCAGCTTTAACCTGAGTATCAATAGCATCACTTTCGACAAAGTTTTTAAAATAACCAATTGTTTTTACTGGTGAAGTAACCAATGCTTCTTCGGTAATTTCATGTGAAGCAATAGAGGTTTGATCTTTTGGATCTTTTCCACTCATGACATTCATTACAATTCGAATATCTTCAATTGATTTTGCTAATGGTCCCACACAATCTGTAGAAGACGCATACGCCATTAATCCATATCTTGAAATTCTTCCGTAAGTAGGTTTAAAACCATAAATATGATTGTATCCTGCAGGCTGACGAATCGAACCTCCTGTATCTCCACCAATAGAAAATACCGTATAATCCTTAGCCACATTCACAGCAGAACCTCCACTGGAACCTCCTGCCACTAATTCTGGATTGATAGCGTTTTTAACCGCTCCAAAAATGGTGTTTTCACTCGAAGAACCGTGACCAAAACTATCGCAGTTTTCTTTCACTAACGGAATTGCACCTGCATCCAATAATTTCTGAATGGCAGTAGCCGTATAAGGTGATTTATAATTTTTCAACAAATCAGAACTTGCAGTAGTATACGTTCCTTGCAACATATACACATCTTTAATTCCAAAAGGGATTCCTTCTAACAAACCGATGGTTTCTCCGTTTGCAATTTTAGCATCTACCTTAGCAGCTAAGTCCAGCGCCGTAGTATCCAATAAAGAATTGACTGAATTATAAATATTTTGTTTAAGTAAGTCTAATTTTTCCTGTACTAAAGCTGTACAAGTGATTTGTTTGGTCACCAATTGCTGGTGTATTTTTTTTATCTGTGAATCCATTTTATCCTTCTATAACTTTAGCAACCACTAAAAATCCATTTTTCTTGTTCGGGAAATTTTCTATGATAAGTTGTTTTTCCATTGCCGAACTCTCTATCACAACATCTTCTCTTAAATCACTTACAGACACGCAATTATGATTGACATTATTCAAGGAATTATTATTTGTAGGAACTGCATTTTTAATCACATCAAATAATTGGTTCACGCTCTCGGAAGGCTGTGCTCCTTTAATACTCGACAAAATGTCGACTGTCATTATTTTACTCATAATTTTGTTAGGTTTTAAAGTCAAACTTTTAAGGTCGCGAATTTACGAAAGTTTTTTTTAGGGAATTCGATTTTTTTAAATGAATTCGAGAGTACAAGAAGCACAGTTTGTTCTAAATCACAGAATCTATTCCACACTCTCAATCAAATACTTCGTTCCATTAATCTCAAAAGCAAATCCCACGGAATTCCCCATTAGTTTATTTCCCAATGGCGATTGCGGCGACAATGCAATTACATTAATTCCTTCGAGAGTAATTTTTGGAAGAGCCAAAGACAGGTACAAATAAATCCCATTGGCTTTTACTAAACTACCTAAAGTGATGGATTTAGCTGTAATTTCTGGATTTATTTTGTCCAAAACTGCTTTTTGTTCTAGCACTTCTCGCAACTTTGTATTGAATTTTTCCTGTTCCAGATGCATCATCGACAAAGCCGTTTCGTGCTTATCACCTGCCGAACCTTTGGCATCATTTTTAGAATCCTCAGTCAAAGCCGAAATCATATCTCGAAAAGCATCAATCCTGTCTTCTACCAATCGGGAATAATACTGATGAATTTTTTGTTTAAAAGTCATTTTTTATTTATTTCAAATTCTAAATCCAACTGGATTAGTTGTATTTATCAACTCTACAAATTTAGATTATTATCTCAATTTGACACTATTTGAAATTCTTAACTATTGTTCCACTTTTTTTTATTTAACTTCGTAAAAGAATTAGTACTAATCATATTCTTTTAAAATCACTATGAAAAAATTAAAATTATTTTCAGCAATCGCTTTTGGTTTTCTATTGTTCACAACAACAAACATCCAAGCACAAAAATTTCCAGGTTTAGACAAAAGTCCAATGGACATTGCTTCTTATCCTAACGATTACAAAGATGCCAGCAAAATTGCAAGAGTAATCTATAGCCGTCCGCAACTTAAAGAAAGAACTTTAGAATCGCTTACTCCTGCCGGAAAAGTTTGGAGAACTGGCGCAAATGAAGCAACCGAAATCACATTTTACAAAGATGTTACCTTTGGAAAAACAAAAATCAAAGCCGGGGTTTACACTTTATACACTATTCCAGGCGAAAAAGAATGGACTGTAATCCTAAGCAAAGACACCAACGTTTGGGGTGCATACTCATACAAAGAAGCTAATGATGTTGCTCGTTTAGTTGTTCCTGCAACACAAGCAGAAGACTCCTTAGAAGCATTTTCTATGGTTTTCACCAAAGCTGATAATGGAATGACTTTAAACTTAGGATGGGATAAAACTCGTGTTGCGATTCCTTTTACAGAGTAATTTTTATTTAACCGCAAAGTTTTTTAAACACAAAGGTTTCGCAAAGACCGCAAAGTTTTTTATTAGCCCACGGATTTAACTGACGCAACTAATAAAGATAGATTTCAATTACAATTGGTTATTAAATTCTATTCCGATATAAATTAGAAAAGGCACAAAATTCACAAATTAAATCTTTGTGAACTTCGTGCCTTCTTTGTGAATTTTGTATTTAAACTTAAAAATCAAATTTGTAATTCACTCCTACTAAAACCTGAAAACCCTGTACTGGATAATTCATCCATTTTTGATAGGACTTATTAGTGATATTATTCAGTTTCAAAAAACCTGTTAATTGAGAATTATATCTATATCCTGTATGCGCGTTTACATCAAAATAACTTTTCAAAGTTACTGGATCAGGCTGTGTCACATAAACAATATCCGAGTTCAATTGCATATCTTTTCTTTCACCTACATAAAACACCTTAGCTCCTGCATACCATTTTGGAGTAATATTAAAATCCAATGAAGAATTAATTTCTACCGTTGGTAAATTCCAGGCCTCTTGTTGCATGCTGTTTTTATAACTACTAAAGGTTCCGCCTATTCCAAAACTAACATTTTGAGAAAAATCAGCTTTTAAATCTCCTGAAAAACGAAACGTTCGCACATCGTCATAAACCACTTGAAACGAATTCCCAAAAGCATAATCTTCATTAGCTGCATTCTCTGTGTAATCCTGACTTTTATATAAAGCTTTATTGCGTTCATTTACATAAGAACCTTTTATATTATAACTTACACTTGAAGCTAATTTTCCTTTTAAACCTGCAAAAATATCATATTGTCTATCTGTTGGTGCAATCATCAATGTAGGCGACATAAACGGATTTTCTTTTACAAAATCCATATAGGAATTTTGCTCTAAACTTCCTTCAGCTCCTGCATAAAAAATCATTAAATCATCCACAACTGGATAAGAAACATTAATATTAGGATATACTAAAAATTTATTATCGTTTCCGGTTTTATCTATACTGTAAAAAAGTTTAGCTCCTAAATTTACATCCCAACCGTTTTCTTGGATATTAAAACTTGGTGCAATTCCTAAATTGGTAAAACCATATTTTACAGCTTCTACATTCGTATTCTCATAATTTTTATCAAATGAACCTCCCACATAATCCACGATAATATTGGTTTTCACAAATTGATCTCCTACATCAAAACGTAAAGAAGGTTTGAAATAAAATCTATTTTCTGAAGAATCAAAACTATCCGAAAAATGACTAAATTTCATAGAAGCTTCTTTAAAAGCACCTTCATTAAAACTCATTTTTCCACCTAATGAAATACCATTATAAGCGTGTTTTGAATCGATACTTCCAATTAATGTATTTTTATCAGACGTACTCAATGTACTTCCAAAATCCATTGGTAATCCATACCAATTATAGACTTGATTTTGATATCCTAAATCAATATTCCAAGACATGTTATCATTATTTACTCCATAAAAAGCATCCAATGCCGTATCATAAAACCAGTTATCTAATTTTACATCATTGATTCCTCCTTGAGATGAAAAATGACGAAACATTCCACCTACATAATCATTATTCCCTAATTCCTGATTCACAAATAATTCTGCATTCAAGACCCCATAATTCCCTCCGGCAATCGTTGCATAATTATTATAGAATTTTTCTTTAGCCTCTTTTTCTACTCCTTCTGCTTTTCCCTTTGCTGGAGTAAAAGTAGAAGCTACCGGAAAAGAAAAAATAGAATACTTAATCGTTTCTTTTTTAGCATTTCCTTCGTCATCAAGAACTGGCGATTCTTGGATTTTAGAAGCATCTGATATAGTTGGGGTGTACGGTTTTACAATATTCACCTCTTCTGAACCAATGTTACTATCTTTCTTTTGTGCGAAAGAAACTTGTAAAACCATTAGAAACAGACCTATTGTTATTTTATTTTGGAAATTGAATTTCATATTTTACTTTTTAACGTGAAACACTTCGACAAGCTCAGTGCGACAACTTTTTTATTAATTACCTATCGAAGAATTTGTTTTAGACTCTTCTGACTTAATTCGACTCAATTCAGTTTGCGCTTCTGAAACCACATCTGGGAAATCAGCAAAATTTTTAATTACACTGTCTAAAATATAAGTAGCTTGAAAACTATCTTTTAATCCGTAAAAGTTTTTAGCCATTAAAACCAATCCTTTGGCTCCATACAAACGATAAGTAGCATAACTTTTAGCTAATTTTTGAACCGAAGTATTTGAAGCTTCAAACTTACCTTCTTGGTTTTTAAAATAAGCATCGTAATACAAAGCTTCAGCTGCCAATTCTCCTTTAGCAATCGACATCACTTTTGCGTAAGCAGCTTTGGCTTTTGCCTCATCACCTGTTTGCATAGCCGAACGAGCAATAATAATTTGCGCGTCACTTTTTACATTATCATCTGTTTTTGGATTACTCAAAACTTTATCAGCATACACTACCGCGTTTGAATACTCTTTTTTCTCGTAATAACATTTCATCAAATTCGATTGTGCAAAAACTTTATTTTGGAATAAATCGGCTTCATTTTCCAAACGAATTAATACTGGAATTGCTTTTTCTTTTGAACCACTATCCAATAAAATTTGCCCTAATCTAGTTAACGATTGTTCCGTAAATTCATTTCTTGGCTGATTAGCAACATATTCATAATTTGGCATTGCTTTGTCTTTTTGACCTTCGGCATAATAAGCTTGCGCCAAATAGAAATTAGCTTTCAAAGCATGAATTCCGTTTGGAAAACTAGAAATATAAGCTCTAAATCCAGAAATAGCCTGAGTGTTATTATTCTGCTCAAATTGTTTCACTGCCGATTCATAAGTATCGTTATCCAAATCAGCATCAGTAACAGCAACAAAATCTAATGTTCTCACCCAAGTTGCGTATTCATTCACTTTTCCGCTGTCCACATAAATCAACCTCGCAGTAGAAACAGCTTCTAAAGCCTCTGGAGTTTTAGGATATTCTGCAGCCACTTTTTTGAATTTCACTAAAGCATCTGAACTTCTATCTGAATTATAATAAACCAATCCTTGACGCAAAATAGCTTTAGCTGTAAAAGCGCTATTTTTATATTCACTGATTAATCTATCATAAGTTTTTAAAGCTAAATCCTGTTTATCACTCGCCACATAAGTATTTGCCAGTTCAAACATAGCATCATCACGATAACTTGATTTTGGGTAGTTTTGAATAAAAGCATTCAAATCTTCAATTTTTCTATCATTTCTAGCCACAAAACCATAACAAAGCGCTTTTTGATAAGAAGCATAATCCGCATCTACGCTTTTAAATTCAATTACTTTATTGTAAGCATCCATTGCTGGCCAATATTTTGAAGTCACAAAGCGACAATCGGCTAATCGCAAATAAGCATCTGTTAGTCTTGTTTTATCGTCTTTAGATTTATCTATAAATTTTTGGAAAGCATCGCCAGCCGCATCGTATTCTTTCAATTTAAAATACGCATACGCCACATTATAATTGCTGTTTTTGTATTCTGGAGTTCCAGATGCAGCGGACATTCCAACAAATTGTTTAAAACTCAACAACGATTTATTGTAATCATTCAACACATACTCTGTTTCTCCTTTCCAGAAAGTGGCTCTCGCTGTAAATTCGGCATCCATGGTATTTGCCAAAGATTTTTGGAACATTTGCAAAGCTTCTGTATAATTTCTATCCGTATACAATTCTAAACCTCTGTAGAAAGTCACTTTTTGATAGGCCAATTTGTTTTCTGGACTTTTATTTTTTTCCAATAAAACTAAGGCTTCTTTGTAATTTTTAGATGAAATATAAGAGTCAATCAATAATTTCTCCACTACTGAACGACTGGAATTGTTTGGATATTTATTGATAAACCCTAATAATACCGAAGGTACACTTTGATAAGAATTTCCCAATTCATAACTTAATTTAGCATAATTCAAGTGCGCATCTTCTTGAATTGCGGCATCAAACGGCATTTCAGAAGCATTTTTAAACGCATTCAAAGCTTGTTGTTTTTGATTTAATTTCAAATAACTTTCTCCTAAATGATAATATGCGTTTTGAGCCACGCTGTCTTTTCCTCCAACAATTTTATTGAATTGTGCAATGGCATTTTCAAAATCATTTTGTTTGTAATACGCATACCCCAATTGGTAATAATCCGTATTATTCCACCTTCCTCTTTTGCCTTTATAAGCCACTAAATAAGGAATAGCTTCGCTGTATTGTTTTAAATTAAAATAACTTTCACCTATAATTTTATTCAATTCCGATTTTTCAACAGCATTGGATTTACCCATTGCTTTTTTCCCTAAATCGATAGCTTTTTCAAAATTTCCCGATTTGAAATTCATATCCGCTTGATAGTACGATAACTTTTCAGCGTATTTTTCATTTCCAGAGACATCATCAAAATATTTATTGGCTTCTTGATAATTATCACCTTCATAAGCCATAAAACCAAGATAATACTTAGCCTGAGAACCATAGGCTTCTGATTTCAAAACCTTATTAAAATACTTGGTAGCTTCTTTTTTATTTTTAGAATTAAAAAAACTATAACCTTTTTGGAAATTAAAACGATCTCTATCAGCAGCACTTAACTGACTTTCATCTACTTTTTCAAACCAACGTAAAGCTTCTGAATAATTCCCTTGATTGAAATAATAATGAGCTACCTCAGTATAGGCCTGGTTGCTTTTAGAACTCGTTGGGTATTCTTCTAAAAAAGATTCCATCAGGACATCAGCATTAGCATGTCCTAATCTAACTGCACAACTAGCATCATAATACGCACAGTCCGATTTTACCTCTTCGTCCTGATTTTCAGCTTTTATTTTTTCAAAAAGGAACTGAGCCGAAGCATATTGATTGTCCTTAAACAAAGCTACTGCTCTGTCGTATTCTTTTAAATTACTAGTATATATTGAGGATTTTTGTGCCAAAAGCGGATTGGTTTTAATAAAAACCAATAAAAAGAAGAGCCAAGAAAGTTTGCGCATTTTCATTTATTTTTTATCTATTCAAATATATCATATTATTGACTTTATAACGTGACACAAACGGCATTTATTATGAACAAATCTTTTAACAAAGCACAAAAAACTACTAATTGATATTGCTATTTCATAATTGATAATTACTTTTACACCATAAACAAACGCTAATTATGTCTCAAGCTGTACTGTCTTTAAAAAACGCCACCATTTATCAGGAAGATAAAGTAATCTTATCAAACGTTAACCTAGAAGTAAACCGAGGAGAATTTTTATATCTTATTGGAAAAACAGGTTCTGGAAAAAGTAGCTTCATGAAAACACTTTATGCCGATTTACCATTAAATGAAGGCACAGGACACATTGTAGATTTTGATTTAGAAACACTAAAAGAAAATGACATTCCGTTTTTAAGACGTAAAATTGGAATTGTTTTTCAAGATTTCAAACTTTTACCAGATCGTTCTATTCAAGACAACATGCTTTTTGTTCTTAGAGCCACAGGATGGTCAGACCAAAACGAAATGGAACGTAAAATTGAAGAAGTTCTGGACAAAGTAGGCATGAAAAACTACGCACAAAAAATGCCACACCAAATTTCCGGTGGAGAACAACAACGTGTAGCTATTGCTAGAGCTTTACTAAACGATCCAGAATTAATTTTAGCTGATGAACCTACAGGAAACTTAGACCCTCAAACCAGTGTGGAGGTTTTAGATGTTTTGAAAAAAATTAACGGAAATGGAAAAACCATTATCATGGCCACGCACGATTATGCATTGCTAATGAAATTCCCTTCAAAAACTTTAAAATGTGAGGATTCTAAGATTTTTGAAGTTGTTCAAAGAACGGTTTAATTAGCAAGCACACTATTTATTACCTTCCAAAGCAGGTAAATGCCATTTGTACTTTACTGCCATCAATCGGATACTAATCACGACTGATACTGTTGTGATATAAATAATCTCGTCATTGAGTTGAAAGGCTTTGAGCATAAAAAATAACATTCCTCCAAGAATACAAATAGTAGCATAAATCTCTTTGCGGAAAATTACCGGAATTTCATTGCACAATATATCGCGAATTACACCGCCAAAACAGGCCGTTATCGTTCCTAAAGCAATACAAATAATAGGATGCAAACCTATTTCAATGCCTTTTCGCAACCCCGTTAAGGTGTAAACACCAAGACCAATCGTATCAAAAAGAGATAAAGAAGTTCTTAATTTATCGAATTTCTTTCGAAAAACAATTGCTAAAACAAAACCAATAATAATCATATAAACATATTCCAAATTCAGCATCCAACCCACTGGAGTCTTCCCTATCAAAACATCGCGTAAAGTTCCTCCTCCCACCGCAGTTACAAAGGCAATAATAAAAACTCCAAAAGGATCTAACTTTTTCTCCATAGCAGTCAAAACACCCGACATTGCAAAAGCCATAGTCCCCACAATTTCTAATACACTAAACATAGTTTCATTATTTAATTGGCTATTTCAAGCAAATTAAAGAAAAACAACACACTTAAATAACCAAAACAATATTATTCTATCTTAATCGAACAAAATTTTCGATAGCTATTTTACAAAACAATTATTGTCTGTGTATCTTTGCTCTGTATTTAACCCTAAAATTTGCAGCAGTTGAAACAAATTACTTCAATCCAAAATCCTTTTATAAAATCTTTGGTACTATTACAAGAAAAAGCCAAAAACCGCAAACAAACAGGCACTTTTTTGATTGAAGGAGCACGGGAAATTTCATTAGCTGTAAAAGGAAATTACGAAATAAAAACCCTTCTATTCTATCCCGAAATATGCAGTGAAATCGATGCCAGAAAACTAGCTAGAAATGCAGAATTAATAGAAATCAATAAAGAAGTTTTCCAAAAACTGAGCTATCGCGAAACTACCGAAGGTATTTTGGCTGTAGCCAAATCAAAATCTTTACAACTTTCCGATTTAAAACTTTCAGCAACTCCACTTATTTTAGTTGCCGAAGCGCCCGAAAAACCAGGAAACATTGGCGCACTTTTAAGAACCGCCGATGCCGCAAATTTGGACGCTGTAATTATAGCCAATCCAAAAAGCGATTTATACAACCCAAATATCGTTCGCTCCAGTGTTGGCTGCTTGTTTACCAATCAAATTGCAACTGCAAGTACCGCAGAAATCATTGCTTTTCTTAAAGAAAAAAACATCAATTTCTACTGTGCTACTTTACAAAACTCAACGAGCTACCACACCCAAGATTTCACAAAACCAACGGCCTTAGTTGTTGGGACCGAAGCCACTGGACTTACTCAAGAATGGCGTGATGCTGCCACACAAAACATCATTATCCCTATGCAAGGCGAAATTGACAGCATGAACGTCTCTGTTGCTGCAGCCATACTAATATTCGAAGCTAAAAGACAAAGAGGATTTTAGGAATTCAGTTTGCAGATTTTAGAATTCAGATTGTACTTTTTAGACTAAAAACTAAGGACTAACAACTAGGGACTAACAACTAGGGACTAAAACCTCAAAAACTAAATTCTGAAATCTAAATTTTCAGCCTATTGCATATATGCTAACTTATCGTTATTTTTAGAAAATGAACCCTGCAAAGTATGACCGAAATAGATATCGAAAAAGAAAACAAAGCAATTGCACAAGAATACAAAGAATTGCTACGCATTAGTTACCAAACACTAACTACTGAAGACAAAAAACTAATACGAAAAGCATTTGACGTAGCAGTTGAAGCACATAAAGATCAAAGAAGAAAATCGGGCGAAGCCTATATTTTTCACCCCATTGCTGTAGCAAAAATTGTTGCTTCAGAAATTGGTCTTGGCGCCACATCAATTGCGGCTGCTTTACTACACGATGTAGTTGAAGATACGCCCACTACCGTAAAAGACATTGAACGCATGTTCAATCCTAAAGTTGCACAACTTGTTGAAGGTTTAACAAAAATATCTATTGTACAAAAAGACATGAATGTGTCGATGCAAGCCGAAAACTTTCGAAAGATGTTATTGACTTTGTACGATGATGTTCGAGTAATCTTAATAAAAATTGCCGATAGATTGCACAACATGCAAACTATGGATTCCATGATTGACCATAAACAAGTTAAAATTGCTTCGGAAACATTATACATTTATGCACCATTAGCACATAGATTAGGATTATACAACATTAAAACCAAACTGGAAGATTTAGGATTAAAATATACTGAACCTGCCGTTTACGAAGATATTGTAAGCAAAATTAAAGAAACTAAAGAACAGCAAGACGCTTACATCAAAGACATTTCTGATGTACTTAAAGCCTCATTAGACGCAGAAAACATTGACTACATCATCAAAGGACGTCCAAAATCCATCTATTCTATTCGCAGAAAGATGAAAGCTCAAAACGTAACTTTTGATGAAGTATACGATAAATTTGCACTTAGAATTGTTTACAAATCCGATCCGCATGATGAAAAATTCATCGCCTGGAAAATATATTCTATTGTTACCGATCATTACAGACCAAGCCCTAGCCGATTGAGAGACTGGATTTCATCTCCAAAATCTACTGGCTACGAAGCTTTACACATTACCGTAATGGGCCCCAAAGGGCGCTGGGTTGAAGTACAGGTTCGAAGCGAACGTATGGATGAAATTGCCGAAAAAGGATATGCCGCACATTACAAATATAAAAATGGAGATTCAGAAGAAGGCGGTTTAGACGTATGGCTCAACTTACTCAGAGAAGCTTTAGAAAACTCAGAAACCAACGCCATCGACTTTGTGGAAGATTTCAAAATGAATTTATATTCAAAAGAAATCTACGTCTTTACACCAAAAGGAGACATTAAATCCTTACCAAAAGGAGCAACATCCCTCGATTTTGCTTTTAGCATTCACTCTGAAATTGGAATCAAAACACGCGGAACTAGAGTAAACGGGAAATTAGTACCATTAAACTATGAATTAAAAAGTGGTGATCAGGTAGAAATTATCACTTCACCAAACCAAAAACCAACAGCAAACTGGCTGGATTATGTAACCACATCAAGAGCGAAAAATAAAATTAAAAACGTTCTTAACGAAAACACCAAAAAGATTGCCGAAGAAGGAAAAGAGGTTCTTACCCGAAAATTGAAGCACTTAAAAATCAATATGAATGAAACAGTGGTCAATGAATTGGTTAATTATTTCCATCTAAAAACAAGTTTAGATTTATTTTATCGCGTAGGTCTGGGAACAATCGACAACCAACGATTAAAAGATTTTGCCGCTCAAAAAAGCAACACCTTAATTAATTTCTTTAAAAATAAAATTAAACGCGGTGGCAACACAGCCGATGTTGACATCCATAAACCCGTTTTAAACAACAATTACGATATGCTTGTTTTTGGGAAAGAACAAGATAAACTAGATTACAAACTTTCTACTTGTTGCAACCCTATTCCCGGAGATCAGGTTTTTGGTTTTGTAACCATTAACGAAGGAATAAAAGTGCATAAAAAAGATTGTCCTAATGCCATTTCTTTACAATCCAATTATGCCTATCGTATTATGCAAGCCAAATGGATTGATTCTTCACAACAAGAATTCAAAGCGATTTTAAATATTACTGGAATGGATACCATAGGACTTACTAACGAATTGACAAAAGTAATTTCGAACAATATGAATGTAAACATCCAAAGTATTTCGTTGAGTGGAGATGCAGGATTATTTAAAGGACAACTTACGGTAATTGTTCAAAACATTACCATTTTGAAAAAATTAATTGAAAACATCAAAAAAATTGACGGGATTGACCGTGTAACCAGAGTTTACAAAAACTAAATTTTGCTAATTTGATTTAATTTGAAATTCTTTTTCAGAAATATAAATACGATTCCAAACAAAAAAGAACAAATTTATTCTCTTATAAGCATTTAAACTTGAAAACTATTAAAATAATAATTTATCTTTGCCGAATATGACACTCATTTCCACAAATAACGACAAAAATCAAGAGATTGTAAAAAATGTTTTTACAATGTACCTTGAAAAAAACGGGCATAGAAAAACGCCTGAACGTTACTCAATACTTCAGGAAATCTATGAAAGCGAAGAGCATTTTGACATAGAAAACCTCTACATCAAAATGAAAAACAAAAACTATCGTGTAAGTAGAGCAACGCTTTACAACACTATAGAACTTCTGTTAGACTGTGGTTTGGTTCGCAAACATCAATTTGGGCAAAATCAGGCACATTACGAAAAATCTTATTTTGACAAACAACACGACCACCTTATCATGACAGATACTGGAGACGTGATTGAGTTTTGCGATCCAAGAATACAAACTATTAAAAAAACGATTGAGGAAATTTTTGATGTCGAAATTACCAATCATTCCTTGTATTTTTACGGCACCAAAAAGGGAGCTAAACAAGAAGAACAAAAAGAAGAAAATCAATAACACATTTAGTTAAAAAAGGTGCTTTTTTAAAACACCAAAACAAATTAAAGATTAATAAATAAATTAAAAATGACCGTAGATTTATTACTAGGATTACAATGGGGAGATGAAGGAAAAGGAAAAATTGTTGACGTTCTTACCTCAAATTACGATATTATTGCCCGTTTTCAAGGTGGACCAAATGCAGGACACACTTTAGAATTTGACGGAATAAAACACGTACTTAGAACCATTCCTTCTGGGATTTTTCACAAATCAGCGGTAAATGTTATTGGAAACGGTGTTGTAATTGATCCTGTTGTATTTCAAAAAGAAATTGAAGGATTAGCTAAATTTGACATCGACATCAAAAAGAAATTAATCATCTCTAGAAAAGCACACTTAATTTTACCTACTCACCGTTTATTAGATGCTGCTTCTGAAGCTTCTAAAGGGAAAGCAAAAATAGGTTCTACTCTTAAAGGTATTGGTCCAACTTATATGGACAAAACAGGTAGAAACGGTTTACGTGTAGGAGATATTGAATTAGAAGATTTCAAAGAAAGATACCGTTCTTTAGCTGACAAACACGAAGCCATGATTGCGTTCTACGGAGTAGAATTGCAATACAACTTAGCAGAATTAGAAGCTGAGTTTTTTGAAGCAATCGACGAAATCAAAAAATTAGATTTTATTGATAGTGAAGAATATATGTACCAGGCTCAAAAAGCAGGAAAATCTATTCTATGCGAAGGAGCCCAAGGTTCATTATTAGATGTTGATTTTGGAACTTATCCTTTTGTAACTTCTTCTAATACTACAGCTGCCGGAGCTTGTACTGGTTTAGGAATTGCTCCTAACAAAATCAAAGAAGTTTACGGAATTTTCAAAGCTTACACTACACGAGTAGGTAGTGGTCCATTCCCAACAGAACTTTTTGACGAAGTTGGCTCTACAATGGCTAAAGTTGGAAACGAATTTGGTTCAGTAACAGGAAGAGCAAGACGTTGCGGATGGTTAGACTTAGTTGCCTTAAAATATGCGGTACAAGTAAACGGAGTTACGCAATTAATGATGATGAAAGGAGACGTACTTTCTGGTTTTGATACTTTAAAAGTATGTACTGAATACAACTATAAAGGAAAAAACATTGCACACTTCCCATACAATGTAGAAGAAGAAAATGTTAGTCCGATTTATAAAGAATTCAAAGGATGGAAACAGGATTTAACAGGTATGACTACTTATGATGAATTACCAGTTGAATTAAAGGAATACATTGAGTTCATTGAAAAAGAGCTTGAAGTGCCTATTAAGATTGTTTCTGTTGGTCCAGATAGAAAACAAACTATCACAAAATAAGACAACAACTAACGCTCTGAATTTTCAGGGCGTTTTTTTATATCCAAAACTATCACAGATTTATGAACGATCCAAAAATAAGCATCCAAAACACCGAATTACTTTCAGATAACTGGTACATACTCAACAATGTAACTTTTGATTATCAAAAACCTGACAATACTATTATTACCCAAAAAAGAGAAGTCTACGATCGCGGAAACGGTGCTGCTATTTTACTGTACAATAAAGAAACCAAAAACATCATCTTAACCCGTCAGTTTCGTTTACCAACTTATTTAAATGGTAATGCAAGCGGCATGATGGTAGAAGTTTGTGCCGGATTATTAGATCAAGATGAACCAGAACAATGCATTATCCGAGAAACGGAAGAAGAAACGGGGTACCGTATTTCCAAAGTTGAAAAAATCATGGAAACCTATATGTCACCTGGCGCCATAACTGAAATTCTTTATCTATTTATTGGTGAATACAACGCTTCTATGAAAGTAAGTGAAGGTGGCGGACTGGAAGAAGAACAGGAAAACATTGAAGTTTTAGAAATACCTTTTGAGCAGGCGTACAACATGATTAAAACTGGAGAATTAAAAGACGCTAAAACCATTATGCTATTGCAGTATGCAAAAATTAATAATTTAGTATAAATTCAGACTTTACTAAATCTCTAAATTTAAAAAGTACAATAAGAATAATTCCTTATTGTACTTTTTTTATTCTGAACCTAGAAAATTATTTATTAGGTTGTGGAGTCATTCTCAAATAATATTTAATACGGTTAAACCCTTTTGGAAATTTAACCGGAATATCTTCGTCTTTAATAGCTGGAGAAATAACCACATCTTGACCATCTTTCCAGTTAGCTGGCGTAGCTACGCTATAATTGGCCGTTAATTGCAAACTATCGATAACACGCAGCAACTCGTCAAAATTTCTTCCTGTAGAAGCGGGATACGTCAAGATAAGTTTTACTTTTTTATCTGGCCCTATAATAAATACTGAACGAACTGTAAAAGTATCATTGGCATTTGGATGAATCATATCATACAAATTAGCAACTTCTTTGCTTTCGTCAGCGATAATCGGATATTGTAACGTTACGTTTTGAGTTTCTTCAATGTCTTTAATCCAGTTAAGGTGCGATTCCAATCCATCCACACTTAGCGCAATAACCTTAGTATTTCTTTTTTGGAATTCTGGAAAATAATTGGCTACTGTTCCTAACTCAGTAGTACAAACAGGTGTAAAATCAGATGGATGCGAAAATAAAACACCCCAAGAATCACCTAACCATTCGTGAAATTGTACTGTTCCTTGCGTTGTTTCTGCTTTGAAATCTGGAGCTATATCTCCTAATCGTATTGTTGCCATAATTTCTAATTTTATATAAGTCCTATAAAATTAGTCAAAAAATACTAATAGACGATTTTAATAAGAATAAATATTTGTTAAAGCGAGAAGTGATGTAATTTAGATTGTTCTTGATTGTAGTCATAGATAAATAACCACATCTCCTTTTTAACAAATTTAAAACATAGAACTATAAAATACTTAAAAAAACTCTATTCTCTTTTAACTCCCATTATTTCCCCACTCATATACATTTTCTTTACTTTATCTTTTGAAATTGAATAAATTTTATCAGAATAATTTTCTACTTTATTTATTTTAAACAAATGAATAACACTATTAGATTCATAATTATTTGGTGCAAAGAAAATACTGTCGGCAGAAACAGCTACTATTTTTAGTGTTGAGTATTTTCCTGTTTTTATTACATATTCATACACATCACCTTTCATTGGAGAAGCATATAGCTCTAATTTCTTTTTTTCATACGATTCAGTCCCTAGTTTACTAACTGCAATTATAATTAAGATAAGAATTACACCTGAAAACTGCCAAATAGGACCTTTAGATTTATCTTTTAGATTTTGAAATTCAAATTTTACACCTTCAGGCATTTCTTTAAGTTTCATTACTTTTTTACAATAATTACATTCTGAAATTCCACTTTTCCATAAAGGAAATAAAGGAATCCAAAAAACATGAAAATGCTTTCGAAATATATTAATAGATAATTCTCCTTTTGTGTTACAATTTGGACAAATTCCATTTGAAGATTTAGCAGTTTTTAGATGCACTGCTTTAGTCCCATATATTATCATATTTCTATTTTTAAATTTTACATATCTAATAACTAAGCATTATTTCAACAAATACAAGATCTAATCAATTGCTGTTTTATTCTGCTCAACATTCCTCAAATATATAGATAATTCACTACAAAAAATAAAAATATTTTAGAACTAAAAACAATCTCCATAGCCCTGATAGTAGTGGAAATCCTTGTTTTTCATGGTTTCGGAAAACAAGATTGAAACGGATAGCAGGAGTAAAAGTAGTTTGGGAAAGCAATTGTTCTGCTCCTAAAATTTTAAATATACTCTAAAACTAAGTACCAAAAAGCCAGCGTAACAAATGAAATAGGAATTCCGAAACCTATCATCATACTACTTAATCGGGGTTTTAACCCATGAGAAGTGGCCAGAATACTCGCCATAATCATAGGCGCCATGGCAGCCTCTATCAATGCTACCTGAATCATTAAGGAATTTTGCTTTAAAATAACTACGTACAGTAAAAATAGTATGGCCGGAGTTATGATTAATTTATACGTTAAGCCAATCCAAAGGAATTTCCAATGTTGGCTTCGACTATCAAAATGCAACTGTAAACCAACTGAAATCATTGCTAATGGAGTAAGCAAACTTCCTAATTTCTGGAAAGCCAATTGAAAATAATCATGAAAATCCAGATCCAAAACATTAGCAAAAACAGCCACTAAAAAGCATATAAAAGGCGGAAACAACAGGACTTTTTGGGCAATTTTAGCACCGCTAGTCGCTTCTTTAGAATACAATGTAGCCACTACAACAGCAAGAGTTGAAAGCACTACAAAAGTCCCAGGTTGGTCAACTAAAATAGCCATTTTTAATCCTTCAGAACCATATAATGCATTCACTATGGGATACCCTAAAAAGGAAGTGTTTCCAAGACCAGCTGTAATAATCAAACAACCTACTAATTTCTTAGACCAGCCGTATTTTTTTCCTAAAAAACGGAATAAAAAGAACGCTAAAGCAAATCCAATCCAAGTGACACCTATAAGGTACAGCAACTCATTATCCCAACGAACTTTAGGAATATAATACAATGCTAAGGCCGGAAGACAAAAGTAAACAACGAACTTGTTTATCAGTTTATAACTATCTGAAGGAAACCATTTGACGTGTTGCAAGGCAACACCTAGGAGTAAATAGACAAAAATTAGAATAATATTGATCATAATGCCGCAAAGATAACCACTAATGTAATAGCATCATAACTGGTTTAAAATTATCAAAAAAAATCGCAAAACTGCTTTTTTTAAAACAATAGAAAAGCGGCACAAAAAGACAACTCCTCTTTTTGCAACCGCTTTGTTATTTGTAGCAAGCTAAAAACAAAACCTTAATCTTGCTCGTAGCGTTCCATTTCTCTATCGTAAAAAGCATTGGCTTGTTCTATCAAACCTTCCATCTCGGTATTTAATTCTCCTTCGTCTAAATCTTCAGGTTCTTCAAGAAATTCAACCTCATCATCTTTTAAGTTGATGATAAATCTAGGATAATCTAAGTGAATGATAAAAATATCATCCGGAAAATCGGTATTGTCGCCGAGCACAAATTTTGGTAATTCCATTTTTTAATTATTTAACCGCAAAGTTCGCAAAGTTTTTTGCAAAGTTTGCCACATTTATTTATTATTTATCAGACAAAATAATTGGAGCACTGCCTTTACTATTCATAAAAATGATTTTAGTATTTGGCGATGCCGCCAAATCTTTTTGAGTCTTAATCGATTCGTATTGCAATTGTTTATCCGATAACCCAGTGGAAATAATGCGTTGATAATCGGCAATACCTTGTGCTTCTACTCTTTTTCGCTCAGCTTCCTGTTTTTCTTTTAACAAAACAAACTGCATTTTTTGTGCATCCTGTTCGGCATTAATTTTACTTTCAATAGTTGCTTTTACAGAAGCTGGCAAATTGATGTTTCGAATTAATAATTGTTCCAAAATTAATCCTCTTGATTTAAAATCGGCTTCAATATTTTCAAAAATTCTATCTTGAAATTCGTTTCTTTTAGTCGAATACAAAGCTACTGCATCATAATAAACGGCATTGTCACGAATACGAGTTCTTGTTACCGGTCGTACGATTTTATCCGTATAATCAACACCAATTTGTTTAAAAATCTTAGGCGCATCTACTGGTGACACACGGTATAAAACCGTTAAATCAATTACCACTTCCAGCCCATCATTAGACAAAACTCGAATAGCATCATCTCCTTCTTGTGCTCCCTCATTATGCTCGGCAGACATGGTGTAATTTTGAGTTTGGATATCAAATTCAGTCACATCCAATAATGGATTAATAATATGCAAACCACTTTCTAAAATATCAGGTTCTACATTTCCATATAAAGACTTTACTCCTACTTTTCCAGCATTGATTTGTTGAAACATAGAAGAAGAAATTCCGATAAGGAGTGATAAAAAACCAACAATTTTAAAAAGAGAAGCGAATTTAGTCAGCGGACTTGGATTATTTTTTACGGAAATACTAAGTATAAATAATACAATTCCAAGAAAAATAAATACAACCATAGGATTGATTTTTTATAATACTCTATTACAGAATAATTGATTACAAATTGGTTTTTTGAAGAAGTAACTTTTTAGTTAGTCCAACAAAGCGAATATACAAAAATAAAGCTGCTGTTGTTAATCCTGCCAAAAGACCAATCCAAATACCTACCGCTTTCAAATCTGTATACAACCCTAAATAAATAGAAACAGGGAAACCCACAATCCAATAGGCTACAAAAGTAATATACATGGGAACCTTAGCATCCTGCAAACCACGTAAAGCACCTAAAACCACTACCTGAATTCCATCTGATATTTGAAAAACAGCAGCTACTAAAAGCAATTGAGCCGCTATAGAAACCACTTCTGTATTAGCAGCCAAATCTTTTATATTACTCATATCTACAAATAAAGCAGGCATTATATTATGAAATAAAATAAAGAACAAAGCAAAGAAAATCTCTAACAAGACTGCTAACAGAAAAATAGAATAAGCCACGATTTTCATTTTTTTATAATCGCCTAATCCTTTTTGATTGCCTACTCTAATAGTAGCCGCAACACTAAGTCCCATGGCAAACATAAAAGTAAAAGAAGCCAAACTCAAAGCAATTTGGTTAGCGGCTTGGTTAGCAACACCAATAACTCCTGAGAGCCAAACCGCAGCAGTAAACAATCCGACTTCAAAAAACATTTGCATAGAAGAAGGCCCACCTAGTCGGATGATTTTGAGGTTCATTTCCCTCTTTATTTTTTTAACCGAAAAACCTTCAAAAAAAGGATGAAACTTTGCCTTTCTATTCATCTTGTAATGCATATATCCTAACATTACAAAACGAGAAACAATAGTACCAATAGCAGCTCCTACGATGCCAAGTTCTGGAAAAATCCAAATCCCATAAATGAAGAGGTAATTCAATATTACGTTGATCACATTTCCTAAAATAGTTGCCCACATGGAGTATTTGGTTTCACTCATCCCATCGGCAAATTGTTTGTAACCTTGAAACATGATAAGTGGCACTAAAGAAAATGCTACGATATCTAAATATGGTTTAGACAATTCAACCACATGTTCAGGTTGTCCCATAAAAACGATAAGCTGCTTGGCAAAAAACACCAAAACAAACAGAAAAAAACCTAAAAAAGCACATAAATACAATCCATGATGAAAGACGCTTCTTCCTTTTTCAAGATTTTGTTCACCATCAGCTTCAGCTGCTAAAGGTGTAATAGCCGTAGAAAAGCCAATTCCTAAAGACATGGCAACAAACACAAAACTATTAGCCAAAGAAACTGCCGCTAATTCCGTAGGCCCTAATTTACCCACCATTATGTTATCTACAATTCCCACAATTGTATGCCCTAACATTCCCAAAATAATAGGATAGGCCAATCGTAGATTATAAGAAAACTCTTTGGTATAAGTTGCTAAAGTCACTTTGTTTTTTTTAAGGCGACAAAGGTAAGCAGAAGCAAATCGATATCAAGGATTGTCTCCATAATATTTTCAATAAGAAAGAGCCTCATACCCAAAATAAAAACAGCCACAAATTCACCAATTTTATTTCCATCATTATGTTCTTGAAATATTGATTTTTTACATTTAAAATCAAATTCTAAAAATCATTCGTGAATTTGTGACGGTAAACTACTGACTTATTTTAAATATTTTTTATCGGTCAAGGTTTTCATAAAATCAACCAATTGTTTTTTCTCTAAATCCGTTAGATTCAATTTATCTTCTGGCAAAGTTTGATTTTCTAATAAAAAACCCAAACCTTTTCCTCCGCCTTCGTTGTAAAAATCAACTACTTCTTCTAAAGTTTTAAAAACACCGTTGTGCATATAAGGAGCTGTCAAAGTACTATTTCTAATCGTAGGTGTTTTAAACGAATGTTGGTGAATCATCGCTTGGGTCAAATTGTACTTACCTAAATCTTTATCTAATTTTCCATAGGCATCAGGCACCCCTAAAACTTCACTTTCTGATTTCATAAAATTTGGAGGCACTGTTCCATTGGTTAACGGAATAAAATGACAAGTAGCACATTTGGCTTTACCCGCAAAAAGATTAAAACCTGCTTTTTCATCGGCTGTAAAAACAACCTCAGCACGCATATAAGCATCGAATTTAGAATCGAATTTACTCAATGTTCTGATGTATGAAGCTAATGCATTCTTGATTTCAAATGCTGTGATTCCTTTTTGAGGAAAAGCAGTCTCAAACTTTTCCATGTATTTTGGATTCTTTTTTAATTTCTCTGCTGCCACTTCTAAGGAACCGTGCATTTCATCTTGGTTAGTAATCACAGCAACGGCTTGATCTTCGAGATAATTGACTCTAGAATCCGAAAAAAACACCCGTTGGAATGCAATATTAGAAAGTGTAGGTGTATTTCTTTTTACAAATGATTTCCCGTCAAAGGAAACTGCTTTTTCCATTCCATCAGTAAATGCCTTATCCGCATGGTGACAAGAAGCACAAGAACGACTATTATCGCCCGAAAGAATGGGATCGTTAAACAATAATTTTCCTAATTCGGCTTTTTCTTTAGTGGTTTTATAATCTGGAAATCCCGAAAAAGCTTCTTCATCAAAAACATCTTTATCAAACAGTGTTTGCGCATTGGTTTTCAAACCTCGCATTTCATTAAAAAATGGAATTTTCAAATCTTGCTGTTGCTGGTATAGTTTTCGACTTAATGGATTGGCATAATTTTGAATAAAAACCGCTCGGTCAAAATTATTAAAATCAGGATTTGATTTTAAGTAACTAATCCCTTGATTGATAATTTTCAAAGTAGCATCCGAATCATTAGTTGCATACAATTGATAATATTTTTGAATTCCTTCTAATGAACCTATGGTTTCTGGAATGGATTTTTGTGCAACAGGCGAATCAAAACCGGTAATTCCCATTGTAATAATTCTAAAAACTTCCAATCGCAAAGCATCAAAAACATGAGCATCTGTCCATTCATTTGATGCAGCAATTCGGTTCAAACGCTTTAAATTAGCCGAAAGAATGCCTATTTCTTTTAGTAGTTCGGCTTTTGATTCCTTGTCATATTTAGGAAACAAAAATTCTTCCACAACCTGAAACCCTTGCGGATCTAATATCAGTCCATCATTTTCCTCATATTCAGGAATTGCGGGTCCATTGATAGCCTTAGAAACTTCTGGAAAATAATATTCGCTAAAAACTTCTACTTTTTTATAATTGAAATGAGCTGCTAAAAATTGTTTTTGAAGTTTTTCCTGACTGGCATTGGACTGAATCAAAGCTTCTAAATCAGTTACCGATTGGATTAAAGTTTGAATATCAGTTTGAAATAATTGTTTTACTTGCGCTGTTTTAGGTTCTTTTTGACAAGAAACTATAAATATTAGCAACAAAAAAAAGAAACATTTTTTCATAATTAAAGAAACGGAATGAGAAAACAAAAGCCACGATTTCAAAATTTGAAATCGTGGACTTTTATAAGTATTTTAAAATTTTAACTATCTAGCTAAACCTTTGATTAATACAATTTGACTAGCTTGCTTTTCATTTGGACGACCTGTACCTCCATCAACACCTTTGTATTTATCAGCTGTCCAAGTGTGTGGCTGAACGCTTAATAAGAAAGTATCATCAATTCCTAATTGCTCAGAAACATCAATTAAAGCACCATATTCCCAATCTCCAAAACCAGAAGTTCCTCCTACATTGTATTTAGCAGCATCTGTTTCCGTACGACGGTGGTCTAATTCAACCACAACTTTCATTGTTTTCTTAGCAATATCGTATTGGTAAATATATCCATCATGCGTTTCGTCTCCATAACCATTAGCATCTTCTTGAACGTAAACATAATTTTTAGTTACACAAATATTATCTGGATTCTGGAAAGTTTTAGCAATTCCGTTACGATCATCTCCATCCAATAAAACACTTAAAGTTCCTGATAATGGATTGTTTTCGTCCAAATTCAATTGGTAAACTCTACCGTATTTTGTTCTAGAAGCATCCGCATTTGCACCAGAAGTATTTTGACCTGTTACATTGAAGTACACTTCTCTATCTGCTTTTTTTCCACCTTTTCTATAATCCAAATCCTCTACTCTACCAAATTTAATTGCTTTCAAAGTATTTACCGAAGCATTAATTTGAGCACCAGTCATAGTCGTATGGTTTTCTATTTTTACGAATGAAACTGGGTAATTCTCCCCAACAACCATATCCTTTTCTCTTTGATTGTCATTGGTTCTTTTCATCATATACAAAGAACCATTTGTCAAATCACCTACTGTATTAGAAACATACATAAATACTTGTCCACCGTAAGTTCCTGAATCATCATCACCAATAACCACAACCGTTTTTCCTGCAAAAGCAGAAGCTGGTAATGGCAATGCATTTTCAGCACTTAAACGTCCAAATCCTGGTAACTCTTTTGAAACATTTGCTGTAGCAGCATCTCCATAAGGATTTACACCATGTGTACGAGACTCTTCTCCAGACTCACCACAAGTTAAATACAAAGGACCAAAACCGTTAATTGCTGGTGTTGCCATAGTAGCTCCACACAATCTCCAAGTTCCTCCATTAGAATTTAATAAATATTCTCCTTTTACTGGTTTGAAGGTTTTGTCTAAGGTAATTCTTGATACAGAGAAATTATCTTCGTTATTTACTAAAAAGGTATAAGTACCGTCGGTGTTTTTTAATAATCCGCTTCCATCAGCTGAACCTCCAAAAACATAGTTTGGACTCTCTGGCAATACATCATCAGAAGTTAATAAAGAGAATAACTCTAATTTTTCGAAACCTGCTTTTTTCTTCAATAATACAGGAGTTACAGATTGATCAGCTAAAATTACGTCTGATTCGTTTTTATCATTTTCACACGAAACAAAAGCCGCACCTAAAAGCAATCCTAAAATAATTTTTTTCATCTTGATAGTTTTATTTAAATTTTTCGAAGCAAAGAAAGTTCAGGATTTTTAAAACAACATGAATTAAACATTACCAAAACTTAAAGAATAGCTTTACTTTTTTAATAAAAATTCACAAAAAGAAAACAATGTATTGCCTAAACATTTCCCATAGATTATGCTATAAAAAAACAAAATCAACTGATGCATACTGTAGACTATTGAAAGTCAATATTTACTGTTTTTTTAACACATAAAAAAAGTGCTTATCACAACATTTAAACACTAGTCTCGTTTATTAGCTCGAGAACAATACTTTTTAAGATGCGTTCTAGGATAAATGACAATTAAAATTAATAATTAAAAAAACCTCAAATCATGAAAACAACAAAAAAAATCGCAGCTATCTTGCTCCTGGCACTGACTCTATTTTCTTTTAATGGCTTAAAAGCTCAAGAAACGGCAAAATACGACCAAGGTTTCCGACTAGGATTTGGAGTAAATGCAGGTTATGCCACTGAAAATCCATACAAACTTACTTTAGGTGCCGATGCAAGATTGCAATATGATTTAACTAAAAGGTATTCGATAACCTTAACTACAGGTTACACCAACTTATTTGTAAGTGAAAGTGATGGAAAAGACTTAGGATTTATCCCAGCTAAAGCTGGTTTAAAAGCCTTTGTATGGAATGACCAATTTTATTTAACGGGTGAAGCAGGTGCAGCATTTGCTGTAACTAACAATTACAACAAAACTTCTTTATTGTTAGCCCCAGGAATTGGATATGCAACGAAATACATTGATATTTCAGCCCGTTACGAACACTATTCTGATTTCCCAACTATTAATTCTGATGGAACTCCAGGCCAAGGATTTGGTCAAGTAGCCCTTAGATTAGCTTACGGTTTCAAATTATAATATTCAAGCCCTATTTCCTAAAAAGCGGATTCATTAAAAAAATGAATCCGCTTTTTTTTTATAATTTTTTATACCAAAATGCTACTTCTCTTTAGACAATTGCTCTTTGTACATCGCAAAATTAGCTTTTACTTTTTCGTCTAAATCAGGTACTTTTATATCATTTCGTTTTTGCATTTCTTCCCAAATAATTTTAGCTACAATATAGCGCGCCATTTCCTTATCATCAGCAGGAACAATATACCAAGGCGCATTTTCAGTAGCGGTTTTATTGATAGCTTCTTCATAATATTGCATATAAGTATCCCAATATTCCCGCTCTCTCAAATCTCCAGGCGAAAACTTCCAGTGATGTTCCATATTCTCCAATCGGCGTAGCAAACGTTTACGTTGCTCTTCTTTACTTAAATGAAAATAAAATTTAAGGACAACAGTTCCGTTTTGGGTAATGTGCTTTTCAAAATTACGAATTTGTTCCATTCTGTTTTCCCAAAACTCAGGTCTAATATCTTCTACTTTTTCGATTCCAGGCAAATTTTCGTTTAAAATATATTCGGGATGTACGCGGGTTACCAAAACATTCTCATAATGAGTCCTATTGAAAATAGCAAATTTTCCTTTTTCTGGCAAAGCCAAATAATGCCTCCACAAATAATCGTGTTCCAGCTCCGAAGAATTTGGTGTTTTAAAACTATGCACCACCACGCCACGCGGATTAAATTCCTTAAAAACCTCCCGAATTAAACTATCCTTTCCAGAAGTGTCCATACCTTGCAAACAAATAAGCACTCCATATCTATTGTGGGCATACATCACATCCTGTAACGCACTCAACTTTTCCTGTACTTTATCCAGTTTTTCTTCCTTAGCATCATCACTAGCATCGTTATTTAAATTTGTCGGAATTTCAGACAGCCTGATAGGGTTTGTTACTTTAAAATCATCTGGATTAATCGATTTCATAAGAAATATTTTAACATTATACTCTCAAATATAAGGAATAAATACTATAATTTTAGCCTTTTAAATACTAATATTTGGAGCCATTCCCAGCTATCTGCCCTATCTTTGTTCACTTAAATAAAGTAAACAAAAGGTACCGATACAAACGAAGTTCACTGAACTCCTTTGTAAATAAATGCTAGGTGATGTAATCTGGGTTATAAAATTTGTTTTCAAAATAAAATATATGGAAAAATTCACACTCGAAATTTTATGTCACATCATCGGAATCGGTTCTGCCTCAGGACTTCTCTTCAAAGACAATGCATTGTACATTGTTAGCGATAACAGCGGTTACTTATACGAGTACCACATGGATTCTAAAGATTTAAAACGTCATGAATTAGTACCCAATCCTACTGAAAACACTCCTAAAAAAGAAAAAGCTGATTTTGAATCCTTGACCGCATTCCAAGATACTATTTATGTTTTTGGTTCCGGTTCTTCCCCTAAAAGGAATAGTATGATTACTTTTGATGAAAATCAAAAAAAGAAAATTGTCAGCAACAATCTGGCTAATTTATACGCGGTGATGCAAAATTTTGCTTCCATAAAACCCGAAGATTTTAACCTAGAAGGAAGTATTTACGATGGTGAAAATTGGTATTTCTTTAATCGTGGCAATGGTCCTGAAAATAGAAATACACTTTTTAGTGTTCATGCTAAAAAACTAGACCAAGAATTCAGTTTGATGTCTAATGACTACAAACTGCCCAAAATAAAAGGAGTACGTACTAGTTTTACCGATGGCGTATTAGTAGACAACAAACTTTACTTTTTGGCTACAGCCGAAAATACTCAATCCACCTATGCCGATGGAAGCATATTAGGAAGTATTATTGGACGCATCGATTTAGAAACCATGAAAATAGATTTTACTAAAAAAATTAGTACTACCAATAAATTTGAAGGACTAAGTGTTTACAAAAAAGACAACTCTAAAATTGAATTCCTACTTTGCGAAGACAGTGATTCAGAAGCGCTTCAAAGTACGATATACAAACTAACATTAAATAAAAAATAGGATGCTAAATAAAAATCTATTTCTAGTTAAAGAACATCTTGGTATTTTTAAGGCTGCCAACAATTACGATATTTTTGACCCTGAAACTAACGAGCATATTTTAAATTGTAGAGAACATAATCTTGGCTTTTTCACCAAACTATTTCGCTTTTCTAAATACAAAAGAAACACACCTTTCAACATAGAAATAGCAACTATAACTGGCGAAAAAATAGTTACTATGAAACGTGGTACCACTTTTTTTCGTTCGGATGTACAGGTTTTTAACGAAAAAGAACAACTTATAGGACTCTTCAAACAAAAATTTTGGTCTATAGGCGGTAAATTTGAAGTGACTGATGAACATGGAAAACCAGTTTGCCTACTACAAGGAAAATGGACGGGATGGGATTTCAAACTAACACAAAACCAAAAAGAATTGGCACAGGTAACCAAAAAATGGAACGGACTGGGAAAAGAACTTTTTACAACAGCCGATAATTATATTTTACAAATTCATGATACCGTTCCTCAAAATCATAAAAACCGAAAATTAATCCTTGCTGCTGTGTTGTGCATAGACATGGTTTTAAAAGAATAAAAACAACAATACCCTAAAAACAAATACAATGAACGATTTAAAAAACAAAACCGCTCTGATTACGGGAGCTGGAAAAGGAATAGGAAAAGCCATTGCATTGGCATTAGCTAAAGAAGGCGTAAATGTTATTTTAGTTGCCAGAACCCAAGAAGAAATTGATAACGTAGCTGCCAAAGCACGCGCATTAAGAGTAAAAGCTTTAGCATTAACTGCTGATGTAGCCGATATGAATTCTGTAAACGCCGCTGTAGAAAAAGCCTTAGCCGAATTTAAAACCATTGACATTCTTATCAATAATGCAGGTATAGCAGCTTTTGGAAAATTCTTAGACTTAGAGCCTAGCGAATGGGAACGTATTATTCAAGTAAACTTAATGGGAATTTACTATGTAACTCGTGCCGTAATTCCTAACATGATAGAAAAACAATCAGGTGATATTATCAATATTTCTTCTACTGCAGGATTGGCTGGAAATGCACTAACAAGTGCCTATAGCGCCTCTAAATTTGCGGTTCTTGGGCTAACGGATTCTTTGATGCAAGAAATGCGCAAACACAACATTCGCGTTACAGCATTAACACCAAGTACTGTAGCAACTGATATGGCTAAAGATTTAAACTTAACCGATGGAAATCCAGACAAGGTAATGCAAGCGGAAGATATGGCCGAATTAATTATTGCTCAGTTAAAGCTCAACCGACGCGTATTTATTAAAAACAGCAGCATTTGGTCTACAAATCCATAATAATTTTAATCCTCCCTAAAAAAAAACCAGTCTTAAACAGACTGGTTTTTTATAATCTTAAAAGATTTCAAACTTTATAGTTTTACTTTTTGAACCTGATTGTCAGATATTTTCAATGTGTTCATTACTTCTGAATAATTGCTTGTATCCATTAAAGCAGCTAAATCAGAAGGAATAAGAACTATTCTAAAAGTTTGATTATCGATATATTCTCGTCTATTAAGCAAATTAAAATTAGCTTTAGCAGTAATAAAAAAATCTACCTTACTGAAATCGAAAAAATAATCAACTAAATCTCCATTATTAAAATAAATGGTTCTTGGAATTAATTGCCAAACAGGAGTATTGGAATTAATCGTAGATGTTAATCGATAAATTAAAACTGTTTCATCATCACGTAAATTATCATTAATTTCAAACTGAAAAGTACTTCTCAAATTATATTCATTATCCGCAACTCTTCCTAAATTAACATTCTTTATTTCAAAAGCATAAGGTATTGTATCATTATCTTCTTGAAAATTATCATCTGATGTTGTACAACTAGAAACAGCTAAAAAGCTTACAAAGGCAAAAAGTGTTATTATTTTTTTCATGATATAAATTTTTAAAAGGTTATGGTCTTTTAATCCTTTAACCATTAATTGTGCCAAAAATTATTTCCCAACTAACTTTTCTATTCTTCCTTAAAAAAATAAAACTATTAGCCATAAAAAAAGCACCCGCATAATAACGGGTGCTTACTTACAAAATATGTTTAAAAAATTAATTATTAGACGAGGACATTACTTTCCTTGTACTAGAACCTTTATCAGTGGTTAATTTGACAATATAAACCTGCTCTTGTTCATCACTAAAATTCAGATTTAAAGTCACTATTTTACCTAAATAACTATTGGTATCATATTGTGTAAAAACCACCTGACCTTGAGAATTGAATACTTCAATTTTAACATTAGAAACATAATCAAAATCATATTTGATATTTAATTCGTTTTTAAAGGGAACTGGACTCGCGGTAAAACCAGCTAAATCAAATTCGGAAGTTAAAGAAAAAGTACTAATCAAAGTAACTGGACACTCTAATGGTTCAATACCATAACCAACAAATAATCTACATTCATCAAAAGCATTGTTAATTAAATCAACAGCACTTGCTATTTGAGAAAGTGACAATCCATTAGTAGATCCTCCACCTAAAGCTTGATTTGCCAAAGCATACAATCCTTGAACAGTAGGATTACCTCCTAAAGCAGTAACAATATTACTTGGAATAGTGTAATATTTATATTCGTTATTCACTGTTCCATCAGGGTTACAAGAACGTACTTTAGGAATATCCGAACCACAACCTCCTTCTGGAGTAGCAATAGCAAAAGTGCCTTCTTTTAATTCAAAATTACCAAGTTGACCATTGATACCTATATTAAGACCTAAAGCAATAGTTTGAGCCAATAAAGTATTATTAATATTACCTTTTTTCAATAAAGATTGTGGTAAATTACTAATTGAGAACAAGCCATTATTAGGTTGGCTTGGAAGTACACTACTTCCTCCTCCACCTGGCATTACAGAAATAAGTGCATCTATGTCAGTATCATTATTCATAATTGAGACATGACGTACTCCTTGTATACCAACATACATTGTTCCTCCATACGAAGCTAAAGCTTTTGCAATTAAACCTTTAGTAGTATATGAATTTCCATCAACACATGATGTACCACCTATGTTTCCATAATATCCTTGAGTATAAGTACACAATGCTGCAGAACAAATTTGTACGGTTACCATATTCACATCAGTTGCGGTACATCCATTAGCTGGATTAGTAACCGTTAATATATAGGTACCAGCAGCATTAACTGTTGGAGTAGCTGTATTAGCACCAGAAACAATATTTCCGCCATTGCTGGCAACCCATGCAAAAGTTACTCCTTGAGTGCTTGATGAACCAAACAACATTACTGAAGAAGTACCACACAATATTAAACCATCAGAACCTGCATTTGCATTAGGTGGGGTATTGTTTAATGTTACTAAAGCCACGTCGGTTGCAGTACATCCATTGGCTGGATTGGTTACGGTCAAAGTATACGTACCTGCCATATCAACTGTTGGTGTTGCAGTATTAGCTCCTGAAACGATATGTCCACCATTGCTGGCAACCCATGCAAAAGTTGCTCCTTGGGTACTTGAAGAACCACTCAAAGCAATTGATGTTACAGTACAAGTTAATTCTTTATCAGCTCCTGCATTTGCATTTGGAGGGGTATTGTTTAATGTTACTAAAGCCACATCGGTTGCGGTACATCCATTGGCTGGATTGGTTACGGTCAAAGTATAGGTACCTGCCATATCAACTGTTGGTGTTGCAGTGTTAGCACCTGAAACAATATGTCCACCATTGCTGGCAACCCATGCAAAAGTTGCTCCTTGAGTACTTGATGAACCACTCAAAGCGATTGATGTTATAGTACAAGTCAATACTTTATCTGCTCCTGCATTTGCATTTGGAGGGGTATTATTTAAAGTAACTAAAGCCACATCGGTTGCGGTACATCCATTGGCTGGATTGGTTACGGTCAAAGTATACGTACCTGCCATATCAACTGTTGGTGTTGCGGTATTAGCACCTGAAACAATATGTCCACCATTGCTGGCAACCCATGCGAAAGTTGCTCCTTGAGTACTGGATGAACCACTTAAAGCGATTGATGTTATAGTACAAGTCAACACTTTATCAGCTCCTGCATTTGCATTAGGTGGGGTATTGTTTAATGTTACTAAAGCCACGTCGGTTGCAGTACATCCATTGGCTGGATTGGTTACGGTCAAAGTATACGTACCTGCCATATCAACTGTTGGTGTTGCAGTATTAGCTCCTGAAACGATATGTCCACCATTGCTGGCAACCCATGCAAAAGTTGCTCCTTGGGTACTTGATGAACCGCTCAAAGCAATTGATGTTACAGTACATGTTAATTCTTTGTCTGCTCCTGCATTTGCATTTGG
>NZ_JBZEEN010000004.1:0-222590 GCF_058309975.1 Flavobacterium sp. ST-158 | reverse complement strand
GTACTTGATGAACCGCTCAAAGCAATTGATGTTACAGTACATGTTAATTCTTTGTCTGCTCCTGCATTTGCATTTGGTGGGGTATTATTTAAAGTAACTAAAGCCACATCGGTTGCAGTACATCCATTGGCTGGATTGGTTACGGTCAAAGTATACGTACCTGCCATATCAACTGTTGGAGTGGCAGTGTTAGCACCTGAAACAATATGTCCGCCATTGCTGGCAACCCATGCAAAAGTTGCTCCTTGAGTACTTGATGAACCGCTCAAAGCAATTGATGTTACAGTACATGTTAATTCTTTGTCTGCTCCTGCATTTGCATTTGGTGGGGTATTATTTAAAGTAACTAAAGCCACATCGGTTGCAGTACATCCATTGGCTGGATTGGTTACGGTCAAAGTATACGTACCTGCCATATCAACTGTTGGTGTTGCAGTATTAGCTCCTGAAACGATATGTCCACCATTGCTGGCAACCCATGCAAAAGTTGCTCCTTGGGTACTTGAAGAACCACTCAAAGCAATTGAAGTTACTGTACAATTCAGTATTTTGTCATCTCCAGCTGCCGCATTTGGTGGTGTTATATTTACTGTTACATCTACACTATCTGTAGCACTACAGACGGTACCTGTTTTAGTTTTAGTTACTGTATAAGTAGTATTTACTAAAGGATTTGCAATTGGATTTGCAATATTTGGATTGCTCAAGCCAGTAGTTGGCGACCAAGAATAGGTAAATCCTGCTTGTGGAGCTTCACCTATTTCTTTGCCACTTGGATTTGTGGTACAAGTTTTAGTAAAGTCGGCTCCAGCATTAGCTATTGGAATTAAATTTAAATTCAATTGAATAGGAGCTCCAGGAAAATCTTTCAACTCCGATTGAGATGAATTCCCTGAAGAACGGGTTCTAATAAACAATGTACTAATATTAAAACAAGGATCATTAGGACTTGTATTTTTAAAAACTTCTGTTAAATTAATTGCTCCCTCAGCCCATTGATTAGGTGCATAAGTTCCAGGAGTAACTCCATAGGCATCAAAGGGAACGGTAGTTGTTACACTATTATTAGTACAGAAAACATTTCCAGGAAAAGTATCATTAGGAACAACAACATATTCAAATCCACCTCCTGCTTTTGCTTTCCAGACTCTAATTACAACATTAGCATCACCTCCACCCTGAGTAAACTCAATCGTAATTAATACATCTCCTACTGTTCGACCTCCATCAGTCCCCAAACTTGAAAAAGCCCCACTACCACCTGTAATTGGAGCAATCCCTGTATTTAAATCCAGAGGACCAAATGTAGCACCAGTTATCGTTAACGGTTTTTGTAAAAATTCAAAATCAATATAGCTACTTCCGTTAGTAACCTGACGATCACCAGCAAAAAGACACCATAAATCATTTGGATTACCAGCTCTACTTGTTCCGTTAACAAACGTTAATCCATCAACACTTACCCCTCCAATCACAGAAGCACTACCATAACTAAAATGAGCTCCTGCATTTTGAATCTCATTTTTGTTAGGCGATGAACCAGGACCCCAAGTATAGGTGTTTGGATTATCATTAATTTTATTAGAAGAAGTAAAAATGGTTAAATCATTAGTATAACGATCCTGCAAAAAGAATGTAAACCCCGGATAAAGAAGTGACCCATTCGAAAAATCAAGGACTCCATTATTTACAACATCCCCAGGATACATAGGATTACCAAACTGTCTATCAAACAAATCCCCTACATTCTCATAAATAGTGCTAATAGGCTCATGTGCCCAGGCATCTCCATCAACCCCGGAACCACTAATAGGAAACTGTACCGGCACAATTCCTTTGATATTTTGTGCTTGTACCGTATAAGCCGTCATCAGAATTGCACAAAAAATTGAAAAATGAGTAAATGACTGTCGCCAAAACCCGTTCCCAAATTTCAATATGCAATCCATTAAATTTTCCTCATTATTTTTTTTAAAATTTAATAAAGAAATCGTTCTTTTTTCTAAATATTGGCATATTCTTTTAATAGAAAAAACATCTGAAAATTTAAAAAGTGTATTATTTTCCATGATACAAAGTATTTATATCCATAAGTTATATTATATGTAGGAAATAGAAAATTTGGGGAAGTATGAAAAAAACATCGCAAATATCTTCAAAGAATAATTCTATGAAGTTGTCCATCATTAGCAAGAATAATTTTGATATATAACAATACTTATCCTTTTACTAAACGAAAATCTATTAATAAAAATAGTTTTAAGTATTAATACGATACAATCAGTTAACAACAATTGTTTTCAGATTTTGGGGAAAGAAAACATGTGGGAGTTTGACCTTCATAAACGTTTATGAAGTGTGCTTTCTTAAAAAAAATCTATTGCTGGGAACAATATTGATTTTTTTCCATTTTTAAGTTAGTTTAAGAAGCGTAAAATTAAATTCAAAAAAAGCTTTTAAAAATTAGAATTAGAACATTTAAAAAATGATTTTCAACATAAGAAACTTCAAAAAACATTGAAGTGAACCTGATCAATAACCTTTAATTGTTAAAAAAAAAATCTATTTATACATTTAAAAAATTCCTATTTTAGATTGTGAAATGCTATTAAAAAAGTAAGAATTTATGTTATATTTTTTCAAACAACAATGCTGTAGCTGTAAGTCCTGGACCAAATGCCATTGCAATTACTTTGGTTCCAGATTTTATTATTGTATCCTCAACAATATTATTTAAAATATAAGGTATTGTTGCCGAAGACATATTGCCATGATTTCGCAATACTTGATAAGACCAATATGCCTGTTCATTAGAAATCCCAAGTTCACTTACAACATAATCAATAATTTTGGGACCGCCTGGATGTATGGCAAAATACATATTGGATTTTTGTTCTTCTAGATTAATTCCACATTTCTCACAAAGACTTTCTAAAAAAGATTTAATATTTTTTCGAATAAAAACAGGAACTCTCTTAGATAGTGTCATTAAAAAATTATACTCGCCTAAATCCCAAGACATGTCTTCTAATGAATCTGGAATAATAACTTCATGAGAAGCCAAAATACGTAATCCTTTTTTTTCTTGAATTGAATTATCATTCATAAATGATGATTCTTCATACAATGAATACCCTATAAAACCGTCAGCAAATAAAGAACAAATCATAGTGTTTGCAGGCGAGAATTCAGTTAAATTCAAATGAGCCGATAATAATTCGGTATGTACAACATCGGTTCTTCCATTAGTTAAACTTGCATGTATCAAACTGCTTCCGGTGCGTATTGCTGGAAATGCACCATAACACCCCATATGATATGAATGTGTTACCTGAACACTATTCCAATTTCTTTCAATTATCGCTTCTTGAGCTACACTTGGTGAAGAATAGCCTGAGCAGGTAACATGAACAAGATTTTCAGGTCTTGACTCTGTTTTTGTATAAAATTGGTCAAAAACGTAGCCCATTTTTGTTTTAAACCATTCCATTCTTACTTCAATTTTTGGTCCAAAAGATTTACCTTCACTTACTTCAAATCCTTCCGGAAAATGATAATCTAAAGGGGAGCTAACATTCATTATATCTTCAATAAAATCTCTAACTCCCTCAAAGATGATAATTTGCCTTTTATCAATACTCTCAGAAGAGACCGAATATTTATCTACATGTTCTGATACATTTTGAAAATTAACTATTTCACCCTCAATTTTATTAGATTTTTCTATGTTTTGAAAATGATAATATAAAAACTTGGTATACTGATTAAGCTTTTCCTGCTCGAATAATTTACCAACTAGAATGGGATGAAAATTGGAAATAATAATGCTTTTCATAAGCTTAAAATTTAGTTCACTATTTATGTTTTTAAATAAAAAATCATTAAAAAATAGTATTCTTATTATTTCCCTTTCCTTTAAGTTGTATAGCAATACAACAAAAGTGATTATTCTTAGTTAGCAGCACTATTTACTTACTTCATGCTTCCTACAAACACAGCACAATCAACAAATTGAGCATTTATATTTATAAAATACAACTACAGTAATAGCTGTTTCTAATACAATAAATAGCGAAATTATTTTTAACAAAAAACATTTCTAGAATTTTAAATCGAATTGTATTATTTTCTATAACCTAATGTATTTTTATTTCATAAATCATTTAGTAGAAAATTAAAAACTTGGGGAAATTAATCTGAGAAAAGAGAATAACAAAAGCAGCTTTATAGTAAATCACTACAAAGTTTAGCACCAATCAAAAGATAAATAATATCCTTATCACTAACTTAAACCTATTTTAAAAATAGTTTTAATAATTAAAAAAACGAATGGGTCAAAAGCAAGTATTTCAAAATTTGGGGAAAGAAATCTTGTAAAAACAATCTTCATAAATTTTATGAAGTAACCAATTATTTATTGCTACTCATGAAATAACAAGTCTAAATATTTTGGTGAACCAATATGCCTTTAAAAAAAATTATAATTAATCTAAAATAAAACAACATATAGGTTAAAAATGAGTTTTGGGGAAACTCTAAAAAAAATTCAAAACAATACTTTTATAAAAAAAGCACAATTAAAACAAAGAACACAAGTGTTTAACTTACATCTATTTAACAGCCTGAACATCAAAGTTAAATCTTAAAAAAAGAACCAAATGTTAAAAAAAACATAAAATAGCTTATCGGTAAATTTATACGACGAAAGACGTTTTAGTGTAAGAAATAAGATAGACATTTATTTATTAATCATTTAAATCTTATTAAAAATAAAAGCCAAAGTAAACCTAAAATCTACTTTGGCTTTGTAATAAAAAAGGTGTTTTTCTTATTTTAATCCAGCTAAACTTTGCTCAATTGTTTCAATTTTAGCTAAAGCATCAGCTTCTTTTTGTTTTTCGTTAGCAATTACCTTCTCTGGTGCACCGTTTACAAACTTTTCATTAGATAATTTAGCTTGAACCGATTTTAAGAAACCTTTAATATATGTTAACTCATCGGTCAGCTTAGCAATCTCTGCATCAACATCAATATTTCCAGAGATAGGGATAAAATATTCATTTGATTTCACACGGAAAGATAATGCTCCATCTACTTTCTCTGAAACATATTCAAAAGCTGAAATGTTTCCTAATTTAATGATAATCGAATCAAAATAAGTAGCCCATTTTTCATTATTAATCGACTTCAATTCAATGGTATCTTTAAACGGAATATTCTTGTCTTTACGAATCGTTCTAACTCCAGAAATCACTTCAATGGTATTTTCAAAATCGGCAATTAAATCTGCATTAAACGGTTTTAATTCTGGCCAAGTAGCAACTATTAAAGCCTCTTCTGCCGTTCTTTCTGCAATGTGTTGCCAAATTTCTTCAGTCAAGAAAGGCATAAATGGATGCAATAATTTCAAGTTGCTTTCTAACATTTCAATTGCTTTGTCAAAAGTAACTTTATCAATTGGCTGTTGGTATGCTGGTTTAATCATTTCTAAAAACCAAGAACAGAAATCATCCCAAACCAATTTATAAATCCCCATTAAAGCATCAGAAATTCTGTATTTCTCAAAATTATCTTCAATATCTACTAATGTTTGTTGCAATTTAGCTTCGTACCATTCAATAGCTACTTTTGATGATTCTGGCTGTGGAATCGTTTCAGAAACTTCCCAACCTTTAATCAGTTTGAAAGCATTCCAAATCTTGTTTGAAAATCCTTTTCCTTGATTACACAATTCCTCATCAAACATGATATCGTTTCCTGCAGAAGCGCTTAGTAACAATCCTACACGAACACCATCGGCACCAAATTTATCAATTAAATCTAATGGATCTGGTGAATTCCCTAATGATTTAGACATTTTTCGACGTTGTTTGTCACGTACTAAACCTGTTAAATATACATTGGTAAATGGTTTTTCTCCTGCATATTCATAACCTGCAATAATCATTCTGGCAACCCAGAAAAATAAAATATCCGGGCCTGTAACCAAATCATTGGTTGGATAATAATATTTAAAATCTTCACTTTCTGGATTCATTATTCCTCCAAAAACTGACATTGGCCACAGCCAAGAAGAAAACCAAGTATCTAAAGCGTCAACATCCTGTTTTAAGTCGGAAGTTTGAAGTTGGGAGTTAGAAGTTTTTTCCTGAGCTAATTTTAAAGCATCTTCGATGTTTTCAGCAACAACAAAATCTTCTTTTCCATCACCATAATAATAAGCTGGAATTTGTTGCCCCCACCACAACTGACGAGAAATATTCCAGTCGCGAATATTGTTCAACCAATGTGCATAAGTGTTGTTAAAACGAGCTGGATGTAATTTAATATCTCCGTCTTCTAAAACTGATTTTATAGCTGGTTTTACCAAATCCTCCATTTTTAAAAACCATTGGTCTGATAATCTTGGCTCAATTACCGCTTTTGTTCTTTCAGAAGTTCCTACTTTATTCAAATGGATTTCCGTTTTTGCTAAAGCTCCAATTGCTTCTAATTCTTTAGCAATTTCTGTACGAACTACAAAACGGTCTTTTCCCTGATAATGCAATCCAAAACTATTTAACGTAGCATCTTCATTAAAAATATCAACAATTTCAAGATTGTGTTTTTCCCCTAAGGTTTTATCGTTCATATCGTGAGCAGGAGTCACTTTTAAACATCCTGTACCGAATTCAACATCTACATACTCATCTTCGATAATTGGAATCACACGACCACAAATTGGGACAATCGCCTTTTTCCCTTTCAAATGCGTAAAACGTTCATCATTTGGGTTAATACAAATGGCAGTATCTCCAAAAATAGTTTCAGGACGTGTAGTTGCTACCGTTAAAAATTCCTCTGAACCTTCAATTTTATATTTTAAGAAAAATAATTTTCCTTGTTGTTCTTCGTAAATAACCTCTTCGTCTGACAAGGTTGTTTTAGCTTCTGGATCCCAGTTTACCATGCGATAACCGCGATAAATCAAACCTTTATTATACAAATCAACAAAAGATTTAATTACTGAAGCCGACATGTCAGGATCCATTGTAAACTTAGTACGTTCCCAATCACAAGAAGCACCTAATTTTTTAAGTTGCTCTAAAATGGTTCCTCCGTATTTATCGGTCCATTCCCAAGCGTGCTTTAAAAATTCTTCGCGTGTAAGATCATTTTTACTTATGCCTTCTTCTTTTAATTTCGCTACCACTTTTGCCTCTGTAGCAATAGATGCATGATCCGTACCTGGAACCCAACAAGCGTTGAATCCCTTTAAACGGGCTCTTCTGATTAAAACATCTTGAATCGTATTATTCAACATGTGTCCCATATGTAAAACTCCTGTTACATTGGGAGGAGGAATTACAATAGTGTAAGGTGTTCTATGGTCTGGTTCTGAGTGAAAATAATTATTCTTCATCCAGTAGTCATACCATTTTTGCTCTATTGCTTTAGCGTCAAATTGTGCAGGAATTATCATTGTATTGTTTATTTGTTTAATCTGTTATTTGTTTAATCGATTTAACGATTAAACAAACAAACTTTTCTTTTGGTCTGATTTTTGTATTTTATATCGGGAGCAAAAGTAAATAATAAAGTACACTATAAAAAGAGAAATAAAAATTTGTGTACTAATTAAAACAAAGTATATTTACCTCATATAACAACCTAAACCATGAAAAAAATTGCCACAATCCTAGCAATCTTGTTATTTAGCAGTATTGGATTTGCTCAAAAAGGAGCTAAAATAGAGTTCAAAGCTAAAAACAATACTATTGATTTTGGAACAATAAATAAACAAAATGATAATGGCATCCGCTCATTTGAATACACCAATACTGGCGATGCTCCATTAATTATTTATTCTGTCCAATCTACGACGAGCTGTACCATTTTATCCAAACAAAATGAAACGGTACAACCTGGTAAATCCAGTAAAATAGATGTGAAATACAATATGGTTCCTGGACCAATACGAAAAACAATTACAGTAGAATCCAATGCCATTAATTATGACGAAGGTCGAATTCCATTAAAAATAAAAGGTGAAGTAGTCTCCATCTAAACCTTTATCAAAAATGCTTCTTTATGCAAACAAAGAAGCTTTTTTTTTTATAAAATATTCTTTAGTTGAAATTTAAAGTTTAACATTTTCCCTTCTCTTAAAATTCTCAATGTAATCCAAATTTCATCTTCAGACCATAAATGGGCATTAACTTCTTGCAAGGAAAAATTATATGCTGGTTTTCCGTCAATAGCAACAAGAATATCTCCTGCTTGTAAACCACAGCGAGCAGCATTTGAATCTTCTCTAATAGAACCAATTTCATAAACAGGTTTTAAAACCAATCTATATTTAGAATTGCTTTTTTCTGATTGGCTATCTTCATGTAATACAACAATTGAATTATCAGGAACAGCCACTATTTGTTGTACCAATTGCAATCCTGTATTCCAAATTTCAATACCACTTTTGTTATAATAAAAAGAAGAAGAATACTGCTTATTTTTTTTCAAATACAGAGCGCTATTGGTATAATCAAAAACAACCAAAAACCGCCTTAATATTTCTCCTCCCAAAGAACCCAAACGCCCAGATTGTAAACTTATATTTTTTATAGAAGCAGCTTCTGGAAAAGCTATTATAGGAGAATTAAAGGTATAATTAGCAATAGAAAATTGCGAAATCCGAGCCCTTTTCCCTTCAATAGCTCCACTTAAACCCTGCCCCAAATAATCCTCAAAATAATTCTGGGGTACATATATTTTTTCTGAAAGATGGTCAAAAAGCCAAACTGCATCACTATTTCCTGTATCAATAAGTAGTTTTACCACAAGCTCTGTATCATCTAGCATAACCTTTGAATAGACATAGGGTTTTGATTTTTCAATCATGAGAGGCACTTTACTAAATTTTTTAGTTATATTTTGATGGTACTTTGAATTCAGCTTGTAGAAATAAACTACTTTTTTAATATAATCAATTTCAACCAAAAAATTTTTAAAAGCCGCCGAACCTATAATCCCACTTACTGGAACACCAACAAAACTGGATAGATTAAATGAAGTATCTAAGACCATATATAGCAAATGATTTTTGGACTGCATTTTACTTATTTCCAATAAATTCCCCGAAGATTTCAATCCTTCAACCGCTTCATTTCCACCTAAACCTCTAATATTTATTTTTACAACTTGGTTTAAACTTAATTCTTTGGTCTCATCTAAAGTAAATAAAATCGTTTCTTCAACACCTGTATCCAGTAAAAACAGTAGTTCAACTCCATTAACCTTAACAGGAATAAAAACTAAATTATTAATAATCTTGACCGGAATTTTAAGTCTACTGCTTTGCGTTTTTACAAATTCAAATCCTTCTTGCGAAAGGCTAGGAATCGCAAAAACAAAGAAGAAAAAAAACAGGAATATTTTTTTCATGATTTGCAGTTTATATAAAGTTAATAAAAATCCTGCTTTTATATCGTTATAATTTCAAATAGTAAAACTATCGATAGCTGAGTTCAAAAAAAAAATCGCAAATTTGCATCAAATTTTAATCAACATGCCTGAGATTTCGATACGAGGCCGAAAAATGCCTGAATCGCCAATTCGTAAATTGGCGCCATATGCTGAAATAGCAAACAAGAAAGGCCTGAAAGTATATCACTTAAATATAGGCCAACCAGATATAAAAAGTCCAGAGATAGCCATACAAGCCATTAAGAATATTAAAATGGACATAATAGAATATGGTCCATCGGCAGGATATGAAAGCTACCGAAAAAAATTAGCCCAATTTTATACCAATCAAAATGTAAGGGTTGATTACAGTGATATCATGATCACCACTGGTGGTTCTGAAGCCTTATTGTTTGCATTAGGAAGTATCATGGATCCGGGAGACGAAGTAATTATTCCTGAGCCTTTTTATGCTAATTATCATGCTTTTTCCGAAGAATCAAGTGCTACAGTAATCCCTGTAAACTCTGATTTTGAAAGTGGTTTTACTTTACCTTCAATTGAAGCTTTCGAAAAATTAATTACACCAAAGACAAAGGCTATATTAATTTGCAATCCAAGTAATCCAACAGGTAACTTGTATTCCGAATCTGAAATCCAACAATTAGGTGAATTAGTAAAAAAACACGATTTGTTTTTAATTGCTGATGAAGTCTATCGCGAATTTATTTACGATGAAAAAGACCTCCATTATTCTGTAATGAATCTAATCGGTTTAGAACAAAACGTAATCATGATTGATTCGGTTTCTAAGCGTTACAGTATGTGTGGAGCTCGTATTGGTTGTATGGTTACTAAAAACAAACAAGTGATAGCAACCGCAATGAAATTTGCGCAAGCACGTTTATGTCCGCCTACAATTGAACAAATTGCTTGTGAAGCAGCCATTGATACGCCTCAAAGCTATTTTGATGAAGTAATCAAAGAATACAAAGAGCGAAGAGATACTTTAATAACCGAATTACATAAAATTGAAGGTGTAAAAGTAACGCCGCCTAAAGCTGCATTCTATTGCATTGCCGAACTTCCAGTAGACAACACCGAAACCTTTGCACAATGGTTATTAGAAAGTTATAATCTAAATGGCGAAACCGTGATGGTAGCACCGGCAGCTGGATTTTACTCTACTCCTGGAATGGGATTAAACCAAGTTCGTATTGCTTATGTACTGAACAAAGAAGATTTAATAAAGGCAGTTAATATATTAAAAGATGCTATTGCAACATACAATGCAAGATAAAACAAGAACCTTCTTTTAAAAACACAAGACAAAGACAATAACGAATTATAAAAGTTATTGTCTTTGTGATTTTAAATAATACCACAAATAACACCTAAGAGTGCCTATTTTTTTATTAAAAGCTATAGAAAATCTTTAGTTTATATTAATTATCTTTACAGCCTTAAAAATATACACCCACTATAATAGTAGTATTTAAATGATACAAAACGAAGAAATGCACGACGAAATAGGAGACAATCATGTTGGTTCAAGTGCAAAAAATCCGATGCGAGAAGATGCTTTTGCAATCTCGGATGATGAAAAAATTGAAAAAATAAAAAAAGACGTCGAAAACATTCTACAAACTCTTGGGATGGATCTTACCGACGATAGCTTAAAAGGCACACCCAATCGTGTAGCAAAAATGTTTGTAAAAGAAATTTTTGGAGGATTAAATCCTGCTAGAAAACCAAAAGCTTCTACCTTTGACAACAACTACAAATACGGTGAAATGTTAGTTGAAAAAAACATTATTGTTTATTCTACTTGTGAACATCATTTATTACCTATTATTGGTAGAGCTCACGTAGCTTATATCTCTAATGGAACTGTAATAGGTTTATCAAAGATGAACCGTATTGTGGAATATTACTCTAAAAGACCTCAAGTTCAAGAGCGTCTTACTATGCAAATTGTTCAAGAATTACAACAAGCTTTAGGGACAGAAGATGTAGCCTGCGTTATTGACGCTAAACACCTTTGTGTAAATTCCAGAGGAATTAGCGATATTGAAAGTAGTACAGTAACTTCTGAATTTGGAGGAAAATTCAAAGATCAACAATGTAGAAGAGAATTTTTAGACTATATCAAATTAGAAACTAAATTCTAACAAACACTGTTATTTGCATAAAAACTCAGTCCTTTCTTAAAAGAAAACAAACTGAAAAACAGCTCCCAAAATTTTAAAACATGTCTATTTACAATACTCAAACACTAAAAATATACAATTCTCTTACTGGAGAAAAAGAAACATTTGTACCTATAAACGAAGGTAGCATTGGAATGTATGTTTGCGGACCAACAGTTTATAGTAATGTACATCTTGGAAACCTAAGAACCTTTATGTCATTTGATGTAATTTTTAGATATTTTATCCATTTAGGTTACAAAGTAAGATATGTTAGAAACATCACTGACGTAGGACACATTGTAGATGATGTTGATGAAGGAGAAGATAAAATTGCTAAAAAAGCGCGCTTAGAGCAATTAGAACCTATGGAAGTAGTTCAGCGTTATACGGTGGATTTTCATGAAATTCTAAAAGCATTTAACTTTTTACCTCCTAGTATTGAACCTACAGCAACAGGTCATATTATTGAACAAATTGAAATTATCAAAAAAATAATTGATTCAGGAATTGGCTACGAAGCAAATGGCTCTGTTTATTTTGATGTGGTCAAATTCAACAAAACCAATCATTACGGAAAGTTAAGTGGACGTAATATTGAAGACATGCTTGCTAACACCAGAGATCTTGATGGACAGTCAGACAAGAGAAATCCTCAAGACTTTGCTTTATGGAAAAAAGCCGAACCGCAACACATCATGCGTTGGCCTTCTCCGTGGAGTGATGGGTTTCCAGGTTGGCATTTAGAATGTACAGCTATGAGCACCAAATATCTTGGCAATCATTTTGATATTCATGGAGGCGGAATGGATTTGAAATTCCCACATCATGAATGCGAAATTGCCCAAAATGAAGCTTGTACTGGACAAACTCCAGTAAATTACTGGTTACACGCCAATATGCTTACTTTAAACGGTAAAAAAATGGCAAAATCAACAGGAAATAACATTTTACCGGGAGAAATTTTATCCGGAAAAAACAATATTCTCAGCAAAGCTTTTCCTGCTTCAGTAGCTCGTTTTTTCATGCTACAAGCACATTATAGAAGCATCCTTGATTTTTCTGATGAAGCCATAGTAGCTGCCGAAAAAGGATACAAACGACTAATGGAAGCTTTAGATTCGCTTAAGCAAATAAAAGCAAGCAACAACAGTTCACTAGATATTGCTTCATGGAAACAACTTTGTTACGACGCCATGAATGATGATTTCAACACTCCTATCCTTATTGCTCATTTATTTGAAGGAGTTCGTTACATCAACTTACTAAAAGAAAACAAAGAAACTATCAATACTGCCGATTTAGAAACACTTAGCACAACAATACAATCATTTGTTTTTGATGTTCTAGGTCTTGAAAATCAAAAAACTGCTGATAGTAGCAATGATAAATTAGAAGGCACCATAAACATGTTAATCGACATGCGCAACAAAGCACGTGCCGATAAAGATTTTGCCATGTCTGACCACATTAGAGACCAACTACTAGCATTAGGAATTCAACTTAAAGACAGTAAAGAAGGAACAAGCTTCAGCATCTAACAGGAATCCATATATTGAAAAAGTTTTCAAAAATCATCATATTCCCATTTGTCTTATTGGTTCGATTTTACCAATTAGTAATATCGCCATTAACACCTGCAACTTGCCGATTTACTCCAAGTTGTTCGGCATATATGATAGAAGCTTTAAAAACACATGGTTTATTTTACGGAGGATACCTAGGATTAAAAAGAATCCTAAGTTGCCATCCTTGGGGAAAAAGTGGTTACGACCCTGTTCCTAAAAAAAAATGCAACCAGAAACATTAACCTTTAATTAGTACTGGTTTTAGTTTAAATATTTAATTTTACAACGATATAAAAAACAAAAATACATGACACAGGCTTTAAACATCGTATGGAATCCATCCGAAGGTATTGATTTAGGCTTTTTTGTAATTAGATATTACAGCTTAATGTTTGTTGTAGCTTTTGGATTAGGCTGGTACATTATGAAAAACATTTTCGAACGCGAAAATGAATCCTTAGAGAAACTAGACTCTTTATTTGTATGGTCAGTACTAGCAACCTTAATTGGCGCTAGACTAGGACACGTTTTTTTCTACGATTGGGAATACTTTAGAAATCATTTAGCCGAAATCTTTTTACCGTTTAGATTCACACCAAAATTTGAATTTACAGGTTACCAAGGTTTAGCCAGTCATGGAGCAGCTATTTCTATCATCGTTGCCATGTATTTTTACAGTAAAAACATCTTAAAAAGACCTTTACTTTGGATTTTAGACCGCGTGGTAATTGCTGTTGCTAGTGGAGCTATTTTTGTCAGATTGGGTAATTTTTTCAATTCAGAAATAGTTGGAAAAGTAACTAATTCTCCTTTTGGTATTAAGTTTCTACACGATTATTACAGCAAAGCAGATGCTGTTAATGCCACACAAATTCCCAATCCTAAAGAAGCCTACACAGCCATAGCAACAGATCCTAAATTTGCTAATTTACTAGCTCAGGTGCCCGTAAAACATCCTACACAATTATACGAAGCATTTTGCTACGTATTTGTATTTGCCATCTTATTTTTCCTGTATTGGAAAACAGAAGCAAGAAAAAAAGCAGGATTTTTATTTGGATTATTCCTTGTGCTTTTATTCTCAGTTCGAATGGTTGTCGAATCAGTAAAAGAAAGTCAAGGTGGATTTGAAAGCGCATTAGGCCTACTTTCTACAGGACAATGGTTAAGTATTCCATTTATATTAATTGGCTTTTATTTTATATTCACAGCCGAAAAACCTTTAGAAGAAATATAATTACACCATACTCTTTATATACAAATGCTGTCTAAATTAGACGGCATTTTTTATATAAAAACCCATAAACAAAAACCTTATAAAAACAAAAAACCACCTAATAAAAATTAGATGGTTATTTTGAGCCGATAGAGGGACTCGAACCCACGACCTGCTGATTACAAATCAGCTGCTCTAGCCAGCTGAGCTACATCGGCAATAATATTTTGGTAATTGAAAACTCAATAAAAAACCACCTAAAAAATTAGATGGTTTCTTTTGAGCCGATAGAGGGACTCGAACCCACGACCTGCTGATTACAAATCAGCTGCTCTAGCCAGCTGAGCTACATCGGCGTCATTATTACGAGTGCAAATATACATCTGAATTTTAATTTTCCAAAGTAAATTTGCACTTTTTTTCTCTTTTTACAGACTACAATTCGTTGATTTTAGCAATCAATTGATTTGCAGTTTGTTCCAATTCTGCATTGATTTGTTTAAAGTGAGCTTTTTTGTTTTCTACATTCTTAGCATTCACTTTTGCGATTAAATTATCAAAAGCAGCAATAGCTTCATCAATTAAATTATTCGTTTCATCAGTAGGTTTTCCTGTAGTTGAAAGTTCAAACAAGTAAACTGCTTCAATAATATCTCCTAAAACGTAGTTGATGTCTTTTTTTAAATTCTTAACGTTTGCCATTTTTATTTAATTTTAATTTGCGTCTGCAAAAGTACACATAAACTTTTTATTAGTCACTATGAAATGTAAATTTCTAAAAGAGAAGCTTTTCCATTCAAAGTAAAACTAGTAATCGCTGCCGGAATCAAAACTGTATCTCCTTTTTTATAACTGAATTTTTCACCATTATAATCCAAATCAAACGCTCCTTCCACACACATATAAACGGTAAAAGAACTTCCGTTTTTTCGCACTGATAATGCGCCATCTAAAGGAACAAAGTTAGTTGTAAAATAAGGACAGTCAACAACTGAATTAGATTGATTAATTGTTTTAGTATACTGCTTATAAGTATCAACTTTATCATAATTAATAGCATCTAAAGCCAAGTCAATATGCAATTCTCTTCCGTTTCCTTGCGCATCTACCCTATCAAAATCATAAATACGATATGTAATATCAGATGTTTGTTGGATTTCAGCAACCACTAAACCTGCTCCAATAGCATGAACCGTACCTGTTTCAAGAAAAAAAACATCACCTGCTTTTACTTTAACATCATCAAGAATAGAAAGCAAGGTTTTATTTTTCAAATTAGACACATATTCTTCAGCATTTGACTTTTCTTTGAAACCAACAATGATACGCGCATCTTCATCGGCCTGCATAATATACCACATCTCGGTTTTTCCAAAAGAATTATGACGTTCTTTAGCCAATGCATCATTAGGATGTACCTGAATCGACAAATCTTCACGAGCGTCTAAATATTTAAACAATAATGGAAATTGTTTTCCAAATTGCTCATAAACCGCTGTCCCCAGGATTTCATTTGGCGCTTCATCAATTAATTGTGTTAAAGAAATCCCTTTAAATTCACCATTTGCAACAATACTCACATCTCCTTCTACAGTAGACAGCTCCCAACTCTCTCCTACAGTTGATGATTCGATTGATTTTCCTAAAACAGTTTTTAATTTTTCTCCTCCCCAAATTCTTTCTTTCAAAATGGGCACAAATTGCAACGGATAGACATTCTTCATTTTTAATTTATTTTTAGTGTAGTGTTTATTTATAAAAGACAAATATAACTTAGCTTAGCACTGAACACAAGTACATTCTATCCAATCTTAGCTGTTATTTTATCATTTTGGATATCATTTTAGAAACATGCTTCTTTCCTAGCATACTATCAAAAACCTCTTGAATTACTCCATACTTATCCACAAGATAGGTCACCCGACCGGGAAGCAAACCAAATATTTTTGAAGGAACACCAAAAAGCTCACGTATTGATTTATCTGTATCGGATAACAAAATAAAGGGCAAATGGTATTTTTGAGCAAACTCTTGATGTGATTGCACACTATCCGAACTAATTCCAATGACCTCAACTCCTAAGTTTAAAAAATCGGAATAATGATCTCTAAAACCACAAGCTTGAGCAGTACATTGTGGCGTATCATCTTTGGGATAAAAATAAATAATTACAGCTTTTTGACCAATTATGGATTGACTATCAAAAACATTTCCAATAGCATCCTTAGCTGTAAATTCTGGAACAACATCTCCTACTTTTAATCCCATTACAATCCTTTATAAGTTACAAAATTTCGAGGTGTTTCATAAAGCACTACCTCTAAATCAAACTTAGATTCTATACGTTTTCTGAGTTTGTTCCATATAAGCACAACAATATTCTCAGCAGTTGGATTTAGATGCTCAAATTCTGGCACATCTAAATTTAGATTTTTATGATCAAATGCCTCTTCTACCTCTTCTTTTATAATATCTGCCAAAACCTTAGCATCCATTACAAAACCAGTTTCTGGATTAATAGCCCCGGTAACGCTTGCTATTAATTCATAATTATGACCATGAAAATTAGGATTATTACATTTGCCAAAAACAGCATTATTTTGTTCAAAAGACCAATCTTTGCGATACAAGCGATGTGCTGCATTAAAATGAGCTTTTCTACTTATTGTTACTCTCATAATCCAATTTTAGATTCAAAAATTAGTTTTAAACTTTATGTGCTTCTAAATAATGATAAAATTCCTCGAAAATAATTTTAAACCAAACCGTATAAATATCCGGATTAATAGCAATATCTTCTTTTACCGCCTCAATATCCATCCATTTCCAAGATTCTACTTCATCTAAATTAATCAAAGGAGCCTCATTATAATAACCAATCATCACATGATCTAACTCGTGCTCCGTTAAACCGTTATCAAAAGGCGCTTTATAAATGAAATGAAATAATTCTTTAAGTTCAGTCTGAAACCCCATTTCTTCATGAAGCCTTCTATTTCCTGCCTGAAGATTAGTTTCACCCTCACGCTGATGACTACAACAAGTATTCGTCCATAGCATGGGAGAATGGTATTTATGATGCGCTCGCTGCTGCAACATCAATTGGTTGTTATTGTTTAAAATAAAAACCGAAAAGGCACGGTGTAATACCGCTTTTTCATGAGCTTCTAATTTTGGCATCAAACCAATTTGCTCATCATTTTCATTAACTAGTATTACGTTTTCTTCTATCATATTTTTTTATAGCTAGACAAAAATACAAAAAAGATAAGGAAACCATAAGGCTTTAACGTTCTCTTTCAAATTATAACTCAATCAAAAAAATCCAATAAAAAAGAAATCTTATTTGTAATAATTATTGGCGCATAAAACCAAAATTTCATTTAAACCGTAAATACAATAAGTTAAACAAGCCCTAAATAGCTGTTAAAATGTAACCAACCCGACATTAAAAATTAAAAACGACCGTTATCTTTGTTATTGTCAAACCATTACACAGCAATATTTAAATTACAAAAAACACATTAAAGACAAAAACGATGAAAACAAAAACCTTAATTAATCTGCTTTTATTATTGCCTGTATTTATGTTTACCGCTTGCGGACAAAACAAAAAAGACGCTGAAAAAATTAAAATAACACCTGATAATAAAATTAGCAAACCCGGAAATCCTTACTATTCTAACACCGACACTACAAAACTAAAACTTAGTGATTCCGAGTGGAAAAAAGTACTTCCTGAAGACGTCTATTTAGTCATGCGCCATGCCGAAACAGAAAGAGCTTTTACAGGAAAATATTGGAATACAGATGAAAAAGGAACTTACTATTGTGCCTCCTGCGGTAATTTACTATTTCGCTCTACAGCAAAATTCTCCAGCAGCTGTGGATGGCCTAGTTTTTTTGAACAAGAAAACAAAAAAAGCGTGATTTACAAAAAAGATTTGTCTTACAATATGGAACGTATTGAAGTGCTTTGCGGCAGATGCGGCGGTCATTTAGGACATCTTTTTGATGATGGACCTCCTCCTACAGGAAAAAGATATTGCATGAACTCTATTGCATTAGATTTTATTCCTGACAGCAAATAATTCAAATATATAAGAAAAACGAATCATGAAAAATTCACTTTTAATATTCTTACTGCTTTCTATAAGCATGATAGGACAAAATAGTAATAAAAAACACACTTCTAGCACAGAAACCATAACTCTTGGGGGAGGTTGTTATTGGTGCATTGAAGCTATTTTTGAAAATCTTGACGGGGTAAAAACTGTCGTCTCCGGTTTTTCAGGAGGAACAACAGTTAACCCAAGTTACGATGAAGTATGTACTGGAAAAACAGGACATGCCGAAGTAGTTCAAATTACTTTTGATAAAAGCAAAACCAATTTAGACGAAATTCTAAAAGTGTTTTTTACCGTTCACGACCCAACCACATTGAATCGTCAGGGGGCAGATGTAGGAACACAATATCGCTCGGTAATTTTTTATAGAAATGACGAACAAAGAAAGACAGCCACAGACATCATCAATGATTTAAACAAAAACAAAGTATACAATAACCCAATTGTAACCAAAATAGAACCTTTTAGAAAATTCTACAAAGCCGAAGATTATCATCAGGATTATTACGAATACAACAAAAACAAACCGTATTGTAGATTAGTAATCCAACCCAAATTAGAAAAATTTGAAAAGGTTTTTAAAGACCGATTGAAAAAGAAATAATTTCACAATCCCCGACTAAGTAATTATTCGGGGATTTTTATTTAAAGATTCGCCAATTTTTAAAGCGCATTTTTCACCATCAATAGCTGCCGAAATAATCCCACCCGCATAACCAGCTCCTTCACCACAGGGATACAACCCTTTTATTTGCAGATGTTCCAATGTGATTCCGTCTCTTGGAATTCTTACTGGCGACGATGTTCTCGATTCAGGAGCATGTAAAATAGCCTCATTAGTCAGATAGCCACGCATGGATTTCCCAAAAGCAGTAAACCCTTCACGTAATATTTGCGTTAAAAAACCGGGAAAAACCTGTCCTAACTCTACTGGCGTAGTTCCAGGAACATAAGATGTTTTAGGAATATCTTTTGAAACTTTAGACTGGGTAAAATCAATCATTTTTTGCGCAGGAACTTTTTGAGTCTGCCCTGCCAGATGCCATGCTTTTTGTTCAATACTTTTTTGAAATTCCATTCCTGCCAAAGCCCCAAACTTAGCAAATGGTTTAAAATCTTCTAATTTTAATTCAACTACAATCCCCGAATTAGCTGTTGCCTGATCTCGTTTAGAAGGCGACCATCCATTAGTCACTACTTCACCGGGACTTGTCGCACAAGGCGCTATAACACCACCGGGGCACATACAAAAAGAATACATTCCTCTACCGCCTACTTGCTTTACGATACTATAAGGCGCGGGTGGCAACAATTCTCCACGAAAATCGCAGCTATACTGAATGCTGTCAATTAAGGATTGCGGATGTTCGGCTCTTACGCCTAAAGCAAAAGGTTTTGCTTCTATAAATATTTTTTTTCTATCCAATAATTCAAAAATATCTCTAGCTGAATGCCCCGTAGCCAAAATTAATTTATTGGCTAAAATTCGATCCCCGTTCTGAACAACAACACCTTCTACCTCATTATTCTTAATTAAGATATCGGTTACCCGTGTTTCAAACAAGACCTGACCGCCACATTCTTTAATTTTCTCACGGATATCTTCTATAATTTTAGGCAATTTATTAGTTCCAATGTGCGGATGTGCATCGACTAAAATATCAGGAGTAGCTCCGTAAGCTACTAATAATTCTAAAATCCGGTTGACATCGCCTCTTTTTTTAGAACGGGTATATAATTTTCCATCCGAATAGGTTCCGGCTCCTCCTTCTCCAAAACAATAATTAGAATCCTCATCTACAATATGATCCCTATTAATTGCTTTTAAGTCACGACGACGTCCACGCACTTCTTTTCCACGTTCAATAACAATTGGTTTCAAACCCAATTCTATCAGTTGTAATGCTGCAAAAAGTCCCGCCGGTCCTGCACCTACCACAATTACTTCCTGAGCATTGGAAACATTAGGATAATCAGGAAGTTGTAATATATTTTCCTGAAAAGTATCTCCTTTAAGATAAATAAGTACTTTCAAATTGATTTTAACCGCTTTTTGTCGTGCATCAATCGAACGCTTTAAAATACTAACATGCTCAATTTCCTGCGGAATCACTTTTATTTGTTTGGACAAATAGTCTTTAAGCAACAATTCATTTGCAGCAATTTCTGGAGTTACCTGAAGTAAAAGTTCTTTGGGCATGATATCTTATTTATCTATTAGCTTTCTTTTTATGAAAGAAGTTGCAAAAATAACACTTTGAACCGAAATTAGTCGACTTATACAAACAGCATTTTCAAAATAGACTTTGTACCTTTGCTAAATTGAAACTATTACCATAAAAAATGTCTAGAAAAATAAAATTGATTTGGGATTTCCGCGGACCTGCTGCTGCAAAAACGGCAGAACACCACGAAATACATTTAAAAGAATATATTGCGATAGAGAAACTTCCTTTAAACATTACCGGATTTGAGGTACATGGCGAAATGCAAGCCATAGCTTTCATGGTAGTTACTGATGAAAATATGATCCAGGTAAGAGATGCCTTAAAACCACATCGTGGGGAACTTTTTACCGAATAGAGCGCAGATTTTAGAAAGCAGAAGGCAAAAAAAATCAGATTAACACTTTATTAAAAGGAATTAATCTGAAATCTAAAATTTTAAGACCGCAATATAAATCTAATTTGCTACTTCACTGATAAATTTGATACGCATTAATCGCAATTCGTCAATATCGTAATCTCCTTCAAATTCTTTTAAGGCTTCTTCTATTTTATCGGTTTTGGATTCCATGAAATAGTCATGAATTTCTTCCTGCTGATCTTCATCAAGCATATCATCAATCCAGTACTTAATATTCAATTTAGTTCCCGAATATACAATTTGCTCCATTTCCTTAATCAGCGCATCCATTGTTAAGCCTTTTGCCTTAGCAATATCATCTAAAGATAATTTTCTGTCAATATTTTGAATAATATATAACTTATTAGCCGAATTAGTCCCAGTAGATTTAACAACCAGATCATCTGGTCTTATAATGTCATTATCTTCAACATACCTATTGATTAAAGCAATGAATTCGGCACCATATTTTTTAGCTTTTCCTTCCCCAACACCATGAATATTAATCAACTCAGCTTGAGAAATTGGATACTTCAAAGCCATATCTTCTAATGAAGGCTCCTGAAAAACCACAAAAGGAGGTACCCCTAATTTTTTAGCTACTTTTTTACGTAAGTCACGCAACATTTCCATCAAGGCTTCATCGGCAGTACCAGCAGATTTAGCTGCAGTTACTATCGCTTCGTCTTCCGCATCACTGTATTCATGATCTTCTGACATCATAAATGAAGTTGGATTAGCAATAAAATCCAACCCTTTCTGGGTGATTTTTACAATACCATAAGTCTCAATATCTTTTGACAGAAAGCCTTCTACTAAAACTTGCCTTAACAAAGCCATCCAGTATTTTTCGTCATGTTTTACCCCACAACCAAAAAAAGATTGCGAATCGGTACGGTGCGCTTTTATAACAGCATTAACACGCCCTATTAAGGTAAAAACAATTTCTTTAGACTTATATAAATGTTTGGTATCACGAACTACTTCCAAGAGCTTAACCACTTCATCTTTCGCCTCAACTTTGGTTTTTGGATTTCTGACATTATCATCCATATCAGCTCCCTCTCCAGTTTCGCTATCAAATTCTTCCCCAAAATAATGCAGTAAAAATTTTCTTCGGGACATAGACGTCTCTGCATAAGCCACTACTTCTTGTAACAAAGCAAAACCAATTTCCTGCTCGGCAACTGGTTTACCTGACATAAATTTTTCTAATTTCTCTACATCTTTATAAGAATAATAAGCAAGACAATGTCCCTCGCCACCATCACGTCCTGCACGTCCTGTTTCCTGATAATAACTTTCTAATGATTTAGGAATATCATGATGAATTACGAATCGAACGTCTGGTTTATCAATTCCCATTCCGAAGGCAATCGTAGCCACCACCACTTCTACATCTTCCATCAAAAACATGTCCTGATGTTTGGCTCTGGTTTTAGCATCCAGTCCAGCGTGATAAGGAACCGCGCTTATACCATTGACTTTTAATACCTCGGCAATGGCTTCTACTTTTTTGCGACTCAAACAATAAATAACCCCTGATTTACCTTTATGCTGACGAATAAAACGAATAATATCCGATTCCACGTTTTTAGTCTTCGTCCGTACTTCATAATACAAATTCGGTCTGTTAAAAGATGCTTTAAAAGTAACCGCATTAGACATTTCTAAATTTTTCAAAATGTCCTCTTGCACTTTAGGAGTAGCTGTTGCGGTGAGTCCTATAACTGGAACATTACCTAATTGTTTGATTATATTTTTTAGATTTCGATATTCTGGTCTAAAATCATGTCCCCATTCTGAGATACAATGCGCCTCGTCTATTGCAACAAAAGAAATAGTAACACTTTTTAAAAAAGTAACATTTTCCTCTTTAGTCAAGGATTCAGGAGCTACATAAAGCAATTTAGTTAGTCCTGAAGTGATGTCTTTTTTTACCTGAGCTGTTTCGGTTTTGGTAAGTGAAGAATTTAAAACATGAGCGATGCCATTTTCAGAAGACAAACTTCGAATTGCATCAACTTGATTTTTCATTAAAGCAATTAATGGAGAAACTACTACCGCAGTTCCTTCTTGAATTAAAGCAGGTAGTTGATAACACAACGATTTCCCTCCACCTGTAGGCATTATCACAAATGTATTTTGCTTCTTCATTAAGCTCGTAATCACTTGCTCTTGTAATCCCTTAAATTGACTAAAGCCAAAATATTTCTTTAATTCTTTATGGATATCAATTTCGTTTGAATTCATTCTTTATTATCTGGTATTTTGTATAAATTTGCATCACATAAAGATACAAATTTCTTTTACACACGCAAATTTTAAACATTCTGTTTTGATATCCAAAGAAAACATATTGGCCATTGCCAAAAAAACCATATTATCTGAAAGTGAAGCCATTGTAAAGCTTATAAATTACTTAGATGAAAACTTCTCAAAAGCTGTAGAAATTATCTTTCAATCCAAAGGCCGATTAGTGGTTACTGGGATTGGGAAAAGCGCTATTATTGGTCAAAAAATGGTAGCCACCTTCAACTCTACCGGAACACCTTCGATGTTTCTTCACGCTGCCGAAGCCATTCATGGCGATTTAGGAATGATTCAAAAAGACGATGTCATCATTTGCATTTCTAAAAGCGGAAACAGTCCTGAAATCAAAGCGCTTATTCCATTATTAAAAAGAGATGGAAATCCGTTAATAGCAATTAGTGGAAACAGTAGTTCTGCTCTTGCAAAAGGATCCGATTATGTTCTAAACACCACTGTTGATGCTGAAGCCTGTCCTATTAACTTAGCTCCTACAAACAGCACCACGGCTCAATTAGTTATGGGAGATGCACTTGCTATTTGCTTGATGGAAATGCGTGATTTTAAGGCCGAAGATTTTGCCAAATACCATCCAGGAGGTGCTTTAGGCAAAAAACTATTACTAAGAGTGAAAGATATGATTGAACACAGTCAGAAACCAACTGTTAGTCCAGATACTGCTATTAAAAAAGTTATTTTTGAAATTTCTGAGAAAAGACTTGGGGTGACAGCCGTAATAGAAAACGACAAAGTAGTTGGAATTATTACCGATGGCGATATTCGTAGAATGTTAAACGACCGAGATACATTTACTGATTTGACTGCGAAAGACATTATGACTAAAAATCCAAAATCAACCTCATCAGAGACCATGGCTATTGATGCTTTACAAATTTTGGAAAACCACTCCATTACCCAACTCATTGTTATTGACAATGATGAATACAAAGGAGTCTTACATTTACATGACATATTAAAAGAAGGAATTCTATAATGGCAAAAAAAAACACAAACGAGATGTCGTTTTTAGATCATCTTGAAGATTTAAGATGGTTATTAGTTCGAAGTACTATTGCTGTAATTACAATGGCAATTTTGACTTATTTTATAAGTGACTATCTATTTGATACGATCATTTTTGGCCCTACAAGACCTAGCTTTTTTACGTATGTTTATTTTTGCGAACTATCACATAGCCTAGGTTTTGCCGATAGCATCTGCATTACCGAAATGCCTTTTATCATTCAAAATACCGAAATGGAAGGTCAGGTCAATGTATTCATTTGGATGTGTGTACTTTTTGGCTTCATATTGAGTTTCCCTTATATTTTATGGGAAGTTTGGAAATTTATCAGCCCTGCTCTATATAATAATGAAAAAAAGAATGCTAAAATATTTATCTTCTTTTCTTCTTTATTATTCTTTTTAGGTGTAATTTTTGGCTATTACGTAGTAATCCCAATGTCTGTTAATTTCGTAGCCACTTTCACCATTAGCCCTACTGTAATCAATCAATTCACCTTGGATTCTTATATTGGGATGGTAAAAACCTCCATAATAGCCAGTGGTCTGTTTTTTGAATTACCTATAATTATCTATTTTCTTACCAAATTAGGGCTGGTTACTCCCGCCTTTTTAAGAAAATATAGAAAATATGCCATAGTAATTGTATTAATTATAGCCGCTATTGTTACCCCTCCAGATGTAGTGAGCCAAACCATAGTAGCGATTCCGATGCTTTTAATTTACGAAGCCAGTATTTTTATTTCTGTTTTTGTATCCAAAAAAGAAAAACAATAATTAATTGTTAATACCTCTATTTGTTTATTAGGATATTCGTTAATTTGTCGAAGAAGCAGTTATACAGTTAGTTAAAACCCAAGCATAAGATGATTTTAAGAGCCAATAATTTAGTAAAAACATACAAAAAAAGAAGTGTTGTAAAAGGTATTTCGGTAGAAGTAAATCAAGGAGAAATTGTTGGATTACTAGGCCCTAATGGCGCCGGAAAAACCACTTCTTTCTACATGATTGTTGGATTGGTCAAACCAAATACCGGAAACATCTACCTTGACGACACTGATATTACTCATTTTCCAATGTACAAGAGAGCTCAGCAAGGAATTGGTTATCTAGCACAAGAAGCTTCTGTATTTAGAAAACTTAGTATTGAAGACAATATTTTGAGTGTTTTGCAATTGACTCAACTTTCAAAAGAAGCGCAAATTGCTAAAATGGAAAGCCTGATTGCCGAGTTTAGTTTGGAACACATTAGAACCAATCGAGGCGATTTACTATCAGGAGGAGAACGTAGAAGAACCGAAATTGCGCGTTGTCTGGCTACCGATCCAAAATTTATTTTACTTGATGAACCTTTTGCAGGAGTAGATCCTGTGGCTGTAGAAGACATTCAACGAATTGTAGCCCAATTGAAGAACAAAAATATCGGAATTTTAATTACCGATCACAACGTTCAAGAAACCCTTGCTATCACCGATAAAACTTATTTAATGTTTGAAGGTGGAATACTTAAAGCTGGAAAACCAGAAGAATTAGTAGAAGACGAAATGGTACGAAGAGTCTATCTAGGACAAAACTTCGAATTAAGAAAAAAGAAACTGGAGTTTTAGAAGAAAGAAAAAAGAATTCAGAAAACAGAAAACAGCACACAGACAGGATGTTTATCATTCTTAATCTGAAATCTGAAATCTGAAATCTGAAATCTGAATCTACTATTCTTTTGTAATATATTGCAGTTGCTGCAAATCGCCATTAAAAATGTTCACATCTACATTGCCTTTTATTCCTAACACAGATGCTTTTTCAGTAAATTGCCAGAAAAGCCAATCTTCCTCCATTTTTTCTCTGTAAAAATTATAATTGGCTATCCAAAACAAATAATCAGAGAATTCTTTTTTTAAGAAATCATCATAATAACGCTCTCCGGTATAGATTATAGGTTTTACTTTATAATGTTCCTCGACTGCAATTAACCAACGTCTAAGACCAATTTTCAAACGTTCAATAGACTGATTTTCGGGCAATCGCTCGATATCCAGAACTGGAGGCAAATCGCCTTTTTCTAAACGAACGGTTTTGATAAAAAGCTCGGCTTGTTCCAATGAATTTTCATTGGGGCGATAATAATGATAAGCACCTCGAACCATGTGATTTTCTTTGGCCTTGAGCCAATTTTCTTCAAATCGTTTATCCAATCGATCATCACCTACAGTAGCGCGTATAAAAACAAAGGAAATTTTATAATCATTATCTAAAGTTTTTACTTCACTCCATTCTATTTCATCTTGGTATTCAGAAACATCAATACCAATAGCTTTGACTTCATTTTTCTCTAAAACCTGATAATTACGAACATCGGAAATTTGTTTTTCCCTCGCGGCTTTATCCAAAATCTTATCGGTTTTAAAACTCAAATAATAAGCTAATCCATTTCGATAATGATACGCAATTCCTAAAAAAACTAAAGAAACAAAAACGATAATTAAGCCTTGGATAACTTTTTTCCGAAATATGGAAATCTTTTTTGAGGATTTTCGAGAAACAGGACGCCGACGATTATTTTGTTTTGCCATCTATAGAAAACCTATTATTCACAACCGACAACAACACATAACTAACAATAACCATTGGAACTCCTGCATATTGAAAAAACACAAGCAATAGAACTGAAAGAGTCAAGAAAATAATTTGAAGCAAATTATCTTTTAAAGTAAACTTCTTGATTTTCAAGGAAAACAAAGGAATTTCGGCATTTAAGATATAAGCACTAAAAGCTGTAATCACTAACAAAAACCACTGACTGCTTAATAATTCTAAAACAAATAAAGAATCAGAATATTTAATTACCAAAGGCAAACTTAGAATAAATAATGAATTAGCCGGAGTTGGCAAACCTATAAACGATTCCGATTGACGCGTATCGATATTAAAAAATGCCAAGCGATAACAAGATCCCATAGTAATGACAAAACCTAAAAAAGGCATATAAAGACAGTTTGAAATTTCGTGTTGACTATTCAATAATAAAAAATACATCACATAACCAGGAACCACTCCACTAGTTACCATATCAGCCAGAGAATCCAATTGCAAACCTAATTCGCCCGTAACTTTAAACAAACGGGCAAAAAAACCATCAAAAAAATCAAAGAAAATTCCCAAAAACACAAAGAAGAAAGCTATTTCAAAATCTTGATTGCTTACAAAAACCATGGCAATACAACCGCAAAATAGATTCAGTAGGGTAATGCTGTTAGGGACGTGTTTTTTAATATTCATTTTCTATTTGATTTTAAGAATAGCTTAGCAAATTTAAGATAATTCCGCATTATGTACGCTTTTCAAGAACATCAATTTTCAACAACATCATTTATTCACTATTTATTTAAAACAAGAAAGAAATTAGCTCGTTAAAAAATGATACTTTTGAAAAAAAAGCAAAGACAATCACTATGGCGCATATTTTCCAATTAAAAAAAACGGCATTTCTTTTATTCTTTCTTAGTTTTTTCAATGCTATTTGGGCACAAAACATTCAATTATCCAAAGAGGCTACAGTAAGTGTGATTACTTGTGGACTTGGCAACGAATCCTATTCCCTTTTTGGTCATACCGCAATTCGAATTAAAGACAATGCTAATTTTGTGGATGCAGTGTATAATTATGGTGCATTTGATTTTAACACACCTAATTTTGTTCCAAAATTTGCTAAAGGAGACCTTCAATATTTTGCGGTTGTGAATCGCTATACCGATTTTATTAACCAATATGCTTACGAACAGCGTTCGGTTGATGAACAAGAACTCAACATTCCTCTTGAACTGAAACAACAACTTTTTGAAAATCTAAATACTTCATTAGCCTCAGGTGACAGTCATTATACTTATAAATTCATTGACAAAAACTGTACTTCAATGGTAGTTGACATTATCAACAAAACACTGGGAAGTACTGTTATCACTAAAAAAGCAGACACCAACTTGACTTACCGAAGCATTTTATACCCTTATTTTGATTATCATTTTTATGAAAAATTAGGAACCAGTATTATTTTTGGTTCAAAGGTAGACCAACTAGGCACCCATCTCTTTTTACCTTTAGAATTACAAAAAAGTTTACCACTCATTCAGTATAAAAATCAGCCTCTGGTAGCTAAAAACAAAAACATTTTACATTTTGAGGAAACACATCCAACTTCTTGGTGGAACAACATTTATTCGTACCTGATAATCATTGCATTATTAGTAATTTGGAATAAAAAAAGAACCCATTATTTTTATTTTTCTACAATGGGACTATTAGGATTGTTCTTCCTATTCATGGGGTTTTATTCCAATCATTTGGAATTAGCTAACAATTACAACACGCTTTTATTTAATCCAACATTATTGATTTTAGCTGTTTTTTGCATCAAGAAAAACAGCCTTTGGTCCTATCGTTTAAGCCTATTCAATCTGTTTTGTCTATTGGTATATTTAGTGGTATTAATCAATAAAACACATTTGTTAATCGTATTGCCTTTGATACTAAGCTCCATTTACTTCTTAATTCAGATAGCTTTAAAGAACAAAAAAGCAATTCCAATTATTATTTAAAAAGCTTATTGCCCTCTGTAAAACAAAATGGTAGTGATGGTTTTTAAGGATATATTAAAATCTAAATAAAAACTTCGGTGCTTGATGTAATACAAATCGTATTGTAGTTTAATCAAACTATCCTCTATTGTTTCTCCGTAAGAATAATTGACCTGAGCCCAACCCGTAAGACCTGGTTTTATAATATGCCTTGTTTCATAAAAAGGCATTATTTCGGCAATTTCTTTTACAAAAAAAGGTCGCTCCGGACGTGGACCAATAACTGCCATATCGCCTTTTAAAATATTTAGAAACTGAGGAAATTCATCCATTCTTGTTTTTCGCATAAACTTTCCAAAAGCGGTAATTCGGTTATCATTTACAGTGGTAAAAACAGCAGTTTCCGATTCAGCTTGCTCAATCATTGTTCTAAACTTTAAAATCTTGAACCGTTTTCCGTCTTTACCCACACGTTCTTGGGTATAGAACAAACTTCCTCTATTAGCTATTAAATTGATTAAAAAGATAAACGGAATCAATAACATTGTAATTACTAGACCAAGTATAGAAATGAAGATTTCCAATATTCGAACTATCCATAAATACAAACGGTTTTGATTGCTTCGACTAAAAGGAAAAAAACGATAAAAATCACGTTCTACATACTGTACGGGAAGGCGTTGCGTCTTAGCCTCATACACTTGCGAATATTCTCTAATTAGCTTTCCTGATTCTAACAATTTCAATAATTGTTGGTACAATTCGGCAGTAATACGATCTGTTTTTTGAGTAGCTACCACAATTTCGGTGATGTGATTTTCTTTTACAAAAGTTATCAAATCCACTGTAGCAACACGTTTTACATAAGAATGAAAAGTTTCATCAGCATTTCTTTGTTTGAAATCACTAACAAAAGCGACAATTTTATAATGAGGGTCTATATTTTCTAATCCTGAAATCAATTCATCCAATTGTTCTTCATCGCATACCAATAAAGCATTTTGCAGGAAACGATTTGAGGCTAAAAACCGGACATAAAATACCCGCCACAAAATCAATGAAAAGAAAACAACCAATAAAAAGGTAAGAATTTGAAGTCGGTTACTAGGTAATTCCGGAGAATAAACAGGTGTTAAAAAATAGGCTAAAACAGTTGTAGTAACCGTCAATATTGCACTCCTGATAATTTGAAATTCATTACTAGCCACCTGAAGATTATAGAGTTCAAAAATAGTCCCTATTACTTTTAGATATAGGATTAAAACTAGCGCGTTTACAAAATTTGATACTGAAGCTATTAAATAAGTTAATTCAAAAAAATGACCAACGATGTACAAAGCCAATAGAATGCTAATGACATCTACGAGATGCAGAATCATTTTTCTTTCAGAAATCTCAAAATGTATTTTACTTTTTGGCATTCTATTTTTTGTTAGCAATATAGTTCTAATAGTGAAAAAATTCAACTTAAAATGTGTTTTAAGCCCTAATTCTTTACGAAGTTTACAAACTATTTACAAATGTTAAAATATACTCTTTCAACAACCTGAATTTCAGTTTAAATACTAACAAACAACTTTTAAAAGCCCAATTCAAATTAATTAACAGCTTTAGGAACGGGGTTAATCTGAACCTTCAATAAAGTTAAAGCATATAAAAAAGCAGGAGCTGCCAGACGCATAGCAGCATGATTGATGGTCAACAACCAAAAAATATAAAAGGAAAAGAAATAAATATTTTGATAATTATTCAGATAGAGAATTACAGGAGTACCAAACAATATCAATAAAATAATCACACCAAACATTCCATGTTCCGCTAACAAACGGGTAATTTCGTTATGCGAAGCTACTTCTTGTCCCAGCATTTGTTCGCGATAGGATTTTCCCATTCCTATACCAACCCCCATAATAGGATTCTCCTTAAAAAGATCCAATTCGGTTCCTAATACTGCTTCTCTCCCCCCCAAACGATCACTTTTTTCACGACCAGCAGCATCCTGATTGGCATAGCGTTTGGATATCAAACCATCTGTTTGAATAACACTATAACTCCAAATACTCAACACCATAATACCACTAAGAATGATAATCCATTTCACTTTTCTTTTTCCTGAGCCATTACTAAATAAATAGGCAGCAATAAGTACAAAAACTATCATAGCAAAGCCCGTAATTACTCCTCCCCTTGAAAAAGTAACCAGCGCTCGATAACTTGCAAAAACAAATAGAAAACCATTTAAAATAGTCATATTCCTTGATTTTGATATAAAAACAAACTGACAGAAAAAGACAAACATTCCCAAGCCTAAAACGGTGGATACTTGATTGGGACCAAAACCTCCCGAGGTGGCAAAATTAGATTGGGTGCCCGTAACTACATCTCTAACTGAGGGATGATACAAAATCAAGTAAACTAAAGTACTAATAATGGGCAATCCAAAAAAGACTACTATATTTTGCAATTGACTAAAAGTAACTTGACGCTGATAACAATATAAGGCTGATAATCCTAAACAAACAGGACCTGAAATATTAAAAGTTATGGCTTTACGAATTTCTACGTCCAAATCCTGATTACTCATGGTCACCAACATTCCGGGTATGAGTAACAAAAAATAAAACCAATACACAATACTACTTTTAGAAAAACCACTCAATACAAAACCCAATAACATTAACAATGACACTACTGTCTTGACATATTCATTGTTCAGATTCCCACCAGTCATTCTTAAAAAAACTTCGACTCCAATAAGATAAGCCGAAACATAGAGCACTTCATTATTTCGATTGTTGTTCGAGATAATATAATAGCCTCCCAATATAGCAATTGCGAGTGCATATATTTTAGACAAAAAAGGAATGTAAAAAATCACGAAGGCTATACCAACATGAAGCAGCAATAGACTAATATAATTAATTTCGGATTTATTCATGTACGATTGTTGTTCTTATCCAATGCATGTATTTTTTTATAATGGAAGCTGATGCAAATTGGGCCATTAGCTTTTGATGCAATTTTTCAGCAAAATTTTCTTGGAGAGCTTTATCTTCTATTAGTTCAACCAGTCTTTGATAAAACAATTCTTTAGCATTTGATGGCACTATAAAACCATTTAGATTATCCTCTATAATATCCCCTACTTGACCTACAGCTGTTACAACAACAGCTTTTTTATGTAAAGCATATTCTAAAAGCGCTACTGGCAACCCCTCTGAATTAGAAGTTAAAATTCCAATTTGTGCTTGCTCTAAAACTGCTGCTACATTAGTACAGGAATCATACCAGAATACCTGATTTTTTAATTGCTGATGTTGGATACAGGCCTTCAATTGTTGGGAATAATTATCCAGAAAATCCTTCCCTACCAAATGAAAACTCCAATCCGGGTGGGACACTTTTAATTTAGAAGCCACATCTAATAATAAGAAATGATTCTTTTGTGGACGCAAATTAGCTAAACAAACAATCCTTTTCCCTTCCTGACCATGCAATTGAGTTTGTAATTTCATTTGCTTTTCATGCCCAGCAAAATTAGCTAAATAAATACCGTTTTCACAACGCAAAGAAGCTAAGTCCCAACTTTTCAATTTTTCATTTACCGCAATTATTCCGTTGAAAAAAAAGGATGCCAATTGCAAAATGTATTTGGGTCTTTCTTCCAGAAATTCACTATTGCCATAATGATCATGCCAAATGATTTTAATACTTGGCAAAGTCAGTTTTACTACAACAGCTAAAAAGAAAGAAGAACTGTGCGCGTGTATAATGCTGAGCTGCTGTTTTAACATATACTCCCGAAGTTTTGCCACTGCTTTCCAATCCAGCGTTTTTCTTTTATCGAGAAATAAATAATCTACATTTTCCAGCAATTGATTTTTCAAAATCCCTTCTTTTCTAGTGGCTACCAAAGCCGAAAATTCAATTTCAACCGCCAGTGCATTGGCGTAATTCACCGCCATGCGCTCGGCGCCACCTGCTTCCAGGGAATCTATCAGTTGCAAGACTCTCATGGTTTTAGTAATTTTTGAATATCCGTTTCAAAACGCTCTACAGTATATTTCCGAGACCAATTTATCGCTTCGGTACTTTTATTTTGATAATCTTCAGTATTAGTTATTAATGTTTGTATTGCAGCTGTATCTCTGTCCAGATCCATTTGTAATAATAGCCCCCGATTGCCATAGTCAAGCATATTAGGTACACAGGAAACGGCTGTAGCGATAGGCACGCAACCCCAAAACATCCCTTCCGCAATAGCCTTCGGCCAACCTTCACTGGCTGATGGCAAAACTACAAAATGACTTTGTTGATAGGCTTTTTTTAGTATTTCCTGATTTTGATTTCCATGTAAAACAACATCGTTACTAAGTTTATTTACCTGAATATATTTTTCTAAATCTTGTCTCAGTATTCCTTCTCCATAAACATCCAAGACTACATTGGAATTGCTTGTTTTGAGTTGTTCCAATAATTGAATGGCATAGCTCGGATTTTTACCCTGTACCAAACTCCCCACGAACAAGAATTTTATTTTTGTATCAGAAGTTATGGTTTTAGGAATGGCTGTTCTTTCTGTTTCAGAATAAGTAGCGGTATAAAAAGTTTTGATATTCTTAGATGGTTTGGGCCATTGGCCATAGGCTAAAACCTGCATGTTTTTAGTTAGAAAAGTATTCTTCAATATCCATTTTTGCAAGCGATAAGTCCAAGGTTGTGGAGCTTTAGGATCCCAATTTCCAGCATATTTGGCCGTTTTAGGTTTAGAAGGGAATAGTATTTGAAGCAAACAAGCCAATAAACCAATATTCCCAGGACAACGCAGGTGAATGTGGTCTGCCTGTTGCATGGCTTTGAAAATTGTTAGGCCAATTTTAGGAAATTTACAAACCGCTATGCATCCGTTTCTAAAGCTGGTTATGTTGAAATTTGGAACTCTTCTAAAATCAATATTCTGATGTTCATAGGAGCTTTCAATTGCTGTTGGTTCCTTATGAACTATTATTGGGGCTACTACTATTAGCTTATCAACATATTTTAACCAAATGTTCATCTCCCGTACATAGGGTGTATAAGCAAAATATTGATTCTTGCTATGGGAATGAACAACATGGGTTATTATGGCAAATTTCATCTACTCAATTTGTAATCATTTTGCTAGTATCAGTCTTTTACCAGCTTAGCAAATATAGCTATAAAATGGTTATGAGTTAAGAGTTAAAAGTTAGGAGTAAACTTTATTTCCTTTCAAATCTATCTAATAAAGCAGTTACTTCATTGATATCAAAAGCATAGTATTCGCAATACTCTTTTATGGTTAGCATGTGATGACTTTGCTTATTCAACGCTTTCTTGACACGTTGAATTTCTTTTCGCGCATAACTATTGCTTTTATTAGTAAGCGCCATAATATCACTGGGATAAATTACAATTCTTATCATAACAAATTTTTTAATCATCTAACAATCACAAATTTAGCAATATTTTTCTTAGTTGTTTATTTTTTTATAAACTTTTTCTTAAAAACAATATATAATTCATCCAAAAATACATTTCAGGACGGGTCATGGAGTATGTATGGAGTATGTATGGAGTATGTATGGAGTATGTATGGAGTATGTATGGAGTATCCTCCATAAAAAAAGTTGGTAAAAAGTGTTTGTTTTGTTCCCTATTGTACAAAATAGGATTTATTACACCTTTTTTATTAAAATATCACTTTGGGCACTAATTGCTCTAAAACAAACCTATTGGCTCAAATAAAGCAAAAACATTTTAAACGTTCATTATCGTACCAAAACATTGACTGTAAATATATTAGCCCCTACCTTTAGACTATTATTAACCTATTAAATATTTATATTATGGGAAAAGTAAGTAGTTTTATCAAATTGGAAGGTACCTTGAATGATCTGACTTTTTACAAGTCACAAGGCGGTTATCTGGTACGCTCAAAAGGGGGAATCAACAAAAAAAGGATTATGAATGATCCTGCTTTTGCCCGAACCCGAGAAAACATCAGCGAATTTGGTTCGACTGCAAAATCGGGAAAACTGATACGGGATTCTATCGGGATTTTGCTCAACCGTGCCAAAGACCCCAAGTTATCGGGCAGAATGCTTCAATTGCTGAATCAGATTAAGGATTTGGACAGCAGTTCGAAAAGAGGTAAGCGCAATGTTCCCAACGGATTGGAGACTGCTGCCGGCAAGTCGCTTTTAAAAGGCTTTGATTTTAATGCTAAAGCCAGTCTGGCTACAGTACTTCATGCGGCCTACACACTGGATGCGGCTACAGGCGTAGTGACTATTGCCGATTTGGTCACTCAGGAGCAGCTGTTGTATCCTGAAGGCGCTACCCATGTGGGTTTTCGCTCGGGAATAAGTACCCTAGATTTTGTTAGCGGGAGCTTTAGCCATAGTTTTAGTCCTGATACCATTCTTGCATTGGACAACACGCCTTCTACCGTGGTACTGACTCCTGCTGTGGTACCAGCGGCCAGCGCTTTCCAGTTTAACCTGCTGCTGATTGAGTTTTATCAAGAAGTAAATGGCCTACCGTATTCGTTGCGCAATGGCAATTACAATGTGCTTAACCTGATTGAGGTACTGTAACAGTTTGGTAATTGGTATTCCAAAACCCCGCAAAAATTTGCGGGGTTTTATTTTTTAACGGTGTGGGTATAGGGAGTTGTGTGAATGGACTGCACTCAAAAATTTTATCTTGCCCCTGCCCTAAAGTTTTTTTCTTTCCCCTGCCCTAAAGGGTGGAAAAAAACTGGGTGATTTTGTTATTTCTTTTTTACCCCTGCACCTAAAGTTTTTTTCTTACCCCTGCCCTAAAGGGTGGAAAAAAACTGGCTGAATTGTTATTTCTTTTTTACCCCTGCCCCTAAAGCTTTTTTCTTCCCCTGCCCTAAAGGGTGGAAAAAACTGGGTGTTTTTGGCATTTCTTTTTTACCCCTACCCTTAAAGTTTTTTTCTTGCCCCTGCCCTAAAGGGTGGAAAAAAACTGGGTGTTTTTGACATTTCTTTTTTACCCCTGCCCTTAAAGTTTTTTTCTTACCCCCGCCCTAAAGGGTGGAAAAAAACTGGGTGATTTTGTTATTTCTTTTTTACCCCTGCCCCTAAAGTTTTTTTCTTCCCCTGCCCTAAAGGGTGGAAAAAAACTGGGTGATTTTGTTATTTCTCTTTTTACCCCTGCCTCTAAAGGGGAAAAGAAATCAAAACGTTAGTGTTAATCTAGAATGTTGGGGATTTCTCGGCTTTCTTTAGGTTTTGGGTAAAATGAAAACTTAGTACTCTTTCTTTTTTATCACTTCCTCTTCAAGTTTTTTCTTGCCCCTGCCCTAAAGGGTGGAAAAAACTGGATGTTTTTGTTATTTCTTTTTTTACCCCTGCCCCTAAAGGGGAAAAGAAATAAAGAATTTTTATTTTATAAACAATTTAATTTTTTCTAATACCTCTTCTAAATTATGTATTATTTGTTCATTTGTAAATCGGATTACTTTTAATCCCTGAAATTCTAAATCGGCTGTTCTTTTTTTATCTAAAAGTAATTGTTCCTCATCCAAATGATATCCGCCATCGATTTCGATTACTAATTTAAGTGCATGACAATAAAAATCAGCCACATAAATACTCAGTGGATGTTGTCTTCTAAATTTATATCCATCTATTTGATTGTCTTTTACGGCTATCCAAAGTTTCTCTTCGGCTTCTGTTTGATTTTGTCTTAACTTTTTTGCATTTGAAAAAATCTGTGGAGTTGCGCCTTTCCACATATTGTCGGATTGATTTTTATTTTTGTCCATAACACTAAAATAGTTTAAACAAATTAAAAAATATTCTTTTATTCTCTCACCTTAAAAGTCTTACTTCTAACTTTTCCTAATTTTTTTTTCTTGCCCCGCCCTAAAGGGTGGAAAAAAACTGGGTGTTTTTGGCATTTCTTTTTTTACCCCTGTCCCTAAAGTTTTTTTCTTACCCCCGCCCTAAAGGTAGATTTCTTTTTTACCCCTGCCCCTAAAGGGGAAAAGAAATCAAAACGTTAGTGTTAATCTAGAATGTTGGGGATTTCTCGGCTTTCTTTAGGTCTTGGGTAAAATGAAAACTTAGTACTCTTTTTTTTTTATCACTTCCTCCTCAAGTTTTTTCTTACCCCTGCCCCTAAAGGGTGGAAAAAAACTGGGTGAATTGTTATTTCTTTTTTTACCCCTGCCCCTAAAGTTTTTTTTGCATTTCTTTTTTACCCCTGCCTCTAAAAGGGGAAAAGAAATCAGAACGTTATTGTTAATCTAGAATGTTGGGGATTTCTCGGCTTTCTTTAGGTCTTGGGTAAAATGAAAACTTAGTACTCTTTTTTTCTGTCCTAAAGAATAGAAAATTTATTGAGCCCCATCCAAACTGTTTTCAGTATTAGAATTGAATAAGGGATTGCGATTTATTCTTCTAATAGACTTATGGTATACTGATTTAATTGATATCATTAACTTTTGTTATATGCTACAATTCTTTTAATAACCATCTCAGGAGTGAGATATACTTCAAAGTATTTCCTGCTTTGAGATTCGATTTGTGCCTTCAAATCTGTATTAAAGATTAGGTCGTCAATTGCTTTCTTTATGGTTTCCTTATCATTGACATAAATCAATATTTTTGGTAATTCATAAAATTAGAATAATTAGTAATCTTAATATTAGACTGGTATATTTTTAATAAAAATTCTTGAACAATTCTTTTATTTTCTTCACTATTGATACTTTTACCTACTTCTATGTTTTTATCAAAATAACCTCCACCATTTTCCCCCATATCTAATCCGTAAATTTCTATGTCAGTATTTGTAATAGAACAAATTACATATGCCAAAACTAAAGTAACGAATCCTGAATTTACTCCATAATAGTTAATATCTAAATTTGACTTTAAATACATTACTATCTCATCATGAATACCTTTTAAACAATATGGTTCATTAACATTTGTAATTAAAAATTCCTTTTTACTTCTAGATTTTGAAATTAAATATTTTTTTAAAAAATTTACACTATACTCTTTCACTTTAGATTTGGTAGAAACATACCAAAAAAAAGTTCCTTGCCATTCTATTGGACTTTTAAATGTTTTTAAATATTTCATAAGATAATACGAATCATTAACAACATAAATGAAAGGCATTGATTTAACTAATTTTAAAGCATTATTAGTTGTAAAATACAAGGTACCTTTTTCTAACCTTACCCCCTTAGCTGAAGGACCGCTTGCAACAACTACAATTTTATTATAATCTCTCACTTTAATGTAATCGATAATACTATTAAGATTTTTAAAACTTTTAAAACAATTCTGCTGCTTAATTACATTTTTTGGAAAAGGTTTAATAATATAAAACATATATTCGTAATTACGCATACTAAAAAAAGTTGATACTTTCATTTACTTATTGGTTTATTAAAAATTAAATCCACACAGGCTAGCAAACGCCCTATGGATTCCGTAAAAGCTACTTTTTTATTTTTTGTTGTCATTGCATTTGACAATCTAATTAATGCTAATAAAATGGTAATGGCATACCATTTCCATTTGTCTTTTAAGCTAGGATTGGGATTTTTTACTCGCCAAACGTACCAGCCGTTTCTCACTACCATTTTTCCATAATGGTATTGGTTGGGTCTGCCTGATTTGGCATGAAAATGAGAAAGTCTTGCGTTAGTATTGCAGTAATTTTTGCCATAGGCTAGGGCTCTCAAAGAAAAATCGGCGTCTTCATACAAGCCATAGCCTTCAAAGAATTTAGAAAATTGAATGTCTTTAAAAATGCTTTTTCTAAAAGCCATAGACATCCCTATTAACAAATCTACTTCATATGTTTTTCCTGTCATTGGAAATCCAGAAGTTCTACCATGTGAAAAACTTGGCATCCTTCCTGGTGGAAGTTTTGAAGCCAATCCTAAATAGTTTCTAAGTCTATTGCGTAAACCTTCTTTGTACACATAGTTTTCAAAGCAATAGTATTTTTTCTTATTGTAATTAGTATTAGGGTTTTGAAGTTGCCATTTGTATTCATTTATAGCCAGCCCACCAACACCTACAGCATCCTCTTTAGTTTTAAAGGTTTTTATAATTTCTTCAAAATAATTTGTTTCTAAAACTGTATCATCATCTAAAAAACAAACGATATCGGATTGTGCCGCTACTTTTGATATTCCAAAATTCCGTTGTTTGGTCAATCCTCTATTTTCGGCTGTTACCAGGAAATACTTTAGATTTGAAAATGATTTTTCGTTTAAAAGGGCTGCTGTTGCTTGGTTTGTAGAGCCATCAATTATTAGGATTTCATCAGGATAAAGAGACTGTTCTTTAACAGATTCTAATAAATCTATTAAAGGTTTGGGACGCAAGTACGTACAAATAATTAAAGAGAACTTCATTGGGCCTTTTCTTTAAAAATGGTATGGATATTTAAAAAATAAGCTTGTCTTTCTAAATGCGTTTTCCATAATGTTCTATTGTTGGTTTGCATTCTTTCAAAATCTTCAGGACTAATCTTTTGATGAAACTCGATTAAAGTCTCCATTATTTTATCTTCCTGAACTATGATACAATATTCTGACCAATTGATTTTTTGGTTCAAAGGTAATCTAAAATCAGTATCTACAACCAAGGGGATGCGTCCCATAGCTAAGGTTTCATAAAAACGTACCGAAAAATTCCCGAGACCTCTCAAGCAAAAAGTATAGGGATTGCGTTCCATGTTTTCGAAAAACTCCCTTGTTGTTTGCCTTTTTTGTTCTGCTGTTTTTACCCCGGCCCTGTATTGTTTCCTCAAAATAAAATCGGTTTTTACAGCAGTACTTTTTTCTAATAATGACAACAACTGAAAACGCTTTCTGGCCGAAGGGTAAAAAGGCTGATAATCGGTATCCACTTTTTTCATCCAACGCTTGACATTATACACTATAAAAACCAGGTATGCTTTTAGTTTTTTGTCCCAAGCATTTGAGGCATGCCCCACAAAAGCTATTTGTGGTTGTTCCTCTTTGGCTAAGGAACGAAAACTTTGATTGTGTTTTGTATAGGGATCATTAATAAATGAAGGCAGGATAAAAGTATTTGCATTCAATTTAGAGTCAAAACCAGCCAGCCTAAAAGTATGCACTGCATTATTGCCACTCTTACCATAATCTCCTGCTGAATACTGCCATACTTTTATGCCCAAACCCAATGCACTAGTTATAAAACTGTCTAATTCCTGTTGTTTGTTGTTCTTGTGATAAAAGGCAATATCAACTGGAACCACAGCTATATCCGCCTCTTCAATAGTTGCAACGATTTGATATTTTTCTAATAAATTGTTATTAGGCAAATACCATAAATCAAAGAGCAAGGGAAAAACAATTCTTCTGTTTTGTGCACTTAGATACTTTTGTTCTGTATAAATTTTTAGCATTTAATTTTAAATTAATTATATTCCTTGTATTAGATTTTTGATAGCTTTTGTTAAAGAATCGTCTCTAAAACTAGAAATTCATACCTCATTTGCTTCCTATTATATTCTTTATTTTATTGATTTACACAAAAACAACTTTTATTGTTGTTTATTCAAGAGAATCGCTAATAAACATCGGCAAAACACTCCCCTAACCCCTCTCTAGAGGGGAATTAAAAGTGCTTAAATTTATTTATATATTTCCATTTATATTATTGTTTTTTAAATAAAATTATATATCAAACTGCTTTTTAATTAAAAAGGCTTCGACAAACTCAGCCTGACATAAATGACTTCATATACTACTTGGATTTTCAAAACAATTTACAACTACACATTAGTTTTTATTAAATCCTCTATCCTTATAGTTTGTTAGCCCAATAAACACTACAGTTCCATTTTTGCCTGAAGGTTTTACAAAAAGTAACATAATTAGCCGGTGACTCTTTTTTTAACAGTTTTAAGAACAAAACCAATTTATAGCTTTTTAATTGCTGTCCACTGTAGTATTTTTGCATTACATACAATACTGTTGGTGATGGTTTGGGTTGTATGTGCTCTGATTCCCATTTTTTGGGTGTTTTTATTCTAAACCCTCCCATTGGGGCTTTGAGATGGGTTATTTTCAAATCGGGGAAATATATAATATCATGTCCTTGATTGCGTAACTGCAAACCAAAATCGGTATCTTCCCCATAACCAAACTCCAGTGCTTTATCAAAACTTATATTAGACAAACAAGTTGTTTTAACAAAACTATTGCCTGAACCAAAAATTCCTGATTGGTGTGTGGTTTTGTATACTTGAATTTCATTTGGCTGAAGACAGGAAGTAGTTAGTACTTTAATTCCATACTTCCTTATTCTATCAATTACTTTTTCAAAAAAATCAAAATCAAATCGAATATCATCATCAGCCATAAATACCCATTCGCTTTCTACTTCGGCTAAAGCCAAATTTCGGGCATTGCAAGCTCCTGCTTGGTGGGTAAAAATATGTTTGATGGTAAATGGCCAGCTTTCTGTTGTAAGATAATCCAATTCGGAAATGCTTGCTTCCAACGGGTTTTGCTCCACAATAATTACTTTATGGGGCAAATGGGTTTGTTGAGCTAAGTCTTTTAAAACATCACAGAGGTATTGTTTTCGTCCAATAGTAGGAATAATTACATCTATTGTCTTTTGTACTACTGTTTTTAAATGAGAACAAACAGCGATTTCGGCTACATTCAGAGCAGCGTTTTTCCTATTTTTAAAAAACAGCGCATAGCAAAAAGGAAGTATTGGCAATCGTTTTTCATAAAGTGCTAAGTTGAGTGCCAATAATAACAACCAACGCTTTTTGTAATGTTGTTTTACAAATCGGAACAACACATAATTACTGCTTGCTGATTTTGACTTTAATGGATTGGGAATAGCAGTTAACAAAGCTGGTTCTGAATAACAAAAAAGTCCTGCAAGCATTCCTAGTTTGGCCAGAGAGTTTAAGAAATAATCTAAATTATTCTCTACTAGTTTAGTACCCATTTTCTTTAAAACAGTAGCATGTACTCCTCCTACTTCACTACTCATCAGCCAAGTAGGATAGCTTACTTTTTTATTGACTTTGATAAAAGGGGATTCTTCTACATAACCTATAGCAGTAGGAATATAATATTGTCTGCCAACATTATAAGAAGCCATAATTTTGTGATGGTGAAAAATGGTTGGCAAATGAGTTTTATTTAATTTGGACTCCAAGTCTGATGCACACCAAATGATCCAATCCTGCGGGTAAGCATCAGCTAGGTCTACTAATGCCGCTGCAATTGTATTAGAAGAAAAAGATAAACGTTCTTCATTTCTAGTTACTTTTAGCAGTTTATTCTTTTCATGGTAGGCTATAATCATCCTAAACTAATCCTTTGTTTTTTCACTGCAAATTACATTAATTTTCACAGATTAATAGGCACTCTTTCAGCAAAATACTTTCCCCTACATCTAAAAGTGTACTTTTGATGCATTTTCAAGAAAGCTCTATCCCTTCTACAGGCTAAGGGTGACCGTTTAGTTTGCCAGGGATTGCACTGATTTTCACAGATTAATAGTAGCTAATAATCAAAATGGAACAATATTAGGAATTCACTACTTGTAGATTGTGTTATCTGTTTTAGCTTGTTATTTATTCATTTTTAAGGACTTTATAAATTCATTAAAATTAATTTCCCCTAACCCTAAAGGGTGTAATTTTGATGCATTTTCAAGAAAGCTCTCACCCTTCAACAGGCTAAGGGTGACTGTTTGTTTTACCACGGATTGCACTGATTTTCACAGATTAATAGTAGCTAATAATCAAAATGAAACAATATTAGGAATTCACTACTTGTAGATTGTGTTATCTGTTTTAGCTTGTTATTTATTCATTTTTAAGGACTTTAAAATTCATCAAAATTAATTTCCCCTAACCCTAAAGGGTGTAATTTTGATGCATTTTCAAGAAAGCTCTCACCCTTCAACAGGCTCTGGATGACAGCCCAACATAAGGAAAACTTAAGTCAACCTATATCAAAATTCAATCTTTGGTACTTTTTATCAGTTGCTGATAGTATTCGATATTTTCTTTTACTATTTTTTTTATATCAAATTTGGCTTCTACTCTTGCTCTTGCTTGTAGTCCTATTTTTTGGCATAAAACATTATTTTGCAGTAATTCTACTATTTTTTCAGCAAAGGCATCATGTTGTGAAGGATGTACTAAAAAGCCGCTTTCGCCATCGATTAGTAATTCTTGTGACCAGCCGATACTAGAATTCACTACTGCCTTTTGCATGGCCATAGCCTCAATGGTTACCATCCCTAAGGTTTCGGCAAAGGTCGGAAATATACAGACATGAGCCTTTTTAATATATTCCTGTACCTCCTCATAAGTCCTTTTACCCAAATAACTAACATGACCTACATCGTCTTTTGAAAATTGAGTCTGCATCAACTGCCAGGTAGATTTGGAATTTGTTTTACTATCTGTCGCATCACTACCAATTAAAAGCAATTGGGCTTCAAGATAGTCTTTTCGAACTTTATTGAATATGAGGGGAAGTTCTAAAACCCCTTTTTTGCGTATTATGGTCCCTACATAAAGTAGTACTCCTTTTTGGTATGATTCAACTGATTTGTTTTCAAACTGAGATAAGTCTAATCCATGAGGAATGGTCTTAATCGTTTTATTTTTTATTTTAAAAAGGGTTTGGGATAGCTTTGCAGCAAAATTCGTGGGAGCAATAAAAGCGTCTGCCGTTTGCATGGCTATTTTTTCAAAGTAAAAATTTTTAATTTTCTGTGGGCGTTGTTCTAAATGACAAAAATAGGTATCACTGCCATGCAAACGAATGACCAATGGAATTGTAAATTTCATAAAAGCAGTTATCCCTGTCCAATCAGGTGCTTCTATTAAATCTATTTTTTCTTTTTCAATAACGGCTTGGCAATACTTATTGATGTGTTTTCTGTGTAACAACCAACCTAAGCATTTATACTTTTTATTTTTGATTAGGTGAAATTTAATTCCGTTCTCTTCAAAAACCTGCTCCGTTTTTTGTCCGTACACCAATACTGTAACCGTAATTCCTTCTTTGACTAAGGCCGAAGTTAGATTTTTAATACTGGTTCCTATTCCCGCAGCATGATTTACATTGGGATGAGGATATTCGGGGGTTAAGAAGGCGATGTGCATAAGTGGATTTTCTATCTTACAATTATAGGAAACTTAGTTGTAAAATAATAATTAAAACGAATAAGTTGTGTTATTGCTTTTTACACACCCCTAACCCCTCTCGAGAGGGGAATTCGTTTGGTGGTATTGATAGGCTAATCGTTCAAGATGTTTTTTTTTGCTAAAAACAAAATCAGCTAACACACCCCTTGCCCCTCTCGAGAGGGGAATGCGATGGTGCTAAATGAAAACTATTCTCCATTTTATACTCACTCCAATTTATTTCATTATATCCCGATTTGGTTTTGTTTTTTTCTTGCCCCTGTCCTAAGTTTCTTTTCTTACCCCTGCCCCTAAAGGGGAAAAGAAACTAGAATGTTTTTTGTTATTTCTTTTTTCTTTCCCCATCCTAAATATTGCTTTCTTTCTTTACCCCTACCCCTAAAGGGAGAAAGAAAGCAGGGCGATTCTTGTTTGCGATTTTAATTTTACCCCCCTAGCCCCTATAACTCTATTTACTATTTTATTTTTAGGAATCGTTGCATCTTCGATTTCTAAAGGGGAATGTGATTGTGCTAATTGAGAGCTTTAGGTTTATACCTTTACGCTTTTAACACACCCCTAGCCCCTCTCGAGAGGGGAATGTGTTTGGTGGTAGCATTTAGATTTTCGATTAATACTAAATAGTTCAATTTCTTTTTTCTTTCTCCGCCCTAAGTTTCTTTTCCTACCCCTGCCCCTAAAGGGGAAAAGAAACTAGAATGTTTTTGTTATTTCTTTTTTCTTGCCCCATCCTAAAGGGTGGAAAAAAATGGATGATTATTGCTTTCTTTCTTTACCCCTACCCCTAAAGGGAGAAAGAAAGCAGGGCGATTCTTGTTTGCGATTTTAATTTTACACCCCTAGCCCCTATAACTCTATTTTATATTTAGGAATCGTTGCATCTTCGATTTCCAGCGGGGAATTTGATTGTGCTAATTGGGAGCTTTAGGTTTATACCTTTACGCTTTTAACACACCCCTAACCCCTCTCTAGAGGGGAATTCGTTTGGTGGTATTGATAGGCTAATCGTTCAGGATGTTTTTTTTTGCTAAAAACAAAATCAGCTAACACACCCCTAGCCCCTCTCGAGAGGGGGATTCGTTTGGCGGTAACATTTAGATTTTCGACTAATGCTAAATAGTTCAATTCCTTTTTTCTTTCCCCGCCCTAAGTTTCTTTTCTTACCCCTGCCCCTAAAGGGGAAAAGAAACTAAAATGTTTTTGTTATTTCTTTTTTCTTGCCCCTCCCTAAAGGGTGGAAAAAAATGAATGATTATTGCTTTCTTTCTTTAGCCCTGCCTCTAAAGGGAGAAAGAAAGCAGGATGTTAATCTTTATCATGAACGATAAACACTCAAGGTTTTCTAAATTTTCGTCTCCCTTTAGGGCTGGAAAAAAAAGAAATAAGGGATTATTATACATAAACAGCTTTTTACTTTATTCCAGCACTTTTATTTTTATTCAATAAAAAATCATTGATAATTCTTGCTGTAAATATTCTTGCTCCGCTATCGTTCATATGTCCACAGGAAGAAAAGTACTTGTTTTCAATTACGACATTCTCGTAATTGTGAATTTCGGGATAGGCTTGATGTACTTTTTCAAAATAATTCATTCCTATTACGTTCTCACACATGGGCGTCATGACAGCAATAAAATTAATGTTATTGGCTTTACACATACGTTTGATTTCTTCATAATATTTGTTTTGCGGCAAAGGTTTTAAATTTTGAATATTGTTTTTCATATTTCCTTTTTTATCACCCAGAGCATAATAGCCTCCATGATTTAGCAACTTTGATTTTCTTTTTATCAAACTAAAAAACATTTCTCTAAAACCAATTCTTGTTTCATATTTTAAATAACGATAAAATGGAATATAATACATTTCATTAAAATCGACTTCATTTTCAAAATGTTTTCTCACGGTTTCAGAAACGTGAAAATAAGGCAAAAATCTGGCAGCAACACCTTCGGCCTGATGTTCGTTCGACAAATTCAAATCGGCTTCCAGAATGACTGTTTTGATTTTATAGTTGCGTTCCAACATTAATTTCAACAATAAATCGGCTTCAAAAAGATGGCCACCACTCATTCCATAATTGAAAGTTTTCAAGCCTTTTTGTTCGAACATTTCACTAACAAAATGGTTGTTGGCACGAGATGATCCTAGAATTACAACATCGTAATTCTTTGCTTTTGAATTAAAAACATAGTCGACTTTGTTGCGATTGTTGGAATGAAGGTAAACAGTGGTGTAAGCGTAATCTAGGATTACTGCTAATACCACTATTGTGATGATTGTATTTATAGTGAATACTAGGAATTGTTTCATTGTTGATTATTTTTCTTTTTTCTTTCCAAACTCTAAGTTTCTTTTCCTACCCCTGCCCCTAAAGGAAAAAAGAAAGCAGGACTTTTGTTACTTTCTTTTTTTACCCTACCCCTAAAGGGAAAAAGAAAGCAGGACGTTATTAATATTAATTTTTCTTGCCTCATCCCTAAAAGGGAAAAGAAACTAGAATGCTTTTGTAATTTCTTTTTTCTTTCCCCTCCCTAAAGGGTGGAAAAAAGAAAGGAATAATATTTGTTCTTTCCAAACTTATAAATTTTCAGCTCCCTTTAGGGCTGGGGAAAAACGAAAATTTAAACTTAAAACTGAAAATAGATAAATTCTTTATAGTCTGTATAGGTTCCTAAAGCTATAATGGTTGCCAAACAGAGTGCTAATTTAATGGTTTGGTACTTGCCTGAAATGGGTTCGACTTTGGTACGGTTGTTCCATTCGACCATGACAAAAACCAAAATCAGGAGTATTAGTTCATAATTGTAACGTTCATTGTCTAAATACTGTGAAGTGAATTCTCCATTGGTCAGCATTTTTTTTAAATACAAAAAAGCGTCGGTAATGGTTTTAGCTCTGAAAAAGACCCAAGCCAGACAACTTAGTGCAAAAGTGAGTACAATATGCAGCACTACTTTGACTGATTCCCAACTTTTATCCAAAACCACGGTATCCAAATTGTTTCTGTTGGACTTTCGCAAAAGTAAAGGCAGAAAGTACACCGCATTGATGAATCCCCAAGCTACATAAGTCCAATTGGCTCCATGCCAAAATCCGCTTACCAAAAAGATGATAAAGGTATTGCGGATTTTCATCCACATGCCTCCCTTGCTTCCTCCTAATGGAATGTACAAATAATCCCGAAACCATGAGGATAGCGAAATGTGCCAACGACGCCAGAATTCGGCAATATCTCTAGAGAAATAAGGATAATTAAAGTTTCGCAATAATTCTAATCCAAACAATTTTGACATCCCCAATGCCATATCCGAATAACCGGAGAAATCTCCATAAATTTGAAAAGCAAAATAAACAGCCCCTAAAATAAGCGATAATGCATTCATTGCTTCATAATGATCAAAAATTGCATTGGCATAAGTCGCGCAGGTATCTGCAATTACTACTTTTTTAACTAATCCCCATAATAATTGGTAGATTCCAGCTTTAGCCTGTTCGAAATCAAAACTTCTTTTTTCTTTTATTTCAGGTAATAAATGAGTTGCTCTTTCGATAGGACCGGCTACCAAAAGCGGAAAGTAACTCACAAACAGGGAATAATCGACAAAATTGTACTCGGCTTTGATTCTTTTGTAATAAATATCAATTACGTACGACAGACCGTGAAAGGTATAGAATGAGATACCCACTGGCAAAACGACATCTAATAAAAAGGGCGAAGATTTTAAACCAAAACTTTGCATGAGCTCAGCAAAGGAAGCGGCGAAAAAATTATAGTATTTGAACATCCCCAGAAAGCCTAAATTGATACCAATACTGAGCCAAAACCAAAATTTTCGACTGCCTTCTTTCTGGCTTTTTTCAATTTGGATTCCCGTAAAGTAATCTAAGAAAGTGGAAAAAACCAACAAGAACAAAAAACGCCAATCCCAACAGGAATAGAAATAATAGCTGGCGAGTATCAATAAAGTATTCTGTGTGGTTTTGTTTTTATTGCAAACAAACCAATACAGTATAAATACTATGGGGAGGAAAATGGCAAATGCCAAGGAGTTGAAAAACATTAATCAGTTATGGGTTATGGGTTATACCCTTCGACAAGCTCAGGGTGACAATCTGAGGCGACAAATCTAGGATAAAATTTTGTTCTTTTTTAAATGGTTGAATAAATTGTTGAAACGATACAAATGATCCTTAGGATTCTAACACAGCCCTAACCCTTATAACTCTATTTACTATTTTCTTGGAATTCTTGCATCTTCGATTTCCAGAGGGGAATAGGATTGTGCTAATTGAGAGCTTTAGGTTTATACCTTTACGTTTTTAACACACCCCTAGCCCCTCTCTAGAGGGGAATCCGAATGTGCAAATTATTATGTTTTTCTTAAAATGGGAAAATCCCACTAAGACAAACGATGCGAACACGACCCTAGCTCCTCTTAATAGAGGAATGCGTTTGGTGGTAACATTTAGATTTTCGACTAATGCTAAATAGTTAAACTTCTTTTTTCTTTCCCCACCCTAAAGCCTGGAAAAAAACTGGACGATTATTGCTTTCTTTTTTTACTCCTACCCCCTAAAAGGGAAAAAAAAGCAGGACGCTTTTGATATTTCTTTTTCTTGCCCCATCCCTAAAGGGTGGAAAAAGAAATAGCAGATTATTATACATAAACAGCTTTATTTTTAGGAATCATTGCATCTTCGATTTCTAGAGGGGAATAAGATTGTGCTACATGAGAGCTTTTGTTTTATAATTTAATTTTCTTACACACCCCTAACCCCTCTCGAGAGGGGAATCCGAATGTGCAAATTATTATGTTTTTCTTAAAATGGGAAAATCCCACTAAGACAAACGATGCGAACACGACCCTAGCTCCTCTTAATAGAGGAATGCGTTTGGTGGTAACATTTAGATTTTCGACTAATGCTAAATAGTTAAACTTCTTTTTTCTTTCCCCACCCTAAAGCCTGGAAAAAAACTGGACGATTATTGCTTTCTTTTTTTACTCCTACCCCCTAAAAGGGAAAAAAAAGCAGGACGCTTTTGATATTTCTTTTTCTTGCCCCATCCCTAAAGGGTGGAAAAAGAAATAGCAGATTATTATACATAAACAGCTTTATTTTTAGGAATCATTGCATCTTCGATTTCTAGAGAGGAATAGGATTGTGCTACATGAGAGCTTTTGTTTTATAATTTAATTTTCTTACACACCCCTAACCCCTCTCGAGAGGGGAATACGATGGTGGTAAATGAAAACTTTTAATTTACACCTTCGCCTTTTTAACACAGCCCTAGCCCCTAAGAGGGGAATACGAATGTGCTACATGAGAGCTTTTGATACTGCTATTAATTCAAATTAATTTATAATGTTGTCAATAGTATTCCAAATTTTTTCAGAAGCCTGAGTTGGGGTTTTTCCTGCTACAATTTTATACCATTTTTCCCCTTCGGAGACATTAGATAAATTGCCTTTTAATACAGCTTCTATTTGGCTTTCTAATTGCTTTTTATCCGTACAAAAGATAGCTGCTTCGGGACTTGGCATGCTTCTAAAGTGGACGTATTTGTAATTTTGTCCAATATCCCGAATTCCTTTTTTTAATTGGGGCTGCTCATAATTGTAATATATACAAGGTTTATGATGTGCTACAAAGTCAAAGACTGTTGATGAACAAACATTAGTTACCATTTCAGAATGGGCGCAGACATTATGCAACAATTGCAAATCGGCTTTGGTTGGAAATACTTCGTTCCATTGTTTGCCCATGGCTTTCCACAAAGGATCTATTACCGCTATAATGTCTTTATTAGCCTCAATCACCGCATTGTATCTTAAAGTCGTATCTACAGGACATTTTCTATAAATGATACCGAGATGGTATCCTTTAGTATTCAATGATCTAACCGCATTAGCCAAATCTTCCAGATAATACTGATCTAAAGGTGAGGTCGTTTGATCATCACCTGAAAAACAGATGTACTTTTTTGCGGTATCTAAATTGTATTGGAAAAAAAATGCTTCTCTGGTTTGCAATAAAGAAACATCGTAATGCGGTTCAAACTGCGGAGTACCTGTTACAAAGAGTTGGCTTTCTTTGATAAAAGGGTAGTATTGCCGCATTTCCTTTTTCATCAAATCACTCCATACACAATAATAATCGGTTTCTACGAGCTGCATCGCCTTAGGCACATTGTCCCAAGAATAGACAAAGGTCAGTGTTGGGATTCCTAAATCCTGAGCGGCCAATAAAGCTCCAATGGATTGGGTGGCGCGTTGGGTGGTACAAAAAACCAAATCGGGTTTGATTTCCTGCAATTGCGTTTTGCAATAAGCGTATTTTTCAGTGGAACGTTCCAGTTTATTGATGCGTTTTCGGATGCGAAGGATTCCCTTTTCGGAAGAATTGAATCCGATAAGCAATCTGATGAAAAGGGTCATCAAAGTATTTTTTAATCCGTTATAATTAAATGGGAATTTATAGGTTTGGTACACGGAATCCGAAAACTTTTTTGTGGCCACATTCAGCTCAATGTGCTTTCTGATTCGGCAATACAATGGGGTAAGCGGATGAATCTTTTGTTTTTTTATTTTTATCTCATCATAGCCCAACTCTTCCTGTAATGGAAAAGCAGTATTGTTCCAATAGATGATTTGGTTTCCTTTTTGCTCCCCAATTTCTTTAAATTGCGTAAAGGCAAAATTGCGTAATCCTACCCCATCCGGAAAAAAAATAAGGATTTTTTTGTTCATCGGTTTGATTTCTTATGCTAAAGAAAGCTTACTAGCTTTTTTATTTAATGAGTACAAACCTAGTGTTTTTTTTCATTTTACCACAAATTACACTAATTTTCACAAATTAATATCATTCTCTTTTTGTTGCTTTAAACTTTAGAATAGATTTTCGTTTTTCCCCTGCCCTAAAGGGAGGCGAAAATCTAAACCGTACATTAGTTTAAAACAAACTATACACCAAACTATCCCTTTTTATTCTTCAACTTTTCTCTTTGTACTTGTTCTATGGGTAAAATATCGGCAGAAAGGATTTGGTTTTCGCTTTACTCCTGCAAAAAAAGATAGGCTAAAGAATCCTGATTTTCGCTTACCCCTACCCTAAAGGGAGGCGAAAATCTATCACGTTCATTAAATATCGAGGTACTATCTTCCTTTTTCATTCTTTTAGGCTTGCGGAAGACAAAATTAAAAATATCGATTTTTGTTTTCCCCTGCCCTAAAGAGAGACGAAAATCTATCACGTTCATTAGTTTAAAACAAACTATACTCAAAAATATCCCTTTTTATTCTTCAACTTTTCTCTTTGTACTTGTTCTATGGGTAAAATATCGGCAGAAAGGATTTGGTTTTCGCTTTACTCCTGCAAAAAAAGATAGGCTAAAGAGTCCTGATTTTCGCTTACCCCTGCCCTAAAGGGAGGCGAAAATCTAAAACGTTTATTAAATATCGAGGTACTATCTTTCTTTTTTGATTCTTTTAGGCTTGCGGAAGACAAAATTAAAAATATCGATTTTTGTTTTTCCCCTGCCCTAAAGAGAGACGAAAATCTATCACGTTCATGATAAATAATAAGTTTTTTTTCAAGCAAACAATGTCCAAGACTATCCTTTCTGATTCTTCAACTTATCGCGTTGCACTTGCTCAATAGGTAAAATATCGGCAGAAAGGATTTGATTTTCGCTTTACTCCTGCAAAAAAAGATAGGCTAAAGAGTCCTGATTTTCGCTTACCCCTGCCCTAAAGGGAGGCGAAAATCTAAAACGTTTATTAAATATCGAGGTACTATCTTTCTTTTTTGATTCTTTTAGGCTTGCGGAAGACAAAATTAAAAATATCGATTTTTGTTTTTCCCCTGCCCTAAAGAGAGACGAAAATCTATCACGTTCATGATAAATAATAAGTTTTTTTTCAAGCAAACAATGTCCAAGACTATCCTTTCTGATTCTTCAACTTATCGCGTTGCACTTGCTCAATAGGTAATATGTCGGTGCTTTTATAATTTAAGGCTGCATAAACGGCATTCAAATCTCGGCTTAATTTACGTAAGCCCATTGGTTCTAAAGAGGCCGCATGATCGGTTCCTTTCCAGGTACGGTCTAGGGTGTAATGTCTTTCGATGATATTGGCTCCTAAGGTGTATGCGGCAATGTCTACTGCAATTCCTAAATGGTGTCCTGAGAATCCAATGTGTTTGACCTTATCCGCATACTTTTGTTTAAGCAAATTGATATCTAACAAACAGACGTCTTCAAAAGGGACTGGATAACCCGAAGTACAGTTGTATAACACCAAATCCTGATTGCGTCCTTTTTTAATAAAGAAATTTACCAATGCATCGGTTTCATCTTTGGTAGTCATTCCGGTTGAAATATGAATTTCGCCCTGATAGTTGTTGCACAACCATGACAGCATGGTATAATTGTTATTACAAGCCGAAGGAATTTTGATAAAATCTGGTTTTAAAGAGGCAATTTCTTTGGCAGAAGTGGTATCCCAAACCGAAGTGGAATAGGTTATGCCAATGGACTCGCAATATCTTTTTAATTCGGCGTGCTGGTTGACGTCAAATTCTAAATATTCGCGGTGTTCTCCATAAGTCGCCCCATAAGCATTCGAACTATTGGGGTGTGGTGCATTGTATTGGGCATCCGTTAACAACTCTTTGTTGTTTCTTTTTTGGAATTTCACTGCATCGGCATTGCAAAATATTTTGGCAATTTTGATAAGTTCTTTGGCTATTTCCATTTCTCCTTTGTGATTGCAGCCTATTTCGGCAATGACATAGGGTTTTTTATAGTGGTTCATTTTTTTTCTTTTGGTGAAACAAATAAAATTAAATTTCTTTAATTATTACTATACTCTGATAATTATTCTAAATTTATTTGGATGTGTAGGAGACGATTAATCCTATTCTTTGCAAAAAATGCAATAGAAGGTTACCAATATTTTTTATTGAAAATAAAAATATTTAGGCTTATTAATTTTCTTTTTTGCTTGATCAAAAAAGAAACAAAAAAAATCAAGTCTTACACTTCCTCGTCGGTCAAATTAGTTTTCGAATACTAAAAGAAAATAACTCGCTTCGCTCAAACAGATTTTCTTTTTACGTATTCTTCAAACATTTGACACTCGACTGCGAAAGCTAAGGACAAACTAAGCTCAACTTATAAATTGTAAAATATTATTTTAAAAATAAGCCCTTAATGAAAAAACTAATATAGCATTCGAGTAATAAGTTCAGCACCAAAATAAACAATTAAATCAATATCGTTTATTGTACTTCATTAAAATCTCACTCACTTCTCTAATGGCTCCATCAGCTGAATTATGGGTTAAAATATAATCGGCATGCTGTTTTACGATTTCAGTTCCATTGGCTGGACAAAAAGACCAACCAACGCTACAGATGTTAGCCAAATCATTCACATCATCACCCACATAAGCTACTTGATCAAAACCTACATTCCTATCCTTAAGAAATTGAGTTAAAAGAGCATATTTATCTTTAACTCCTAAATACGTATGTTTTATTTGTAATTTTTTCATGCGTGCTTCTACTAAAGCAGAATTTTCAGAGGTCATTACAACTACTTCGACTTTGTTTTGCCTAAGTATTTCGAGTCCCATGCCATCACGCATATCAAATTTTTTCATCAACTCTCCTTCTGCTCCAAAATAAACACTGCCGTCCGTAAAAACCCCGTCTACATCTAATACTAAATAATCAATTCTATTGTGTTTTTTAGCTTTTTGCAAACGATTCGCTAACAACTTTTCCACTATTTCCCAATCGGTACTGCTATCGATTTCTACATAACTGGATTCCTCCATTTCTACTATAGCAATCTTGCCACTGAGCCTATTTTTGGAATCCAAAAAAGCAGCTTTGGTGGTGGCGTATACGGCTCCATTTTCGACCAATAATCCTTTAAAGTCTTGTCGTCTTGGCCGATTGAATATATCGTAATTTTGTGGTGTCCCATCAGCATTCCAGGTAAAACGATGGGTATTGACCACCGTAAGGGCCGAATCAAATTTTTCGTTTTCTATTTTATCTAAAACCGTATTAATATCTGCCGCTTTTGTCATCGGTGAAGTGGCTTGAAGCAAACAAAGGATATCAAAATCATATTTGATTTGTTCGGCAAATTCCAGCAGGACGCTTTCGGTGGAAGCGGTATCGGTGGCATTTTCACTGGAACGTAAAATTGCTTTTACTTTAGTTGTCCAATGGTATTCTTTATCAATGTACTCTATAATTTCCCGATCGTCGGTAAATACATAAACTTCATCCAAATTTGAAAAAACAGCTTCTGCTAACACCCAAGAAAACAAGGGACGTCCCAGCATTTTTTTCTTATTTTTTCCAGGAATTCCTTTGGATTCTTTTCTTAAGGGGATTATAGCTGTTTTTTTCATTTTCTCACTTTTTATGTATCGAACTCAACACAAATATAGTATTTTGAAGTAGCTAATTTATTTTTTTGCCACTGATTACACTGATGTTTTTTGAAAAGGAAAATTGTAATTCGTGACAACTTTTAAGATTTACACTCCTCTAACTATATTAAATACTATATTTATTCTTATTTTATTTTCTGTCACACTGAGCTTATCGAAGTGCTTATTTATTCACTATACGAGGTCTTCGACAGGCTCAGACTGACAGAATACTAAACGAAATTATTTTTCAAAAGGACAAACCGCCATCAAACCGTTTCTTAAGGACTCGATTACTTCTGGTTTGGGCAAACATGGGTATGTTTTAAATAATTCTTCTAATTGTGACTGAGAATAACAGCTTTCTTGTATGTCTGGTTTATAAAAACTTAAGTCTACTGATTCTAGATAATCCTGGTATTTGATATCATCCCCAAAAACTTTGTCTGAAAACTTTTGCCATACTGCCGGAATCCCATAAGCATGCGCCACAATAATTCCATGTAAAGAAGAAGAAATTATCTTCTCGCATTGCAAGAATTCTATGGTTTTAGCTTCGACATCGGTTGTCATCATATCAATTAGATGTATATCCGAATGATCTTGAAACCAATTTGAAATAAACTTATAATCATCATAATGAGGAACGATACCGTATTTGTATTTCTTTTCTACTTTTGGAGCAAAATAACGAGGTAACAACAATGCGGGATCTCCATAAACTTCAGGGACTTCATAACCTGTATTCAACAGAAACTTTCTTGTTTGTGGCCCTCTCACCGCTAAAAAAACGGCTTTTTTTACGGGGTATTTTTGACTGATAATCCCACTACCCCAAACAATACATTTGTGATTGACGTTAGTCAAAATACTTCCGACAGTAACGTAAATTGGTTGAAAATAATCTAAAACAGCCCGCTTTTTTGGCCAAGCAAAACAGACGGCTTTCCCTGAAATTTTTTCCACCAGATACTTCCCCAGTAAATCCCCGTAATTTTCTTTGGATTTTCCCTGTATTATTTTTTCGTTCCACCAAAACAGTCGGATTTTGTTTGAAAATATCATTATTTAAGAGCTTGTTTACATTTACTAAAATCGAAATTTTCATTTGCCCCGTCCCTAAAGGGTGGAAAATTTCTTGAATCCTCTTCAAAATTAACTTCATTTAATGTTTAAAGAAAATTAATTAACCTGAAATATAAAACCCGATTGAATTTTTATTGATCATTTTGACAATAACTACTGAAATAATCACACATAAAAAAACAGTTATTGGAATACCTATTGATGGACATATCAATGAAGCATTTATACCAAAACTATCTAGACCCCATAGAACAAAAACATGAATCAAATAGATGCCATAACTAAAACAACTAATTTCAGAAAAAAAAACATTACTTTCCTTATTGAAAAAATTTGACAACCTAAAAAACATAAAAATTCCTATTGATGCTAAAAGTACATTAAAACGAAAAAAATCGTAGCTAGAAGTATCTATTTTACTATTTGATATTGAAAACCAATAGGTCCAAAAAAAAGTAATAAATGAAGCTAAAATAAACAACAACAATGCTATTATCGCCCACTTTTTTTCTTTCTTAATTTCAATTACTGACAAATAATAGCCCAATACCAAATAGCCAACATAACCAGAAAAATAAGACAATTCAATAATAGGTTTATAATTTTCAAAACCAAGGTTTTTAAATAATAGTGTTATAAACCATAACAACAAAAAAAAATGTATTTCATTTTTCTTTGCTCTAATAATCCATGCATTCAGAATTGGGATAATTAATATTAATCCGAAAAGCATATAGACATACCACAAATGATATGCGCTTCCAAAATAAATAGATCTAATTAGCTTTTTAATTATATCAAAAGAATGCATTTTTTGATAATCATTTGTTTTTATAAAAACAGCATATAAAACATAACAAATACTCCAAAATAAGAATGGTAAACCAATTCTAAAAAAACGTTTTTTGAAAAAAGAACCTACCTCATATTCTTTATTGAGCATTACAGCTCCAGAAATCATTACAAATACGGGAACGCAAAAGCGGGCTAAAGCGTCATAAAAATTAGCATAATTCCATTGCCTATTTGATAACAAACCAAATTTCATAACCAAAGGAGAAGCTGTATGTATTAAGATAACGGCAATAACACTTATAGCTCGCAAGTTAGAAATCCACAAAAAATTTTCTTTTATATTCAAAATTGACTTCTGTTTATGATAACGGATTATAAACTTCTAAATTAGTTGTAATTGTATTATTTTCTTCAATACTTTTAATTATATTCTCAAAATCTGAACTGAAATTTTGCTTTTCAAAATCAGCAAAAAAAACTAATTTATTATCAACGTATTGTTTATAAATTTCTAAGCCTAATTTATTAATAATTAATGTTGGTGTATTCATCATTCTTGCTTCGATAAGAGAACCTGAATAATTTGTTACATGTAAAATAGACTGGCTTAAAATTTCTGGCAATGGCATCTGAATTGAATTCTGTATTACTACTTTATTCTTAATTCCGTTTACAAAAAGATATTCTTCTATCTCTGTAATACTAATGAAATTTCGTGGATGTAATCTTAAAATCCAATTATAATTGATTTTTTTAATTAACAAGATTATATCCTTAGTCAACATTTCATCAATTTTAGAAAGGTGTAAAGTATAAAGTATTTTTTTATCATTATTCACATCTTTACTTTGAATATTTGTCCAATAAGAAACATAGGGTTGTCCAATTACTTTTGTTTTAGCTATTGAACTTTTATTAGCCCATTGATCAATATTATTTTTTGATTCTTCGTCCCAAGTCCAGAACTCTTTCACAACTGTATTAAAACCATTTTCTGGAATTTTTGTCCAATTACTAAAAGCCATATTATTAATTTGAGTTCCATGCTGTAAATCAATCGTAGTTACATCACATTTATTAGCAAATACTATTGCAGCAGTTAAATCATCCAATCCATAATAACCTAAAAAAACTATCTTATCTGGTTTCACTTTTTTATAAAGACGGGTATAAAAGCCTTCTAAACTATTTATTTTTTTACTCCATTTGAATAAACTTTCTTTTTCAATATTAAGTGTTTTTATACTTAAAGTTTCATAGAATTCATCATATCCTTCTATATTACTTTTTTTAGAATTCGCTTTATTTAGTAGACTCATAATTAGCTTATAAGAACCTAAATATTTATCTAAATTGATTATTGCTTTATTATTGTAATTTAAATTATAGATTTTTTTATATTCAATCATATAAACATCATCTTTTAAATTATGATACTCAACCATTGAATCATAAAACCTATTAAAATATTTCCCCTTATAAAGAATGCGATGATAATGTGCACCAAAAAAAATGATTTTTTTATTTTCTAATTTAAGAAAGAAAAATACCAGATTATAAAAAGCAGTTATTAGTCTAATAGCTTTCTTTAAGTATTTTATAATAGTTAAATCTTTTACAACTACAACTTCTTTATTTGTAATGTCGTTTTCTGTTGGAGACAAAAATAACTTATTCAAAAAATGAATATAAATCTTAATTCTGATATATGGCCAAATATGGATATCGTTAATCATCCATTTGTCTACAGGCCATTTCCGTTCTATATCAATAATTAACTGCTTGATATCTTTTTGTGTTGTAATGTTATTCTGCACTTTTAATTATTGTACTATATTGTTTTAAAACTTCTTTTTTTAAACTATGGTATTCTAATTTTTTAGCTATTTTTCTAAAATTATAATCTGATTTTAACGCCATAAAAACTCCTTTTTCAATATATTCTTTTATTTCTAGAACACCTTCGCAATCTTCAATCAGAAGACCATTTATTTCATGATTTATAATTTCTGCTGTTGCTCCTCCCGGATTGGATTGAATTGGCAAAACATCCATAATTATTGCTTCTAGCAAAGTATTAGGAATCCCATCTGAATTACTGTTCCCAATATACAATAGTGATTTCCCCATTAATTCTAACACTTTATCGTGAGGTATTTTCCCTTTTATTTCAAAATTTATCCAATGTTGTAATTTTGATTTATCTATAAAATCAACCACTTCTGAATCTGCTCCAAAAACTACAATTTCAAAATCAGAAAGTAGGTGGTTTAATTGTTCTATTGCTTGTAAGACTGGAATAGCTCGACCCGAACGCCCTTGAAATCCTTTAATTAAAATTATTTTTCGTTCTTCAAAGGGAATTTTATAGGTTTTCAATTTTTCTAAATCAAAACCACCGCCTCCGGGAAAAACACCTAAGAACTCTCCCTTAAAACCATGTTGTTGGGCAATCTTATAATCGCGTTGGCAATCGGTGAACAAATAATTCACTCTTGGCAAAACCCGTTTAATATCTGCTAAATACTTTGGTACATTTTGAAAATAAAACAAATCACTACCCCAAGAGGAATATATCCATTTAATATCCGGGTATTTTTCCATTACTGAAATAATAGGTGTGCATGACAGGTATAAAGCAAAACTATGCACTACATCAGGCTTAATATCATTTAGGTAATCTTCAAATACTTTAGCTGTATTCTTTTCATTTACTTTTTGAATCCAAGAATAAATTCGAGGACATTTCTTTTTTAGTCGAATGCGAGCCGGGAAATCCCAATGCAATTTCCAAGCTGTTTTTTGTTTTACCCATTGTATCCTTTCTATAGTTTGACTCATTCCAGTACTATCAAACCAATAGACTTCATGACCGGAGTCCTGAAGTTGACTGGTCCATCTAAAGAAATGGAGGGAAGGAATGGAAACCATTAGGATTTTCATAAATTATTAGCTTCTGTTTATTATATGAATTTAAAATATAACGACTAATTTAATTAATTTTTACACACCCCTAGCCCCTCTCCAGAGGGGAATCAGATTGTGCAAATTATTATGTTTTACTTAAAATGGGAAAATCCCACTAAGACAAACGATGCGAACACAACCCTAGCCCCTCTCAAGAGGGGAATTCGTTTAGTTCTATACACAATGTTAGGTTCTTTATTATGATTACAACATCACCTCCAGACCACTTTTTTAATTTAACATCCACTATATTTTCCTGATTGAAAATACATTTTGAATTGGATTATACTTTTTTTGCGATCAAAACTATACGAATAAGGATTGTTTCTGTACTGCTTAATAATGGTTTCTAACAACAAATTATTGACCGTTTCCAAATTATATAGAGGCTGGTATTTCTTTCCAGCTATCTTTTTTAGCTGATTTTTAATTTTCGCTGTGCCCGAAAGCGCTGTTATTTCTATTGCAATTACTTCATCACTAAAATTAGCCATTTGGGCTAAAACTGCATTTATTTCAAGAACACTAGATTTTAATTGTAATACCGTATCTATTTTAGACAGTTTTTCATAATCACTTAGCAACGGTATTTTACCCCAATCCAGATTTTGATTAACTACTGTTCTTTGTGTTGCTTGTGTTTGCAACATATAGGCATGATTAATACGTTCTAAAAGTGAATGAAAAGGATGTATACTTGCTTTGCTCCTGTATATCTTAGGATGCCATTGGTGTTTCAGTAAGATTTCTTTATTATAAAAGTGAACTGTATATCCAGCATTTTTCATTCGAATGTGAATATCAGTATCTTCTGCGCCCCAGCCATGGTAAAACTCGTCGTAGCCATGGAGCGCTTTTAATGCCGAAGTAGAAAACAAGGTTGTACCTGTCACTTCTTCGTACCCTTTAAATTGAATTTGGTATGAATTAAAATCCTTCTTTAACAAAGACTCTTCTTGAGATAAGAAACCGTATTGAAAATAATGTACTTCATTCGATTTTGCTAATGCGGTAGCTTTTTCTATAAAAGTAGGCGCAAAAATCAAATCGATATCCCCCACAATAAAATAAGGATTAGTTGTTTGTTGTAATGCTATATTGATGGCCCTGCATTTGTGCCAGAGCTGCCCTTGGACGGGACAATCGATATATTTGAGATTAGGAAATTGCTTTAATAATTGTTCTAATTGTGTTTTATACTCCTGATCTGAGCCATAATCTACCAAAACACATTCAAAATCAGAATATGTTTGCTGCTGCAACGATTGCAGGCAGTTTTTTACGATTCGCAAATCGCGATTGCGGTTGGTTAGGACTAGGGTTATCAATTAAGAAAATTTTTAAACTGCACTTTATTCAATCCTTTGCTTTTTAACACAAACCTATAAAAACTTTTTATTAAAAATAATTTTTTAAAAAGTTTATCCGAAATAAAATAACTAAATCTACTAGATTTTAGTGTCGCTAAATCCTCATAAGCCATTGTCTTTTTAACTCTTATTCCTAATCTATTGTAGGTGGTTTTCATCCAATCTTCATATACATTCCCCATATGATAGGCATAATTGTCATAAGTAGCTAATCGATAGCCTCCCATTTTAATTACGGGTTCATCGGTATATAAAAACTCACTATCGCCCCCTAATTGAAATTTTGAATTCTCTTTGGGTAAAGCATCAAATACTTCTCGCTTGTAGGTAACCACAAAATGAGAACATCCCAGAACAGCAATTGTTCCATTAGGCGCTTGCAATGTCCCTATAACGTCCTTATATTTAATATCGAGCCAAGGCCAACCAATACTATTGGCAAACATCGTCATGGCTTCTGGATTCTTGACAGAACGGAACTGTAATTTTCTAGAAAACAGATAACGAAACCAAATATTAGCTGTCAACCTTAAATGAGTTCTAAAAACTGGCACGGGACTTACCGAACCTGCTTTAGGAAAAGCTTCAAAAACTTCCACAACTGCTTGCTCCCAATCGTTATCAAACAAAACATCGGCATCTGTAATGGTAATAAGTCTTTCTTGAGCAGTTCGTAATGCTTTTAGAATGCTGTTTATTTTACCAATATTTCCTTTTTCAATAATGAGTTCATCTATTAATCCTTGTTCTTGTAATCCCAACAACTTTGTATTTACTTCGTTTGAAGATCCACTGCTAATAACAGATACTTTTAAAGTTGAAATTGCTGTTTTGTGGACGGAATTCAAACAATAGTTAAAAATGGTAAAAGCATCTTTGAAATAGTCTTCCTCATGAGGAATATACAAAGGAATTATGATCCTATGGTTGGAGGGAGTCTTTTGCAATAGAGTATCCTTAGATGGATTTTTACCTTTTCTCATTTTTAAATTTAATTCTATTCTTTTTAGTAAAAAACACGATTTGTTTGATAAACAAAATATATTCTTTAAACAGCATTTTCTGAAAATACATTTTAAATATTTTCAAGAAAATAGCATACTGTTTTTTATTATTGATATAACACTTATTGAAGCGGCAATACAACTCTTTTAATTCTAGCGCTGAAAAGTAGTGGTATTTTTTACTCAATAAATAATACAAAAAATCAAATTTTGCCTTTTCTTTATCTTTTCTATCCAATGTTCTTCCAGAAACACTTAATTCTGATAAACGTACATAAACAATTGCACTATTTATGGAATAAATTTTACGCAAAATTCTCAAAAAAACTTCAAGAGCAGTTGCTTCATTTTTATTACGTATTACAACTGAAACCATCACTTTTTTTTAAACTTTTTTAGAATTCATTAGACTTCTTACACTTTCTAAATATTTCAATCTAATTTTCTCTTCTAAATGATTAGAACGATATCTATCTCTTATTTTAATTGACAAGTTCTCTACTTCATTTATATCTAAATCCTTATTTTTTTGTATTCCATTAGATAAACTTTCTATAGAATTATCAAACCATGTTACATCAATCCCTTTAAGACGTTGCTCCATAGCTCCAGTTTTAGCTGATATTATTAATCTTCCACTAGCCATTGCTTCTATGCCAGTTAATGGTCCTGCCTCAAAATCATAATGCGAAATTATAAGACAATCAGCTTTTGAATAAAATTTATCTAATCCATAATTATTTACAAAACCTGTAAAAACAATTGATTTATCATTATCTGTAACTCTAATTAATTTCTTCAATTCTGAACCATCTCCAACGACATATAAAATATCCCCATCAGATTTTACATTTAAAAAAGCTCTAATAACGATGTCTATATTTTTTTCTTTCTCCAGACGTGCAATCGTCAAAAAAACTTTTATTTTTCTATCTACTATAGGAATTTGTAATAACTCATTTTCATTAAAAGCACATTGATCAATGATTTTATAATTATGTTTTTCAATTTTTAATTGCCTAGCATTTTTTTCTGAATGATGAATAAATAGATCTACATCATTTAAATGTAAATATTCTTCATTTTGTTGAATTGTTCCTGTTGTTCTAAAAATTATTTTCTTATTATTATTTTTACTTTTTTCTATAATAAGCCTAGTATAACTTGAATGAATTTGGGCATTTATAAAAATCAAATCCGAATTCAATATCATTTTTTCTATGACCAATTCGACTTTCGTATCATAATTAAAATATTTTTTTGAAAAATAGTTATTAGTATAAAATTCGATTCTATTTTTCCTTTTATTTTTCAAATAACTTAAAAAAGTAAAAAACCTTATTAGAAATGACTTTCTAAAAACACATTCTTTTAAAGAAAAAACATTTAAATCTTTATTAAAAGAAAAAATCTGGGAATGAGAATTTATAAATTCAGTTGTACAAACAGTCACTTCATATTCTGCACTTAATACAGATGATATAAAACCGGACATTAATTCTCTACCTCCAAAATCACTAAATGGCCCTATTATTAAAATTTTCTTCAAAATATTTTATACTAAAAACATAAATTTTGCTACTGAACTGTATTAAAAAAATAACTCTATTTAAGAAATACTATTATTTCTTTTATGCTCTTTTCCCTATTTTCAAGTATCGCTTTTTTATCTAAATTTTTCAAAATATTAATCTTTTTAAAAATAATTTCAATCCTTTTTAACCGTAATAAAACAATTGATTTAACAAGACTTATGATTAGCTTTTGATATTCTCTTGAAAAACTATAATACTTATTAGGATTTGATATTTTCAAAACGAACTCTCTTTCAAACAACTGGTATTCATCATCATACAAACTTTTCATTCTAGTTCCCCTATCATGATATATTATTGCATTCATAATAACTCCCATCTTAAGATTAAAGAATTTCATCCTTTGCACATAATTATAATCTTCCCCATAATGAAAAAAAGAAGGATTAAAACCACCAACAGTTTCAATACATTTCTTTGACATTAGCCAAGCTGCCGCATTTACAAAAGGAAGCTCATAGATGTTTTGATTGTTTTTTTTCAATGTCATATCTGAATAAAACCCAATACAATTTCTAGGAGCTACATAATTTGAAAAATTATAATCCAGCGCATCACCCATCCCATTTAAATGAATAGGACTGATAACATCGTATTTTGGCTCTTTTTGCTGTGCTAAAATTAATTTCTCAATGGTGTCTGGCTCAATCCAAGCATCTTGATTTAATAGAAAAACGTAATCAGCTCCATCTTCATAAGCTTTTTTTATTCCTATATTATTAGCTGCTCCAAAACCCAAATTTATATTATTCTCAAACACAAGTACATCTGGAAAATTTTGTTTTATGTATGCAAGAGCTCCATCTGTTGAATTGTTATCCACTACAATAGTTTGTACTAAAGAAGTACTTTGTTTCAAACCACCTAGACATTTTCCAATCCATTTCATAGGGTTATATGTTACAACAATTGCAAAAACCTTCATATAAAATCTATTGTTGTTATTTTTTTTAATTTACGTAAAACTTTAAAAATCCATGAATATTTTTTATAAAGTTTTGTTTGCTCATTTTTATTTAAAAGTGAATAGTAGTTTTTGTATAAAATTTGATTATAAATTGAGTAATCATTAATATCATTATTCCTATTCACATTTGTTGCTTGATCGCTATGAATTCTAAATTTCACTAAAGCCTTATTAATAACAACAATATCTTTCCTTTTTAAAATTCTGTACCAATATTCGTAATCTAACAATTGTTTCAAATCAGTTCTAAAAAAACCAATTTTATTTACAATCTCTTTTTTAAACATTACTACACTGGGTTCTCCTATCTTATTTAATGGGGATTTCCTAAACTCTTCATTTTTAAACAATAATTTATTTAAAACCAGAAACTCTTCATTGGCTTCCTCAATTGTTTGTTGTAAATTGGCATATTTAACAACCCAATTACTCGTTATTTCACCTTTAGCATTTTCTTCAACAATAAAAGAACGTTTACTCGCTACTAAACCAATATTTCGATTGTCTTGAAAAACAGTAAGCATCTCTGTAATACAATTATCTTCTAATACATCATCTTGAAAAAGAAACTTAATATAATCACCATTGGATTTCTTGATACAATTGTTCCAATTAGCCCCTATACCTTTAGGTTCATTGTTAAAAATATAAAATGGAATTGAAGAATTAATAAGCGTTTCTTTTACAATGGCTAATGTATTGTCAACAGAATTATCATCGGAAATAATTATCTCGATATTCTTATAGGTCTGATTTATGGCAGACTGTAAAGCTTCCACAATGAATTTTTCTCCATTATAAGTAGGAATACAAATAGAAACTAAAGGATAATCACTAATACTTCTCATTAAACTTTACCTAATTATTTATCTAAAATCATCAACAAAAACGTTAAAATAATGCCATCAATCAAGATAACAATCTATTAATCTTTATTACTAGATTTTTTCTTAATTTATATTTTTTAAAAAAAACATCTATTACGGTTATCAATAGCAAATATCCACTAAGATAATGTCCAGTTCTAACCAAGAATAAAGCTTTTTCATAGGTCAAACAATTTCTTTTTATATACTTATCCTTAATCTTTATTTTATCATAATTTAGAATCTTTTCATTGGCTAAATAATCCATCAACAGCCTTCTTACTTCATATTCAATTTTTATAATTGTAAGTTTGTTTTCAGTTTGTTTTGCTTTTGCAATAACGCTAGAAGAATGAAATCTAAAACTATTTAAGGTCTCACTAACAAATGCTACACTTCTATTTGTAATTAATTTAAAATAGAATATCCAATCACCACAATATTTAAATTCTGAAATATTATCAAAATATTTAGTAACATCAATAGCTGACTTCCTCATAAGTACAGCACTAGCATTAGGAATAACATTTTTATAAATAAGAAATTCCTCTATAAATGCTGGACTATCCATTAGAAAATCATTCAAAAATAAAAATCCTTTTTCAAACTTTTTAGTATGATCTAACCAAGTCCCTTTATTTTCATTAAATTCATTTACGCGATTTGATTGGCAATAAGAAAGTACAACATCTTCATTGGTGAACAATGGCTTAGAAACTTTTTCTAGAAAATCTACTTCACAATAATCATCGCTTTCAGCAATCCAAATGTATGCTCCTTTTGCTAATTGAATCCCCTTTTGCCATTGAATAAAAGTATTTCCTGTATTAATCTCGTTAAAAACACAATGACTCACTTTAGGATGATTAGCATAATCCGAAAGAATATTACGACTATTGTCGGTACTGCAATCGTCCAATAAAATCACTTCAAAGTTACCATAACTCTGATTAAACACACTTTCTAACCGCTGTTTTAAAAAACGTTCGTGATTGTAATTTGGGACAATTATGGAAATTAAAGGATTCAAATTTATGTTTCGTTTATTAATAAATTAATTTGCTCATAAAGTAATGGTATCATTTTATCGGCTGTAAAATCTAAAAATAGGCTTTTAGCCTTTGCACCCTCTATAATTGCTTGTTCTGGATTAGAATAATACCACATAATCTTTTCGGCCATGGCAGGACTATCTAGATAGGGAACTACAAAACCACCACCTTTTGCAATAACCTCTGTTGTTCCCGATGCCTTTTCAAAGCAAATAATTGGCTTATTCAATTGAGCCACTTCAATACAAACTAAAGGAAAAGGATCTTCTCTAGAAGTTAATAAAAAAACATCAAAATTTGAATAAAAAGCTCCTGGATTAGTTTGTTCCCCTACAAATTGAACTATTTCACCTAATCCCATTTTTTCAATATCAGCTTTGATAATTAGTTCATCATTTCCAAAATGACCAACCCAAACAAATTTTATTTTGGCATGTGAGTAATTTTGAGCGATGTATTTAGCCACTTGTAAAAAAACATCTGAACCCTTACGCCAATGCACTAATCCCGACGCTCCAACTGTAAATACTGTATTGTTTTTTTTCTTGAAGTCGTCTTTAATAACAGCAAACTCATACACTAAAGCAATCAAATCTTGATTTACTTTGTATTTAGTCATCAAATTTTCTTTGACCAAACTAGAAACGGCAATATATTTATCTACAAAAGGAATAAAACTATTAAAATCAGGAACCGACTGTTGAATTATAGTATCTAATTCATGTACATGCAATAATAACTTTGCACTAGGCATTCTATTTTTAATTTGAACTGCAAATGGCAAAGATGCTATACTATTGGCATAAACTAAATCGTAGTTATTTGCTACAATTGTTTCAAAAAACAAAGTTTCTTTAGATTTGTTTGTAATTTTAAATTTCGAACACAGCTTATCCAGCACTATTTCCCTAAATTTCAATAAATTATCTAGTTCAGAATATTGATAAACAGTATGACATTCTTTTTTAAATTGATGTATTAATGTTCCTCCTCTAATTAATAACACATCCATTAGAATTGTATTGTCTAGATGGGCATTTAACCATTTGAGTAATTCCAAAAGTATTAATGGAGCACCCGTTCTAGATGCATCATGCGATATGAAAAGGATTTTTTTCAATTTAAATGATTATTATATTTAGAAACAATTCTAGCTTTTCTTACATATTTATGCATTAAAATTGAAAAGGCTATATACAAATTATACTTAACAGTCTTATAGTCCCTTTTCTCAAATTTTAAAACAGCATCCTTTATTAAAGATTTTACATATTTCAAAGAAATAAAATAAGGATAAATATATTCACCTAAAATTATATAATCCCAAGCGTCTTTTTTAATATTATAAAAAGGATTACAATAAAAAACTTTAAGATTATTTATCTCAGTAGTGTAAAAACCTTTTTTTAAATAATGTAATGCCCAATCCTGATCTTCGCATCGTGGCATTAATTCACTGAATTTATATTCCAGCCATGAAACTTTTTTCAATAATGAACAAAAATTATACATTGCTCTACCATTAAAATTTTGAATTGTATTTTCTTTAAATATTAATTCATTTTCATTCTTAAGTTGCTTATTTTCTTTACAATCTGTCCTCAAAACTGATACAGCTTTATATTTTATATCTCTGTTAATTATATTAAACATCCATAATACTGTATTTGTATCAATCAATTCAATATGAGAACTTAATATTAATATATATTCAGATTTAGATTTTTCAATTCCAATGTTTAAAGCTTTTGAATAATTGAATTCTGTATTGGTAGGATAATACAATACTAATACATCAAATTTTTCTATTATTGAAAGTGTATTATCTTTCGAACCTGAATCAACAATAATAATTTTTGATGGTTTTATAGATTGTTTAAAAATACTTTCCAAACAATTTTCAATTGTTTTTTCACTATTTTTTGTTCTTATAATTACAGAATAATCCATTTATGAATAATTAAAAAATTCAAAATCTTTTTTATAATATTCAAGTACTATTTTTTTTGTTTCATCATCAAGTATTAGATTATCATTGTTTGAAACATTTAAGGAGGGCATTTCTAACTTAAACCCTTTTTTATTAAAATCATCTCTTAATTCTTCTAAATTTTCTAAATGATAAAATTTATTTACCAAAAGATTATCATTGTCATACAACCAAGTATATTGTGGTTTCCAATGATTCCATGATTCATCATGTTTTAGTTTTCCTTCAAGCAGTAAAACAGCACAATCATAAATTGAGGCATTTTTTAATAATTCATAATCTAAATGTTTCCCATATAATGCTCTTTCAGGAAAAATATTATTGTGATAATAACTTATTTCCATTCTTGCATAATTATATAATGAAACAAACCTATTAAACGGATTCCTAACAATTGAAAAAACATAATAATCTTTAATATTGATTATCTCCTCTATTTGTTTGGCAGTAATGTGTGTGGTTTGTTCTTTTCCAAAACTTTTCATCAATGATGTTCCTGCATTTTTAGGAATATGTATAAAAATACTTTTATCTATAAAATTTATCCTATTCATATATAACTAAATATTATTTTTAAAAAATCTTAAAAAAAATTTTATTCCCTTTTTCTCTGAAACATTTTTTTTTACCTGTTCAATGTGTGTTAACAAATTAATATCATCATAATTTTCACCACTCCAATTAATAAATTCATAACCTTTATCTTTTTTTGAAATTAAAAATTGATTGAAGGGTAATGCATATATTTTAACATTCATAGCTTCCGCAAAATACAGAACAAACGGAAAAATAAGTGTAGGTTCAAAATCATTACTATGTTGCCATATTGAAGGACAAAAATCATCACCAGCAATAAAACCATCATCTTTTATTTTATCCCAAGTAGCAAGTAAATCAATTGTAATTCCTTTTAGCGTATGATCACCATCTATATAAATAAAATCTAAGGTTTTATCTTCAATTTTATTTATTACCTCAGTAGTTTTCCCTCTTAAAACAATTCTTTTTTCTGACGCAAAATTTGTTTCAACTATAGTATTATTATAAAAAATTTCAAATTCATCATTACTTGTATTTGCCGGTTTATTCCAGTCTTCCAAATTCCGCCAAGGGTCAATCATGTAATATTTCTCAACTACTTCGCAAGTATCTAAAATATATTTAGAAAAATCTCCTTTATAAACACCTAACTCCGTTACATGAGAAATTTTATTTTGATTTATAAAATGGCTCCATAGCTGGAATCTATCATTACTTAATTTTAAATTTTCTTTTAAGATTTTATCCATATTTAACTTTGAATATTTATAAACTTAGTGGAAAGTAAAAAAGGAGGATAAATATCGTAATCATTATTAATTTGAAAGTTAATAACTCCTTTAACTCTTAAAAATGGTTCTTTACTTTTAGCTTTATTAACAGAAATATCTATAGAATAAATCCCCTTAGACAATTCTAATTTATTATGTTCAACTTTAAACTCTATTATATTCTCTAAAAGATTTGGTAAAATAGGTTCATCATTATATTTTAAATAAGCAACTTCTCTAAGCTCTTTATCATATATAATTATTATAAAAATTAAATCTATAATTGGCCGATTTAGGCTAAATTTAAAATAAAGATTTAAATCATCCCCCCAATTTAATTGAGCAATTTCTTTTTTATTTTTTGGCACATTTAATATTTCTACTGATTCTAAATTTATACTCCCATCAGAGAAAACTACATTAGTTTCATTTTGTGCAAAATGATTATAATACAAATCAATACCTTTTCCAACATCTTGACCTAGAAATCGTGAGACTCCATTTTCCATCAAAATAATTTGATTACAAATTCTTGAAATCATAGGCATTGCATGCGAAACAAAAATCATAGCGGTATTCGGCAAAAGAGCATCTATAGTTTTAAAACATTTTAAAGCAAACCCCAAATCCCCCACAGCCAAGACCTCATCAATTAGCAATACATCGGGTTCCATTTGGGCGGCTACGGCAAAGCCCAGGCGTACTTTCATGCCCGAGCTGTAGTTTTGTACTGGCATGTCAATAAACTCTTCTAGTTCGGCAAAGGCTACAATTGCATCAAACTTTTGGTCTATTTCTTTTTTAGTAAAACCTATTACGGCTGCATTGTTGTAGATGTTTTCTCTACCCGTTAAAATAGGATTAAATCCCGCGCCAAGTTCTATCAGAGCGCCTATTTTTCCTTTGATGGTAATAGTACCTTCATCAGGCGAAATCAAACCATTGAGCATTTTGAGCAGGGTACTTTTTCCCGCTCCATTGTGGCCTATCAAGCCCAAGCATTCGCCGCGGCGTACTTCAAAACTAATGTCTTTTACAGCCCAGAATTCGTCTTTGCGCAGGGCTTTATCCTGCTCTCTGCCCGTAATGCCACTAATGACATCTTTGACTCCATAGAGCAGGCTTTTCTTGAGGCTCTTAGCGAACTTCTTAGATACATTTTCGGCTTTTATTAATACTTCTCCGTTCATCATTAACTCATTCTTTCGGTTATAATAGGCATCGACACGCGATAGACTACCATTGCCATTAGACTTAAAAACAGGGTAACCACTAAAAATCCTAACCAGAAAAAGCTGTTTTCAATGGGCATTCCTGTTAGTGTATTTCTAATATCAGTAATGATATAACTCAGTGGATTGTATTGCATCACAGTTTGCATCAAGCCACTTTTAGGCACAACATACAAAACTGGTGAAATGTACATCAGGAGTTGTAAGCCTATTGGAATTATTTTGCTAATATCATTGTACAAAACACCAATGGGTGAAATGATGGTTCCTATACTGGCAAAAAATACCATCACCAGACCTAAAAACGGAATAAAAAGCAGCATGGATAGGCTAGGTACAACCTGAAAATAGAGGATAAAAAACAGAATCATACTTAATTTTATCAACAAGTTAAAACCTACTTTGATAAACCCCAGACTTATAAGGGCTTCTTTTTCGAAATTGATTTTGGTGATAATGCCCCGGTTGCCGTTAATAGCACTCATAGGCATGTTCAGGCATTCGCCAAATATAGACCAGATGGTGGTGCCTACTAAGGCAAATAAGGGATAGGGAATATTGGTAGGGGTTAGCTGTATGGTTCCTGAACTTTGCAGAAAAATCCACACCATAGCATTCATGACTACGGGCATGATTACCCAAAAAATGCCAAAAATGGATTGGCGGTGTTGGGAAGTAATGTCGCGCTTGGCCAGTTGTTTGGCCAGATGAAAGGAAGAGCGATAACCTTTGAGGCTCTTGCGCAGTATTTCTCTGATGCTGTATTTTGTGCTATTTGAATAAATACGGGTTTCCAACGGTACTTTTATTTAGTTTATTGCTGTCATGGGTAAATATACTAATCGATTATTACAATATCCAAATAAATACGATTATCAACCTAAAAAAGAGTTATGGGTTGTGGGTTGTAAATGAACTTCTCCTTTCTTTTCTTGCCCTGCCCGCTCTAAAGAGTCAAAAAAACTGAATGTTTTTGTTATTTCTTTTTCTACCCCTACCCCTTGTGGAAGTTATGAGTTATGAGTTATGGGTTGTGGGCTAATTGACAACAATTGGTTTATCCCTTTACATTTTTAACACAGCCCTAAACCCTTGTGGAAGTTATGAGTTATTGGTTGTGGGTTGTAAATGAACTTCTCCTTTCTTTTCTTGCCCTGCCTTAAAGGGTGGAAAAAACTGAGTGTTTTTTGTTATTTCTTTTTCTACCCCTACCCCTTGTGGAAGTTATGAGTTATGAGTTATGGGTTGTGGGCTAATTGACAACTATTGGTTTATCCCTTTACATTTTTAACACACCCCTAACCCCTCTTAAGAGGGGAATACGTTTAGTGCTAATTGAAAACGAATAGTATTTTCTTTTCGTGCCCCGCCCGCTCTAAAGGGTCAAAAAAACTGAATGTTTTTTGTTATTTCTTTTTCTACCCCTACCCCTTGTGGAAGTTATGAGTTATGAGTTATGGGTTGTGGGTTGTGGGTTGTGGGCTAATTGAAAACGAATAGTATTTTCTTTTCTTGCCCTGCCTTAAAGGGTGGAAAAAACTGAGTGTTTTTTATTATTTCTTTTTCTACCCCTACCTTAAAGTTTTTTTCTTTCCCCGCCCTAAAGGGTGGAAAAAAACTGAGTATTTTTGTTATTTCTTTTTCTACCCCTACCCCTAAAGGGAGAAAAAGAAATTAGAACGTTGTTATTAATAAAGAACGTTTTGAATTTTCGACTCCTTTTAGGGTTGGGGAAAAACGAAAATTTTATACTGATTTCTTTTCTTAAATATAATCCACATGAAAGTTGTGAGTTGGCGGTTATCAGAATTGACTTCATGTTATATTTTTACACAGCCCTACCCCTTGTGGAAGTTATGGGTTATGGGTTATAAGTTGTGGGTTGTGGGTTGTGGGTTGTGGGTTGTGGGCTAATTGAAAACGAATAGTATTTTCTTTTCTTGCCCTGCCCGCTCTAAAGGGGCAAAAAAACTGAATGTTTTTGTTATTTCTTTTTCTACCCCTACCCCTAAAGGGAGAAAAAGAAATAGGACGTTGTTATTCATAAAGAACGTTATGAATTTTCGGCTCCCTTTAAGGCTGGGGAAAAACGAAAATTATTTCCCTAACCTCTACTCATAACTCATAACCCACAACTTTTTCCCTATCTTTGCACCATGTTTACGCTATTTAAATCTAAGTCGGTTTTGAAGGATTTGATTCCCGATAACCATATTGATATTCACTCTCATCTGCTACCGGGTATTGATGATGGTGCCAAAACTTTTGAAGAAAGCTTGCGTTTGACTCAGGCACTACAAGGCTTTGGAATCACTCAGTTTATTACTACGCCTCATATCATTCAGCATGTTTGGGAGAACAGCCATGAATCTATACTTGCCAATCATAAAAGTACTCTGGCCGAACTTCAACAAAACAATATCGCGAGCCCATTTCGAGCGGCAGCGGAGTATTTGATGGACGATCAGTTTGTACGCCTGTTTCAGTCAAAAGATTTACTGACTTTGAAGGATAATTATGTATTGGTAGAAATGTCGTATATCAATGCGCCTATCCAACTCTACTCGATACTATTTGATTTGCAAGTAGCGGGTTATACTCCTGTTTTGGCGCATCCGGAACGTTATTTGTTTTACCACAAAAACTTTAGTGAATACGAAAAACTTAAAAAAGCGGGTTGCTTGTTTCAACTGAACCTATTGGCTGTTGTTGGTTATTATGGAGGCAATATTGCTACAATTGCGGAACAGTTACTGCAAAAAGGTATGTATGATTTTGTAGGGAGTGATGTGCATCATGCCAATCATATTGCTGCTTTTGATTTAAAAGTAAAAATTAAAGATATCAGTCCGCTGAAGGAGATTATAGGGAATAATCAGTTTTTTAAGTTGGATTAAAAAGTCAGCCACAAATTGCATCAATTATTTTTTATAATCTTTGGGTTAAAATCTTTGTCAATTTTGAGAAAAACTTAGTAAACTTTGTGGTTAAAAATTGTACCACAAATCCCACCAATTATTTTTACAATCTTTGGGTTAAAATCTTTGTCAATTTTGAGAAAAACTTTATGAACTTTGTGGTTAAAATTGCACCACAAATTGCACCAATTATTTTTATAATCTTTGGGGTAAAATCTTTGTGAACTTTGCGAAAAACTTAGTAAACTTTGTGGTTAAAATTGCACCACAAATTGCATCAATTATTTTTATAATCTTTGGGTTAAAATCTTTGTCAACTTTGCGGAAAGCTTTGTGTCCTTTGTGGTTAAAATTTATCACCACAAATTGCACCAATTATCTTTTATAATCTTTGGGTTAAAATCTTTGTCAATTTTGAGAAAAACTTAGTAAACTTTGTGGTTAAAATTGCACCACAAATTACACCAATTATTTTTTATAATCTTTGAGATTAATTAAAAGACTTATTTATCAAGCACTTCATAAGTAGAGTTCATGCTCTTGAACTCAGGAACTATTTTTTTCATCTTAGATACAATAGCCTCTTTTTTATGGAAGTTGGCTATAGTAATGAGTTCTTCTATTTCATCGTGAAGGATTTCAAATTCTTCTTGAATTTCTTCGGCAATCATGATTTTATGGTGGTGTGTTGGAATTGTTTTTGAGGTATCGTTCAACAATTCTTCATACAATTTCTCCCCTGGTCGCAGTCCTACAATCTTGATTTTGATATCTTCATCAGGTACAAAACCTGCTAATTTGATCATTTTTCGAGCTAAATCGATAATCTTAACGGGTTTTCCCATATCGAAGATATAGATTTCGCCTCCTTTGCCCATAGCAGCTGCTTCTAGAACTAGCTGACAGGCTTCAGGAATGGTCATAAAATACCGGATAATATCTGGATGGGTAATAGTTATAGGGCCACCAGCTGCAATTTGTTTGGTAAATAAAGGCACTACTGAACCATTTGACCCTAAGACATTTCCGAATCGGGTAGTAATGAATTTAGTGCTTTTAATGGTTTTATTGGCATTCGATTTCAGTTGCAAGGATTGCACATATTTTTCGGCAATCCGCTTGCTGGCTCCCATTACGTTACTTGGATTTACGGCTTTGTCTGTAGAAACCATTACAAAACTCTTTACCTTATACATACAGGATAAATCGGCAATATTTTTAGTCCCTTCTACATTAGTTAAAATAGCCTGAGAAGGATTTTCTTCCATCAAAGGAACGTGTTTGTATGCCGCAGCATGATAGACTACATCAGGATGATAATCATTAAAAATAGTATTGATAGCATCTTTATTTCTAATATCACCCACAAGAGTAACAATTTTAGAGGGGCTATCTGAGCCTGATAATTCTAAACATAAATTATGCAATGGTGTTTCGGCTTGATCTACAGCAATAATTCTTTTGGGTTTAAAAAGTAAAACTTGCCTAACGATTTCGCTCCCAATAGAACCTGCGGCTCCCGTTATTAAAACGGTTTTATCTTTTAACTGCTTAGAAATCGATTTCCCATCCAAAACAATAGGTTTTCTATCCAATAAATCTTCAATCTGTAAGCTTTTTACCTTTTTAGAAATTTCTTTTTGGTTTTCCCAATCGGTTATCAAAGGAACTACGTATACTTTATAGTTAAATTCCAAGCATTGTTCTACTATGACTAATCGCTCTTCTTTTGACAAGCTTTTATCGGCAATAATAACCCCTTCGGCACCCACTGAACGCATTAATGTAGGTAATTTTTTCTTTTGAATTAAAATAGGCAAATCCATCATTCGCTTCGAAGAATTCTGGCTATTTTTATCTACAAAACCCACAATTTTAAAACGGCTAGGCATTTCTAATTTTAAGGCATTGGCTACAGCAAGTGCATTAGCATCTGTTCCATAAATAACGGTTCTGGGTAATTTAACATCATTCCTTTCTGAAAAAAAATGTTCGAAAATTTGTTTCACAACCACACGGTATAAAAACAAACCACAGAATGATAGCACCATATATATAAAAAGTGCTGTATTTAAGTATATTTTATAGCCATAAAAAAACTGAAAAACAGAATTAACTGTAACAAAAAAGACTAATACTGATACTTGAGAAAACAATAACTTAATAGCATCCATATAGGAAGAATGCCTAACAATACCTGCATAAGTTCTAAATATCCAAAATGAAAAAACATTTATCGATAACAAGAAGCAGATATAAAGGATTTTATTATTAAAAACAATAAAATGCAAACCAATACCATTAATTATTAGTTTGGTGAAGAAAAAACTACAAACAAGCACCATTAAATCAATGCCAACGACAATCCATCTAGGTAAGTAACTTAAATTTCGGACATTAAGCACCAAACCTTGTTTTGAAAAAAGATTTGCAAATCTATCAGCAGCTGTTCTATCAATTCCTTTATTCAAAATATGCTTTTTATTTTAGACTTCAAAAATAGTACATAAAGTTGTTATAAAAAATGGAGTTCGATTTTTCTTAAAAAAATTAACATTTAAAACCGCTCTGTAAAACAATGTATCTAATATAGAAAATCAATACTATAATTTATGCTCCAATAATTCTAATAAATATTCTCCGTAACCTGACTTTTTTAAAGGCTCGGCAAGTGCTTTTAATTGTTCATCTGATATGAATCCCTGTTGCCATGCAATTTCCTCAATGCAACCTACTTTTAAGCCTTGACGCTCTTCAATAACCTGAACAAATTGTCCAGCTTGCATTAAACTGTTAAAAGTCCCAGTATCTAACCATGCGGTACCACGACTCAAAATCCCTACTTTTAACTTTCCTTTTTCCAGGTAGGCTTTATTGACATCGGTAATTTCATATTCCCCTCTAGCACTTGGTTTTATATTTTTAGCAATCTCCACCACTGAATTGTCATAGAAGTACAAACCTGGAACGGCAAAATTTGATTTGGGTTTCAACGGTTTTTCTTCAATAGAAATAGCCTTCAAATTAGCATCAAAATCAACTACTCCATAACGCTCCGGATCAGAAACATGATATGCAAACACCACTCCTCCTTCAGGATTGGTATTGGATTGTAACAATTCATCCATATTTGACCCAAAGAAAATATTATCTCCTAAAACCAAGGCCACACTATCAGAACCAATAAATTCTTCCCCTATCACAAATGCTTGTGCTAATCCATCAGGAGTAGGCTGTTCAGCATAACTAAACGAACAACCTATATGAGATCCATCACCCAATAGTTTTTTAAAATTAGGCAAATCATGAGGAGTTGAAATAATCAAAATTTCATTAATTCCTGCCGACATTAAAGTTGATAAAGGATAGTAAATCATCGGCTTGTCATATACCGGCATCATTTGCTTGCTCATGGCCAATGTTAACGGATGTAAACGGGTACCGGATCCTCCAGCTAGTATAATTCCTTTCATTTTTATGAGTTATGAGTTATGAGTTGTGAGTTAAAAAAACGACAACTGACAACATTATTAGAAATAAATTTATGAATACTGTTTCTCATAATAAGAAGCATAGGCTCCTGAAGTTACATTATCCAACCAAACTTGATTTTGTAAATACCAATTTACGGTTTTTTCTAAGCCTTGCTCAAAAGTCACCGAAGGTTTCCATCCTAGTTCTTTGTTGATCTTTGTAGCATCAATTGCATAACGCAAATCATGTCCCGGGCGATCTTTAACATAAATAATCAATTGCTCTGAAGTTCCAGAGTTTCTGCCCAATTTATCGTCCATTATTTTACACAGCAATTTTACTAAATCAATATTTTGCCATTCGTTGAATCCTCCAATATTATAGGTTTCATGGTTGTTTCCTTTATGAAAGACTAAATCAATAGCCACCGCATGATCTTCTACAAAAAGCCAATCGCGAGTGTATTTTCCATCGCCATAAACTGGTAACGGCTTGTTATTAATAATATTATTAATAAATAATGGAATTAGTTTTTCAGGAAAATGATTGGGACCATAATTATTGGAACAATTGGTCAACACATAAGGCAAACCATAGGTTTCTCCATAAGCACGCACAAAATGATCCGAACTGGCTTTAGAAGCTGAATAAGGAGAATTGGGATCATAAGCCGTAGTCTCCGTAAATAATCCCTCGGCTCCTAAACTTCCGTAGACCTCATCGGTACTGATGTGATAAAAACGCTTTCCTTCTGAATTATCTTTCCAAATCGTTTTGGCTGCATTTAATAAATTAACCGTTCCAATCACATTCGTTTTTACAAATGCCATAGGATCCGTAATTGAACGATCTACGTGTGATTCGGCTGCCAAATGCAATACTCCATCAAACTGATGTTCTTGGAACAACTTATCAATAAAATCAGCATCAACAATATCTCCTTTAATAAAAGTATAATTGGGTTGTTTTTCAATGTCGGCAATATTTTCAAGATTCCCTGCATAGGTCAGTGCATCCAGATTAAAAATTTGGTAATCGGGATATTGATTTACAAAGCGTCTCACCACATGAGACCCGATAAAACCGGCTCCACCGGTAATTAGTATTTTTTTCATTTAATTTTAAATTTTAGTCCTTAGAAATTAGTACCTAGTCCTTTATTTAATTTCTTTTTGTTTTCCCATACACTAAAAATTTCTTTTTCTTGCCCCTCCCTAAAGGGTGGAAAAAGAAATTTAATCATCCCGTCCACTTCTAACTTCTAACTTTCAACAACTCCATACAATTCCTCAAACTTTCTTTATAATCAGGAACCACAACTTCAAAAGTCGTTTTGATTTTTGTTTTATCCAATAAAGAATAAGCAGGACGTTTGGCCGGTGTAGGATATGCTGATGATGGAATTCCACTAATTTGGCAATCGAAGTCTCCAATTTCCTTTATCGCTAATGCAAATTCGAACCAACTTATTTCTCCTTCATTAGAGAAATTATAGATTCCTGATTGCCATTTTGCATACTGAAGAATTGTTAAAATTGCCTGAGCCAAATCGGCGGCATAAGTAGGACTTCCTATCTGGTCGTTGACCACATTCAAACTGTCTCTTTCCTGCATTAATCGGGACATCGTTTTTACAAAATTATTTCCAAAACTAGAATACACCCATGATGTTCTGATAATAATAGCATCCGGATTATTTTGCATACAGGCTTTTTCCCCTGCTAATTTAGTGACACCATACACATTGATAGGATTCGTAGGAGCCTCTTCCGTTAAAGCTACAGCCGAATTACCATCAAAAACATAATCGGTAGAGACATGGATGAATTGGCAATGATTTTCAAAACTCCATTTGGCCATAATCGCTACTGCTTTATGATTTAAAATATCCGACAATTCATATTCTGATTCAGCTTTATCTACAGCAGTATGTGCTGCACAGTTGATAATGATTTGTGGATTTATTTCTTCTATTGCAATTGCTAAATTGTCTAAATCACACAAATCCAATTCTTGATAATCGGTAAAAACCCATTCATATTGGGTATGTATTTTTGATAAAACTTGTAATTCAGAACCGAGCTGTCCGTTTCCTCCTGTTATCAGTATTTTTTTCATTTATTTCTTATCTAACGAATTTCGCGAATTATTATCATTACTTAATATCTACATTCTATTTTGCCCCCTCCCTAAAGGGTGCAAAAAAGAATCAGAATGATTGTACTCAATTATCCTTTTTTTGATTGCCCCAACCCTAAAGGGAGCAAAAAAAAGGATTAAAGCGATTGTATACTCTAATTATGAATTCTAAATTGAGTTGTAGCTTACCGATAAATATCGGGAAATGGTACAGAAAACTTAGAACCGATAACTAAAATCCCCAATCCATTTTATCAAAAGCGGGTAAAATAATATCCTTCTCCGATACAATAACATTCTTTTTTGTCTCCCCTCCCTAAAGGGTGCAAAAAAAAATCAGAATGATTATATTAATTACAACTCTATTCTAACAATTAATCTAAAACTCCCAGTCAATTTCATTAAAACCGGATAAAATAATATCCTTCTCCGATACATTCACCTCATCAGGACTTATTCTCCAGTCAATATCTAAAACTGGATCATCGTAACGGATGCCTCTTTCACTCTCTTTATGATAGACTTGATCTACTTTATACAAAACCGAAGCCGTTTCACTCAATACTGAAAATCCATGCGCAAAACCATGCGGTACCATTAATTGCTTTTTATTTTCGGCACTTAAAATTACTGAAAAATGCTTACCATAAGTGGGCGATTTTTTTCTTAAATCAACTGCTACATCCAGGATTTCTCCTTCTAGTACACGAACTAATTTGGCTTGCGCAAAAGGATTGATTTGCAAGTGCAAACCGCGAATTACCCCTCGTTTAGAAAAAGATTGATTGTCCTGAATAAAATTATAATTTATTCCATTTACTTCAAACTTCGACTGGTTATAGGCTTCAAAAAAATAGCCTCTTTCGTCGTGAAATACAGCAGGATTTACAATTACTAAATCATTAATTGGTGTTTTCTCAATGGTCATTTTTATCTCTATTTATATAAATCAAAAGCATCAAAAAATTATAAAATAACTTTATAAACTTTTGATGCTTTTTTTAATTCTAAGTATTTTATTATTTATTAAAAATCTTTTTATACCATGTCTTTTTTTCTACCTTAGTGCCATAACCATAACCATAACCATAGCCTTTAGACGAATCGGTATCATTAAGTAACATACACATATTAGGCAATTTATTATCTCGATAAAGACTATTAGGGATATCCAACATGCGTTTTTCTAAGAAATTAGCACGTGCTACATAAATAAAAGTATCAGCATGTTTGGCAATTAATAAGGTATCTGTTACCAAACTCACAGGAGCTGTATCCACAATAACATAATCGTATTGTTTTTTTATAGTTTCAAAAAAAGAATCTACTTTTTTACTCATCAATAACTCAGCCGGATTGGGAGGAATTACTCCTGCTGGCAACACATGGAAATCTTCATAAGCTGCTTGTTTAATAATTAAATCTTCTAAATTTAAATCTTTAGACGACAAATAATTAGTAAAACCTCTGTCGGGTAATGTTAAATAATCATCTAGTCTAGGGTTTCTAATATCCATACCCACTAACAATACTTTTTTACCCGAAAGCGCAAATGTAGCTGCTAGATTTACCGACACAAATGTCTTCCCTTCTTTTGAAAAAGTAGAGGTCAGAAAAATAGTTTTTGCTATTCCTTCAGGCACTTTACTTAACATGAATTCCAGATTCGTTCGAATAATACGTAAGGCTTCAGCTGAACTGGATCGACTTTCAGATTGCATAATTACCGAAGCATCTTCAGAAGTAGGTACATCTCCAATAAAAGGTATGGTTGTTTTTCCTTCCAAATCCAATCGGCTTTTAATTTTGGTATCTAAGAAATCAATTAGAAATATAATCCCTATTGGAATTAATAAGCCTAAAACAAAGGCACCTAATAGAATCACACTTCGTTTTACAGTTACCGGACCTGTAGACAAGGCGGCATCAATTACCTTGGCATTAGGTTCTGTTGAAGATAATGCCAAAGCGGTTTCTTCTCTTTTTTGCAATAAATACAAATACAATTCTTCCTTTACTTTTTGCTGACGTTCAATCTCTCTGAACTGCCGTTCCTTAGAAGGTATTTTTTGAATTTTACCGTTAAAAAGATTTTCATTAGCTTCAATATTTTTCATTTGAATTTGCAACATGGCCTTACTTTTTCCTAAACTGGATAAAAGTGTCGACTTCAAACTTGCTAGTTCCTGATCTATTTTAACTACTGTTGGATTGGTTTCTGTAGCTGATTTTAACAATCTGCTTCTATCTAAAACCATTTCATTATAAGAACTAATCAAAGTAGAGGCATCACCACCAACATCAGAAAGTAAATTTGCCGGTAATAAATTCTCACTAGTACTTTTTTTTACGTATTCCAAAACGGAATTTAAAACAGTCAATTGTACCTGTACATCTATGGCTTTTTTATTAAACTCATTTGAACCCGCAACATACAAACCCGCTTCAGCTTCTAAATCAATCAATTGATTGTTTACTTTGAATTTTTCTACATCTTTTTCTACTCCCGACAACTCCTTACTAATCAAATCTAAACGATTGGCAACAAAAACAGAGGTGTTTTTAGAAATAAATTCCTTATCAGCCACTGCATTTTCATTATAAGTTTTCACCAAACAATCCAAAAACAATTCTGCTTTTTCCTCTACGGCATTAGTTATACTAAGTATCACTACATTACTCCCTTTTGTCAATGGCTCCACCGAAAGTCTTCCTCTGTAACTGGCAGCCACACTTTTTAGAGGACTTACCTTTATCGTCAATGGATGTATCTTAGCTCTTTTTACATGATTGGCTTTGGTTATAATTAAATCACCATAAAGGGTTTTAATAGCCTGACCAAATCTAAATTGACTTCCATTAACTATTAGATTATTCTCACTGTTTAATTTAAAAGTACCTGCGGGTGTTTCTTCAAACTCGAACCACATCGATTGCTCATCAAAATCCGGAGTCTGATTAATAAAATGTACCTCTATTGGATTGTCTTTATACAACTCCAAATCCAAGACTTTCCCATGAGAAATAACCGAAATATTAAATTTTAATTTTTTAATAACAGCCTCCGATAATGTTCTTGATTTCATAATTTCAATCTCATCATCCACGTTTCTAGCTCCAGAATTTAATCCCAAATCAGAAAAGGCAGCTGCTTCTGAAAGACGCCCCCCTTTTCGAGTATCTTTCATTAAAATTTTAGTGGCCGCATTATAAACTGGTAATGTGTATCTTACTTTCAGTATCGCTAAAAATAACACCAGCACTACACTTAGCACAATCCATTTCCAATGGGTTAAATACTTATTTATTTCAGCTTTAAGATCAAACTCCTGTCCAAAATCTTCTGTCTGCATATTATTCTCCATAAACTATTTTGTAAGGACTAAAATTAAAGATACCAAAGTCATTGCCATAGAACTAATTGTCGTAAACAAAGTCATATCCGGACTTAAAGATCTGTTTTTAGGTTCTACATATACTACGTCATTCTGAGCCAGATAATAATAAGGCGAATTGATAAAATCGGACTTGGTTACGTCCACTCTGAAAAAAGACTTCACCCCATCAATTTCTCTAATCACTAAAATATTTTTTCTGTTTGCCGTAGGCTTTAAATCCCCAACTTGCGTTAAGGCCTCAATTAAAGTAAGTCTATCCGTAGCACTAGTTACAATTCCGGCTCCATTAACTTCACCATGTACCGCTACTTTAAAATTTTTAACCCTTACTGTTATTATCGGATCTTTTATGTAAGCTCCAATTTTTTTCTGCAAAAGGGCTAAAACTTCTGAACGTGTCAATCCTCCTAATTTTAATCTTCCTAATTCAGGGAAATCAATATAGCCTTCTGCGTCTACCAAATAATCATTAATCACTGATTTATTTCCACCAGCCTGACCCTGACCTCCTTCACCAATAACATTTACCGGATTCAAATTAAATGGGGCTGTAATTTTAGGATCTTCTGCGGACACATTAATCGTTAATAAATCATCAGGTTGAATTCTTATTTCGTACGAATTTAATTTTGCCGAAGCCATATCATCAATATTTTGATAATACAAGAGGTTTTTTTTAGGAGTACAGGAAAAAAACAAGAACATCAAAAAGAAGAAAGCAACACTTTTTGATAAACAGAAATACTTCATAAAATTATAATTTTGGTGCAAATATAAGAAATTAGCATCGTAGGCTTTACAATAGTCGAAAGAATTATTTTGTAGAATTATATCTACAACATCAAAAAATCTTAAAATCAGTTTCAATTATTAGTTAGCTATCTATTGTCAGATTATAATGTCCTCTACTAATAGAAACTGTTTTAAACAATAAATTTTATCTTATAAAAAAATCTAATTATTTGTCCATATATGTTATGGACTATGTATGGAGTATCCCTATTTATGACCCATCTTTTTTTAAGGAAATCGATATGAGTTGTGGTTGCAAAATGAATATGTAAATATTTTCAACACTTGATTTACACACCCCAGCCCCTCTGAAAGAAGGGAATACGGTTGTGCTACAATAAAGGTTTTGTTTTCGACAAAACTTTCAATTTAACAGTCTCGTTAACTTGTTAAATATCTAAAAGAGTATGTTCTTAATGTAACAAAAGTGTATTATCAAAACGAGGTCTTCGACAAGCTCAGACAGACACAAGAAAACTTTTAAATTAAATAAACTAGCTCTAGTGCAACAAAAGTGTAATTACCGCTTTTATTCTTGCCCTATCTTCTTCTGTTAAATTAGATCCCGATGGCAAACACAAACCGTTTTCAAACAAATTTTGAGCTACATTTTTGCCATAATAAGGATAATTTTCGAAAACAGGCTGCAAATGCATCGGTTTCCATAAAGGTCGGGATTCGATGTTTTCTTTTTCTAAAGCCAATCGAATTTGCTCAGCGGTAATTCCGTTTGTTTTAGCTGAATCAACTACAATAGCCGTCAACCAATGATTAGACTCAAAATCCGGATTAGGGTTATCAAAAACGCTAATTCCTGAAACACCCTGAAACATTTCTTTGTAAAATTCGTTCATCTTTTGGCGCAAAGCGACATGAGCATCCAATACTTCCATTTGCCCACGACCAATACCAGCACAAATATTACTCATACGATAATTGTATCCCACTTCTGAATGTTGATAATGTGGGGCATTATCTCTGGCCTGAGTAGCCAGAAAAACGGCTTTATCTTTAATTTCTTTATTGGTACTAACTAAAGCTCCTCCACCCGAAGTGGTGATGATTTTGTTCCCATTAAAAGACAGCACCCCGATATCTCCAAAAGTTCCGCACTTTTGTCCTTTATACCTACTCCCCAAGGCTTCGGCACTATCTTCTAAAATTGGAATATTGTATTTTTCAGCAACAGCTTTGATTTCATCCACTTTAAAGGGCATGCCATACAAATGCACCGCAATAATGGCTTTTGGTTTTTTTCCATTACTCATTCTGTCCTGAATTGCTTCTTCTAAAGCAAGAGGACAAATATTCCAGGTTTCCGATTCGCTATCCACAAAAACAGGAGTTGCTCCTAAGTATAATATTGGATTAGCTGAAGCCGAAAAAGTCATACTTTGACAAATCACCTCATCTCCAGACTGAACCCCTAATAATATTAATCCCAAATGAATGGCTGCCGTACCGGAGCTCAAAGCCCCAACATGAACCGTACTGTCTAAATAATTTTCTAAATCCGTTTCAAATCCATTTACATTAGGCCCTAACGGAGCTACCCAATTGGTTTCAAAAGCTTCGTTTACAAATTTTTGTTCGTTTCCTCCCATGTGGGGAGAAGACAGCCATATTTTAGAATTGTTCATTTATATATTTTTTCTCTTTTGATTCAAATACACTCTATTCTTTTTCTTTCCCCTGCCCTAAAGGGTGGAAAAGAATTAATACCACAACTATACTTTATATTTTTTAACTATAAAAGGCATATAAGTTCATTTAAGATTTTATTTTCTCTATATTCAAAATACGGAAAAACAAAAACGATTAATACTTTTATTTTTACACACCCCTCCCCCCTCTCAAGAGGGGAATACGATTGAGCTATAATTAAACACTGTTTTTCAATACACCAAAAGTCTTTGAAATGTTTATACTTATATACTTTTTTTACTCTTTATAATTCTACCAGGATTACCAACTACAACAGCATAATCAGGTACATCTTTGATAATTACAGCACCGGCTCCAATAGTTGCCCATTTGCCGATGGTTATTCCCTGAATGACTTTGGCGCCAATTCCGATATGGGTTCCTTCTCCCACTTTTACACCACCGGCCAAAGCACTATTGGGTGATAAATGCACATAGTCTTCTACAATACAATCGTGTTCTACTATGGCTGCTGTGTTAATAATACAGTGTTGACCAATAACAGCATCTGCATTAATAATCACTCCCGGAGCAATAACCGCTCCTTTTCCAATGGTGGAATAATTTGAAATTATAGCCTGTGAATGTATGGCTGTATGGAAAGTACCGTTTAATCTGTCAACAATTTTTTTTCTAATAGCATTATCGCCGATAGCAATGATCATTTTTTGGTTCCTATCAGTAACAAAATTACCAGATGACAAAACTTCTACTCCTAACAAAAATGCTATTTTAGGTTGGTCATCAACAATACAGGTTACTTTTTCATTACAGGATTGTAAAATATCAATCACTACTTTGCAATGTCCGCTTGCGCCAAATAAAATGATTTTAGTTTCCATTGAACGGTTCTATTGTGGCAGCATCTGCTGCGTTAATTCCTTCGCTCTTTACTACTTTCAAAATAGTTTTGAATAGAATTTTTAAATCCAAAATAAATGAAACATGGTCTACATACCAAACATCCAATTCAAATTTTGTATCCCATGAAATCGCATTACGTCCATTGACCTGTGCCCAACCTGTAATTCCCGGTTTGACTTCATGTCGTCTATTTTGAAAATCAGAATATAAATGTAAATATTGCACCAATAAAGGACGGGGGCCAATCAAACTCATGTCGCCTTTTATAACATTAAGCAACTGCGGAATCTCATCTAAAGAAGTTTTACGAACAAAAGCTCCAATTTTTGTTAAACGTTCCGCATCGGGCAACAAATTCCCATGAGTATCTTTTTTATCGTTCATGGTTTTGAACTTAATAATCTTAAATATTTTACCATCCATCCCCGGACGCAACTGAAAGAAAAAGGGCTTGCCCTGATTAGCAAAAAACAAGCCAACTGTAACGATTAAAAATAATGGACTCAACATTACAAATCCAATCAAAGCAGCTAGGAAATCTATTATTCTTTTAAAAAAAATCTTATACACTTTTTCTATTTTTTGTAGCTTGTTTAAAACTCATCAAAATTAATTCCCCAACCCTAAAGGGTGTAATTTTGATGAATTTTCAAAAACTTTTTTATTTCTTAGGGATAAAAAAAAAGAAAATTTCTTTTTTAAATAAATTTAAACAGATTTCTATATTCTTCCAATACCCCTTCCCAAACTACTTTTTGTTCATAACGGGAGACGATCATTGGTCTTGCATTGTTTTGCAATTGCGAATAAAATTGTAAATCCTTCATTATTTTATCCATAGCCTCCAAAAGCTGATTTGAATTTTTAGCCGGAATGATTATTCCATTTTTCCCGTCAATTATTATCTCATTACATCCATTGATATCCGTTACGATACTTGGTAATCCCATAGCTCCGGCTTGTATTACTACATTTGGAAATCCTTCCCGGTAAGATGGAAATACCAGTACATTACTTATTGAATAATAAGGACGAACATCAGATTGAAAACCCACTGCAATAATATTAGGATTGTTCTCTATTGCTGCTAAAGTTTCTGGTTGCAAGGGATCTAATTCGGTTTCCAGAGAACCGACTAATAGGAGTTTTAAATTAAGCCCTTCGACAGGCTCAGGGTGACAGTGCGTTGTCGGTTGTGAGTTGTCAGTTGTGAGTTGTTGATTGCTCCCAAATGCGCTCTGGTTCTCGACAGCGCTCGAACTGACAGCCAAACACTTAAAAGCATCTATTAATTCATTAATACCTTTATCACCTACCAAACGACCTACGAAAATAAAAACAAAATCATTTTCACCAATTCCCAACTCTTTTTTTAAAGTTTGTTGTTCCTGAAAAGACAGCTGTTCTCTTGAAAAATAAGCAGTATCGATTCCATTCACATTACCATTAGCAATTACTTTCAAGGGTTTAGAAGTGATTTTATATTCTATCAAATCCTGTTTCACACCCTGTCCTTCCGGATAAATATGTGTAGCACAACTACACAGAAGCTTATCCATCAGAATTAATATTTTTTGCAACAAACCCGTTTTAGAAGGAAAAATCAAACCTGTAAAAGTATGTATACGAACAGGAACGCCAGCTAATTTAGCAGCCAGCATAGACAGCAAACCTGCTTTCGGGGTAATTGAATGAACGATTTGGGGCTTCTCTTTTTTGAACAAAAGATACAATTTCCACAAAGACAGCAAGTCTTTTAGCGGACTAATATTCCGTTGCATTTCAATAGCAACTGCCCTTACTCCTTCACGTTCAGCAACAGTATTTAAATGTTCATCCTCACCTGAAACAGCGACTACCTCAAAATGCTTATTCAAAAAAGCCAATTGTCCTTTCAATAAAAAATCCAAAGACATGGCTATGGTAGAGGTGCGAATGAGTTTTTTCAAAACTATTTAACTCTTACTTTATATTGAATCAATAAATAAAGCATCATCCCAAAAGGAATGGCTAATAACGTTAATCCTTTTTCGGGAGTATCTTTTAAAAAATCTTTTTTTCTAAGAATAATACAACTTGAAATATAATGAATCGCTTCAATGAATTTTCGCTTTAGCGATTTCGAATATTGCATAGAAACAATACGGTTGTAAATAAACCCCTTAGGGTATTTTAGATATTGCTGGAACATCGTATTAGAAGAACCATCTGGCTGATATTCAACAATCACTAAGACTTCATTGAGTGTTACCAATTGGTATTCTTTATCAATCATTAAATATTTTGTACCTAAACCCACGTATTTTTCTCCTTCAAAAAGAGGGTAATCTGGATAATTTTTTACAATATCTGTTCTATAAACCAGTTTTTTATCTCCACTCCCTCCATTTAAATAGAATTCTTCCAGTGTAGTTGTTTCTGTAGTAAAAATCGTTCCGAGTATCTCACCCGACTCAACAGCATCTAAACCAATAATTCCAGAATATTTTTGCTGATCAACCTCATCCCATTTATTTAAAATCAGTTCTATAGCATTATTAGGCATGTAATCATCTGAATCGATACAAGTATTCAATTCGGTACTGATATTTCTATAAGCAGTATTATGCGCTCCGTGCATTCCCTGATTTTCCTGCTCAATATAACAAATAGAAATTCTATTTTCCTGAATCCAGTTGGTAACTAATTCTTTCGTATTATCTGAGGAACCATCATCTACAATCAACCATTCAAAATCATCTGAAGTTTGTTGACACAAACTATGATACAGTCTTGGTAATAAATGCGCTCTATTATAAGCCGGAGTAAAAACAGTTAAGGTTTTCATTATTTTCTTTGCAACAATTCGGTATATTTTGCTTCTAAAATCCTAACATTGGCATCAATGTCGTAACCTTTCGCTTTAATAGCTGGCGAAACATCGTTTTTAGGAGAAACTTTCAAATTATTAATTTTTTCTGCCCATTGAATTGCCGATTCTTTCAATGATATCACACTTACATTTTCAGGAATTAAAATGGCTTCTTGAGGTATTCCATCCGAAATAACGCAGTGCACTCCGGCTGCCTGAGCTTCTACTAAAGAGACCGGTAAACCTTCAAATAAAGAAGGAAAAAGAAATACATCCATAGCTTGAAGTAATTTATTGACATCATTACGGGAACCTAAGAAAATCACTTTTTCTTCGATTCCCAATGCACTCACCTGCTCCTGAATTTTGAATTTCAATTCGCCTTCTCCTACTAAAAACAACTTTTGGTTTTGATTTTTTTGTAAAAGCAAAGCAAATACTTCGACTAGAAATTCGTGATTTTTTTGAATATTAAAGCGTCCAACATGAATGTAATTGATGGACTCCAATGCATTTAATTCCTTTTTTATTTGTTGGACAGGTTGAACTTTATAAGCAAACAATTCGGAATCAATAGCATTAGTCATGGTAAAGGCTTCTTTAGCCTTTTCTTTACCAAAAAGCCATAAACTCGCTTCATCCCCACAACTAAAATAAGTATTGACATAACGCATCATTCTTTTTTTCCAAAACCATCGAAAAGGAAACTTTAAATCAACCTTCGATTTTGAATTATGTCCATGAGCAATGATTACCGGAACACCACGTCTGTAAGCTTCTTTATAAAAAAAATAACCCAATTCTGAACATTGTCCGTGAATAATGGAATAGTGATTTTCGTCAAAAAACTGAACAATCTGCTGTTTGTAATTTTCTAGTTTCAACGGATGAACATTAGAAAAACGAAATATTTTCCCTCCTAAAGAATGTATTTCGTCTTCATAAGCTCCTTTTTCTTCCCGATGTACTGCAAAATCAAATTGGAATTTCGATTTATCCAATTTTCGATAATAATTCATCACATTGGTTTCGGCACCACCTCGATTGAGGATGGTAAAAAGTTGTAAAATGCGTATGGGTTGCTGCATGAATTATTTATTGATGATTCTTTTGATTACCATTAACATAAACAGTAATGGCAATGCCATGCTATTTTTTGCAAAAAAGAAAAACAGTTTCCAATGGATGGGAAAATAATTTAACGGCAACTCTTTTACAGCTTCTGTATATCGTTTATCAGTAAGTATCCTTTTTAGACGGACGTACTTAGTGTATAAAGATTCATTAGCATAGAGTTCATTTAGTCCCAACCCAATAATGCCCAATGAAATTCTATTTTTTAAAGCTCGCTGAAATTGAAAACCCAATTGCTCTTTTTCTAAAAATGCACCTACCATCGCATACAATGTGTGCCATTGGTGAAACAAATTGGGTTTATGAACAGAAGTTAGTGAACTTTGATTGCTTTTTCTGTAATGATACAAACAACGGTGTAAATTAGAAATTGACTGTACATATTTAAAAAAATAGGCATTAAACAACATATCTTCTGTTCCAATCGATTTACAATCAGTAAAATATATTTTGTTGTTTTTTATGATTTCCGTTTTATATAACTTTCCCCAAGCCGTTACGATAGTATCGGCATTTTCTGGATGCACTAATTCTTCTTCATACAAACCGATAATTCTCCTGTGAACTTTTCTTGATTCATTTTCATTAAAAGTTAAATCCCCTTCTAAAATAAATTTTTCTTCATTATGATTCGAAAATTCTTTAACATAAGAAAACAAAACCACATCTGCATTCGTCTGTTCCACATTATCAATTAACAGTTGACATGTATCTAAATCAATCCAGTCATCACTATCTATAAAAAGAATATAATTGCCGGTTGCAGCATCAATCCCAGTGTTCCTTGCTCCAGAAAGTCCTTTATTTTGCTGATTAATTAATTGAATTCTGGAATCTTTTAATTGGTATTCTTCGCAAATCATCAGACTATTATCAGTAGATCCATCATTTACTACAATAATTTCTAAATGAGAATAGCTTTGATTCACCACAGAATCTAAACATTGCCGCAAATAAGCTGATACATTATAAACCGGAATAATAACACTAATTAAGGAATTGCTAAACATGTAAACTAGGCAGTAGGCATTAAAATTACATTCATCAGATAAGTAAAAGCGAAATAAGCCAACAAAACAGTAGCCAATACTCTATGCTGATTTTTAAGCTGAATCTTTGTCAAAAAAGGATATACAATCACAACTCCCATCATAAACCAGGATAAATAAGCAAAACGATTGGAAAAATTAGCCCGAATGACTAAAACCCAGAATCCATTGGCGGCCAGATACACACACACCAAACGATTGTAAACAGGATCTTGAAATTTCTTTTTAAAAATAAAGAAATAGGCTGCGTAGACTGCTGAAGCCGAATACAGCAAAAAATCCCAACGAAAACCCGTACTGGAAAACTCACCCTGTTCATTGGTTCCTGTTAAATAACTCGCCCTATTATCCTCCATCAAACCAGCAAAAAGCCCTTCCCAAAAGCCTCCGGCTATTAAGGATAAAGGAATACAAGCCAGCCAGCCATAGAAATATTTCTTTGGATCAGCATAAAAATAAGTCAAAATTAAAGCGGCTGTAGGGACAACCAACGACTTATGAAAACCTACAGCAATGAGTACAAACAGCACTTTAAATACGATTTTATCCCTCGATAAAGCATACAAGAAAATAGAGGTCGCAATACCATTTCGAATTCCATTGGTACCAAACGCCCAAAAAGAAAAAGAAGCCACCAGTGCCAGAAAAGCATAATAATTATATGATTGAAACCATTTCTTACAGGCTGCCCAAAGAGGCAAAACATACAATAAAGTACAAACTAAAAAAAATGAGGAAGCGCTCATTATTTGAGCACAATTGTACATAAAATACTCAAAAACAATATCGTTTGACGGTATAAAAGGCATTCCTCCCTGATATTTTTCGTATGAATAATTATACACGACCATGTCACCAAATCTCCAATTGATTGGCCGTAATCCCATGTGCAAAACAACAAACAATAATAATAGTCCTGCCTGTGTTTTAATAGAACCTAAATTTTTAGTAGCATTTATAGCGACACTATTCGATCTGAAAAAAGTAATTAGTACTATTATCAATAAAATATAATAATAGGCAACTGTATAAATTTCTATTGGAACTAGAGTATTCAATTTTCTATTTTTAACTGAGTAAACAAATTATTCCATTGTGCCATCATATATTCTTTTGAAAAACGGATAACACTTTGTCTGGCATTTTCCCCTAAATAATTTCTTTTACTTTCATCAAGCATGAGTTTAGAAAGACTTTTAGCAAAATCTTCCCTGCTATTTTGAGGCGTCAAGTAACCATCAAACTCATTAGTAATAATATTTCGCGGACCAAAAGGACAATCATAAGAAACAATTGGCAAACCAGAAGCCTGCGCTTCCAATAAAACCATTGGAAAACATTCGGTTGCTGAAGTCATGGCGTAAATGGATGCTTTTTCTAATTCCTGTTGTAAATCAGTAGTAGCTGGTAGTATTAAAAAACTGGATTCTAAATTAAAACTTTGAATCAATTGCTGAAGTTCTCCCAGTAATTTGGGGTCTCCGTCACCAAATAATTTGAATTTCCAATCTGGAAATTTTTCATGAACTAGTTTCCAAATGTGAACTAATTCCTGAAATTGTTTTACAGGAGCTATTCTTCCTGCTGCAATTACTGTTTTATCTCTTTTGATGTTCTGAGTGTAATCAACTTTAAAATCAGTAAAATTTGGAATAACAACCGTTTTACACCCCTCAAAATAGGAAACTTCATCTTTATTTAATACCACTAAGGCATCGTAACGTTTAAAAACATTTGTTAAATTATCTTTTATGGATTTTTCCTCTTTTCTTTCGGAAATTCCAACCACTACCCCTGAGGAATGTAATTCTTTAATTTTAGGAATCTGTTTTTGTATATAAGGTAAAAAAAACTGTTCCGGCGTATAACTTATGGAAACAATAATATCCGGTTGAATTTTTTTAATCAATCTGCGTAATCTAAAATAGTGTTTTAGAATTTTAAATAAATTCTTCGGATGAAAATAACTGCGATTTTTATGGTAATTGACCGCTAAATCAAATCGGGTTAATTTTTTATCCAAAGGATAAACGTCAGGCATCCCCAACTGTTCAAAGGTGGCTAAAAAAACCTCATCTTTATGCTGTTGCAATAAGAAATTAATTTTTTGCGACAGCATTCGTTCAATTCCTCCATGAGTAGCAAGTTGATTCGTACAATATAAAATTTTCATTACACCAATTCTTTAAATAATGCCTCCCATTGCTTCATTACTGTTTCAGGCAAAAACCGTTTTACATTTTCTCTTGCTTTAATACCCATTTCTTTGCGCAAGAAATCATCTTCAATCAATTGATTGATGGCAGAAGCAAATTTATGTATATCATTATTTTTTACCAAAAAACCATCCTGATTGTCACTAATAATATCTTTGGGGCCATGAGGACAATCAAAAGAAACACAGGGAACCCCACAGGCCATCGCTTCAATAAGTACCATTCCAAACCCCTCAAAACGAGAGGGTAACACAAAAATTGAAGCCTGCTGGTATTGTTCTATTATATTTTTATCCGGAGAAAAAAAAGCAACCCTTTTGTCAATCCCCAATCGTTTGGCTAAAGTTGTCAATCCTTGTTTGTCATCTATCGTTCCAAAAATGGCTAATTCCCAATCAGGATTTTTTTGATAAACTATTTTCCAACTTTGTAATAATCGATCATATCCTTTCTGAAAAGTATGTTTCCCAACTGCAATGACGGTTTTATTCTTCGATTCTAAAATGCTGCCTGGATAAAAAGAAAGAGGATTTGGAATAACAACTAAATTCTTCAAGTTCCATTCTAAGGTATTCCCCTGAGTTAAAACAACAAACCTATCATATGATTTTGCTAAAACCCCCATTATACCAAAAGTTACTTTGGTCTTTATTTTTTGCAAAAAAGTTTCAGAATCACTTTTAATTTCAATTTGTTTAGAAACATGACGTTCATAAACCATCGGACAGGGTTTGCTTAATAGCAATGGTAGAAAAAAAGCCTTTAATCCGTCATCACATACACAGATAATTTCGGGTTTTATACTTCTTATTAGTTTTTTTAAACCAAATGAATACTGTTTTATATATTGTAAAACATTTCCCTGTACCACAATGTCATGATGTATTATTTTATTACTAAAATCAAAAAACAAAGTATCATGCCCCTGATTCAAAGTAACAATATGTACTTCATAATTCAATATATCCGCCAAATAACTAGCTTTGACCGACAGCACTCTTTCTAATCCTCCGGCACCCGAAATTTGATTGGTAATGTATAAAATACGCATTTACAGAATACTCTTTTGAATTTGGTTTCTTTCCATAAACACCAAAGTATTATCAGGTACATTGCCTTTTATTACACAACCTGCACCTATCACACAATTTTTTCCAATAATAGTATTTCGTAAAATCACCACATTACTGGCTATCCAAGTTCCTGAACCTATACTTATTTCTCCAATGGCATATTCAGATGCACTCACTCCATTAATTACATCATAGCGATGGTCGTTATCAAACACACACACATTAGGTCCAAAATTACAATTATCTCCTATTGTAATTTTGGATTTGGCACTCAGCATACAATTTTGATTCATAAACACTTTGTCTCCTATGATTATACTTCCGGAATTGGTAGCCACTAAACTGGAGTTTCTGGAAATACATACATTTTTCCCTAACGAAATTTTTCCTGTTTGCAGTATTTTTATTTCCACTGAAGGACTAATCCGTTGTAATAATGAAGCATTAAAACCTTTATATAATAATTTCAAAAAAGAAACTCTTATAAGATTATAAAGAAATAAAATATAAGTCATTTTATATCTAAATTGATTATTGTAAATTCAGCGTTCTTAATACAAAACCCTGCGTAAAAGGCAAAATATCAAATTCCTGTGAATGTACCCCAATCCCCTTAGTATCTCCTTGTGAAAAATCGACTGCGCCATCCCGTCTTGTTACCGACATTAAATATTTTAAGGCCTTTGATTTTGCTTCTAAACCAATTTCTCTTATTGATTCTATTTGGGAGACATTGGCAAAAAACCAGGCTAATGTTGCTGTTGTAGAAGAATCGGCACGAGCTTCCTTAGATGTTACTAACCAATTCCAACAGCCATTTTCATTTTGAAAACGGATAGCCATATTAGCAAAGCTAATAACACTTTGAGTTAATTTTTCTTTTTCATAATGACTATCTGGTAATTCAAGCCAAGTGTCAATCAAACCAATGGCATACCAACCCAAACCACGTCCCCAGCCAAACAAACCTACCCCTAATTTGTTTTTCAAATTATAAGTATGGCATGGAATAAACTGATCTTCCAACATCCCAAATTGATTGAATTGCTTGATTTGATTAATGCCTAATTGCACTGCATCTTCATTATTAAAAAGCAAACCATAACGAACTAAAAAAGGAGAAATAAAACCAATGGTGTCCACATATCTATAATCTGGATTGTGTTTGCGGTAGGCAATTGTTCCGTCAGCTCCTTTTAATTTTACAATCAAATCGTAACTGAAGTCAAAAGCCAGTTTGTACTTTTTAAAATCTAAATTTTCTATTTTAAGAATAGCATAAGCCAATATGACATCATCTACTTCCTTAGGATTAGTTTTCCAGTTTCCATTGGCATCAAATTTTGTATGAACAAAATTCGTTATTTGCTTTGTTAGCTCTACATCTTTTGTTTGTAAATCATAATCGTTCAAACCCAATAGAAGAGCTGCTTGCTGCCAACTTTGGATAGCATTCCTTTTATAGTTTCCTCTTAAAATATCAATAATAATCAATCGATTATTATCAGTAACTCTAATAGTTGGTGTTTTATGTAACCATTTCCCAGACTTTTCTAACAGTTTATCTTTCCAAGCTTCCTTAGAAAGGAAACGACCAATATGAATACGGCTTTGCCAAGTATTGAATTGCGGAATACAATCGATTAAAAAAACGACGATAACAATTCCTACTATTATCCAAACAAAGAAATCACTATAATACATATCCCTCCTGATTTTCTAATTCATTTGCCATTTGCTGCTTCATTGCTGTTGTTATTCCCCCACCTAGGGTGTAACTATAATCGTAATGAGGAGCGTTTTCAAAATTGTTTTTTAATTTAGCTTCGTATTCTTCAATCGAACAAATTACTTTGGCTGGATTACCTGCTGCCACAACATTAGGCGGAATTGATTTTACTACTACGCTGCCAGCACCAATAATCGAATTATCACCAATAGTTACCCCAGGCATAATTAAAACCCTAGCCCCGATAAAACACTTATTTCCTATTTCAATTTTTGCGATCTTGGTATATCCCAAACTTCTTTTACTACTGGTATCATGAGCCAAAAGATATACCTGAGGTGCAAAAATCACATCATCTCCAATCTCTATCAACCAGCAATGTCCGTAATCAATGGTACAATTTATTAATCCCGAACAGTTTTTACCCACTTTTAGACCCGCATTTAAGTTCGCTTCTAAGCTAAGTTGTTCCGAACTGATTCCTTTTATGATATAATGAATTTTTCGAAATATTTTCTTCAGCATATTATGGTATAATTAGTTTTTTCATTTTTAAATACGAAAAATAAGCCCTCGGATACATCAACAAATACATTATTTTTTTGTTTAATCCTTTAAGTTCCCAAAAATAATTTTCTCCGGACAGCAAGGAATTTATTGCCAAATGAATATAATTCCAGACAAATGCTGAAGGATATTTTGAAAACGAGTAAGTATTATTTTTAATTAGCTGAAAGAATGAAAATGCCATCGATTGAACATACCATAATTTATACGAACTGTCCGTTAATCCATTTTCAAGATATTCTTTCATTTGAATCACTTCATTCAAACACAATACCTCATGTTTTTTTGCCATTTCATGCCAAACCACCGCTTCAAAAACCAACTTAACCCCTTCTTTTTCAGGAAAAGGATATTGTTTCATGATTTCGGTTTTAAAAGCTACCGATTTATCTCCTCGCAATTTATATTTTAAATAGTAATCCACAAACTGAATTTGCCAATTGTCTTTTAGAAATGTATCTCCTACAATGTCTCCGTTTGTAAACTGAGACAAACCTATAATACCCGCTATCTTATTGTTATCCTTAATTTTTTGCCATGCTTTTTTTTTTAATTCAATGGCATTTTCAGCTAAAAAATCATCCGAATCTATTATAAAAAACAAATCGCCCTTAGCTTTTTGAACTCCATAATTAATAGCAGTATGTTTGCCTCCGTTTGTTTTATAATAATAATGAATCTTAAGTTTTCCTTCTTTCTGAAACTTTTCGACAACTTCACCTGTATTGTCGGTACTGCCGTCATCTACAAGCAGCCATTCAAAATCAGAATCCTTTTGTTCTAACAAACTTTCATAAAGGCGTTGTAATAAATGTGCCCGATTGTATGTAGGAGTAAATACGGTGACCAACATCTAGTTTAAAAGTATTTTTTTATAAATAATTGGTGAAATGTGGAACAAGGTGTATCGCAGTTTTGCTTTGAATGGTATTCTACAACTAAATTCTTTTCTCCATAAATATGAATAATACAAATTAAAATTTTCTAAAAATAATTTCTTACAAGAACTTTTCGCAGAATAAAAATAATACTCAACAAGTAAATCTAATATAGTTTTTAGAACATTTGGACTGTAATATCCTCTCGATGCAGCATATACTAATCTATTTTTGTACATATCTACAATTTTTACATGAGTATTATTTCTTTCTTCAAATGTTTGAGATAATCTAATGTGATTGTCTGGGCGTTGATAATAGTGGTATAGTTTATCCTCAATTACTACCATTTTTGAACACTCTAGTAATATTTTAAAAATAATTTCCTCATCTTGTGCTCTTTTATATTCTAAGTTATACCTTAAAGTATTAAAAACAGTTTTCTTATACAGTTTATTCCATATCACTAAAGCTTTCACAGAGCTATCAGTATCCTGAACCTGAAACAGATAATCTACACATTGCTCTCCCAGTAAAATGTTTTTCTTGCTAATTACAGAGCAATCCTTTGTAGATGAATTCTCTTTAGTTGTATAACCACATACAATTAAATCTGCATCTTCAATATTATTAATTAACACTTCAAACATTTTTAAATGCAAATAATCATCTGAATCAACAAAAGAAATATAATCCCCTGTAGCTAATTCCAAACCTTTATTTCGAGCAGCCGAAACACCAGCGTTTAATTGTGATATAACTTTTATTCTATTATCCTTCAATTCAAATGATTGCGCTAGCTTAAGAGAATCATCTGTTGATCCATCATCAATCACCAATATTTCAAGATTCTTATATGTTTGATTAATTACTGATTCTAAACATCTTACAAGATATTGCTCAACATTATATAATGGTATAATTACAGAAATTTTCATTAACTTTTTATATATTTATTTGTATAGCGGTTTTGAACAATTATTTAATTCTTCTGTTTTAAAGCAATCAGAAAACTTTCTATTTTTTTTACTCTTGAGGATAGTGTCATCTCATTGACTGCCTCAATTAAGTTGTTTTTAAATTTATTTAAAGAACAAGGATTATGAATCATATATTTTAACATTTCATACAATCCTTCTTCCGTATTTTCAGTTATCCAACCGGTTTCATTATGTTTTAGCAACTCATCCATACCACTGCAGTTTGTTGTTAAAACGGGGGTTTTAAGAATTAGAGATTCAATTACTACTGTACTCAAGCCCTCCTGTATGGATGCCATCACTAATGCTTTGGCATTTTTTATAAACGGATAAGGATTATCTATATGTCCCAACATTGTGATATTGGTTTCTAAATTATTCGCTTTAATTAAATCTAAATATTCCTGTTCTTTATATCCTGCACCAATCATTAATAATTTAAAATCACAACCTTTCTCTTTCAGTTTGCCCAATACACGAATCAATCGATCATATCCTTTTATTGGAATTAATCTCCCTACTGTAACCCAATAATGATCTTTTAAGAAATGAGCGAGAGATACATCTACAGGCAAATTTGCTTTGGTTTTGATACTATTCTCATCAATGGGATTATAAATCGTTACGGGAACTAAGTCATTAAATACATGGATAAAAGATTGGCTCACAGCTTTAGAAACTCCTACAGCAGTATCAAACTTTTTATATGCTTTATATTGCTTTTGTTTTTGTTCCTCTGATACGTTTTTATAAAGTCGTTCCTGATGCGTGTGTAACCAAGCTAATTTTCTGCTTCTTTGAGTGGAATAACTAACAAAGTCTGTTGGCATACCTTCATAAAAAGCCACTTCAATATCATATTTTTCTTTTGCAAAAAAATGATATATCCATGATTTTGGTAGTTTGTTATATAAAAAGTTAAAGAATTTATATTGTAAAGAATTGCTATTATCAATCAACCAAGTATAGTGAATATGACTTGCAAAGCTTTGTTCAAATTGAAACTCATAATCACTATACACACTCTTTTTAAAAATGGCTATGACTGTTGTATCAAATAAACTGGTGTCCAAATTATTAACCAAATCAATCAGCACTTTTTCAGCCCCACCCACAACCATCGACTCAATGTAAAAAGCAATCTTAATTTTCATATAAAATATAAGTAGTTCTTAACTATTTATCAATTGATATAATTTATAAATTTCCTCTTCTGTCCCTAATTGCTCCTGACTTAAATTAGAAGAAAAAGTTGTTGCCATTTGTTTATTTTCAACAACTGTTAAAATAGCATTCGCCAAAGATTGTGGGTTCATTTCACAAATCAAACCATTAACACCGGATTCTATTTGATCTTTGGCAGTGGTGAAATTGGTTACCACAATTGGTTTGGCTAAAATCTTAGCTTCATCCACCGCTATCGATTTTCCTTCATAACGGGAAGGTTGTATATAAATGTCACAGGCTTTCAAATAAGGGTACGGATTTTCTTTTAGTCCCAAAAGTATAATCGTATTTTCTAAACCATAGTCTTTTATTTTTTGCTCTAAAACCAATCGTTCTGCTCCTTCTCCTATGATGTACCATTTTATATTGGGATTCCTTCTTATTAAAAGTAAACTAGCTTCAACAGCCATATCAAATCCTTTTTGATGGTCTAAACGTCCAATTGAAAGAATGCTTAAAAAATTAGTTGCAATTTCTTTTGGATTAAAATCATTTGCTAATTGTTTTATAAATTGCTTAGAACTAATATTGAATATAACAGAAACCTTATCCTGATTTTTAACAAAAGTTTCTTTTAAAACAACCGCACATTTTTCAGAAACAGTAACTATTGAATCTAATTGGGTTAAAAAAAAATCATCAAAACTTTTATCTAATCCCAATTGATTATAATCATTATGTATAAATCCTATTTTTTTTTGTGCATCTACCTTATCAACAACAAAATAAATGGAAGATTTTTCCAAAAAGCCAATTGCTGCATTATACTTTTTCTCCAAAGGAGCAATCGCTTTTGAAAAATACTTCCAGGATTTTTGCTCGGCTACTGCCTTATTTTTTATAAAACGATTCGTAACAAAAAACATTATTCGGGAAACTAACAAATTTAGTTGTAACTTACTTAGAAAGTAATTACAGGAATGGAATAAGTCCAAACCAAATTTTTCAAAGGTTTTAGAAGGTTTTAGAAGGTTTACTTCTAAAGGCAGGGAATTTAAAAAAAGGCCTTCGCTTTTAAATAAAAATAAATCCACATCAAACCTATCATAATCAATCTGATGTAATAAATTCACCAAACTTTTTTCGGCTCCGCCAGCACCTAAACCCGGAATGACAAAAAGTAGTTTTTTTTTTGAACCCATTTGGAATTACAAATATTGATTAGCAGACATTGCTAATGATTTCATGTTGGGTACTATTGTTTCTAAATGTTCTTTAATTGCTACTTTATCTTTATTTAATTCTTCAAATTTTTGAATAAGTAAATCACCATTACTCAACTCTGATTTATCAAGTACCAAACGGGGATAGCCAAATAAATCTGTTGCTATGCCTAAAGATTTTATACTATAGCCCAAAACCATTACAGGCACAGCGGTAGAATAAGCCGCAATGGTGGCGTGCGTACGTGCACCTATAAATAGTTCCATACGGGAAATATAACCCTTATATTGGGATGCCGTTAAATTGTTTGGCAACAAGAGAACTCTATTGTCTGCCATACTACCTAAATCATTAATGAGTCTTTGCATACATTCATGGTCGTCATTACCTGGCTGTATAACATGAGGGGTAAAAGCAATAGTATAATTGGTTTCCGAAAGTATATGATGTAACAATTTTATAACCGAAGCCCTGCTTTGCGGTATTTTATTTTCTACTAACGGACTGTAATTAAAGCCAATGGTATTTCCTTCCTGCCAGTTCTGAGGAAATGGCAATACTTCTTTATCTAATAAAAAAGCACCATCTGCTACTAATTTGGTATTTGTAAGTCCTGCTGCTCTCAATTGCGATTCAGAAATAGATTCTCTGATAACTAATTGATCAAATTTTTTCAAATCATGTATTTTTTCAGGATTTAAATCCTCCTCCCCTATGGATGCTCCCCACAACAACAATCTTTTCCCTTTCAATTTGATCAATCGATTCAATTCATAGTAGTCCGCAATGTTACCATAACAATAATTATCACCTCCTATAGATAGAAAAACATCAAAATCATCAATGCGATCAATAATGTCCTTATGCATTAACTGATAGGAAACTGACTGACTTTTATTGAGTTTTACATTGAAATAATTTTTAAAAAACAAAGCAGAAAAAGCCTTAACTTTTCTATTTTGGTTATGAAAAATTATTTCGTTCAATCCTATTATAGAAGTATCAGTATCCGGATTATAGGAGGCTAATGCCAAATAGGCACTTGGATATTTCTGTCTAATTACTTGTATTGCTGTAACTACTATAGCTTCACAGCCTTTGTTTCCACTACCTCCGTGAAAGAACATTAAAATTTTCATTTAAATGATATTTTTTTAATAATATAAATAAAGTGAATTAATTCAAATCTAATTTTTGAAATCCCCATCCATTTTCGGATATTTTTTACAGAATAATATGCTTTGAATGCATATATATAACCGTAATCAAGTTTAATCTTTTCCCAAATTGTAAGATTTCCATATTTTTTAAGAATTTTATTGATGTATGCCCCTCCAATAGGGTATTTAAAATAGGTTTTACCCAGCGTATTGCTTAGCCCATCTTCTAGATAATTCCCAAATTTAATTACTTTATTAAAGTATCGTATTTTATAATGATATCCCATTTTGTACCAAACAGCTCCTTCAATTAAAAAATTCTCATTTTGAAATTCTGGAAATTTAAATTTCTTCAGGATATTGGTCTTATAAACTTCTGCCATATCTCCCAAAATATTATTTTTTTTCCTATCATAAAAATAACAATCAACATAATCTTTACCAGAAAAAGTACTTCCATACAAATTCCCCTCCGGGCTTGTATGTAAACCTGAGACTCCGCAAAAATCAGAATCGTTTTTTATAGAATCAAACATTTGACATATTGTTTCTACCGCATTACAAGCTAAATAATCATCAGAATCTACAATGAAAAAATAATCTCCTTTAGCCATTTCTACACCTAGATTTATAGCTCGGTGTTTTCCTCCATTAGATACTTTTATATATTTTAATGGAAAAGGCAAATCAATTTGCAACCACTCACTAAAAAGTTTTTCTGTATTATCAATAGACCCATCATCCACTACTATCCACTCAAAATTAAAAGTACTTTGTCTTCTTAATGAATCAAAAAGTACTGGAACGATGTACGCTCTATTAAAAGTGGATGTAAAAATGGAAATCATTTCTTAATTTTATTAAACATCCATACTTTTATTTTATACTTAATACTATCATATATTACTTTTCCATAACTTAAGTAAAAATGTTCTTTAATATCATTGACTTTAAAGTAGTATTCCGAAGTACTATCATTGATATTATCTATATATGTAATTATACCATGTTCTATCATGTATTTTCTTAACTTAAAAGGATTTACCCTATGTCTGGCCATCAATTCAAAAATCACCACAATAGTTTCTAACATAATATGATCTTTGAAATAAGAAATCAGTCCAGGGCTCACGTTAAGTCTATCCTCTAATTGAAATAGAAATAACCTCCGAATCTTAAAAACATCAAATCTTCGCAAATCTGGTTTTTTTGACATTGCTGAAGAAGGGTTTATCCTAACCGTTAATCCTAGATATGGAATGTGGTAAATTGATTTAATTGATAGCAGAATATAATATATAAAAACGACATCTTCTCCGTATTTACAATTTTTATCAAATTTTATATTACTATCTGACAGTATACTTTTCTTTACAAGAAAAGAACCTATTCGTATTTTAAACCGCTTATAATCAAAAAAATGTCTCAATAATTCTTCATTACTTTTAAAAGAATTTAAATATGATGAAAAAACAGCATTTGAATTTTTTTCAATATTATAATATTGATGGTCATAATAAATAAAATCATAATTACTCATACCCAAAAGAATTCCGATATTATTGTTCCAATGAAATTCATCATCAGCATCCAGAAAGAGGACATATTCACCCTGAGCAATAGCTACACCAGCATTACGAGCAGCAGAAACACCTTGATTAGATTGATTTATTACTTTAACACATTCATTTTGCTGTGCAAAGACATTTAATATTTGTAAAGAACCATCTATACTCCCATCATTGACACATATAACTTCAATATCTACAGCTGAATTATTTAATACCGAATTAAGACATTCATTTAAATAAGGAGCTGCATTGTAAACAGGGATAATTATAGAAAGTTTATTCATGAATTATAATTGAGTACCTTTTTCTTGATGTGATAAGCAATTAAATAACAAAACTGCTTCATTTTCATAACATTCTGAAATCCAAAAAAAACAAAACTATTAGAATTCAAAAAAGGAAATTTATCAGATAATTTTTGAAACAAATAATTTGATTCAAGTTCCGTTAAAAGGCTTTTAAGTTCTTTGAAGCGCTTTTTATTATGAACAGGTAGAATGTTTAATTCTAGTATTCTTGTAATAAAAATTGAAATTACTGTCTCAAAATAGTTGTTTTCTTCATCATTACTGTTTGAAAAATTTTCATTTTTGTAATTTATCAAGATAGAAATTGCATTTAAAAATCCCTGATAAGCTTTTTCAGTAGCCCCTTGCTTGGTAGCCGAATCTGAGCGCAAAGTATAATTATAATAAGGTAAAGAAAAATAGCTACAGCGTTTTGCTTTAGCTTGAACCATAGCATTAAAAACAGTGTCTTCTCCTATGATGATATTAGACGAAAAACGAATCTCTTCAATTAATTGTTTTTTGTAAAACGTGGGAGGAAATGTCCTCCGTGGATGTTGAAATCCACCTTCAATAATATTATCTCTACCTGCATAAAAATTCCCTGCTAAAACATCTCCATTTTCAGAAACAGCACGCATTCCAAGATAAAGAATGTCTAAATTTTCTTTGTCCGCCTTCTCAACAATGGCTCTTAATGTATTTTCAGAAATACAATCGTCAGAATCTATAAAAGTGATATAAATTCCTTTGACAATATCTAAACCTTTATTTCTAGCCACAGATACCCCTTGATTATCCTGCAATACTAAAACTAAATTCTTATATTTTTGTTCATAATCTTTTAGTATTTCTAATGAATTATCTGTAGAACCATCATTAATCACAATTACTTCATAATCATTTACAGATAAATCCTGAGCAAAAACACTATCCAAACATCGTTTTAAATACGATTCAGTATTATAAACCGGAATAATTATGCTAAGTTTCATAATGATATTGTTCCGATAATTGAATCATAATACACTTTCTTATATTGCTCTGGTATATCTAAATTATTTTCATTTTTTTGCTCTCCTCCTTTTTTCCCTTGAACAATTTCTCTAGTAAGAGCATTATTTTTATACCAACTATACTCAATGTCTATATGTCCTAAGTCTAATGCCCAATACCCTCTTTTTGCTAAATCATATGTTAAAATTGTAGCTGCAGGACCCAAAGCACAAATAATCAAAAAACTCTTAGAATGCTTACAAACTTCATTTAGTATTACATCATAACAATCATATGCGTTTTCAGAAGGACATATAATACGTTGAATACTTTTTGCATTCGCAAATAAATCATTACCTACCCCTAAACGAGAATATTCACCCTCAATAAATAAAACATCTTGATTCCTCCATATTTCTTGCAACTTTTTTACTATAGTTGGCACTTCTGATTTATCAACCTTATGATGATAAAACCTAGAAATCAACGCATTACCAAATATTAAATTCTTTCTTAAAAGATTTTTTGACAAATCATTACTATACTTATTAAGAAAATCTATCCAATGATATTTTGATTCTAATTTAAACCCTTTTTGAGAGACGAGAGCAGAAGTAAGACAAACCATATGTGATTCAAAATCAGAATTAATAACTTCATTTAATCTCTTAGCAAGTTCAATCGAAGATGCCTGAAAAACAATATCCCTTTTATTCATCAAAAGTATCAATTCACCGTCACCAAATCGTGAAACTGATTTTTTTTGTTTAATAATAACATCAATAGTTGCTAGTATACTCAAAACTTCTATACTAGGAAAATCTTTTCTTAAATTCCTAGTTCTAAATTTCCAATATTGAAATATAAATATATTTCGAATATCACTTATATTTTTTCTTAAAATCATTTTTCAAAATTATACTTCAAAGGAAAAGGTGCACTTTTCAATAAATTTTGTTGAATGTTCTCAACAATTTCTTTTTTAGGAATAGAATAATCTTGATAATCTAAAAAAAGCTGTTCTATGAAATTAACATCATACTTGTTAATAAATATCTCTTTATATAATGAGATATTAACTGAAGAAAAATAATCCTGAAACTTCACACCATCACCATTTAATTTTTTATCTATAAAAGAAAATTTCACCCACAATGCTGGAATTCCATATGAATGTGCAACGATAACTCCATGTAATGAAGTGGAAATAATTTTCTCACAACTATTGATTAAGTCTATAACAGTTTCAAGATCTTGTGTTAAGTCTATTACCACAACTTCTTCAGAAAGCGAAATGTTTGTTAATGATTGATAGTGAAAAAGATGTGGGATAATACCAATTTTATATTTATGCAAACTTTTGGGTTGATAAATCAAACTTAATAACAAAGCTGGGTCTCCAACTACTTTTGGAGCACTTGCACCCAATTCATTCAATCTATTTGAGGTTTTATACCCTCTTACTGCACGAAAATTATTTAAAATTTGTGGGGTATCATTTTCAGATAAAATACCAGCCCCCCATACTATTACATTGGAATACCTGTGCCAGGCGATAATACTTCCAATTGAAATTAGTACTTCGAAATTAAAAATATCTAACCATTCTGGGAAATCACTAATTTCTTTAAAATTATATTTAAATGAAAATACTTTCTTAACAATGACTTTTGTTGCATATGTTTTACTATTACCTAATTCTAGCAACGGAACATATTTCACTTTTTGATTTGATAATTTTTCAATAATCCATGGGCTTAATTCATCACCAAAATTACCTGCACCTTCTCTTTTATGCCAAAATAGCCTTATATTTTTCATGATATGCAATTTTATAATACACAATTATAATTTTATAAAATTAATTATGCTTCGTACCAAACTATTAATAGATTATGACTCTTTAAATAAAATCCTATAAAATATCGATTTTAATTGTCGAATTGAATAAAGAATTCCAAAATATTTTATTGATAAATTCATTAAATAAGAACTATGCACTAATTTTAACTTATCCGACCGATAAATTAAATTTTCATAAAGACCAATAAAAATCTTTATCTGCTGCTCAGTCATCTTCGATTGATAATCTTCTAATATTTCTTTAGTTCCTACTAGACGACCGCTTATTTTTTCTTGAATATTATCTTTACCTCCCGAAATATTCAAATCAGACATTCTTACATACACGATTGCATCAACAGAGAAAATAGGTTTACCATCTGCAAAATCAATTATTGCCCTGTCATCGCTACTCCAGCCCATTTTATAATCTCTGAACTTATATTCTTTATAAGTAGATGTTCTAAAAACATGTTCAGATAAAGAACTACGGCTTTCACCTTTTAACTTTCGACAATAGGAAACAATTGCCTCTTCATATACTGGGTGCTGATACACTTTTGAAATAGCTTCATTCTTTTCATTTATCAAAATGGTTGCGTTTCTTATCACATTGGATTGATTTCCAAAAGTTGCAATCGCTTTATAAAATTCCTCAACCACATTAGTACCTAAAACATCATCATCTCCCAAAATCATAAACCATTCTTCATCATTAGCTAAGGCAATACAACGATCCCATTGCTGGGTTAATGATTTGCCTCCTAAATTAGTTTCAAAACGATGGTAATTAAAATCAAATTTCCCTTTGTATCTTTCTAAAAGTTGAGAACAATCTTCAGGACTGGCATCATCGCCAATGTACACTTTAAAATCTTTATTGGTTTGATTTACCAATGAGTCTAAAGTCTCCTCAAAAAAAGTAAATTTATAATAAGGGATTATAACTGCTAATTTATTTAAATTCATATCTAAAAATCATTTTAAAAAACTAATTAATAGTTTTAATAACAACAGCAGGAACTCCAGCTACAACAGAATTTGGAGGAACATCTTTTGTAACTACAGCATTTGTTGCTATAATACAATTCTCTCCAATCGTTAAGCCTGGCATTATTGCTACTCCATCTCCAATCCAAACGTTGTCTTTTATTATTACAGCTCCTTTTGAAGTCAAGGGTCTGTCTTTTGGAACGAACTTTAACATTTCGAAAGTTGGATTACCATGATAGTGATCTGTTATGAAGATCCTACTGGCTAATAAACAATTTTCCCCAATTTCAACTTTATTAATACATGCGATATGAACATCAGTTCCAATATTAACATTTTGGCCAATTTCAATTTTTGGAGAAAACTTTTGTTTATTGTAACAAATTACAGCTTCGATCCTTAGTCTTCTTCCAGCAGAAAAATTTTCACCTATACTAATAAACTCAGGATTCAGAATACTATAATCTTTACCAAACCATACATTTTCACCACAAAAAGAAAAAGACTTTTTAAGTTTTTGAATATTATCAAATTCCTCTTCAATAAATTTTGCCTTTATTATTGAAAACAAATAATTAATTATTTTTTTCTTTAAATTATTAATCATTTAAATTGTGATTAATTACTCCAATTAATATTATTATTATAAACCTTTCCAATATTAAAAGTTTCTAAATGTGCAAATTCAGTATTATTATTTAAAACCACAAAATCACAACATCTATCCACAACATCATAGGGTGCACTTCCTGGTTTATAGATGTAAATACTTAAATAATAAAAACCTTTTACTAAAAAATCTTTTGGAATAGACAATGTTATTCTTTCTGTCAAATTGTCTAACAAATATTGTGATGAAAAAATGGGTTGTTCATCAGTGTCCATCACTCTAACTAAAACATAAACATTTTCTAAATTTCTAATAGAATTTCGAATTTCAAATCTAAAAGCTATATCTTCATTACTATAGACCTCTCTTGATTGATTAATAATTTTAGCTTCACTTAAATAAATCTCTTTATCTTTTACTGCTGTATAAACATCACTGATTTCAGCTCCTGAAATTCTATATTCTTCCACTACATCTTCAATTCTTCCTGAAATTTGAAGTTGCCCATTTGACAATAGTATTCCTTTATTGCAAAGCGTTTTTATGGCCCCCATATTATGACTCACAAATAGCACCGTTCGCCCTTCTCCTTTAGAAACATCTCCCATTTTTCCGAGACATTTCTTCTGGAATTCAGCATCTCCTACTGCTAAAACCTCATCAACAATTAAAATCTCTGATTCTAAGTGAGCCGCTACAGCAAAGGCTAATCGCACATACATTCCGGAAGAATAACGTTTAACAGGGGTATCAATATAGCGTTCTACTCCCGCAAAATCAACTATTTCATCAAACTTGCGGGTAATTTCGGCACGGCGCATGCCTAAAATAGCGCCGTTTAGATAAATATTTTCACGACCAGTCATTTCGGGATTAAAGCCCGTACCCACTTCCAATAAGGATGCAATACGACCGTTCACTTTAAAATTTCCGGTAGTAGGTTTAGTTACCTTACTTAACAGTTTTAACAAAGTACTTTTCCCTGCACCGTTACGACCAATGATACCAACGGCATCTCCCTGTTCAATTTCAAAATTGATATCCCGTAAGGACCATACATAATCACTGGTTCCTTTGGCAGTACGGTCATTGGATTCTCCTATTTTTAAATAAGGGTCTTCATTACCACGTATTTTGTGCCAAAAACGATTCAAATCATGAGAGATAGTTCCTGTACCTACTTCACCCAGTCGATATTGCTTGGATATATTTTCGGCTTTTATTGCGAGCTGTTTCATTTTTTTTTAGAGTAATAATTCTAGTAAATTATTAAATTTATTTAAATAATTTTCAGAGATGTTCACACTGAGCTTATTAAAGTATTTATGATATATGTACTTATTAACAGAAGAAGGTCTTCGACAGGCTCAGACTGACAAAAACATACTTAATTATTCTTTAAACTGTATCCATAAAACTTTTCTCTACTTTATTGAAAATTACGATTCCTGTAAATAATAAAACACTAATAAATGCCGTACTAAAAATTAAACTGGACGGTGCAAAACTACCCGATCCTAAATAACCATAGCGAAAGCATTCAAATATTCCCGTTAACGGATTAGTATTAACCACCCATTTATACTTTTCAGGCATAGCCGAAACTGGATACACCACGGGAGTAGCATACATATACAATTGAATTCCAAAAGTTAACAAAAAAGTAAGATCTTTATATTTAGTTGTCATTGAAGAAAAAATCATTCCCAAACCTAAGGCAAAAGCAGCCATCAACAGAATTAAAAAAGGAGTAGCTAAAACCCAAAGATTAGGTTGAATCGATTTTTCAATAAAAGTGTAATAAAACACTACTCCAATAAACAACCCAAACTGAATAGCAAATTTTAACAAACCTGAAAAAACAATGGAAAGTGGCATAATCAACCTCGGAAAATATACCTTCCCAAAAATAGAAGCATTAGTTTGAAAGACAGCAGATGTCTTGGTAAGCGAATCTGAAAAATAATTCCAAATGGTAATTCCGGAAAGATAAAAAGCTAATTGAGGTAAACCATCAGTAGATAACTTAGCTACCTGACCAAATAACACTAAATAGATTAAAGAGGTCATTATCGGCTGCACAAAAAACCAAATAGGCCCTAAAATAGTTTGTTTATAAAAGGTAATAAAATCTCTTTTTAACAACATCAGAAGCAAATCGCGGTAATGCCAAAGCTCTTTAAAGTTAATCGAAAAAAGGGAATCTTGTGATTTAATCTCTTCGGTCCATTGTTGTTCTGAATTCATACTATTTATATTTTTATCTTGATTTACACACCCCTAACCCCTCTTGAGAGGGGAATATGTGCAGTTTATGACTTTGTTGGACGATGTGTTTTTTACTATCCTATTAAAACTTATTAGAATAACTTTTTAAAAGCACTTCGACAAGCTCAGTGTGACAAAAAACGCAAAACGTCTATTAAATTACTCCAACAACTCTGGTTTTTCTACTTCTAACTCATTATACAAATCTTTCACATCTTGTGAATATTCTTTTTGCAAGACCAAATTAGCATTTTCGGTAGCGACTAAAATGGTGTTTTTCATCCCAATAAAAGCAGTAAAATTTTGTACCCCTATCACCATATTGCCATTGTCATCCACCGGATGTCCTTTGGACAATAAATAATCATAAACCGATTCGAAAGACCCCAAATCAGACCATAAGAACTGTGAATGGATTACTTTTATTTTTTTAGAACGTTCCATGACCGCATAATCCACACTAATGGAAGGAATCTCTAAGGATAATTCTAAATCTAACTTCCCGTTCTCATTATGATCCCAGACTTTCTTAGACTTTTTATAAATCTTGGGTTGAAAATGTTTTAATTCTTCTAATAAAACACCTGCTTTGAAGCAAAACATACCTGAATTCCATAAGAAATTTTTCTTAGCCAAAAACCCTTTAGCCGTGACTAAATTGGGCTTTTCTCTAAAAGATAGTACATTTTCTCCTTTGGCCTCAATGTACCCATAACCTGTTTCGGGCTTGGTAGGCACAATTCCAAAAGTGACAATATTACCCTCTTCTGCTTTTTGAATAGCATCAGCCACTGCAATATCATATAAATCTTTCCCCTCAATGATATGATCCATCGGAGTCACAATCAAAATATCATCCGGTTCGGCGGCAAAAGCAGCAAAAGCAATTGCAGCGGCTGTATTACGAGGAGTTGATTCAACAATATCCAGATAAGGGATATTTTTCTTTTCTAAAATAGCTCTGCTCAAATCACAATTATCAATATTCCCCACCACAATAACCTTATCAACAATATCCCTGTTCCGATCTACTGTCAATTCAAATAACGATTTCCCTTCGAAAATTTCCAGATATTGTTTAGGTTGGCTTTTACGGGACAAAGGCCATAATCGACTGCCTACTCCTCCTGTGAGGATAACATGTATGATATTGTTTTTTTTATCCATATCTTTTTTTTAGAGTCTACCATCAATATTATTACCTAAAACTCCTTTTACGTCATAAACTATACTGTTGGACTTTTGAAGCTTCGATAAGTCCATAGTAAAGAAATCTGCATGCGCAACACCTAATACTATAGCATCAAATTTTTGTCCTTCGACAAGCTCAGAATTACAAACTAATTTATATTCATGCAAAACCTCTTCAGGATTTGCTAATGGGTCTAATACTGTAATTGTAATACCATATTCCTTCAATCCTTTAATAACATCAATTATTTTTGTGTTTCGGACATCAGGACAATTTTCTTTAAACGTAATTCCTAACATTAATAGTGTAGCACCATTAACTGGAATCCCTTTTTTTATCATCAATTTCACTACTTGAGAAGCTACATACTCCGCCATACTGTCATTCAAACGGCGTCCTGCTAATATAATTTCTGGATGATATCCTAATTCTTGTGCTTTTTGAGCTAAATAATAGGGATCTACTCCGATACAATGACCGCCGACTAATCCTGGTTTAAAGGGTAGAAAATTCCATTTGGTCCCTGCTGCTTCTAATACTGCTTGAGTATCTATATTCATTAAACTAAAAATCTTAGCCAACTCATTGACAAAAGCAATATTTATATCCCGTTGCGAATTCTCAATTACTTTAGCTGCTTCTGCCACTTTGATGGAAGGTGCCAAATGAGTACCAGCAGTAATTACAGAGCTATATAATTCGTTTACTTTTTGACCAATTTCTGGAGTAGAACCAGCAGTCACTTTTAATATTTTATCAACTGTATGTTCTTTATCTCCGGGATTAATTCGCTCCGGTGAATATCCTGCAAAAAAATCAACATTAAATTGTAATCCTGAAATACGCTCTAAAACTGGAACACATTCCTCCTCTGTAACCCCAGGATAAACAGTGGATTCATAAATGACAACATCTCCTTTTTTTAAAACCTTAGCAACTGTTTCACTTGCTTTATATAATGGTGTCAAATCTGGCCGATTATTTTTATCAATAGGAGTAGGGACAGTAACAATGTAATAATTGCATTGTGCTAAATCTTCTAATTGATTGCTACAATACAAACCTTTTTGTGTTTGCGATGCATCAAAAATTATTTCTTTAGAAACCAATACCGATTTTAAATCAGTTTCTTCAACTTCAAAAGTAGTATCAACACCAATGTTTAATTCTTTAATACGCTTTTGATTAATATCAAAACCTACAACAGCATATTTTGTTGCAAATAAACGAGCTAATGGTAAGCCTACATAACCAAGACCAATAACTGCTATTTTAGATTTTAAATCCATTGATTTCTTTTTTTACTTGTGCCAAACTCATTGAGTTTACTCCAACGCTTCGCGGTTCCAACTCACATAAAATGGGTTGAAATCCAGCTTTTTTTCTGCTCGCAAATATAAACGACTAAAAGCTGAATTCCTATCAATACTTATTAAATTGATGTAAATTGAGAAACGAAGAACTAAAAATATAAAAAAAACATCTTTTCAGAATCAATAAAATACTGACAAACAAACACATAAGAACTTTCTTGCTCTTTTTAACAAAACTCGCAAAATTCATTTAATATACGCTTCAGGAAAACTATATTGTTCTCACTCTCAATATACAGCCCATAGATTCTAAAACCAGTACATAATCATTTTTATTCACCTCTTGAACAACTGCTTGTTGCGATTTAAAAGGACCTGAATCCAAAACAATCTTATCCCCTACCACTAAAGAAGAAACTGAAATTTCATACTTACCTGGAGTAGAAAGCCATTTCTTTATGGCACTAATTTCTTCTTCACGTACAACAGCTGGTTTTCCTAACCAAAAAAGGTAACGGACAACACCTGCAAATTGAAACACTAAATTCCTATCTACTTCATTTAAACGAACAAAAATATAGGAATTAAACAGAGGCACTTCTACCTTTTTTTTTCTATCAGACCATTGGCGCAACTCAGTCACTAAAGGGCAATAACAATCAATTCCTTTTTGAGTTAATTGTTCAGCAACTTTTTTCTCCCATTTTGGTTTTGTATACACTACATACCAATTCATCTCTACTTTTTTTTAAAAAATCTATAAAAAAACACAGTGTATACTTTCTTAAGAAAGAATAAAACTGTGTTATAGTTTGAAAACATTAAATTAAAACCCAATGTCACTTTATATTCATTTACGAACCTATTGCCTGATACACAAATCCTATTTTTTCTAATGCTGGACCATCTAAAATATTTCTTCCGTCAAATACAAACGCAGGTTTTTGCATAGCATTGTATATTTTTTGCCAATCATAAGAAATAAACTCATCCCATTCAGTTAGAATAGCAATAGCATGAGCATTTTGACAAGCTTCATAAGAATTTTCAAAAGACAAAACACAATTTGCATTCTCCTCAACAGTTCTTGTTTCTAAATAATTTAAATCGGCTAGTACTTTTTTTCTTGATACTTTTGGATCATACACTGCAATAGTAGCATTTTCACTAATTAAATCATCGGCTACATATATAGCTGCTGATTCTCTAGTATCATTCGTATCTTTTTTGAATGCCCATCCTAAAAAGGCTATTTTTTTTCCAGAGACTGTATTGTATAAAGTTTTGACAATATTATCTGAAAAACGTCTTTTTTGATGGTCATTCATAATAATTACCTGTTCCCAATAATCAGCTACTTCATTTAAACCGTATGATTTTGCAATATAAACCAAATTCAAAATATCTTTTTGAAAACAAGAACCTCCAAAGCCCACTGAAGCCTTTAGAAACTTAGGACCAATTCGACTATCCATACCAATAGCTCTTGCTACTTCATTCACATCAGCACCTGTTTTTTCACACAATTCCGACATCGCATTGATCGAAGAAATTCTTTGGGCTAAAAAAGCATTAGCTGTCAATTTAGACAATTCAGAAGACCAAACATTAGTAGTCAAAATTTTATCAACTGGAACCCAATTCGCATAAACATCTACTAATGCCTGAATCGCCTTTTGTCCTTCTGCTGTGGTATCGCCACCTATTAAAATTCTATCTGGTTGTAATAAATCTTGCACTGCTGTTCCTTCTGCTAAAAATTCCGGATTGGAAAGGATTTGGAATTTCACTCCATTTCCAGTATTATCTAAAATACTTTTGATGGCTTCCGCAGTTCGCACCGGTAAAGTAGACTTCTCAACTACTATTTTATCTGTCTTAGACACCTTTGCAATTTGTCTGGCACATAATTCTATAAATTTTAAATCAGCTGCCATCCCTTTTCCCTTTCCATAGGTTTTAGTTGGCGTGTTTACCGAAATAAAAATCATATCTGCAGCATCAATAGCAACGTCTACCTCCGTAGAAAAAAACAAATTACGCCCTCTGGCTTCTTTTACAATTTCAGAAAGTCCCGGTTCATAAATAGGTATATTATTCACATCTTCATCATTCCAGGCCGCTATTCTTTCTGTATTCAAATCTACTACTGTAACCTGTATCTGTGGACACTTCTGCGCTATAATTGCCATTGTAGGACCTCCAACATAGCCCGCTCCAATGCAACAAATTTTTTTAATTTTCATTTATTTTTTTCGTTATTCGTTATTCGTTATTTGTTATTCGTTGTTCTATGAACGGTCAACAATGAACAAAAAACGATGCAAATCTACTTCAAATTATTCCAATACCAATCCACAGCTATCTGTAATCCTTGCTGCAAAGAATATTTTGGTTCATAACCTAACAATTCTTTTGCCTTATCGATACTGGCTAAAGAATGCGGAATGTCGCCTGCTCTTTCAGGACCGTAAATAACTTTAACATTCGCTATTTCAGCATCGTATTCACTCAAATATTTTTTTAAATAGCCCACCAAATCATTCAGGGTATTTCTGTCTCCAAAAGCGGTATTGTAAACAGTATTTACCGCCTCTATTTTATCTGTAGCTATCGCCAATTCATTCATTTGAATCACATTGTCGATATAAGTAAAATCTCGGGAATAATTACCATCTCCGTTAATTGTTATGCTTTCATGATTCATTAACTGCATGACAAACTTAGGAATTACCGCCGCATAAGCTCCATTGGGATCCTGTTTTCTTCCAAAAACATTAAAATAACGCAAACCAATGGTTTCTATTCCGTATGTTTTACTAAAAATTTCAGCATACAACTCATTCACATATTTAGTAATTGCATAAGGCGATAACGGTTTCCCAATAACTTCTTCTACTTTTGGTAATCCAACCGAATCTCCATAAGTGGATGAACTGGCAGCATATACAAAACGTTTTACCTTAGCCTGAGTAGCTGCTTGAAGCATATTTAAAAAACCAGAAACATTAACATCATTAGTCGTTATAGGGTCATTTATAGAACGTGGCACAGAGCCCAAAGCGGCCTGATGCAAGACATAATCCACTCCAAAAACCGCTTTTTTACAATCCGCATAATTCCTGATATCTCCTTCTATCAAAGTAAAATCAGAATTAGAAATACAAGCTGCTAAATTATGGCGGTGACCTGTGGCAAAATTATCCAAACAAATCACTTTGTTTCCTTTGGATAAAAAATATTCACATAGATTAGAGCCTATAAAACCAGCTCCTCCCGTAATAAGGATAGTGTATTTTGTTATTTCTCTCATTGTTTCAACTAAGCTATTTACTAAACTTTTCTGATTTTTTTTATGATTTTTTCCAATATACTTTTTGGTTTTTCCTCCTCATGATAGCCATTTGAATATTCTCCATATCCGTAGCCATATCCGTAACCATAGGCCGAACCATATTTTGCTTTGTTTTCAAAACCATTCAAAATAATACTCACATTAGCCATTTCTCCACGTTTGACTCTATTGTTCAACAACGGAATCATTTCTTTCTTAGTGATATTTTGTCTCACTATGTATAAAGTTACATCGGCATATTGCCCTAGCTCTAATGAATCCGATACTAAACCTACCGGAGGCGTATCTAAAATAATATAGTCGTATTCTTTTTTCAATTCGCCAATTAATTCAGCCATAGATTCCCCAATAATTAATTCCGAAGGATTGGGAGGAACCGGCCCTGAAAGAATAACATCTAAATAAGGTATCTGTGTTACATTAACTATATCTTTCAAACTTTTTTGTTTAATCAAATAATTCACCACTCCAACATCATTCGATAAATTGAATTCTTCTGCCAACTTGGGTTTTCTTAAGTCCATACCAACAATCACGGTTTTCTTTTCGCTTAAGGCAAAAACGGTAGCAATGTTAATAGAACAAAAAGTCTTTCCTTCTCCACTAATAGAAGAAGTAATCATCAAGGTTTTTCCTCCTTCAACATGTTGCTTTTTGTATAAAAACTGTAACGAAGAACGAATGGCCCGAAAAGATTCTGATAATGCGGATTTTGGTCTATCAAAGACAGCTAACTCTCCATTTTCTTTATAAACACCCACAACCCCAATTAGAGGAATTTGAGTTTGCTTACTAACATCTTCCGCATTTTGAATGGAATTATTAATGAAAAAGATAATAAATATAAACACCAACGGGATAGTAAATCCAAGAAATGCAGCCAACACATAATTAACAGAAGTCTTAGGCCCTATCAAACCACCGCCAACATCTTTGGCTGGATCTATAAAATGTATATCCGATAAATTCGCAGCCTTTACAATATCAGCTTCACTTCTTTTTTGTAAAAATGTGCTATAAATTTTATCACTTAAATCGTATTTTCTTTTGATTTTAATGAGTTCTTGTTGGTCTTCTGGTAATTGTTTGATATTCCCTTCTGCCTGATTAATTTTACTATTTACCAATCCCAAATCAAACTGTAATGACGATTTTGCAGTTGCAATATTTTCTAATAAAACACTTTTAATAGCTTCCATTTGACTATCAAAGTCTCTAAATATTTTATCACTTTTTACTGCATAAGCCATTTCAGAACGTTGGGTAGAAAGCGCAATAAGCTTGGAAATATTAGCTACCACATTAGGGTCATCAATTCCTGCAACTGAAGGTGCTGGAAGTTTTGAATAATCTACGCTATTCTTCAAATAGGCTTTAAGCGAATTATAATAGGATAATTTGCGAGCAATAGCATCTTTTTCAACATCGTATTGGCTGATTTTTTCTGAAAATTGAGTCCCACCATTTTCCAGATTATAAACAGCTTTTCCTTTCTTGAAAGTTTTTAATTCTTCTCCTGCCATTTTTAATTGCGACTCCATAGCAATTAAGGTACTATCAATAAAAGAAATTGTATTAGTCGCAAACTGATTCTTACTATCTAACTGCCTTTTGATAAGCATTTTTACAGTCGAATTCAGGTATTCAACCATTCTAGCCTTATTAGTTCCTTGCAGCCTCAAGGTTAAGATAGAAGCTCCTTTATCATCTGGAATAACATTAATTCCTCTGTACCGTCCAACTGTTCCATTAAAATTATTGAATCTTACAAAATACTCTTTGTCTTTATAAAAACCTGGATTGTCTTTTATTTGTAATTTCCAATGCAAAAAAGGTAAAGAAACTTCTTCGCCTACTTTATATTTTTTGACAAAATCTCCTACTTCAACAGCTGTAGAACTATAAGAATTATCAGAATACGTAATTAACGAAGCTGAACTAGCTTGAAACGGAATTTTTATTTGATATTCTGATTCACTCAAAAAAGTAATACTAATCAAGTTTCCTGATAACTGCCCTTTGTTTTTATCAATAGTTACATAAAAAGGAACAACACCATAGGCATCAACCATATTGTACTTTTCCTGTTTTAAATAGTCAATATAAAACTGCAATTGATCGACTACTAATTCATTGTGAGAACGAGATTGCAAGGTCGTAGAAATGGTTTGCATTTGATCTGAAACGCCACCCCAATTGAACGTTAAACTGGTATTTGAAGTAAACAACGGATTACTTTCTTCTTTAACAGAAATTAAAGTCTCCATTTGATAAATTTTCTCTTTACGAATATTTACCTGATAAGCAATTGTAAAGGCAATAATCAAACTGACTATAAACCATTTCCAATAACTCAATATTTTTAACAGCAAGCCTTTGAAGTCAAAACTAACCTGGTTTTCAAAAAGAGAAAAATCTTTTATATCTAACATTTTTTCGAAATGTATTTTATCTTTTTAATAATAAAAAAATAGTTGTTCCTAACGATATCAAAGTAAACACGGTTCCTAATGATTCTATACCTGTTTTTCCTGTACCCCAAGTTTTTTGTCTTAAAGGTTTTATATAAATATAATCATTGGGTTGCAAATAATAATAAGGTGAATTCACCACATTAGCATCAGTCAAATCAAGGTTATGCATCTCATTTCCTGTTGGTGTTTTCCGGATAATGGTAACTGCTTTTCTATCACCTAGTAGAGAAATATCGCCGGCATTTGCAATAGCCTCCATAATATTTACGTGTTCCTGAAATAAGGTTTTAGTTCCGGTACTTCCAATTTCGCCATTAATGGTGTAACGAAAACCAGCTAATTTTACTATTACAAAAATATTAGCTTCTTTCTTAAAATACTCGTCTAACAATTGTTTTTCTATACGTTGTCTAACTTCGTCAAGCGTATAACCTATTACATTTAACTCTCCTAAAATAGGCATTCTAATATTTCCGTGATCATCAACTGTAAAACCATTAAAATACAAAGCCGACTCTGACTTTCCTGCTTCTCCTTGATTAGTAGTACTAAAAATTTCAACTAATTTTGGGTCATTTGCTTTTATACTAATACTTAACACATCATTAGATTGCAGACGATATGGTTTAGAAACTACCGCCGAAATAGTTGGCTCTACATCGGTTTCATTTTTATTTTGTAAATAAATCAAATCCCTTGTTGAAATACAGGAAGAAAACAACACACTAATGCTTAACAATAAACCAAATAGATACTTCCCCATTTTATTATTTTAGATAACAAATATAACTTTTCATTTACGATATTAAAAGCCTCGTTATTATTAAACCGCTTAATTATTCTTAATAGCCTTTTCAAAAGGCAATCGTTGCAAAATACTCCGGCCTAAAGTCACTTCGTCAGCATATTCCAGTTCATCCCCCACTGCAATTCCTCTGGCAATAGTAGAAATCATAATATCCGAATCGGAGATTTGTTTGTAAATATAAAAATTCGTGGTATCGCCCTCCATCGTAGAACTCAATGCAAAAATAACTTCGGTCAACTTTCCTGACCTTACTTTTTCTACCAAGGTTGAAATCTTGAGTTGGCTTGGTCCCACTCCGTCTATTGGCGAGATTTTCCCTCCTAAAACATGGTAAATTCCTTTGAACTGCCCCGTGTTTTCAATAGCCATAACATCTCTAATATCTTCAACCACACATACCAGTTGATGATTTCTATTTGTATTACTGCATATCTCGCAAACAGCAGTATCAGATATATTATGACAGCTTTCGCAAAACTTAATCTCCTCACGCATAGCCACGAGCGCCTGAGTTAAAAAACCCGTTTGCTCTTTAGGTTGTTTTAATAAATGCAATACTAACCGTAAAGCCGTTCTCTTACCGATTCCTGGCAATTGCGAAATCTCATTTACCGCTTTTTCTAATAATTTTGAAGAAAATTCCATAGTTGCAAATGTAACAATTTGTTTATTGAAATAATTAATTATTCAAAATCCCTTTTTAGCTTTTAGTAAAATTATTAAATCCATTTCATCTACAAATTAAATCCTTTCTTGAACTTATTATTAATTTCAAAACGTTACCAAAATCTAATTGTGTTTCAAAACAAAGATGCCTTTAAAACCAAAAAGCCATCTTCTAAACAAGATGGCTATACTATTATTTATTACAATGGACTAAATATTAATATTGATTTGTAGTCAATAAAACTAAAGTACAAGCTACTTCAACCTTAATGTTATTCAATTCTAAAAGTTGATACAATTCTGGGTTTTCTGCCCCTGGATTAAAAATAACACGCTTAGGCTGCGCTTCAACTATATAATTGTAATAATCGCGTTGATTTTTAGCATTCAAATACAAAGTAATCGTATCGATATTTTTTAAAGGAATTGCTTTCGTTCTAATTTTAACTCCTGCAACTTCGCCTTGATTTTGACCAATCGCTAAAACAGAATGCTCTTTTTCCACAAGCATCTCTATTGCTTTAAACACTGGTTTATGAACCTTTGTAGAGGCTCCAAGAACCAAAGTTTTTTTATTTTTCATTTCGTATTATTTTTCACAAAAGTAGTGAAAATACAACTAGTATTGTTTTATAAAAACCAAACTAACGTAATTAGTCATTTAACTCTTTGGCAAGAAAATTTCAGCCATCATACATCTAGCACTTCCTCCTCCACAAGTTTCTATGGTTTGTAAATTAGCACTTAAAATGGTTCCGTATTTTTCAAATTGATTTTTTTGATTTACACTGAGCGACTCTAAAGCCGTTGTACTCATTACAATATATCTTGTATCATTTGCTCCTGACACTTCCAATACATTAGCCACAAACTGCTCTGCTTGCTTCTCATTAATCAAGATCAACTCCTTTCCGTCATCTCTTAGGTTATCTAAAACCATTTTTCGCTCTTTTTTATCAGCAATCATATCGGCACAAATAACTGCAAAATACTCCCCAATACTCATCATCACATTAGTATGATACACTAATTTTTTTTGACCGTCTACAGTATGAAAGGCTTCAAAAATTACAGGAGCACAATCAAAATCTTCACAAAACTCAATAAACAGCTCCTCATCAGCTCTTGGAGACAAGGCGCAATAGGCTTTAGCATTAGCCCTATCTAAAACCAAACTACCCGTTCCTTCCAGAAAAAGACCATCCTCTTCTGCCGAAGTAAAATCGATAGTATTTTCAATTACAAAACCCTTTCCTTCCAAAAGATCAAAAATATCTTCCCGACGTTCCTCTCTCCGATTCTCGGCAAACATAGGATACAAAACAACATCTGCATTTTCATGAAAAGAAACCCAATTGTTTGGAAAAATACTATCTGGCGTATCTGTATCTAAAGTATCGTCAACTACTATAACATTAACACCAACTTCTTTTAACTGCCCTACTAAGGCATCAAATTCTTGTTGGGTTTTAGCATTAATTGCAGCAGGAAACATACCGCTTAATTCTTTTTGAAAGTGATTATTTTCTGTGGTTTGCTCATTCATTCTAAAAGCCACCGGACGTATCATCAAAACTGAATTACTAACTTGTTTCATATAATTCAAAAAATAATATTAATTGCTATTTTCTAAGATAAAAAAAAGCCTCACTTTTCAGTGAAGCTTCATTATTTTTAAGATTCGATTATTGAGGTCTTTTAAACTCTCTTAAAGCAGAACCTGTATAAATTTGTCTTGGTCTTCCAATTGGCTCTTTGTTTTCACGCATTTCTTTCCATTGCGCAATCCAACCTGGTAATCTACCAATAGCAAACATTACTGTAAACATATCAGTAGGAATCCCTAAAGCTCTGTAAATAATTCCAGAATAGAAATCAACGTTTGGATATAGATTTCTTGCTTTGAAATACTCATCTTCTAAAGCTGCTGCTTCTAATTTTTTAGCGATATCTAAAATTGGATCATCAACTCCTAAAGTACCTAACACTTCATTAGCTGCCTTTTTAATAATTTTAGCACGAGGATCAAAGTTTTTATACACTCTATGTCCGAATCCCATTAAACGGAATGGATCATTTTTATCTTTTGCTTTAGCTAAATACTTTTCAGTATCTCCTCCGTTTTTGTGAATTTCTTCCAACATTTCTAAAACTGCCTGATTAGCACCTCCATGCAATGGCCCCCATAAGGCGGAAACACCTGCAGAAATTGAAGCAAATAAACCTGCATGAGAAGAACCTACCATTCTTACTGTAGATGTAGAACAGTTTTGCTCATGATCAGCATGAAGAATAAACAATTTATCTAAAGCTTCAGTTACAACTGGGCTTAGTTTATAAGGCTCCGTAGGCAATTCAAACATCAACTTCATGAAGTTTTCTACATATCCTTTTGTATTATCATAATAATTCAATGGATATCCCATACTTTTTCTGTAAGTCCAAGTTGCAATTACCAAAAATTTACCCATAGTTTTGCAAACTGCCTGGTACAATTCTTTTTCATTTTCAACATTTACCGATTTTGGATTAAAAGCAGTCAATGCACTTGTTAAAGCAGCTAAAACACCCATTGGATGTGCTGTTCTAGGGAAGCCATCAATAATACCTTTCATTTCCTCATTTACTAAGGTATGCTTTCTAATATCTGTTTCAAATTGTTCCAATTGAGCAGCTGTTGGCAATTCGCCAAAAATCAAAAGATAAGAAACTTCTAAGAAGTTCGCCTGATCTGCTAAATCTTCAATAGCATATCCTCTGTAGCGTAAAATTCCCAATTCTCCATCTAAGAATGTAATTCCACTAGTACAAGAACCTGAATTTTTAAAACCTGGATCAATAGTAATTGCCCCTGTTAAATCTCTTAATTTGTTAATATTGATAGCTTCTTCGTTCTCACTTCCCTTAATAACAGGAAACTCATACTTCTTACCATCAATCTCTAATATAGCTGTTTTTGACATAATAATTTGAAATAAATCTTTACACTTAATAATTTACCAAATCTAAGGATAATAACATTAATTAAAAAGAGAAAAAACTAGTGATATTGTTAAATTTGAAAAAAAAAGCCACTCTTTTAATAAGAGTGGCTTTTAAAAAATAACAAATTGTTATTCTTATTTTATTTTGAATGCTTTTAATCCAGGAAAATAAGCTGTGTTCCCTAATTCTTCTTCAATTCTTAACAATTGATTGTATTTAGCCATACGGTCAGAACGAGAAGCAGAACCTGTTTTAATTTGACCACAGTTTAATGCTACAGCTAAATCAGCAATAGTATTATCTTCAGTTTCTCCAGAGCGGTGAGACATTACTGAAGTATAACCCGCATTTTTAGCCATATTTACTGCTGCAATCGTTTCTGTCAAAGTACCAATTTGGTTTACTTTAATAAGGATTGAGTTAGCAATTCCTTTTTCAATACCAGTTGACAAACGTTGAACATTAGTTACAAACAAATCATCACCTACTAATTGAACTTTATCACCAATTTTTTCAGTTAATAATTTCCAACCTTCCCAGTCGTTTTCATCCATACCATCTTCGATAGAGATAATTGGGTATTTAGTAGTTAATTCAGCTAAATATTCAGCTTGTTCAGCAGAAGTTCTTACTTTTCCAGTTTCTCCTTCAAATTTTGTGTAGTCGTATTTACCATCTACATAAAATTCAGCAGAAGCACAGTCTAAAGCAATCATAATTTCATCACCAAAAGAATATCCTGCTTTTTCAACTGCTAACTTAATAGTATCTAAAGCATCTTCAGTACCACCAGCTAAGTTTGGAGCAAATCCACCTTCGTCACCTACAGCTGTAGAAAGACCTCTGTCGTGTAACACTTTTTTCAAGTTATGAAAAATCTCAGTACCCATTTGCATAGAGTGAGAGAATGAAGTTGCTTTTACTGGAAAAATCATGAATTCTTGGAAAGCAATAGGCGCATCAGAGTGCGAACCACCGTTGATGATGTTCATCATTGGAACAGGCAATGTATTAGCAGAAACTCCACCTACATATCTGTATAAAGGCAATCCTAGTTCAGCAGCAGCAGCTTTAGCCACAGCTAAAGAAACTCCTAAAATTGCATTAGCTCCTAATTTAGATTTATTTGGAGTTCCGTCTAAATCAATCATCATTTGATCGATTAGATTTTGTTCAAAAACTGACGTTCCTACTAATTCTTCAGCAATAACAGTATTAACATTGTTCACTGCATTTAAAACTCCTTTTCCTAAAAAAGCTTTTCCTCCATCACGTAACTCTACAGCTTCGTGCTCTCCGGTTGAAGCTCCAGAAGGTACAGCAGCTCTACCTAAAACACCATTTTCTGTAATTACATCTACTTCTACAGTAGGATTACCTCTTGAATCAAGAATTTGTCTTGCATGAATTTTGATAATAATACTCATATTACTTAGTTTTTAAATTTTCGGTTACAAATATATTCTAAGTTTTTCAAACAAAGCACTATTTTTTTCATTCGTTATCAACGAAAACGTTATAAAAGTTTTTTTTAAACATAATTTAAAATAAAATTTACAAATAAAGACCACCAGAACTACTTAAAACAAAAAAAGACCCAACATTGCTGTTGGGTCTTTTTCATTTTATCTAAAAAATTACTTTTTCAAATTCTGTACAAATTGATCAAATAAGTAAGAAGAATCATGTGGTCCTGGACTAGCTTCTGGATGGTATTGAACAGAAAAACAATTTTTGTTTTTCATTCTCATTCCCGCTACAGTACCGTCATTTAAATGAAGATGCGTAATTTCCATTTCCGGATTCGCTTCTAATTCTTCTCTATTTACCGCAAAACCGTGATTTTGAGAAGTTATTTCTCCTTTACCAGTAATCAAATTACTTACAGGATGGTTAATTCCACGGTGACCATTAAACATTTTATACGTTGAAATTCCATTTGCCAAACCAATTACTTGATGTCCTAAACAAATTCCGAATAAAGGCTTATTGTTTGCCAAAATTTCTTTAGCTACTCCAATAGCACTCTCTAAAGGTTCTGGATCTCCAGGTCCATTAGACAAAAAGAATCCATCAGGATTAAATGAAGCTAAATCAGCATAAGAAGAATCATAAGGATACACCTTGATATAGCAATCTCTTTTTGCCAGATTACGAAGAATATTTGTTTTAACTCCTAAATCTAAAGCAGAAACTTTATATGTTGCATTTTCATCTCCATAAAAATAAGGTTCCTTAGTAGATACTTTAGATGCTAATTCCAAACCTTCCATATCCGGAACACTAGCCAAAGCAGCTTTTAATTCTTCAATTGGAGTGTCATCAGTGCAAATTACGGCATTCATAGCCCCATGCTCTCTAATATAACTTACTAAAGCACGAGTATCTACATCAGAGATACAGATTAAATTTTGTTTAGCAAAATAATCTTCCAAGCTTCCAGAGGCATCTTCTCTTGAATAGTTAAAACTGAAATTTTTACAAACCAAACCAGCAATTTTAATTCCGTTTGATTCTACTTCGGTTTCATTAACGCCATAGTTTCCAATATGCGCGTTGGTAGCTACCATAATTTGTCCAAAATAAGATGGATCGGTAAAAATTTCTTGATAACCGGTCATTCCAGTATTAAAACATACTTCACCAAAAGTGGTTCCGCTGATTCCGATAGATTTTCCGTGGAATATAGTTCCGTCACTTAATAAAAGGATGGCGCTTTTTCGTGTTGTGTATTTCATTTGTTGTTAAATATGGTGCAAATTTAATTCATTAAAGCAGCGAAAGCAACAATTTTAAAAAATTATTTTAAAATCCGATTTCTTAAAGTTGTAACTAGCCAACACTACTTGTATTGGGTAATAAAAAATCAAAAAAAAAGGATAAACTAAAAAATAGTTTATCCTTGATTTTATTGAATGATTATTTTCATAATTATTCAGCAGTTTCGTCAGTAGTTTCAGTTTCAGCAGCAGGAGCTTCAGTAGCAGGAGCCTCTTCTGTTTTCTTAGCTTTACCACCACGACGGCTTTTTGCTTTTTTAACTTCTTTTTTACCTCCGTTGTAAAGTTCGTTAAAATCTACTAATTCGATCATTGCCATATCAGCATTATCTCCTAAACGATTTCCAACTTTAATGATACGAGTGTATCCACCTGGACGGTCACCAACTTTAGCAGCAACGTCTCTGAATAAATCAGTTACAGCATATTTGCTACGCAAGTTAGCAAAAACAATACGACGATTGTGAGTCGTATCATTTTTAGATTTTGTTATAAGCGGCTCAACGAATTGTTTAAGCGCTTTTGCTTTAGCAACAGTAGTATTAATACGTTTGTGCTCAATAAGAGAACAAGCCATATTAGCCAACATAGATTTTCTATGTGCAGTCTGTCTGCTTAAGTGGTTGAATTTTTTTCCGTGTCTCATGACGTGTTTTTTTAACCCCTCATCTTGCTTCTATCCTCTATGGAGAGCAAAATATGAGTAATTTATTCTTTATCTAGTTTGTATTTCGTTAAATCCATTCCGAAAGTCAAATTCTTCACAGCTACTAATTCATCAAGTTCTGTTAAAGATTTTTTACCGAAATTACGGAACTTCATTAAGTCATTTTTATTGAATGATACTAAATCACCAAGTGTATCAACTTCAGCCGCTTTCAAACAATTTAAGGCTCTCACAGACAAATCCATATCAACAAGCTTAGTTTTAAGCAATTGTCTCATATGTAATGACTCTTCGTCATAAGATTCTGTTTGTGCAATTTCATCAGCCTCAAGTGTAATTCTTTCGTCAGAGAACAACATGAAATGGTGAATTAAAACTTTTGCAGCTTCAGTAAGAGCATCTTTAGGATTGATAGAACCATCAGTTTTAATTTCGAAAACTAATTTTTCATAATCTGTTTTTTGCTCTACACGGAAGTTCTCGATTGCATATTTTACATTCTTAACAGGTGTAAAAATAGAATCAGTAAAAATAGTTCCAATTGCAGCATTCTGTTTTTTGTTCTCCTCAGCAGGAACATATCCTCTACCTTTCTCGATTGTTAAATCAAGATTCAATTTGATTTTTGGATCTAAATTACAAATTACAAGTTCTGGGTTCAAAACTTGGAAACCTGAAATAAATTTTTGAAAATCACCTGCTGTTAACTGATCTTTACCTGAAACAGAAATAGAAACTGATTCATTATCGATATCTTCAATTTGACGTTTGAAACGTACTTGTTTTAGATTAAGGATAATTTCGGTAACATCTTCAACAACTCCTGAAATAGTAGAAAACTCATGATCTACACCTTCTATGCGGACAGATGTAATTGCATAACCTTCCAATGCTGAAAGCAAAACTCTTCTAAGTGCATTACCAACAGTCAATCCATAACCAGGTTCTAAAGGTCTAAATTCGAATTTACCTTCAAAATCGGTTGAATCGATCATGATAACTTTATCGGGCTTTTGAAAATTAAATATTGCCATAAATTTCGACTAAGTCAATTATTATTTGTTGTACAACTCTACGATTAATTGTTCTTTAATGTTTTCTGGAATTTGAAGTCTAGCCGGTACAGCAACGAAAGTACCTTCTTTAACGTCATTGTTCCAAGTAATCCATTCATAAACTTGACTTGAATTAGATAAAGAACGTTCGATAGCTTCTAAAGATTTAGATTTTTCACGAACTGCAACTTTATCACCAGGTTTAAGGTGGTAAGAAGGAATATTTACAACTTCACCATTAACAGTGATGTGTCTGTGAGAAACTAATTGTCTAGCACCTCTTCTAGAAGGAGCAATACCCATTCTAAAAACTACGTTATCCAATCTTGCCTCACATAATTGTAAAAGAACTTCACCAGTAACACCTTTAGTAGCTGATGCTTTTTTGAATAAACCTCTGAATTGTTTTTCTAAAATTCCATAAGAATATTTAGCTTTTTGCTTTTCCATTAACTGGATAGCATATTCAGATTTTTTACCTCTTTTTTTAGCCATCCCGTGTTGTCCAGGAGGGTAATTTCTTTTTTCGAAAGATTTATCATCTCCGAAGATTGCTTCGCCAAATTTACGAGCAATTCTAGTTTTAGGACCAGTATATCTTGCCATTTCAATGAATTAATTAAGGTAGAGATTATGAATTCAGGTCATATCCTTCGATAATCGTGTTTCTACCTAGTTATACTTAAATTATATTATTAAACTCTACGTCTCTTTGGAGGACGACATCCGTTGTGTGGCATTGGAGTAACGTCGATAATTTCAGTTACTTCGATTCCACCGTTATGAATAGAACGGATAGCAGACTCACGTCCGTTTCCTGGTCCTTTTACATAAACCTTAACTTTTTTCAATCCAGCTTCAAGAGCTACTTTACTACAATCTTCTGCGGCCATTTGAGCTGCGTATGGAGTGTTCTTTTTAGAACCTCTAAAACCCATTTTACCAGCTGAAGACCAAGAAATAACTTCACCTTTTTTGTTTGTCAAAGAAATGATGATGTTATTGAAGGTAGCAGAAATATGAGCTTCTCCCGTTGATTCAACGATAACTTTACGTTTTTTTGTAGTTGCTTTAGCCATATTACTTATTATTTAGTTGCTTTTTTCTTGTTAGCAACAGTTTTTCTTTTACCTTTTCTAGTTCTAGAGTTATTTTTAGTTCTTTGCCCTCTTAAAGGAAGACCAGTTCTGTGACGAATACCTCTATAACATCCAATATCCATTAAACGTTTAATGTTCAAAGAAATTTCTGAACGCAATTCTCCTTCAATTTTGAAAGAAGAAACTGCCTCACGGATTGCTCCAATCTCGTCATCATTCCAGTCTTGAACTTTTTTGTCTTGGCTAACTTGAGCTTTCTCTAAAATCTCTATAGCTCTACTTTTTCCTAATCCGAAGATGTAGGTAAGTGCAATAACACCTCTCTTGTTTTTTGGGATATCTACCCCTGCTATTCTTGCCATAATTATCCTTGTCTTTGTTTAAATCTAGGATTCTTTTTGTTTATTACGTATAATCTTCCTTTTCTACGTACGATAATGCACTCGGCACTTCTCTTTTTTACTGATGCTCTTACTTTCATTGTGAATATCTTTAATATCTATAAGTAATTCTTGCTTTAGACAAATCGTAAGGACTCATTTCTAATTTCACTTTATCACCAGGTAATAATTTGATGTAATGCATACGCATTTTTCCAGAAATATGAGCAATTACAACATGTCCATTCTCTAATTCTACACGGAACATAGCATTTGACAATGCTTCAATGATTGATCCGTCTTGTTCTATTGCTGATTGTTTTGCCATAAAATTAAGCTACTGCTTTTCTATTTTTTCCGCTTTTCATTAAACCATCATAATGTTTATTCAACAAGTATGAATTGATCTGTTGAATTGTGTCAATTGCAACACCTACCATAATAATTAACGAGGTACCTCCAAAAAACATTGCCCAAGATTGTTGAACATCCATAAGACTTACAACTATCGCTGGGAACACAGCTATTAGAGCAAGAAATAAAGAACCTGGAAAAGTTATCAAAGACATCACTTTGTCAAGAAAATCAGATGTTTCAGCTCCAGGTCTAACACCAGGAATAAAACCTCCACTTCTTTTAAGATCATCTGACATTTTATTAGTAGGAACCGTAATTGCAGTATAAAAGAAAGTAAATACAACAATCAATGTTGCAAAAACCAAATTATACCAAAAACCGAACATATTACTAAAAGCACCTACAATAGATTGTGAAGCGTCAGATTTAGACAACCCTGCTACAGCAGCAGGTATAAACATAATTGCTTGCGCAAAAATGATAGGCATAACTCCAGAAGCATTAAGCTTCAAAGGAATCCATTGTCTATTTCCACCTAACATATCTTGTTCAAAATCACCAGAAGCAGTACGACGAGCATACTGAACTGGTATTTTTCGAATAGCCATAGTTAACAATACACACGCAATGATAACTAAAAGCCAAATAATTATTTCAACTACTAACAACATTGGACCTCCATTGTTATTAGTAACTCTAGTTGTAAATTCTTGAATAAATGCTTGAGGAAATCTTGCAAGAATACCCACCATAATTAATAGCGAAATACCATTACCAATTCCTTTATCAGTTATTTTTTCTCCCAACCACATGGCAAAAATTGTACCTGTAACTAAGATAATTACTGAAGAAAATAAGAATTCAAAAGAATTAAAACCTAATAAAAATGCACTACTTGGTAAAGTTCTGTAAAGATTATAAATATACGTAGGCCCTTGAACTAAAGTAATTACAATAGTCAACCAACGTGTAATTTGGTTAATCTTTTTTCTACCACTTTCTCCATCACTTTGTAATTTTTGCAAATAAGGAATAGCTATTCCCATTAACTGTACAACGATAGATGCAGAAATATAAGGCATAATTCCTAAAGCAAAAACTGACGCTTTAGAAAAAGCTCCTCCAGTAAACATATCTAAGATAGATCCAATACCATTTTTGGTTTGGCCAGCTAAACTGTTTAATTGTGTAGCGTCAATTCCTGGAAGAGTAACGTGAGCTCCAAAACGATAAACTAATAGCAAACCTAAAGTGATTAGGATTCTGTTTTTTAGTTCCTCGATTTTCCAAACATTACTTATTGATTCAATAAATTTCTTCATATTAATTGAAAAATTATATTGTTACAGCTTCTCCACCAGCAGCTTCAATAGCAGCTTTTGCAGTAGCAGTAAATTTGTGAGCAGTTACTTTTAATTTAGCTTTCAATTCTCCTCTTCCTAAAATCTTTACAATTTCATTCTTAGTAGCCAAACGGTTTGCAACAAAAACTGTCATATCAACAGTATCAGTAACAATTCCATTATCTACCAATAATTGAAGTGTATCAAGATTTACACCTTCGTATTCTTTACGATTGATGTTTGTAAAACCAAACTTAGGAACACGTCTTTGAAGTGGCATTTGTCCACCTTCAAAACCAATCTTTTTAGAATATCCAGAACGAGATTTTGCTCCTTTGTGTCCACGTGCAGCGGTACCACCTTTTCCAGAACCTTCTCCTCTACCTAATCTTTTATTTTGATTGTGTGTTGACCCTTCAGCTGGTTGTAAGTTACTTAAATTCATAACAGTTATTTGTTATTTAGCTTCTTCAACAGAAACTAAGTGTTTAACTTTGTTTATCATCCCAAGGATTGCAGGGTTTGAGTCATGTTCTACAACTTGACCCATTTTACGTAGACCTAAAGCCTCTAATCCTCTTTTTTGATCAAGTGGACAGTTGATTTTACTTCTAACTTGTTTTACTAATAATTTAGCCATAATTTCCTTGATTAACCTTTAAAAACTTTTTCTAAAGATACTCCTCTTTGTTTTGCAACGGTGTGAGCACTTCTCATTTGTAATAAAGCATCAAAAGTTGCTTTCACTACGTTGTGAGGATTTGATGATCCTTGAGATTTTGATAATACATCGTGAATACCTACTGATTCAAGAACTGAACGAACAGCTCCACCAGCAATAACTCCTGTACCATGAGAAGCAGGAATTAAAAACACACGTGCACCACCAAATTTACCTTTTTGTTCGTGAGGAACTGATTGACCATTCAAAGGAATTCTCACTAAATTTTTCTTAGCATCTTCTACTGCTTTCGCAATTGCTTCAGAAACGTCTTTAGATTTTCCTAATCCGTGTCCAACTACTCCATTTTCATCACCTACAACTACAATAGCAGAAAAACCAAAAGCTCTACCTCCTTTTGTAACCTTAGTAACACGATTTACACTTACCAGACGATCTTTTAATTCAAGACCACTTGGTTTTACTAATTCTACATTTTTGTATTTAGACATAATATATTAGAATTTAAGTCCAGCGGCTCTTGCGCCCTCTGCTAATGATTTAATACGACCGTGGTATAAGTATCCTCCTCTATCGAATTTTACTGTTTCAACCCCAGCTTTTAACGCTTTTTCTGCAACAAGTTTTCCAACTGCAGCCGCAACTTCAACGTTAGTACCTTTTCCTATTTCTTTCTCTCTTGAAGAAGCAGATAATAATGTAACTCCATTTACGTCATCAATTAATTGAGCGTAAATTTCTTTGTTACTTCTAAATACAGATAATCTTGGATTAGTAGCAGTACCACTTATCGTTTTTCTGATTCTGAATCTGATTCTCTGTCTTCTTTCAGGTTTTGTTAATGACATAATCTTATTTTTTAAGCTGATTTACCTGCTTTTCTTCTTAATACTTCACCTACAAATTTAACACCTTTTCCTTTGTATGGTTCTGGCTTACGGAAACCTCTGATTTTCGCAGCAACAGCTCCTAAAAGTTGTTTGTCAAATGATGTTAATTTTACAATTGGGTTCTTACCTTTTTCAGATATAGTTTCAACGGTTACTTCTGGAGCAACTTCTAAAACAATATTGTGAGAAAATCCAAGAGCTAAATCTAATTTTTGTCCTTGGTTAGAAGCTCTATAACCTACTCCTACCAATTCCAATGATTTTGTAAAGCCATCAGTTACACCAACAATCATGTTATTGATTAAAGATCTATATAAACCGTGTTTTGCTCTTTGATCTTTATGATCAGATGATCTTTCAACTAGAACTTGATCACCTTCAACTTTTACAGTTACATCCGAAAACTCCTGTGTTAGTTGACCATTTTTTCCTTTTACTGTAATGATACCGTCTTTAACTTCAACAGTTACTCCAGCAGGGATTACAATTGGACTTTTTCCTATTCTTGACATCTTAATAAGTCTTTTTAAATTAGTATACGTAGCAAATTACTTCACCACCTACATTTAATTGCTTAGCTTTCTTTCCAGTCATCAAACCTTTTGATGTAGAAACAATAGCAATACCCAATCCGTTAAGGATTCTAGGAATGTTTGCAGAACTTGAATATTTACGCAAACCTGGCTTACTAATTCTTTGGATATCTTTAATAACTGGCTCTTTAGTATCTTTATCGTACTTCAAAGCAATTTTGATAGAACCTTGAACAGTGTTCTCTTCAAATTTGTAACTCAAGATATAACCTTGATCAAATAAGATCTTAGTTATCTCTTTTTTTAGATTAGATGCCGGAATTTCAACAACTTTGTGGTTTGCAGCCACAGCGTTTCTAACTCGCGTTAAATAATCTGCAATAGGATCTGTATTCATATTTATTAATTTGCGGTTATGGTTTTCTTTGAGCCTTTCTCATTGAACCTTTAACCAATTAAAATTCAATTTGTTACCAGCTTGCTTTTTTAACCCCTGGTATCAATCCATTATTAGCCATTTCACGGAAAGTTACACGTGAAATACCGAATTGACGCATGTACCCTCTTGGTCTTCCTGTTAATTTACAACGATTGTGTAAACGAACTGGTGAAGCATTTTTTGGTAATTTTTGCAAACCTACGAAATCTCCAGCCTCTATCAAAGCTTTTCTTTTCTCAGCATACTTTTCTACCGTTTTTTGTCTCTTAACCTCGCGGGCTTTCATTGATTCTTTAGCCATGTCTTAATTCTTTTTAAAAGGTAAACCTAATTCAGCCAATAATGACTTTGCTTCTTTGTCTGTTTGAGCAGTAGTAACAAAAGTGATATCCATTCCTGAAATTTTGTTCACTTTATCAATATCAATTTCAGGGAAAATGATTTGCTCTAAAACTCCAAGGTTATAATTACCTCTTCCATCGAATCCAGTAGCTTTGATACCACTAAAATCTCTTACACGTGGTAAAGCAGAAGTAATAAGTCTATCTAAAAACTCATACATTCTTTCTCCACGTAAAGTAACTTTTGCTCCAATCGGCATTCCTTTTCTCAATTTGAAAGAAGCAACGTCTTTCTTAGAGATTGTAGAAACTGCTTTTTGTCCAGTGATCTTAGTTAACTCATCAACTGCATAGTCAATCAATTTTTTATCAGATACAGCTGCTCCAACTCCACGGCTTAAAACGATTTTTTCCAATTTAGGAACTTGCATTACGTTTTTGTATCCGAATTCTTCTGTAAGAGCAGAGATTACTCTACTCTTATATTCCTCTTTTAATCTAGGTATATACGCCATTACTATAGTACTTGATTAGATTTTTTTGAAAATCTTACTTTCTTATCTCCTTCAACTCTTATACCTACTCTAGTTGTTTCCTTAGTTTTAGGATCAATTAAAGAGATATTAGAAATTTGAATAGGAGCTTCCTTCTTAACGATTCCTCCTTGAGGGTTTTTTGCACTTGGTTTTGTGTGTTTCGAAACCATGTTTACACCTTCAACAATCGCTTTGTTTTTTTCACGGTCAACACGTAATACTTTACCTTCAGCACCTTTGTGATCTCCAGCAATTACTCTTACAATGTCACCTGATTTTATTTTTAGCTTTATCATCTTATAGCGAATTAAAGCACTTCTGGTGCTAATGATACAATTTTCATGAATTGTTTTTCACGAAGTTCTCTTGCTACCGGACCAAAAACACGAGTTCCTCTCATTTCCCCTGCAGCGTTCAAAAGAACACATGCATTGTCATCGAAACGGATATAAGAACCATCGGCTCTTCTCACTTCTTTTTTGGTACGTACAACAACTGCAGTTGAAACAGCTCCTTTTTTAACGTTTCCGTTTGGAGTTGAATCTTTTATAGATACTACAATCTTGTCACCAACAGAGGCATACCTTCTTTTAGTACCTCCTAAAACACGGATAGTTAAAACTTCTTTAGCTCCTGTGTTATCTGCTACTTTTAGTCTTGATTCTTGTTGTACCATAATTATTTAGCTCTTTCTAGGATTTCAACTAATCTCCAACATTTTGATTTACTTAAAGGACGCGTTTCGCTAATTCTTACAGTATCTCCAATGTTACAGTCATTTGTTTCGTCATGTGCAACAAATTTCTTTGTTTTCAATACGAATTTACCGTATAATGGGTGTTTTACTTTAGTTACTTGTGCAACAACAATAGATTTATCCATTTTGTTAGAAGTTACAACACCAATTCTTTCTTTTCTTAAATTTCTTTTTTCCATCTTTCGCAGATTACAATTATTGCACCTCTCTTTTAGTAAGCTCTGTAGCTAATCTCGCAACTGTTCTTCTCAAACTTCTAATTTGAAGTGGATTTTCGATTGGAGATATTGCGTGAGCCATTTTTAGGTCAGCATATGTTTTCTTAGCTTGGCTAAGATTTTCTTGCAACTGTGCTGCAGAAAGATCTTTTATTTCTGATTGTTTCATAATAATATAGATTATGCTTCGAAATCTCTAGCAACAACGAATTTAGTTTTTACTGGTAGTTTTTGAGCTGCAAGACGTAAAGCCTCTTTTGCAACTGACAATGGAACTCCACCAACTTCAAACATAATTCTTCCGGGTTTAACAACAGCTGCCCAATATTCAACGGCACCTTTACCTTTACCCATACGTACCTCAAGAGGTTTCTTAGTAATTGGTTTGTCTGGAAATATCTTAATCCACAATTGTCCCTCTCTTTTCATGTAACGAGTTGCTGCAATACGAGCCGCCTCGATTTGACGTGAAGTAAGAAACATACCATCTTCATGAACAGATTTAATACCAAACATTCCGTTAGAAAGTTCATGCCCTCTTTGAGAGTTCCCTTTCATTCTACCTTTTTGTACCTTACGGTATTTTGTTCTTTTAGGCTGTAACATTTTTCTTTAATTTAAAAATTACTTTCTTTTACGAGCGTCTGGTTTCCCACCTTTGTTAAAGTTAGATTTACCACGAGGAGCATCTCCACCTTTTCCACCAGATTGTTTTTTATCCATTCCAGCTAGAGGAGAAAGATCTCTCTTTCCGTAAACTTCACCTTTCATGATCCACACTTTGATTCCCATTCTACCATAAGTAGTATGAGCTTCTGCAAGTGCATAATCAATATCAGCTCTGAAAGTTGACAAAGGAATTCTTCCCTCTTTGAAACCTTCTGAACGCGCCATCTCAGCACCATTTAAACGACCAGAAATCAAAACTTTGATACCTTCAGCATTCATACGCATAGAAGCAGCAATAGCCATTTTGATTGCACGTCTGTAAGAAATACGGCTTTCGATTTGACGAGCGATACTTGTTGCAACTAAATAAGCATCTAACTCAGGTCTTTTAATTTCAAAGATGTTAATCTGAACCTCTTTGTCTGTAATTTTCTTAAGTTCTTCTTTTAACTTGTCTACCTCTTGTCCACCTTTTCCGATAATGATACCAGGTCTAGCAGTAGTGATAGTAACGGTTACAAGTTTCAAAGTTCTCTCGATGATTACTTTTGATACACTAGCTTTTGATAAACGAGCATGAACATACTTTCTGATTTTGTGATCTTCGGCTAATTTATCACCGTAATCATTTCCACCATACCAGTTTGAGTCCCATCCTCTGATGATACCAAGTCTATTTCCAATTGGATTTGTCTTTTGTCCCATCTTGTATTAATTTGCTTGTGTGTTATTAATAGCTCCTAACACGATTGTTACGTGATTTGAACGTTTTCTAATTCTATGTGCGCGACCTTGTGGAGCTGGACGAAGTCTTTTCAACATCATTCCACCATCTACTCTGATCTCTTTAACAAATAATCCAGCTTCTTCTAAACTAGCTTCACTATTTTTTTGCTCCCAGTTGTTGATTGCAGATAATAATAGTTTTTCTAATTTTCTTGATGCTTCTTTAGAACTGAATCTTAAAATGTTAAGTGCTCTTTCTACCTTCTGACCTCTTACCAAGTCCGCTACTAAGCGCATTTTTCTAGGTGAAGTAGGGCAGTTATTCAATTTTGCGAAAGCAATAGACTTATTAGCCTCTTTTCTCGCATCTGCTGTTTCTCTTTTACGAACTCCCATTGCTTCTTATTTTTTACCTTTATTTTTTGCTCCAGCATGACCTCTAAAAGATCTAGTTGGTGAAAACTCTCCTAATTTGTGACCTACCATGTTTTCTGTTACGTAAACTGGTACAAACTGACGACCGTTATGAACTGCGATAGTCTGTCCAACAAAGTCAGGAGTAATCATAGAAGCCCTAGACCAAGTCTTAACCACTCCTTTATTTCCACCTGCAATGTTCTCTTCAACTTTCTTTTCTAACTTATAATGAACGAAAGGTCCTTTTTTTAATGAACGTGCCATATCTTAATTATTTCTTTCTACGTTCTACGATATACTTACTACTCGGGTTTTTCGGAGAACGAGTTCTATAACCTTTAGCCGGTACTCCGTTTCTTGAACGTGGATGACCTCCAGAAGAACGTCCTTCACCACCTCCCATAGGGTGATCAACAGGGTTCATCGCTACTGGTCTTGTTCTTGGTCTTCTTCCTAACCATCTAGTTCTACCTGCTTTTCCAGACACAACTAATTGGTGATCTGAATTAGAAACCGCTCCAATTGTAGCCGAACAAGTTAACAAGATCAGTCTTGTTTCACCAGATGGCATTTTAATTGTAGCATATTTTCCATCTCTTGCCATTAACTGAGCAAATGTTCCTGCTGAACGAGCAATTACAGCTCCTTGACCAGGTCTCAATTCGATACAAGAAATCACAGTTCCAAGTGGAACTCTACTTAAAGGTAATGTATTACCAATTTCTGGTTGAGCTTCAGCACCAGAAACTAATTTCTGACCTACTTTCAATCCATTTTGAGCAATTACATAAGTTTTCTCTCCATCAGCATAAGCTAACAAAGCGATAAATGCAGTTCTGTTTGGATCGTACTCAATTGATTTCACTGTAGCTGGAATTCCATCTTTAGTTCTTTTGAAATCAATAATACGATATCTCTGCTTGTGACCACCACCCGTATAACGCATGGTCATCTTTCCTTGACTATTTCTACCTCCAGAGTTTTTTATCGGCGCTATCAAAGAGCGTTCCGGCTTATCAGTTGTAATGGCGTCATAACCATTCACAACTCTAAATCGCTGACCTGCGGTAATAGGTTTTAATTTTCTTACTGACATTGTTATATCTTAGATATTGTTGTAAAAATCAATTGTTTCTCCTTCTTGTACTTGAACAATTGCTTTTTTAATTGCATTTGTCTTTCCACTGATTAAACCACTTTTAGTGTATTTTGTAGTTCTATCCGGTCTTACATTAATTGTATTAACACTCAAAACAGTTACTCCATAAGCAGCTTCAACAGCTTTCTTAATCTCAACTTTGTTTGCTTTTTTGTTAACTACAAATCCAAAACGGTTTAAAACTTCACTTTCTTTGGTTACTTTTTCCGTTACTATAGGTTTAATTATGATACTCATATCCTATTATTTACTTAAATTTTCTTCAATTACCTCCAAAGAACTCTCCAAAAGCACTAAATTATTAGCATTTAATATATCGTAAGTGCTTAATTCTGAGCCACTTACAACATTAGACGCTTTTAAATTGCGTGACGACAAATATACATTTTTATTGGTATTACCCAACACAAATAATGATTTTTTATTTTCTAACTCTAAAGCTTTCAAAACGTTAATGAAATTTTTAGTGTTTGGAGCTTCAAAATTAAAGTCTTCTAAAACGATAATATTTGACTCTTTTGCCTTTATTGAGAAAGCTGATTTTCTAGCCAAACGTTTTAAATTTTTATTCAATTTAAATGAATAACTTCTTGGTCTTGGCCCAAAAACAGTTCCCCCTCCTTTAAACAAAGGGTTTTTTGCACTACCCGCACGAGCAGTACCTGTTCCTTTTTGTTTTTTAATCTTACGTGTACTTCCCGCAACTTCAGCTCTTTCTTTAGCCTTGTGCGTTCCTTGTCTTTGATTAGCTAAATATTGCTTAACATCAAGATATACAGCATGATTATTTGGTTCAATTGCGAATACTGAATCAGAAAGTTGAACTTTTCTTCCAGTATCTTTTCCGTTGAAATCTAATACTTTTACTTCCATTACTTCTCGATGATTACATAAGAGTTATTATGCCCAGGAACACATCCTTTAACAACAAGCAGATTCTTTTCAGCAACCACTTTTAAAACTCTAAGGTTTTGTACTTTTACATTATCTCCTCCCATTCTTCCAGCCATACGCATTCCTTTGAACACTCTAGATGGATAAGAAGAAGCTCCCACAGAACCTGGCGCTCTTAAACGGTTGTGTTGACCATGAGTTGCTTGCCCTACTCCACCAAAACCATGACGCTTCACAACACCTTGAAAACCTTTACCTTTAGACACACCTTGTACATCTACAAATTCTCCTTCTTCAAAAATAGAAACATCAATAAGATCTCCTAATTTTTGTTCAGTTGCAAACTCTTTGAATTCAACGACTTTTTTCTTAGCTACAGTTCCAGCTTTTTTAAAGTGACCTAAAGCCGCTTTTGTGGAATGTTTCTCGTTTTTGTCATCGAAACCAAGTTGCAACGCTTCGTACCCGTCAACACCTTTGGTTCTGACTTGGGTAACAACACATGGACCTGCCTCAATAACAGTACAAGGAATATTCTTCCCTTTCTCATCAAAAAGACTAGTCATGCCGATTTTTCTACCAATTAACCCAGACATAAATATTAATTATTAATTATTAAATATAAAAACAGAACACATTCGTTTAAGTGAAGCTGTTTTTAAAAGTGGTGCAAAAGTATAACTTATTTACACACAAACCAAAAAAACTTTTTCACTTAAACAAAGTGCTCTAATTTACTCTTGAAAAAAACTTAAACTTTGATTTCTACTTCAACTCCACTAGGCAATTCTAATTTCATTAAAGCATCGATAGTTTTAGATGAAGATGAATAAATATCAATTAATCTCTTATATGACATTACTTCAAATTGCTCTCTTGCTTTTTTGTTTACGTGCGGAGAACGCAACACTGTAAACAATTTTTTATGAGTTGGCAAAGGAATTGGTCCTGTTACCACTGCTCCGGTAGTCTTAACCGTTTTTACAATCTTTTCAGCAGACTTATCTACCAACATATGATCGTAAGATTTTAATTTTATTCTGATTTTTTGACTCATTTTCTTAAAGATTAAGCGTTTCCTTTTGCTTTTTTGATTACTGCTTCTGAAATATTAGAAGGCGTTTCTGAATAGTGAGAGAATTCCATTGTAGAAGTAGCTCTACCAGAAGACAATGTTCTTAACGTTGTAACATAACCAAACATTTCCGATAAAGGCACATCTGCTTTAATAGTTTTCGCACCATTTCTATCTCCCATGTCATTCACCTGACCTCTACGACGGTTAATATCACCTACGATATCCCCCATGTTTTCTTCTGGTGTAATAACTTCCATTTTCATAATTGGCTCAAGAATTACAGCACCAGCAGCTTTAGCGACTTCTCTATAACCCATTCTAGCTGCAAGTTCAAAAGAAAGCGCATCTGAATCCACCGGGTGGAAAGACCCATCTAACAAAGTAACTTTCAAACTATCAACTTGATAACCAGCTAAAGGACCTGTTTTCATAGCTTCTCTGAAACCTTTTTCAACAGCAGGAATATATTCCTTAGGAACGTTACCACCTTTTACCTCATTAACAAACTGTAACCCCACAGGAACTTTACCATCAACTTCATCAGCAGGCTCTACTCTAAATACGATATCACCGAATTTACCACGACCTCCAGATTGTTTCTTGTAAGTTTCTCTATGTTGAGCAGATTTTGTAAACGCTTCTTTGTATTCAACTTGAGGCTCACCTTGGTTCACTTCAACTTTAAATTCACGTTTCATTCTATCAACTAAGATATCTAAGTGAAGCTCACCCATACCAGAGATAATAGTTTGCCCTGAAGCCTCATCAGTTCTAACTGTAAATGTTGGATCTTCCTCAGCTAATTTAGCTAAAGCCATACCCATCTTATCTACGTCAGCCTTAGTTTTAGGCTCAATAGCAATACCAATTACCGGCGCAGGGAATTTCATAGATTCAAGAATAATTGGGTGTTTTTCATCACACAATGTATCTCCAGTCTTAATATCTTTAAACCCAACAGCAGCTCCAATATCTCCAGCCTCAATATATTCGATTGGATTCTGTTTGTTAGCGTGCATTTGGTAGATACGAGAAATTCTTTCTTTATTTCCAGAACGAGTATTCAACACATAAGAACCCGCATCTAATCTTCCTGAATAAGCACGGAAGAACGCTAAACGACCTACGAATGGATCTGTAGCAATTTTAAATGCTAAAGCAGCAAAAGGTTCTTTCACATCTGGCTTACGCAAGATTTTAGTTTGATCCTCTTCCAATAACTCAGCATCATCAGGATGAATACCCTGAATTCCTTCTTTATCTAATGGAGATGGCAAATATTTACATACCGCATCTAACATAAATTGAACTCCTTTATTCTTGAAAGAAGAACCAGCAATCATAGGAATGATAGCCATATCCATAACAGCAGCTCTTAAAGCAGTGTTAATTTCTTCTTCTGTAATAGAGTTTTCATCTTCCATGTACTTATCTAAAAGATTCTCGTCATAAGTAGCGATTTCTTCGATAAGAATAGAACGATAATGCTTCACATCATCAACCATGTCAGCAGGAATATCAACGATATCAAAAGTCGCACCTTGAGTAGCATCATGCCAAACAATAGCTTGGTTTTTCACCAAATCAACAACTCCTTTGAAATCATTCTCTTCACCAATTGGCAAAGTAATAGCAACAGCATTTGATTTCAACATATCTTTAACTTGTTGACAAACTGCCAAAAAGTTAGACCCTTGACGGTCCATTTTATTAACAAATCCCATACGAGGAACTTTGTACTGATCAGCAAGTCTCCAGTTTGTTTCTGATTGAGGCTCAACACCATCAACTGCAGAAAATAAGAAAACCAATCCATCCAATACACGTAACGAACGGTTTACCTCTACGGTAAAATCAACGTGCCCAGGAGTATCAATAATATTAAAATGGTACGGTAACGATTCTGGCAATAACTTACCTTGCTCAGTTGGAAAATTCCACTCACAAGTTGTAGCAGCAGAAGTAATAGTAATACCTCTTTCTTGCTCTTGTGCCATCCAGTCCATTGTTGCAGCACCATCATGTACCTCACCAATCTTATGTGATTTACCTGTGTAAAAAAGAATACGCTCCGTTGTTGTTGTTTTACCAGCATCAATGTGAGCCGCAATTCCTATATTTCTTGTATATTTTAAGTCTCTAGCCATTTCTTACGAATTAAAATCTAAAGTGAGAGAAAGCTTTATTAGCTTCTGCCATTTTGTGAGTATCCATTCTTTTCTTAACAGCTGCTCCTTCTTCTTTAGCCGCAGCTAAACATTCTGAAGCTAACCTTTGCGCCATTGACTTTTCGTTTCTTCTTCTAGAATAAAGTATCAACCACTTCATTGCCATAGAAATTTTTCTGTCTGGACGAATTTGCATTGGAATTTGAAATGTAGCTCCACCTACTCTACGACTACGCACTTCTACGTGAGGCATAACGTTAGTTAAAGCATCTTTCCAAATTTCTAACGAAGTTTTTTCGTCATTTTGCTTTTTTGTTTCAATAATGTCAATTGCATCATAAAAAACTTTAAAAGCCGTAGATTTTTTACCATCCCACATTAAGTTATTCACAAAACGCGTTACCAGTTGATCATTAAACCTTGGATCTGGTAAAAGTGGTCTCTTTTTTGCCGCTCTTTTTCTCATGTCTTTTTTTTAATAAAAAGTTATGGATTATCCGTTAAATGTTATACGTTGCAAACTTCAATTTTCATTTCATCACAACCCTTAACTCCTAACCTCTAACTCTTAACGTTTTAAATTACTTTTTTGCTTCTTTTGGGCGTTTAGCACCATACTTAGATCTTCTTTGCGTTCTTCCAGCCACACCTGACGTATCAAGTGCACCACGAACGATGTGATATCTAACTCCTGGTAAATCTTTTACCCTTCCACCCCTAACTAATACTATCGAGTGCTCTTGTAGATTGTGACCTTCACCAGGAATGTAAGCATTTACCTCATTACCATTTGTCAAACGTACACGCGCTACTTTACGCATCGCTGAGTTTGGTTTTTTTGGTGTAGTAGTGTAAACACGCGTACAAACTCCTCTTCGTTGAGGGCAAGAATCTAAAGCAACCGATTTACTCTTCTTAGTTATCTGAGTTCTTCCTGTTCTTACTAATTGTTGAATTGTTGGCATAATTAATACTAAAAATTATTATGTAAATATAAATCCCGCTTTTTACGGGGTTGCAAATGTATAAATTATTTTTTACTCTACAAATGTTAATTCATTAATTTTCAAATAGATTGTTTTCTCCACAACAAAACCAGAACACAAGAAACACAAACACCATTCTTAAAACCACCAAAACAACAAAAAACAACACCTCAAAAAAAGCTAAATAGCCTCAGTAAATCCATACAAATAATTAACTAGTTTTAAATTTACAACATATAAGCTTAAATTTGTTAAATGTTAAAATTCATATGCGCGCATAAAATATTCTTGCTTCCGCTTGGAAAATTAACAATTTATTAAGATTTTTGCTATCAAGAACCCAAAACCTACAATCAATGAACCCAAAACTCAATTCTTTTCTATCATTGTTGCTTGCAATGATATTACAACTTTCTTATTCCCAAGGAAGAAATGTAAGCGGAACTGTACTAGACAAAACAGGACTGCCACTACCCGGCGTAAGTGTTTTAATTAAAGGAACACAAATTGGAACACAAACCGATTTTGATGGAAAATTCAATATCAAAGCTTCAGCAACACAAACACTGATCTTCAGCTATATTGGAATGAAAACACAGGAGAAACCTGCAAACACAACAACCATTACTATTACACTTCTAGAAGACTCAGTCGAACTCGAAGGAGTTGTTGTAACCGCACTAGGTATAAAAAGAAAACCCAAAGACTTAGGATACTCCGTAAGCACAATAAAACCTGCTGAAATAACAGAAAACTCAGAACCTGATTTACTACGCTCTATCAATGGAAAAGTTCCCGGAGTAAACATTAACGTTTCCTCAGGAGTAGCTGGAGCTGCTAATCAAATCACAATACGAGGTATCAACTCTTTTACAAAAGACACACAACCTTTAATTATTGTAGATGGAGTAAAATACAACAACACCTCAGTCGCAACTTCCAATCAAACTAATAGTGGAGGAGGATACGAATCGGCATTATCTAGTTTAGACCCTAACAATATTGCTTCTATCAATATTCTAAAAAGTGCTGCTGCATCAGCTCTATATGGATCCAGAGCGGTAAACGGAGTAATAGTAATTACAACAAAAACTGGAGCTACAAACACTAACAAAAACAATAAACTTAGTGTCAACGTAAGTACTGGAATTTATACAGATAACATTGCCAACCTTCCTGATTACCAAAATAAATATGGTGCTGGATCAAATTTTAAATATAGCCCTACATCAAATGGATCTTGGGGGCCAGAATTTGGAAAAACTGGAAGTGTTTATAATTTAAATGATGATGGAACTGTTGCAACTTGGCCAACAGTTCTTGAAGTGGCTCCTGAATTAGGTCCCACAATCCCATATGCAGCTAAACCTAATAATGTTAAGGATTTATTTAGAACAGGAACTGTTTATGACCAATCTATAGGCTTTAATTATTCAGGCCAAGATGGTAATTTCAACACAACCATATCTAATTTAAATCAAAACGGATATATACCCTACAATTCATATGACAGAACCTCAATTGCAATGGGTGGAAATTTCAAATTAGCCAATAAATTAACAGTTGGTGCAAATATGAGTTATTCAAAGACTTCACAAAATGGTGGTTTTTTTGGAGACCAACAATCATCTGACGAATCAGCCTCTTCTGCTTTTGCAAGAACTCTATTTATCGCAAGAGACTGGGATTTAAATTTACCATATGAAAACCCTGTAACTGGAGCATCTGTAACACCTAATGGAAATCAATTCGATCATCCACTCTGGTCTTTAAAACATGATAGAATTATTTCAAAAACAAACAGAATAGTTGCAGGCATCAACCTAGATTATTCATTTAATGAACATATTTCAGCTTCTTACAGGTTTGGGTTTAACAGATATACTTTAGACAGAAAAGAAATTCGAGATAAAAACTCAATTGCATATGGTGGAGTAGGATTTATAGTAGATGATAGTTTTACAAATGAAGATATCGAATCAACCCTTCTGATAAACTTTAACTACAAACTTACTGATGATATAAAACTTACAGCTATAGCAGGTAATAACATCTTACAAACAAACACATCAAGAATTGCTTATGCTGGAAGAAACATAATAACACCCGATTTGTTTACATTAAGAAATTTTAAAAACATAGCAAGTTTGGTAGATGATGGAACACGATACAGAAACGCTGGTATTTTTGCTGACATAACACTATCTTACAAAGATTATTTATTTGTAAATGCAACTGGAAGAAATGATTATTCTTCTTCGCTACCCGTTAATAACAATTCTTATTTTTACCCTTCAGTTAACTCTTCATTAATACTAACTGATGCTTTCAATATTGAAAGCGATGTATTAACATTTGCAAAAGTAAGAGCCAGTTATGCAAAAGTAGGTAATGATGCTCCAGCTGAATTTTTGAGTAACACATTCCTGTTGGGAGACACTTTCAACGGAAACCCTGTAATAGGAAATAGTACATCATTAGCTGATCAAGAAATCAAGCCTGAATTTACTAACGAATATGAAATCGGAACAGAATTAGAATTTTTCAACAGACGAATTGCCTTAGACTTAAGTTTATACACTAAGTCAACTACAGACTTAATTACCGCTATAACTACTCCAACTTCATCCGGTTACGATACTTACAACACTAATGTTGGCAAGATGACCAACAAAGGAATTGAAATTGGGCTAACTTTAGTACCTATAAAAAATAGTAATTTCAATTGGACTTCATTTACAACTTTTACTAAAAACGTAAACAAAGTTATTGAAATTGCTGACGGAATTGACAAAACAGAAATTAGCGCCAGCAATAGTGGAGCCAAATCAGAAGGTGGGTTAACTCAAGTAGGTTACATAATAAAAGGACAACCATACGGAGTATTTTACGGTACAAAATTTGCCAGAGACAGCCAAGGAAACTATTTAATTGACCCAGGATCCGGAGGTATTCTTGCTGACACTGAAGCTGGTATCATAGGAAATCCTAATGCAGATTTCAAGATGAGTTTTACAAACACATTTAGCTATAAAGGTTTTTCTTTAAGAACTCAATTTGATTGGAAACAAGGTGGTGATTTTAAATCAAGTACAATTGAACAATTATTGGGAAGAGGTGTTACTAAGGACACTGAAGACAGAGAACATACTTACATTATACCAGGATATTATGGGCAAATTGACGATAACACAGGTAAGGTTGTCCCTGTAGTTGATTCAGGAAACAATCCTATCTCAAACACAACCCAAATCAATGCAAACGACTTGTATTTTTCTCCATCCACAAACGGAAATACTTTTGCTATAAATAGCGTAGATGAAGCAACTGTATATGATGGTACAGTTTTCAGATTGAGAGAAATAAGCTTAACTTATGATTTACCTTCTAAAATTTTGAAAAAAACTGCTTTTGGAAAAATGAGTTTTAGCATACTTGGATCTAACCTCTGGTATTTTGCTCCAAATGTTCCAAGATACACTAATTTCGATCCGGAAATTGCAAGTTTTGGTTCAGGAAGACTTCAAGGAATTGAAATTACTGCAGCACCAACCTCAAGAAGACTTGGTTTCAAAATTAATTTAACATTCTAAAACAAACAGTATGAAACTTATAAAAAAATTGAAAAATAATAATTCAATAGTTGTATTATTATTGACATCAATACTTCTAGTAAGTTGTAACGACTATCTTAATGTTGATACTGACAAAGACAATCCTACAATAGCTCCGCTTAACTACTTATTAACAAGTACTCAAGTTGCTTTAGCAAAGACTACAAGTTTTCAAGATTATTCAGGAGATGTACTTCAAGTATATACTCATCAGATGACCGTTAGAGAAGAACAAGATCAATACGGGACAAAAGTCAACAACATCACAGTTCAAAATGATTGGGACAACCTATATTTAACATTAACAGATATCCAAAGCTTAATCCAACAAAGTACTGAAAGCAACGACTTAATTTACCTCGGAATTGCACAATTAGAAAAAGCCTATTTAATGTCAGTTGCAGTTGATTTATGGGGAGATGTTCCATATAGTGAAGCGACTAAACTAAAAGAAGGTACCGTAGGACCTAAATTTGATGATCAAAAAGAAATTTACAAATCCGTTTTAACTTTAATAGAAACGGCAAAAACAAATTTAAAATCAAATTCAGGACTAGAACCTGGTGCAGATGATTTATTTTATTCAGGAGATACAGATAAATGGATACGATTTGCTAATACTTTTAAACTAAAACTATATAATCAAATGCGACTATCGTCTGAATTTGATCAAACTGGATTTGCAGCTTTAATTACTGAAAATAATTTCTTTAAGTCAATAGATGATGATTTTCAATTTCTACACACAGGCAACTCCTCTCCCTCAGATGAAAGAAACCCTTTATTCTTAGAATCATACAACGGCTCACAATTTACAACCTATATGAGTCCTTGGTTTTACGAAATAATGATGGGGATGAATCCTAATATCCATGAAGGAAACAAAGATCCTAGAATTAATTACTATTTCTTTAACCAACTTACAGCAGGACAATTCCCTCCTGATTTAGGAGACACAGCAACAGGAAATCCAAAAGCAGATTATTGGGATGCTTCAACTGGTTTTTATAGTATTCGTTTTGGTAGCCAAGGCCCTTGGAGAGATTTTAGCGCCGAAAATTCAAACACTTACCCTGGTATTTTCCCATGTGGAGGAAGATACGATGATGGCGAAGGCGGTGTAGTTAATGTTGCATCTGGAACAGGAATTGCACCACACAGAATCTTAACATACGATGAATATTTATATATCAAAGCAGAATTAATTCAATCTCATACATTGACAACAGGTAACGCTGCAACTGTTTTACAACAAGCAATAACTGCCAGTTTTGCAAAAGTTGACAAAGTAGTCAAAGACAGCAAAACTACACAAACAGGTATACCTGAATTAACTGGATCATCAAATGTAACAACTTTTATTGACAATATTATCACTGAATTCAACAACGGAGATGATAATAAAAAACTAGAGATTATTATGACTCAAAAATGGGTGGCTACTTTTGGAGATCCTATGGATCAATATACAGATTACAGAAGAACAGGATATCCAATTTTAGCTAATCCGAATTCAACGTTACCAGAATACCAATTAGATAACGGAGATGGTTTCCCAATTGATGACTCAGACACAGTATTAAAGAACCAATACCAACTATCTCTTTATTGGCCTCTTTCGGAATTGAATCTAAACAAAAATGCTCCACCACAGAAAAACCCGACGACTTATAAAATATTTTGGGATAACTAATAAATGAAAATATATTATGAAAAATATAAATAAAATATTCGCTATATTAACATTGCTAATGTTAGTATTCTCTTGCGAAAATGACGGAGGTGATTCTAAATTAGATTTAGATTATGGTGCTGTAGTTGATATTCAAAAAGCACCTTCTTCAGACACCTTTATTGATTTAGTAGCATTACAAAGTGGCGATGATATCAATCTTAGTTTTACAATTAATAAATCGGTAGGCGAAGTAACTTCTCTAGATGTAATTGGATTATACATTAAATCTGACAGAAGTAATGTGTATAAAGGAATCTTCTCAACAGACATACAAACACTTCCGTATTCTTTAACAATAAACAAACAAAAAATATTTGATGCTTTTACTGAAATAAACACATCAGATGATTTTGAAACTGGTGACCAATTAACCATAACTGCTATTTTAACTCTAAAAAATGGAAAGACAGTTCAATTGGTTAATAATGATGGATCAAACAATTTTAGTTCAAACCTCGCCACATCTAATTTGTTTAAATTATTTCAAACTTACAATGTTTCCTGCCCATCCGATCTTGGAGGAACATATGAATTTACAACCACAAATGTCAAAGCGCCAACTGGAGAAACCGCCGATGGCCCTTTGACAGGCACCGTAACTTTTGAGGACCAAGGCGGGGGTGTTTATAATATTTCTGATGCATCGTTTGGCGGCTGGGAAGGTCTATATGGACCTGGAAACACAGCTTTAGGAGTACAGCTAAAAGACATATGCGGAAAGATTTCCTACACTGGAGTAGATCAATACGATGAAGTATTCACATTTTCTAATCTGGTTGTAAATGGAGACAAAATCTCATTCCACTGGGAAAATGATTACGGAGAAAATGGAGACACTACATTAACCCGAACTGACGGTAGTAACTGGCCACCCGATTTAACGTTATAAAACTCTTTAAAACCATCCTAAAACAGGATGGTTTTTTTTATATATTTGCGCCATGGAAAAAGAACATCAAATATTCGGGATTAGGGCTATTATTGAAGCAATTCAAGCTGGTACAACTATAGACAAAGTATACATTCAGAAAGAAGCATCAGGAGAATTGATGAAAGACTTGATGAAAGTCATGAAACGAGCTAATGTAAACTTCTCTTATGTCCCAATTGAAAAACTGAATAAATTAACACCTAATAACCATCAAGGTGCTGTTGCTAGTATATCTCCTATTTCATTTTTTGACTTAGAAGCTTTGATTGAAACTGTTGTTGAAAATGGCAAAAAACCATTATTTTTAATCTTAGATCAAATATCAGATGCACGTAATTTTGGTGCTATTATCAGAACTGCTGAATGCACTGGAGTTAATGGAATAATCATTCAAAAATCAGGTTCAGCTCCTGTAAATGGCGATACGGTTAAAACATCCGCAGGTGCAGTTTTCAATATTCCAATTTGTAAAGTAGAACACATTAAAGACGCCATTTTTCTTTTGCAAGGAAGCGGTATCAAAACTGTTGCAGCAACTGAAAAAACGGAACATACCATTTACAATGTAAACTTAAACGAAGGAGTTGCAATCATTATGGGCTCAGAAGATCGTGGTGTCAATCCGTCTGTATTGAAAATTGTAGACGAAAAAGCTAAACTTCCTATGTTTGGAACTATTGGTTCATTGAATGTTTCGGTAGCCTGTGGTGCATTTTTATATGAAGCGGTAAGACAAAGAAGTTAATTCCATCCCCCCAACCCTTCCCAAAGGGAAAGGAGATAACAATACAGAAACGAATTAGAGCTCAGGTTCTGATTCGTTTTTTTTATTTGTAACGATGTCATAATTAACTTCTTGATTTGAAATATAGTAATTTTGAAAACCGTCAAATTCAAACTCTTCCTCTTTGGGAAGATTCACGAAATTGCCGTTTTCATCAAATCGCTGCATAAACTTATCTTCGTCCGGATTATAATCTGGCATTTCCCATTCGTATTTAGGCACTTTTTTGAATTCCGGAGTTTGATAATACAATGCCAAAAACAAACCCGTTAGCAAACCCGCCAAATGTCCTTCCCAAGAAATGCTGTCATCTATCTTAGGAAACACATACCAAATCATACCGCCATACATCATAATAACAGCTAATGATAAGGCTACCAAACGATAATATTTGGTAAAAATACCTTTGAAGAAAACAAACGAAAACAAGACATAGATTAAACCACTCGCACCAATATGATAATTTTCTCTTCCGATAATCCAAGTAATAATTCCTGAAATTAAAATTCCATAAGTGATTACTTTAAAAGACAAATTGGCGTAAAAAAACTGCAAAGCAGCTAATAAAACCAATAAAGGTATAGAATTATTATACAAATGCTCTAAACCGGAATGAATAAAAGGACTAAAAATTATGCCTTGCAAGCCTGAAAACGTTCGGGGATAAATTCCATTGACATCGAAATCAAAATCAAACCGAATTTGAATCCAATAGACAAACCAAAGGAACAACACAAAAAAAAGTGGCAATCCAACAACGGCATTAGTAAATTTGAAATTTTTATCCATGTAGTTAACTTTATCGATGGAAATGCAAATATGAAACCAATTCCAATTTAATGTTATTTTGTCATACAAATTCTTTTTTAACGAAATTAATTCTTTTTAGCCCTGATCGCAACGGCATCCTTTTATCTCGTTCACCAAACGAGATAAAAGATATAGTGGAGAGCAGGAATAGCTTCAAATAAAAATAGTAATTTTACGGCATGGAAGCACCATTAGCAGAACGCATACGCCCACAAAAATTAGATGAATACATCAGTCAGTCCCATTTGGTTGGACCAAATGGCTCCTTGACGCAACAAATTGCCAAAGCAATTATTCCGTCATTAATTTTTTGGGGACCACCAGGGACAGGAAAAACCACCTTAGCTCAAATTATTGCGCAAGAATCACAACGTCCTTTTTTTATATTGAGTGCTATCAATTCAGGCGTAAAAGACATTCGCGATGTAATTGAAAAAACCAAACAAAGCGGCGGACTTTTTACAGCTAAAAATCCTATTTTGTTTATTGACGAGATTCATCGTTTTAGCAAATCGCAACAGGATTCGTTGTTAGCGGCTGTCGAAAAAGGCTGGATTACTCTGATAGGAGCTACTACTGAAAACCCCAGCTTTGAGGTCACCCCTGCTCTACTTTCGCGTTGTCAGGTTTATGTATTAAATGCGTTTACAAAAGCCGATTTAGAATCACTTTTGGAGCGTGCCATGCAAACAGATACTTATCTAAAAAGCAAAAATATCCAATTAAAAGAAACAGAAGCTTTATTACGCCTTTCAGGCGGGGATGGACGCAAACTATTAAATATTTTCGAATTGGTCATAAATGCATCGGCCGGAGACGAAATTACTATAACAAACGAAAGAGTTTTAGCTTTAGTCCAACAAAATACTGTTTTGTATGACAAAACCGGAGAACAACATTATGACATTATCTCGGCCTTTATCAAATCCATTCGAGGAAGCGATCCTAACGGTGCCGTATATTGGCTAGCTCGCATGATTGAAGGTGGCGAAGATGTAAAATTTATTGCCCGAAGATTACTCATTTCTGCCAGTGAAGATATAGGCAATGCCAATCCGACAGCCTTGATTATGGCTAATAATACTTTTCAAGCTGTAAGCACCATTGGTTATCCAGAAAGCAGGATTCTTTTAAGTCAATGCGCCATTTATTTAGCAACTTCTCCTAAAAGTAATGCTTCGTATATGGCTATTAACACGGCTCAACAAATTGTAAAACAAACAGGAGATTTATCAGTTCCTATTCATTTGCGGAATGCACCTACTAAACTGATGAAAGAATTAGGATATGGTGAGGAGTATAAATATTCGCATGAATATGCTAATAATTTTGCCGAACAAGAATACCTTCCAAACGAAATATCAAACACAGCTATATATGTTCCTGGAGAGAACGCTCGGGAAAAAACAACAAGAGAATTTCTTAAAAATCGCTGGAAAGACAAATACGGTTATTAAAAAAACGGCTTCCAAATTGAATTTGAAAGCCGTTTTTTAGTTTTAAAACTTAACGTTTATTTTCTCTGAAACTAACTGATCATTTTGGTAATACTCAAAAAACCATTGGTTTTCTTTTTTTACCAAAACACCTTGTTGATTTCCTTTTTGAGCCAAGAAAGAATTTACATCTGAAGTTTTATAAATCTTCATAATCACACTTGGCTTACTGTCAATCAACTGATAATTCCCTCCTGTTAGAGGTTGTGCAAAAAGTTGTTCATTTGGATCTACCGGAGTATTCTTTACTACTTGAATTGGAACAACAGTAGTAGCCGGAACAGATTGCTTTACAGTTTCTACTTTTTCTTCAACTACAGCATTCACTCCTCCATTGTACTGATATTCTAATTCATAAATAGAAGTAAAAGCTTTATTCAAAGCATCATTATAAGCTACTTGAAAATCTTTTTCTCTACTCATCCCAATTTCCGACTGATATACAATCTTACCATAACAATCCTTAAAAGTAACATATAATTTAGTTGCTAAAAACGCCCCCTCTTTAACTATATCATAATTCAAAACTGCACATCTGTTGATATCATTTGGAACAACTTGGTTTGAATAATATACATCAAAACCTACCTTATTCAAATTAAATTTAGATAAAGTAGCCATTCTATATTGATTTTCTGTTTTTAAAAAATCATATTTTAAAGGTACAATTACTGTTTTATAATCGTTTAAAGATTGTGCAATTCCAAAACTGGAAACAAGCAAAAGAAGTAAGAGAAATTGTTTTTTCATAATTATAAATAATTTTTAAGTTCTAATAAATGATTAATTTGTTTGATATTGCTGTCTACAGCTTCCTTGTTTTCATTAAAAAAAATAGCATCAATTCCGGCATCTAAGGCTCCTAAAACATCTGCCTCAATAGAATCACCTATCATAATACTGCTTTCTTTTTTGGCCTTTGCCAAATCCAAAGCAAATTCATAAATGATAGGATTTGGTTTCTTAACTCCCGCCATTTCTGAATTAGTTACTGTAGAAAAATAAGTGCTTAAATTAGCATTATTGAGCTTTTTTACCTGAACATGAGCAAAACCATTGGTAATAACATGCAACTTATACTTCCCGATTAAATAATCTAAAATCTCAAATGTCCCATCAAAAAGATGGTTATTTTCCGTTAACAAATCAATATATTCCTGCGAAATCAGATCTATATCAGTATCTGAAATTTCATAACCCAAGGCATCAAAAGATAATTTTAACCTATCGTAACGCAATTGTTGATGACTAATTTTATCGTATTGATACAATTTCCAGCAAGCCTGATTGATTGGAATATAATGCGTTATAAAAGAATCAATCGAAACCTCAGGATGTTTTTGAGCAAAAATTTTCTCAAAGGTAATCTTAGAATTTTTATCAAAATCCCAAAGTGTATGATCTAAATCAAAAAAAACATCTTTAATATTCTCAATTTTCATTTTTGCTTTTAAAATATTCCTTCATCAACAAAGCTAAAATATTTTGTTTCAGTGACAATCAAATGATCCAAAACTTTAACATCTAAACTCTCTCCTGCAGCCTTTATTTTTCTTGTAATTTGTTTGTCTGCATCACTTGGATTCAATGTTCCTGAAGGATGATTATGACATAATATTAAAGCTGTAGCTCCTTTTTCAAGCGCCATTTTAAAAACCAAACGCACATCGACCAAAGTTCCAGTAATTCCGCCTATACTTATTTGTCTTTTCGAAATCACCTTATTGGAATTATTCAGATATAAAATCCAAAATTCCTCATGAGGTAATTCGCCAATAATAGGCTGCATCATTTCAAAAACAGTCTTACTGGAAGTGATTTTAGTCAGCTCAACCACTTCCTCTGCTCTTCTGCGTCGTCCCAATTCCATTGCAGCAATTATCGAAATGGCTTTAGCTTCGCCAATTCCCTTAAATTCCATCAATTGAGACATAGTCAACTTACCTAAAGCATTTAAATTATTTTGTACACTGGCTAAAATCCTTTTGCTTAAATCCACCGCAGATTCATTTCTGCTACCAGAACCAATCAAAATAGCAATCAGTTCGGCATCGCTTAATGCACTTTTGCCTTTGAGCATTAATTTTTCTCTCGGCTTATCGTCTTCCGACCAATTTTTAATTGGGAAATGATTATTTTCCATAGCAAAAGATTCAGTTAGCATAACTTACATTACGTAAATATAACTCTAAATCTTTTAAGTTAAAACATCTTTTTCTTACACTAAAAAAGAAACAATAAACTTAATTAAGCTATTAATCCTTTCACCTCATCAAAATTCAATCCACCGTAATTACCAGAACTCATTAACAATAATGCTGAATTATCCAGATTTAAATTGAAAAGATATTCCTTGAATTCTACTGGATTGGTATAAATAATCAAATCTTCTCTATTGAAAGCTTTCGCAATTTGCTCATAACTTACTTCTTCCAATTGTTTTATTTTTACGGCATCTGGCGAATAAAAAACTACTGCGACATCAGCATTATCTAATGCTCCTTCGTACTCTTTTAAAAACTCAGCATTCAAACTACTATAGGTATGCAATTCTAAACAAGCTACAACTTTTCTATCTGGATATTGTTCTTTAACCGCTTTAGTGGTTGCCGCAACTTTACTTGGCGAATGTGCAAAATCTTTGTAAGCCACTTTTCCTTTTCCTTCAGAAATTTTTTCCAAACGCTTAGAAGCTCCTTTAAAACTTGCAATAGCCTCATAAAAATCAGCTTCATCCACCCCCATATTTTGGCAAATCCATTTGGCACCGGCCAAATTATTCAAGTTATGTGCTCCAAATACTTCGATAGGCATTGCTCCTTCTGGAGTTTCCAGCAGAGTTACTCCATCACTAACACTATATTCAGGAGTATGATACGCTAATTTTCGAATTGGATTTGTCGCTGCTTCGGCCACGCGTTTTACTTCAGAATCATTTTCGTTATAAACTAAAATACCTCCGTTAGTAATTTTGCCTATAAAAATTTCAAACTGCTCCACATAATTTTCATACGTTGGAAACACATTGATATGGTCCCAAGCAATTCCTGAAATCAAAGCAATATTAGGTTGGTACAAATGAAACTTTGGTCTTCTATCAATTGGCGAAGACAAATATTCATCACCTTCTAAAACCATAAAATCATTCTCTTCTGTAAGATGCACCATCGTATCAAAACCTTCAAGTTGTGCCCCAACCATATAATCTACCTCTATTCCGTGGTAGTGCATTACGTGCAAAATCATTGAAGTAATTGTAGTTTTTCCATGCGAACCACCAATAACCACACGGGTTTTATTTTTGGATTGTTCATATAAAAACTCAGGATACGAATAGATCTTCAATCCCAGTTCTTGCGCTTTCAACAATTCTGGATTATCAGCCTTTGCGTGCATCCCTAGAATTATAGCATCAATATCGGCAGTTATTTTTTCTGGAAACCAACCTAATTCAGCTGGTAAAATTCCTTTTTTTTCTAAACGCGATTTAGAAGGTTCAAAGATAGCATCGTCACTTCCAGTAACCTGATATCCTTTATTATACAAAGCTAAAGCCAGATTGTGCATGGCACTACCGCCAATAGCTATAAAATGAGTTTTCATATATTTTTCTTGGGAATTGTATTGTTGTTTTTTAGCATTTGCATAATTACAGAAGCCTTATCGGGTTGGTTCATTTTGTTTTGGTACAAATCAGCCAACTTTTGATAACACACTCTTGAGTTACCTACACTAATTGCTTTTTTATATTGTTGCTCGGCATTTTTATATCGCTTAAAATATTCCTCAATATGCCCTCTAGACAAATAGCCATCTACAGGGGAAATCTTCATCAATTCATTAGAATATAGTAAAGCTTTAGCCTCACTTCCTCCAATTATCCCTGGCAATTTAAGGTAAAGCTCTATCAAAGCCCAACGAGCCGGAATGTGTTTAGAATTGAGTTGAATGGCTTTTTCAAAAGATGCTTTAATATCATCTATCATTGTTAAAGCTTTAAATTTATTTACCTCTAAAGCTTTCATTCCTAAGGCACCTCCATATTTAAAATAAAAATCAGCTTCAGATGGATATTCTTTTTTTAATTTCCCATAATACAATAAGGCTTCGTCCCAGGATTTTCTATGTCCTGCAATATCGCCTAAATATTCCAACACAATCTTATTAGATGGCTCAGACTGAATTATTTTCTCAAAAACCACTTGAGATTGTTCCCATTTTCCTTCTTCAAATAATTGCTTTGCTTTCTCAAAATTAGATTGAGAAAAAAGCAGTAGAGGCAGAAATAAAAAGACAATTAAAAGCTGTTTCATTTTTCAAAAATAAGGAAATTAAAAAGGATTATAAAAAATTTATATCTTATAAAAAACATAAATAATAACAGAATCACAATTTTAAAACAACCTTATCATAACATCAACAGAATACTTTCGTCATATGAAAATCTGAAACTTTAAATTCTATTTTTCAAAACAATCAAAATGTTAATTATTACATTTTAAGTCGCAAATATGAAAATATTTTATGCCATTCAGGCAACAGGAAATGGTCACATTAGTAGAGCTACACAATTATATCCTTATCTACAAAAATTTGGCGAAGTTGACTTTTTCTTAAGTGGAAGCAACGCCAGTTTAGACATCAAATTACCTATAAAATACAATAGCAAAGGCTGTAGTTTACATTACAGCAAATGTGGCGGATTGAATTATTGGGAAATTGCCAAAAATATCAGACCCCGTCAAATTTACAAAGATGCCGATGCTCTTCCATTAAAAAAATATGATGTAATTATCAATGATTTTGATTCGATTACTTCACTAGCCTGTAAAATGCAAAAAGTACATTCGGTACAACTGGGACATCAGGCGAGTTTCATTTCTGCCGCAACTCCAAGACCTGAAAAGAAAAGCATAATGGGCGAAATGATTCTGAAACACTATGCACCTGCTCCCAAAAATATAGGATTACATTTTGAAAAATACGATTCTTTTATTCTTCCTCCCATCATTAAAGACGAGATTGTTCAAGCTGAACCAACCAACTTAAAGCACATAACAGTTTACTTACCTTCTTTTGACAAAGATTGTCTTGAGAAAGCCTTTAACAAAGTGAGTGATATTCATTTTCATTGGTTTTTACAGGGAGTTGAATTCAAACATACTATTGGAAACATTACGTATTTCCCTGTAAATCAGCAAAAATTCAACGAGAGTTTGATTTCCTGCGAAGGCATCATCACAGGAGGTGGTTTTGAAACCCCTGCCGAAGCTTTACATCTAGGTAAAAAAATACTTTCTATTCCTATTATGAATCATTATGAACAAGAATGCAATGCTGCTGCATTAAAAAAACTAGGCGTTCCTGTGGTATATGAAGTCGGCAAAAATTTCGAACAAATTATCGAAAACTGGCTCAATCAAGACCTCATTTATCCAAAAATGAAAGCCAATAACATTCCGGAGACATTACAATACTTGTTTGATACATATAAAGAATAGGAAAAAAAATTGTTTCATAACTACAAAAACCTTTCAGATTTTTAACTCTGTAAGGTTTTTTATTTTACAGACAACATCATTATAACCAAAAATAAACTTACAAAAAATTTTCTTCTTCAAATTAATATTTTACATTTAGCACTATTTTTCGCATTATTCCCAACCTTTTCCAATAAAAGACACTCTATAGATAAAAATAGTTGTTATGAAAAAACTCTTCTTATTACTTGTATTGATTTCAACTTCAGTTTTTGCACAAAACTTCCAAAAAAACTGGGAAAAAGTTATAACTTATGAAAAAGAAGGAAAAACAAAATCGGCTAAAGAAATTGTGGATAGACTTTATGAAAAAGCAATTTCCAAAAACGATGAAGAACAATTGATAAAATGCTTTTTTTATCAATCTAAATACTTACAAACATTAGACGAAAATGCTCAATCTAAAATCTTAAACAATTTAAAAACGGATATCAGTAGAGTCTCTGCTCCTTCAAAAGCGATTTTGAATTTAGTTTATGCCAAATGCCTGAATGATTACCTCAATCAAAATAGGTATAAAAGAGAAAATATAACCACTACCAGCAATCTTGACAACAATTACCTTTTGTGGTCTAATACTGAATTTGAAAACCAAATAGCAAAGTATTACAACAATAGTTTAATTGACAAATCACGTATAAAAAACACTCCTCTTGCTCAGTACGAAGCAATATTTGATTATTACAATCAGGAAAAATTCAAAACCGAAAATTTGTATGAGTATTTACTGGACGAAAACATCAATTATTACAATTCAAAAATACAGCATTGGAATTTTAAAAAAAATGACTTCAATTTCTTAAAAGAAGATTTATTTGGGAATTCTGTCTCTTTTAAAGAAATCAACTTCGACTTTGTCAAAGAAAAAAATCTTCAGAAAACCTTGCTACTATTTCAGGAAAGAGAACAAAACAATCCATCTGTAGAAAATCAGTTGAATCGTATTATTTTTTGCAAAAACAATCTTGTAAATGACAATGAAGCTTATCTAAAAGCGTTAACTAAGCTGCAAAAACAATCAAAAACTGCAATCAGCCTACAAAAAATTCAATTCGAGAAAGCGACAATCTTTAACAATCTTGCTTCCAAAGAAACGCATCCTGATTATAAGATAAAATCCATCGCTTTATTTGACAGTATTATAGCGATTCAAAATCATTCGAATACTTACAAACAAGCTCATCTAAGCAGACATAATTTATTAGAAAAAAACCTCAGCATCCAACTGGAAAAATACATTTATCCTAACCAAAATCACCGTGCTTTTATAAGTTTTAAAAATATAGACAGCCTAAAGATTAGCTTTTATAAAATAAAGCAAAGCGAGATGCAATTCTTGAATTTCAATTACGCTAAAAAAGATAGTATTCTAAATGAATTTATATTGCATCAACTTCCGGTTCATAAAGAAAATTATAGTTTAAAAAATCCAAAAGACTATTTTGAACACACAACAGAACTACTTTTGCCTCAACTAAAAACAGGAATTTATCTTGCTATTTTTGAAAGTACTAGTGCCAAAAAAGATGATAAAGCATATGGATTTGAAACAATTATAGCTACGAATTTCAGTCTGCTGTCCGAAACAAAAAAAGATAGGGACTACTATCATGTTTTAGACCGAAAAACCGGAATTCCTATTGAGTATGTACAAATTGATTCAGAAGATTTCGTGGGTAAAACCGATAAAACAGGAACACTTTTTAACACAAGAGGAAAAGACGAAAATTTTCAAAGAAATATTGTTCTAACTAAGGATAATGATACTCTACCGCTATATACCAATTATATTAATATCTTAAATAAATTTGAAAAAAATAAAACAGTAAAAGCAAAAGTTCAATTCTATCTGGACAGAGCCATTTATCGCCCTGGTCAAACCGTTTATTACAAAGGCATCGCTTTACAGCAAAAAGCTAATGTAACTTCAGTTGTTGCAAATACTTCTTTTAAAATTACTTTTGAAGACGTTAATAACAAAACAATCAAAGAACTTGATGTAATTACAAATGAGTTTGGTTCCTTTTCGGGAGAATTTAAGTTACCCCAAACAGGATTAACCGGAAATTTCACTATTCAGGCAGAAGAACCTGATGATTATGAAAAAGACAGCATTTATGATAAAACAAAAGAGGAACATCCGTTTTGGGATAATGTAACTTTTGAAAATTCATATCTTTCTTTTCGCGTCGAAGAATACAAAAGACCTAAGTTTGAAATTACTATAAATCCTTTAACAGAGACTTATAAAGTCAACCAAAAGTTAACCGTTACCGGTAATGCAAATTCTTTTTCCGGAGCAAATGTCACTGATGCAAAAGTTACTTACGAAATTACACAGGAAACCTACAATACTGACCATTATAACTCTTATCAATGGTTCGGAGGAAAACAGGAAAGAATAGTTAAATCTGAAACCAAAACTGATAACCGAGGAAATTTTAGTATTGATTTTATTGCAAAACCCGACACATTAGCTATAAAAGAAAAATTACCCATTTTTAGCTATCGCATCAGAGTCACCATAACTGATATCAATGGCGAAACACAAACTAAAGAAGACTTAATTACCAATGTAGGCTATCATGCTCTAAAACTAAAAGCAGCTATTCCTAAAACCATTGAAACCAAAAACAAAACCAGTATAAAACTGGAAAGTAATAATCTCAACGACATCTCGGTTCCGACAAATGGAGAAATTAAAATTTACCGTATTCGAAATGCTGAAAATAAATTCAAACCAAGAGTTTGGCAAAAACCAGAAATAGAAATAATCTCAGATTCTGAATTTGAACAACTCTTTCCTTTTGAAAAAAATGAAAAACCAATTTCTGAAAAAGAAACCGGAGTTTTAGTTCATTCTTTGAAAATAAACACTCTAAAAGACAAAGAAATTCCAATGGACTTTATGACGGATTTTCCATCTGGAAACTACAAACTTGTTTTCACAGCTAAAGATGCATTCGATAATCTCGTTGAAAACAGTTCCCATTTTGATTTGATACAGAGTAAGGACAAAATAAACCCTAACCAACTTATCACCCTGGAACAATTAAATTCAAATCCAAAAAAAGATGGTTTTGTAACAATTAAAATTCAAAGTATCATTCCTGATCTCTATATTAATACAATTGCTAATTATAAATACTGGAATTTCTTAGACGAAAACCACTTCTTAAAAGACAATGAAATAACACTAAACATTCCACTTAAAGATGAATTTGAAAATGCAATAACTATAAATTGCACAAGTATTTTTGAGAATACGGTTTTTAATCAAAGTCTAAATGTTGCTCTAAAAAAAGAAGAACCTAAACTGGAACTTGAAATAGAAAGTTTCAGAAGTAAAATTGAACCTGGAAAACAAGAAAATTGGTCCTTTAAACTCAATGCTTCAAACACAAAACTGGAATCAGAAATTTTAGCTTCGATGTATGATAAATCTTTGGATCAATTTACCAATAAAAATTGGGATAATTTAGATTTTAATGACTACAACAATTATTACCCAACAAATTTTAAAAGCCCTTTTGGTTTCCAAAAAACCTTTACAAATATTAAAAACCTAAACAGCTATTTAGGCTATTTCAAAACAGAAAATGAGAAAACTAAATTAATGTGGTTTGGATTTAATTTCAACAATTCTCAAACTTATTTCTCTCAAAATGAATACCAAAAATACCTCCATAAAAACAGTAGCAGACCTCAGAATACTAAACTAATTTCAGGAATTATCTATAGAAAAAACGAGCCATTGGCTGGAGTTAGTGTTTATATAAAGGGAACTAATCGAGTAACGACTTCAGACTTTGAAGGTTACTATCAAATTGAAGCAGCAGTAGGTGAAATAATAGTTTTCAGCTATGTTGGTTTCCTTGACAAAGAACTAAAAATAACTTCTAAACAAATAGACATTGAACTGGAAGAAGATCAAAATGCATTACAGGAAGTAGTTGTTGTAGGTTATGGCACACAGAAAAAGAGTAACCTTACAGGAGCTATTACGTCAATTAAAGATAAAAAAATAGGAGCTCAAACTATAAAAGGCGATCCAAACAATGTTATTGAAGAAGTAGACGACCAAGTTTACAATACAGCCGGAATATCAATTGCTTTACAAGGAAGAGTTTCCGGCTTGATTTCAAATGACAGTTTAGCAGAAAAGAAATTATCAACAATTAAAGTGAGAACTAATCTTTCTGAAACTGCTTTCTTTTTTCCTAATCTAAAAACCGATTCGAAAGGAAAAATCAGTTTCAATTTCACTTCACCTGAAGCTTTAACTTCTTGGAAATTGCGTTTATTGGCTCATAATAAAAATGCAGTAACTGGATATTTAGAAAAAAATGTGATTACCCAAAAAGAGTTAATGGTTGTACCTAATTTCCCAAGATTCTTTAGAGAAAAAGACAGCATTACAATTAGCGCTAAAATTGCCAATATGACCAATACAAGTAAAACAGGAATTGCGATGTTACAGTTTTACGATGCAACAACCATGCAGCCTATTGACAGCAAAATGCTAAATAGTAAAAACATCAAAAACTTTAGAATTACTGCTTTTGGAAATACAACTGCAACCTGGAAAGTATACATCCCAGAAGGTTTAGAAGCTGTTCAATATAAAATAGTGGCCAAAGCAGGAAATTATTCGGATGGTGAAGAAAGTATCCTTCCCGTATTAACCAATAACATACTCGTTACCGAAAGCAGAGCGATTTGGGTTCGAGAAAATTCGACCAAAACTTATACTTTCGAAAATCTAAAAAACAATACGTCAACAACGCTTAAAAATCATCAATTTACTTTAGAATATACGTCTAACCCAACTTGGTTAGCCATTCAATCCTTACCGTATTTGATGGAATACGAGCATGAATGCGCCGAACAAACTTTTGCCCGATTTTATGCTAATGAACTAGCTTCAAAAATTATTTCAAGTAATCCTAAAATTGCTGCTTTATTCGAAACATGGAGAAAAAACGGAAAATTAAATTCTAAACTTGAAGAAAACGAAGCATTAAAATCGATTATTCTGGCCGAAACCCCTTGGTTGAAAGATGCGCAAAGTGAGGAGGAGAAAAAGAAAAATCTAGCTTTATTATTTGATTTAGAGAAAATGAAAAACGCTCAAGAAGCTACTTTTACACTTTTAAAACAAAAGCAAGATGCTTCAGGAGGTTTTGCATGGTTTGAAGGCAATTATACAAACGAGTATATTACTCGTCATATACTAGCTGGTTTAGGCCATTTAGCGAAACTATTTCCGAGTGACGAAACGAATGACAAAGTAACTGAAATTTCAAAAAAAGGAATTCCTTATTTGGACAATAAATTTTTGAAAAATCATGCCAACAGAATCAAAAATCGAAGCACAACCGAAAAATTTATTTGGATCAATCCCTATTCTGATTTGCATTATTTATACACGCGTAGCTTTTATTTGGACAAATATCCACTTACGGATACTCTAAAAAAAGTAAGCAAGATCTATCTTGAAACTGCCAAAAAAGATTGGTTGCATTATTCTCTTTATGAAAAAGGATTAGCGGCTCTGACATTAAATCGTTTTGGTGAAAAAGAAGCTGCTAAAACTATTTTAACGAGTTTAAAAGAAACAGCTTCTAACAATGAAGATTGGGGCATGTACTGGATCGAAAACAAAGCAGGTTGGTATTGGTACCAAGCTCCTATTGAGACTCAAGCTTTACTCATTGAGGCTTTCTCCGAAATTACAAACGACAACAAGTCCGTGGATGCTATGAAAGTTTGGTTATTAAAAAACAAACAATCTAAAAACTGGCCAACTACAAAAGCAACTACCGAAGCCATCTATGCGTTGCTCCTGCAAGGAACTGATTGGCTGAGTGTAAAAGACAATACCATTATAAAAGTTGGTGAAGAGAAAATACTAACTAAGAAATTGTCTGAAAATGAGAAAGAAGCCGAAACAGGCTACCTAAAACTCAATTGGAAAGCAGATGAAATCAAAAAACAGATGGCAACGACAACTATTCAGAACAAATCAAAAGTACCAGGTTTTGGAGGAATTTATTGGCAATATTTTGAAGATTTGGACAAAATAAAAACAGACAGTACCAATGTGCTTTCTGTATCAAAAGAATTGTATCTTAAAAAAACAGATTCAAAAGGTTTTGTGCTAAATAAAATAACAGCACAAAATAAGTTAGAAATTGGAAATCTAGTTACCGTTAGATTGATTATAAATACCAAAGAAAACATGGAATTTGTACATCTAAAAGACTTAAGAGCTTCCTGTTTTGAACCCGAAGATGTAATATCAGCTTATGATTACAAAGACGGTTTAGGCTTTTACAAAAGCACTAAAGATGCCGCAACTCATTTCTTTTTCGATAAAATAAATAAAGGAACTTATGTTCTGGAATATGATGTACGATTGAACAACAGTGGACATTTCTCAAACGGAATTACAACTATCCAAAGCATGTATGCTCCGGAATTTTCCAGTCATACTGAAGGAATTCGTGTTCAGGTAAAATAACCCTAAAAACAAAAAAACCACTAACGAATTCAATTCCTTAGTGGTTTTTATATTTCAAAAAACGTTTCTTAGTCGTTCAACATTTTCCAAAGTTTGTCTTTCAACTCTGTTAAACCTTGTTGAGCAACTGAAGAAACAAACATATATGGAATATCTTTAAAAGCTTCGTCTAATTCTACTTTAAGTTCCGCTTTCAATTCGTCATCCAGCATATCACATTTTGTAATAATCAAAAGACGTTCTTTATCTAGCATCTCAGGATTGTATTTGGTCAATTCATTCACCAGAATATCATATTCCGCTTTGATGTCTGGCGTATCTACGGGTACCATAAACAACAAAGTTGAGTTTCGCTCAATATGACGCAAGAAATAATGACCTAAACCTTTTCCCTCGGCTGCACCTTCAATAATTCCGGGAATATCTGCAATTACAAAAGATTGAAAATCTCTGTAAGCAACAATTCCCAGATTTGGTTTTAAAGTGGTAAACGGATAATCAGCAATTTTTGGCTTAGCCGAAGTCAAAACAGATAACAAAGTAGATTTTCCTGCATTTGGAAAACCAACTAAACCTACATCTGCCAAGACTTTTAATTCTAAGATCACGTCCATTTCTACACCTAACAATCCTGGTTGCGCATAACGAGGCGTTTGATTGGTTGAACTTCTAAAATGCCAGTTTCCTAAACCGCCCTTCCCTCCTTGACAAAGAATTTTTTTCTCGCCATGTTCTGTAACTTCAAATAAAACCTCTCCAGTTTCTTTGTCTTTTACGACAGTTCCTAGAGGCACTTCGATAATCTTATCTTCTCCATCTGCTCCCGTACTTCTATCTCCTCCACCATCACCTCCGTGACCTGCTTTAATATGGCGCGCAAATTTTAAGTGAAACAACGTCCATAAACCTTTGTTTCCTACTAGATAAATGTGTCCACCACGACCTCCATCTCCACCATCTGGCCCACCTTTTTCAATAAATTTTTCTCTATGTAAATGCGTAGATCCTTTTCCTCCTTTTCCGGAAGAAACAAATATTTTTACGTAATCTACAAAGTTACCTTCTGTCATAATTTCGTTTGTTTTACAAAAAATCTAAAAAAAGTACCAGACAGCCACTTGTTGTCCTCCTTTTAATTTCAAATCTTCTGTCATTTTCTTTTAGTTTTAAGTGCTCTCTTTTTTTTCTGAATACTGAACACTATTTTTTTAAGGCTTTCACCAATACTTTATCGATTTTAACTCCATCCATATCGATAACTTCAAATTCAAATTTATGCCAAATTAACTTCTCTCCTTGTTTTGGAATTCGGGACAATTCAGTCATAATCAATCCGCTCACAGTCGTCACATCATAATCACTCAATAACTCATCTAATTCAAAATTAGTTAAAAAATCATGTAATGAATAATGTCCATCAACTAACCAACTTCCGTCTTCTCTTTCTATAAGTTTAAAATCATCTTTATAAAAATCGGAGGCATTACCTACTAAGGCTTCTAAAATATCATTCAGCGTAATCATTCCTTGAAAAATACCGTATTCATCGGCTACAACTGCATAATGGATCCCTGATTTTTTAAATTTCTCCAAGGCATTATAAGCCGTAGTATGTTCCATCAAATAAGGAGCTTCTGTCAATATTGAAGTCAAATTAAAGTTGTCATTTTCAATATTAGCAAAAATATTTTTAAGACTCACTACCCCAACAATTTCATCTATATCATCCTTATACACTGGATAAACAGAATGTAATTCTTGAAGCATAAATTCCTTAACCTGATTTTTATTAGCTTCTAATGGTAATAAAACCACTGATTTTCTATGTGTCATTAAAGAATTAATCTTTCTATCTCCAATATGGAAAACACGCTCTACAATATCCTGTTCTATTTCCTGAACTTCTCCTACCTCTGTTCCTTCTTTAATAATGGCTTTGATTTCTTCTTCGGTCACTTTTCCATCTGCCGAAGGCTTAATCTGCAATATTTTTAATAAAAATTCTGTAGAATGAGTTAACAACCAAATAAATGGTGCTGTTACAATGGAAACTATTTTCATGGGCATAGCCACTGCTTTTGCTATAGTTTCTGGATAATTCAACCCAATTCTTTTGGGCAATAATTCTCCTAAAACTAAAGAGAAAAAAGTTAAAATCACTACTACAATTCCCACTGCAATAGAATGCGCATAGGGTTTTAAAAATTCAAAACTCAAAACAAAAGTTTCTACATCGGCAGTAATTTTATCTCCACTAAAAATACCCGTTAGAATACCTATTAGTGTAATTCCGATTTGAACTGTTGACAAAAACTTGTTTGGCGAATTAGCCAAATCCAATGCAATTTGCGCACTACTATTTCCTTTTTTTGCAGAATTCTCCAACCTTGATTTCCTTGCCGAAATCAAAGCGATTTCAGACATCGAAAAAAGTCCGTTGAGTAAAATCAAAAAAAGAATGATTAAAAGTTCCATTATTATGATTCTGGTTTAAAAATTTAAAGTTTAAGGTCGCCAAAGAAAATTTAGCAACTTTAAACTTTAAACATCAAACAATTTTTATTTATAAATTGTCTATTACGCTACTTAAACGCTCTGTAATTTCAGCGATAGAACCAATTCCGTTTACTGCATGAAATTTCCCTTGCTCTTTGTAAAACCCAATAAGCGGAGCTGTTTTTTCGTTGTATTCTTGGTATCTGTTACGAATTTTTTCTTCGTCTTGATCATCAGCTCTTCCTGAAGTTTTTCCTCTTTCTAATAATCTTGCTACCAGAATTTCATCATCAGCTTCTAAAGCAATAGTAGCTGTGATATTTTCATTTTTAGAAGTTAAAAAAGCATCTAAAGCTTCTGCCTGAGCAATTGTTCTTGGAAAACCATCAAATAAGAAACCTGCTGAATCTGGATTTGCTTCCACTTCACTTTGCAACATTTTAATAGTAACTTCATCTGGAACTAGTTCACCATTATTGATAAATGTTTGCGCTAGTTTACCTAATTCTGTTTCATTTTTGATATTAAATCTAAAAATATCACCTGTTGAAAGATGCGTCAAATTGTATTTCCCTTTTAAAAACTCAGCTTGAGTTCCTTTTCCAGCGCCTGGTTTCCCAAATAAAACAATGTTAGTCATAAAATTTAATTTAAAAATTTAAAAATTTAAAGATTTCTCCTTAAACCTTCATATGTATTACTTTTTTTTAATCTTTTAATTCTTGAATCTTTCAATCTTTTAATTGATATACTTCTGGTAAATTTCGTCCTAAACCATCATAGTCTAAACCAAAACCTACTATAAATTTATTAGGAATTTGGATTCCAATATAATCAATTTTTATGTCTTTTTTATAAGCTTCTGGCTTAAGAAAAAGAGTCGCTATTTTAAAATGTTTGGGATTCTGTTTTTTAAACAAGGCTTTCAACTCCACAATTGTATGTCCCGTATCAATAATATCTTCAACAACTACTACCGTGCGTCCCGTTAAATCCTGATTCAATCCTATTAATTGTTTTACATCATTAGTCGAACTCATTCCTTCATAAGAAGCCATTTTTACAAAACTAACTTCACATGGTTTTGAATACTTTTTCACAAAATCGGAAACCACCATAAAAGAACCATTCAAAACGCCAATAAATATTGGAATTTCATCCACAAAATCATCTTCAATTTGAGAAACCATTTTTTGGATAGCAAAGTCAATTTCTTCTGCAGAAATAAACGGAACAAATTGTTTATCGTGAAGTTGAATCATTATTTTTCATTTTAAAATAATGCGCAAAGATACAGAATTCGAAATTGAGTTTCGCAATTGATTCTTAATTTGTAATTTTAATGCCAATCTGTAGAAAATCATGAATGAATTAGCCGCAATTATTGCACAAACAACTGGATATAAAAATAGCCGACAAGCGACAGCTGATTTTATAATAGGCAATCCAGAATTAATGACTGATTTTATAAAAATTTGTTTCGATAATCAAAATTCTGACCATTACAAAGCCTGTTGGGCAATGGAATTGATTGCTTTCAAAAAACTACATTGGTTTCAAGAATACATCTCTGTCATTTGTTCCAAAAGCAAAATACTGAATAATGAAAGTGCCATTCGTCCACTTTCAAAAGTTATTTTCTTACTCATAGAAGCACATTACAAAACGACAAAAACAGAAATTCATTTTACCGAATCCCAACTTCAAGAGCTCATTGAAATTAATTTTGACTGGCTTATTACAGATACCAAAGTAGCTGCTAAAGCTCATGCCATGCGAAATTTATTTTTGTTAGGAAAAGAATTTGACTGGATTCACCCCGAATTAAAAACCATTTTAAGTAAAGATTTCAGCAATCACACCGCAGCTTACAAAGCAGTCTCCAAGCAACTTTTAAAGAAAATAAAATAGCATTTTCCAATTCAATCATTTAAAAGTATCTTTGCGCCAATAAACTTTCGACACAATGAATTATTTTTCTTCTGATTTTAAATTAGGAATTCTAGGAGGCGGACAATTAGGAAAAATGCTCTTATTCGACACTAGAAAATTTGACATACAAACTTATGTATTAGACCCAAGTGAAGAAGCACCATGCCGAATGGCTTGTAACCAATTTTTCAAAGGTGACTTGATGGATTTTGATACGGTTTACAACTTTGGAAAAAAAGTAGATGTTTTAACTTTCGAAATCGAATTGGTAAACCTAGAAGCCTTAGAAAAATTAGAAACAGAAGGTTTAAAAATTTACCCTTCTCCTAAAACTTTAAGAAAAATTCAAAATAAAGGCGTTCAAAAAGATTTTTATACAGCTAATAATATACCAACAGCTCCTTATAAAAGATTTGAAAATCTTGATAATCTGAAATCTGAAATCCAAAATCTAAAATTACCTTTTGTTTGGAAATGTACTGAATTTGGTTATGATGGAAATGGAGTAAAAATCATTCGTCAAACCACTGATTTAGATTCTTTACCTAATGTAGAATGTATTGCAGAAGAAATGATTCCGTTCAAGAACGAATTGGCGGTTATTGTTTGTCGCAATCCTTCGGGCGAAATTAAAACCTATCCAGTAGTGGAGATGGAATTTCACCCAGAAGCCAACCAAGTGGAGTATGTAATTTGTCCGGCTAGAATTGATGATAAAGTAGCCGAAAAAGCCAGAGCAATTGCTTTGAACGTTTCTCAAAACTTCCATCATGTGGGACTTTTAGCTGTAGAAATGTTTCAAACAGAAGACGATGAAGTTATTGTAAACGAAGTGGCTCCGCGTCCTCACAACTCTGGTCACTATTCTATTGAAGCAAGTTATACCTCTCAATTTGAAAACCATTTGCGTGCTATTTTGGATTTACCTTTAGGAAATACCGATAGTAAAGTAGCCGGAATTATGGTGAATTTAGTAGGTGAAGAAGGTTTTTCTGGAGATGTTGTTTACCAAAATATCGAGAAAATATTAGCTTGGAACGGAGTTACGCCACACATTTACGGTAAAAAACAAACGCGTCCTTTTAGAAAAATGGGACACGTAACCATTGCTAATGAAAACATGGCTGAAGCGCGTAAAATTGCCGAAGATGTAAAGAATACCATTAGAGTAATTTCAAAATAATTAAAAAATTTAAAGATTGAAAAATTTAAAGATTGTGATATAATAATTTTTAAATCTTTCAATCATTTAATCTTTAAATAAAAAACAATGAAAGTAGCCGTAATCATGGGAAGTATCTCTGACATGCCAGTCATGCAAGATGCAATTGATATATTAAAAGAATTTGGAATCGAAACAGAAGTTGATATTGTTTCAGCACACAGAACTCCGGAAAAATTATTTGATTTTAGTAATAATGCGCACAAAAGAGGTATTTCGGTAATTATTGCTGGTGCTGGTGGTGCTGCACATTTACCTGGAATGGTTGCGTCTATGTCTCCACTTCCTGTAATTGGTGTTCCTGTAAAATCAAGTAATTCTATTGATGGTTGGGATTCGGTTTTGTCTATTTTGCAAATGCCAGGCGGAGTTCCTGTAGCTACAGTTGCTTTAAACGGCGCAAAAAATGCTGGAATTCTTGCTGCACAAATCATTGGTAGCGCTAATGCAGACGTATTAAACAAAATTATAGCTTACAAGCTAAGTTTGAAAGAAGCGGTTATTAAAGCTTCGGAAAGTTTGAAATAAAAATAATTCCACAGAGATTCGCAAAGAAGACACAGAGACTCACAAAATTTTAGCATCTCTTCGTGGATTTCCTTTGCGAATCTTTGCGTAACAAAACATATCAACATGAGTATTTTAACACAGCACTTTAATACCAAACACAACACCGCTCCTTTTTCACAAATAAAAATGGAAGATTACCTTCCTGCTTTTCAGGAAGCCATTGCTTTGGCGAAAGCCGAAATTGACGCTATTGCAAATAATCCGGAAACCGCTACTTTTGAAAACACCATTGAAGCGATGGATTATTCAGGTGCTATTCTGGATCGATTATCCAGTATCTTTTTTAATCTGAATTCAGCAGAGACGAATGACGAAATGCAAAAAATTGCTCAGGAAGTTTCGCCTATGTTATCTGAATTCGGAAATGACATTACCTTAAACGCTGATTTGTTTGCACGTGTAAAAGCCGTTTACAAGCAAAAAGACACACTGAACTTAAGCACTGAACAAGCAACACTTTTAGATAAAAAATATAAAAGTTTTTCTAGAAACGGAGCGAATTTAGCAGAAGACAAAAAAGACCAATTGCGCGAAATTGACAAAGAATTATCGAAATTGAGTTTGCAATTTGGCGAAAATGTTTTGGCTGAAACCAATGCTTTCGAATTGCATTTAACGGATGAAAATGATTTGGCGGGATTACCAGAAGGAACTATTGAAGCCGCTCGTTCTTTGGCAAAAGCCCAAGAAATAGAAGGTTGGATTTTCACTTTAGATCATCCAAGTTATCTTCCGTTTATGACTTATGCTGACAATAGAGAATTGCGTAAAAAAATGGCAATTGCTTTTGGTGCCAGAAGTTTTCAAAACAATGAATTCAACAACGAAGCAATTGTTTTGAAGATTGTAAAACTGCGTCAGCAAAGAGCTAATTTATTAGGTTATGCAACGCACGCTAATTTTGTTTTGGAAGAACGTATGGCCGAAAGCCCTGAAAAAGTAATGGCTTTTGAAAATGATTTATTGGCGAAAGCCAAACCGGCTGCGCTAAAAGAATTCGAACAATTAACCGCTTTCGCAAAAGAACTGGACGGAATCGAACAATTAGAGAAATGGGATGGCGCTTATTATTCTGAAAAATTAAAACAGCAATTATTTAATTTAGATGATGAAAAATTAAAACCATATTTCCAATTGGAAAAGGTCTTAAACGGAGCATTTACCATTGCAGGAAAATTATACGGATTGACATTTACCGAAGTATTTGACATTGACAAATACCACGAAGAAGTGATGACTTATGAAGTTACCGACGAAAACAACAACTTAGTTTCTATTTTTTACGCCGATTTCTTCCCAAGAAAAGGAAAACGAAATGGTGCCTGGATGACTTCATTTAAATCGCAATATGTAAAAGACGGCGTTAACGAAAGACCACATATTTCGAACGTTTGCAACTTTACAAAACCTACCGAAACCAAACCATCTTTATTAACTTTTAACGAAGTAACGACTTTGTTTCATGAATTTGGACACGGTTTACATGGCATGTTGGCCAACACCATTTACCCAAGTTTGTCTGGAACTTCTGTTTTTTGGGACTTTGTAGAATTACCATCTCAGGTGATGGAAAATTGGTGTTATGAACCAGAGGCTCTAGCTTTGTTTGCTACGCATTACCAAACCGGAGAAGTAATTCCGCAGGAATATGTAGAAAAAATCAAAGAAAGCGCCAGTTTCCAAGAAGGGATGGCAACTTTACGCCAATTGAGTTTTGGTTTGTTAGATATGGCTTGGCATGGACAGGATCCAACAAATATTACTAATTTAAAAGCTTTTGAAACCGAGCAATTTAAAAACACCCAATTGTATCCTGACGTTGCCGAAAATGCTATGAGTACGGCATTCTCTCATATTTTTCAAGGTGGTTATTCTTCCGGATATTACAGTTACAAATGGGCTGAAGTTTTAGATGCTGATGCTTTTGAATATTTCAAAGAAAATGGCATTTTTAACAAAGAGGTTGCTACTAAATTCAAAGACAATGTATTGTCTAAAGGTGGCACTGAACATCCAATGACTTTGTACAAACGTTTTAGAGGTCAGGAACCAAAACCGGAAGCTTTGTTAAAAAGAGCGGGATTGATTTAAATTTCAGATATAAGATTTCAAATACAAACCGAAGTAGTGATGCTTCGGTTTTCTTTTTAAATAAACTTTCATTTATTTTTGAAAGTTTAAAAACTTTTATATATCTTTGGTCTATGGAATTCAAAGAAGCAAAAAATAAATTCGTTCAAACCTGGGGAGCCTTAGGTTCTCAATGGGGCATTAATAAAACCATGGCGCAAATTCATGCTTTGTTGATGATCTCGAATGAAGCTGTTTCAATGGAAGACATTATGGAAGAGTTGCAAATTTCTCGTGGAAATGCAAGTATGAATTTACGTGCTTTAATGGATTGGGGAATTGTTTACAAAGAATACAAAGCGGGTGAAAGAAGAGAATTTTTCACTGCCGAAAAAGATTTAGATGAACTAGCGGTTAAAATTTCCAGAGAAAGAAGCAAACGAGAAATAAAACCTGCTTTAAAGGTTTTAAAAGAAGTTTCTTCGATAGAAGCGAATACAACGGAAGAGGAAAAACATTTTGTTGCACAAACTACTAAACTGTATGATTTTGTATTAAAAGCAGATAACGTTTTAGATAAAATCACCGAATACAAAGACAATTGGTTGACCCAAATTTTAATCAAATTCATGAAATAAAACTCTTTTTTTTAAACCAAACTTTCATTTTTTTCTGAAAGTTCAAAATATTAAATAGCTATGAAAATATTAAATTACGGAAATTTAGCAATCGTTTTTACTTTAATTACTAGTCTTATATTAACACAATTTAATTCTTATTTCTCAGGAACAGCTTTTATTTTAGGCTTATTTATTATGCCTGCTTATCAATTACTTGTTGGATTTATTTGGCTTATATCTTCAGATGAAGACAAATAAATAAGAAAATATTTTTTAGGAGTCATAATTTATTTCGTATCCGTTTTTATCTTTTCAGCATTTGCTCATTCAATACAAAACATAAAAATTATAGAACAAATTATGTGCTTGATTTTCGGAGGAACTCCAGTCCTACTTGCTTTATACTTTACATATATTCTTAATCAATACTCAAAACAATGAACCTCAACATCATAGGATATGGCATTTATATATGCATCACCTCCATTATAATTTTAAAAGTGGGGAAAGTATGTTATGAAAATGGTAACGTATTTGTTTCAACACTTATTCCAAACTATGAAGATTTATGCCATAAAATCAATCAAATATTATTGGTCGGTTATTATTTATTAAATCTAGGATATTGTGCCATGACTTTAATTTCTTGGAATAAAATTGTTTCAGCCGAACAATTAATTGAAGTAATCGCATCCAAATCAGCAATAATTATTTGCATAATTGCAGCAATGCATTACTTCAATATTATCATATTGACTAAATACATTAAAAAAATAATTTAAAAAATAAAATTATGGAAACTACAAAAATTTTACTCGGATACGCTATTTATTTACCAGTTGCTTTGTTCTTAACTTACTATGTTTCTAGAACACTTTTTAGAAATAGTAAAGTCTATATGATGGATATTTTTAGAGGAAGAGAAGAAATAGCCGATGCAACCAACAAACTTTTTGAAACAGGATTTTATTTACTCAATTTAGGATTTGCTTTGATGATTTTAAAAATGAATCTCTATAACAACAGTTATCAATTATTAATCGAAACATTGAGTTATAAAATTGGAGGTTATACAATATATTTAGGCATCATGCTTTTTCTGAATTTATATTTCTTCTTTAGAGGAAAAAGAAAAGCAAAAGAAGTACAACAATAAGAAATATTAGTTTTAAAAAATAAATTTTATTTACAATGAATAAATTAATCATAGCCGCCGGAACAGGATTTCTTGGACAAGTGTTAGTAAACCACTTTAGAAATAAATTTGACGAAATTGTAATTCTAAGCCGAGGAAAATTAAAAATAATTGATGGAATTAAATATGTGAATTGGGATGCCAGAACTTTTTCTGGTTGGGAAAAAGAATTCGAAGACGCAACAGTTTTAATTAATCTCACAGGAAAATCTGTTGATTGTCGTTATACCAAAGAAAACAAAAAAGAAATTTTGTTATCTCGAATTGAAAGCACTAAAATTTTAAATAAAGCCATTTTAAATTGTCAAAATCCACCGAAGCATTTTCTTAATTCATCAACTTCTACCATTTATCGCTTTTCTTTAGACAAAGAAATGGATGAAACAAATGGCGAAATAGGCAATGACTTTTCAATGAATGTGGCTCAATCTTGGGAAAAAGCGTTTTTTAAAACCGAAACTCCACGAACTTTAAAAACCGCTCTGCGAACTTCTATTGTTTTAGGAAAAAACGGCGGCGCATTAATTCCATTAAAGACTTTAACTAAGTTTGGTTTTGGAGGAAAACAAGGAAGCGGCAATCAATTTATCAGTTGGATTCACGAAACTGATTTTGCACGAGCAATCGATTTTATCATCGAAAAAGAAATTACTGGGGTTGTAAATATAGTTTCTCCTAAACCAATTGGAAATAGAAACTTCATGAAGCAGTTAAGAAAAGCTGTTAAAGTTCCTTTTGGAATTCCAATAAATGGGACTCTCTTAAAATTTGGTGCTATACTGATTAAAACAGAACCCGAATTAGTTTTAAAAAGTCGAAATGTAATTCCAAAAAAACTACTACAAAACGGATTTCAATTTGAATACGACACCTTAGCAAAAGCCTTAAAAAATTTAGTATAAATGACAACTATAAACTTAGTCACCAAAATAAAAGCACCCAAACAAATCGTTTTTGATAACGCAAGAAACATTGACATTCATCAAAACTCAACTAGTCAAACTAACGAAAAAGCAATTGCTGGCACAACTTCGGGTTTAATAAATTGTGGGGAAACTGTAACTTGGAGAGGAAAACATTTTGGTTTTAATCTAACTCATAAAAGCCGAATTACCGCAATGGTTTTCTATGATTATTTTGTTGATGAAATGGAAGAAGGGAAATTCAAAAGCTTTAAACACGAACATTTTTTTGAAGAAACAAATGGAATTACAATTATGAAAGACATTTTAGAATACAAAACTCCTTTTGGATATTTTGGACAACTCTTTGATTGTTTGTTTTTAAAAAAATACTTAACCCACTTTCTGACACAAAGAAATAACATCCTAAAAAGAATTTCAGAGCAATACGTGTGAACTAAAAAATTGTACTATTTCTAGGTTAAAACAACCAATAACCACCAAATTATAGGCACACTTTCAACCCAAAAAGAAGAATAATACTTAGAGCGTTTTTCATTGGAAAAAACTAAAAACAACGACAATATCACTACTAAAGCCAAGTTCACCCACAGTTGTTTTTCTACAAAATTAATTTTTAAGAACTCCAGAAAATAAAACGGAACAAGCAACAGCAATCCTAACAATTTAGTTCGCTTTACTCCTATTTGCTGCGGAACGGTTTTAAGATGCGGATCGTCATTAGCCAAATCAATGATTTCGAAAACTAATATCAAATCAAAAACCAATATAAAACGCTGGATGCATTTGATGAAGAAATCCAAACCTAAATTCTGATGTGCATTGACCAATGGCAACATCAGCGTGACTCCTACCCAGCACAGCGAAACAATATAAATTTTCACACCAGCCCAGTTACGCGCATTTTTTCGATTAGGAAAAAAAGGCAGCGTGTACAAAAGAGTCAAAATCAAAACACCTACAGCAACAGCTTGAGTCACCAACTGCAATTGGAAGAAATAAAAGCCCACCGCCAAAAACGAAAAAAAGCTCAAACTGGCAATTAGTTTCAACTCATTGCGCATCATTCTTTTTTTGGCTCTGGCCAAAGCATCGTATTTCACGAAGTTATACCCCACAATAGTTCCAAAAAAAGCAAATAAAGCTATGGGTTCATCATACGGAATAGCAAACATAAATTGGGTCATTCGTACCAAAGCATAGACCGACAAAGCCACATGAATACTGGATTTGAGGTAAAAATCAAAAAGGGCCTGAATACGAATCATCTAACAAAAATAAACATTTAGCCAGAATATTTACAAAATCCTTTTATTCAAATAAAATGAATCCTAAAAAACAATGATTTAAAACGGAATTATGTTTATTTTTGCGCCACAAAAAATACAACCTTTTTTACATTTACATGAAAACAGACGCTTTTGCTTTAAGACACATAGGTCCAGAGGAATCCGACCTACAACAGATGTTGAAAACAATTGGAGTTGATTCCATAGAACAACTCATCTATGAGACACTTCCAGATGACATTCGTCTAAAAGCACCTCTAAATTTAGATCCTGAAATGACCGAATATGAGTATTTAAAGCATATTACTCTTTTAGGAAATAAAAATAAAATGTTCAAAACCTACATTGGTTTAGGGTACAACCAGGCTATTGTTCCGGCTGTTATTCAACGAAATGTTTTTGAAAACCCGGGTTGGTACACAGCTTACACGCCTTATCAGGCAGAAATTGCCCAAGGTCGTCTGGAAGCTATTTTGAATTTCCAAACCATGGTTATTGAATTAACCGGAATGGAAATTGCTAATGCATCTCTTCTTGACGAAGGAACTGCTGCCGCTGAAGCGATGGCTTTATTATTTGACGTAAGAACCAGAGAACAAAAGAAAGCCAATGTTTGTAAGTTTTTCGTTTCTGAAGAAATTTTACCACAAACATTATCTGTTTTACAAACGCGTTCTACTCCAATAGGCGTAGAATTAGTAGTTGGAAATCACGAAAATTTTGACTTTTCTGAAGAATTCTACGGAGCTATTTTACAATACCCGGGAAAATTTGGACAAGTAAACGATTATACTGCTTTTATTGCAAAAGCTGCCGAAAACAATATCAAAGTAGCCGTTGCTGCCGATATTTTAAGTTTAGCTAAATTAACGCCTCCGGGAGAAATGGGTGCTGCAGTAGTTCTAGGAACTACACAACGTTTCGGAATTCCGTTGGGTTATGGTGGTCCTCATGCGGCTTACTTTGCTACCAAAGACGAATACAAACGTTCGATGCCAGGCAGAATTATCGGAGTTACCGTAGATACTAATGGTAACCGTGCTTTGCGTATGGCGTTACAAACACGTGAACAACACATCAAACGTGATAAAGCAACTTCAAACATTTGTACAGCTCAGGTTTTATTATCGGTAATGGCAAGTATGTATGCGGTGTATCACGGACCTAGAGGATTAAAATACATTGCTAACAAAGTTCATGCTTCGGCAGTGACTTTGACAAATACTTTAGCAAAATTAGGTTTCGAACAAACCAATACTGCTTTCTTCGATACGATTGTTATCAAAGCAGATGCTAAAAAAGTAAGAGAAATTGCGGAGGCTAACGAAGTGAATTTCTTTTATCCAAATGAAAATTCAGTTTCTATTTCATTGAATGAAACAATAGGTTTTGCTGATTTGAATAAGGTGGTTTCTATTTTTGCTGCTGCAAAAGGATTAGCTACCATCACAATTGATGAATTATCAAATACAAATCATTTTCCGGAAAGTCTGGTAAGAACTTCAACATTCTTACAACACGAAGTATTCAACAAATACCATTCGGAAACGGCTTTGATGCGTTACATCAAAATGTTAGAGCGCAAAGATTTGGCCTTAAATCACTCGATGATTTCATTAGGTTCTTGCACGATGAAATTGAATGCTGCAGCCGAAATGTTGCCTTTAAGTGCTCCAAGCTGGAACAGTATTCACCCATTTGCGCCTTTAGATCAAGCACAAGGATACCAGGAGATGCTTACTAAACTGGAAGAATACTTAAACGAAATTACTGGTTTTGCGGCTACTACTTTACAGCCTAACTCTGGTGCTCAGGGAGAATATGCCGGTTTAATGGTGATTCAGGCTTATCATGAATCTCGTGGTGACCACCACAGAAACATTGCTTTGATTCCATCATCAGCTCACGGAACCAATCCTGCTTCTGCGGCAATGGCGGGAATGAAAGTGGTCGTTACTAAAACCCTTGAAAACGGAAACATTGACGTTGAAGATTTACGTGAAAAAGCCATTTTACACAAAGACAATTTATCTTGTGTGATGATTACGTATCCGTCGACTCACGGGGTTTACGAAAGCGCTATTAAAGAAATTACTCAAATCATTCACGATAACGGCGGACAGGTTTATATGGATGGTGCGAACATGAATGCACAAGTAGGATTGACGAATCCAGCAACTATTGGCGCTGATGTTTGTCACCTGAACTTACACAAAACATTCGCAATCCCTCACGGTGGTGGAGGACCAGGTGTAGGACCAATTTGTGTGGCATCTCAATTAGCTCCGTTCTTACCTACTAATCCAGTGGTAGCTACCGGAGGAGAAAACGCCATTACAGCTATTTCTGCAGCACCATGGGGTTCCGCTTTAGTTTGTCTAATTTCTTACGGATACATTAGAATGTTAGGTGCCGAAGGTTTAAAATCGGCTACAGAACACGCTATCCTGAATGCAAATTATATCAAAGAAAAATTAAGCGGTCATTACGACACTTTATATTCCGGAGAAATGGGTCGTGCGGCACACGAAATGATTTTAGAATGCCGTCCATTCAAACAAAAAGGAATTGAAGTAACAGATATAGCTAAACGTTTGATGGATTATGGTTTCCACGCTCCTACCGTTTCTTTCCCAGTAGCTGGAACCTTAATGATTGAACCAACGGAGAGTGAAAACTTAGAAGAATTAGACCGTTTTTGCGAAGCTATGATTGCTATTAGAAAAGAAATTGAAGCCGCTACCATTGAAGACAAAAACAATGTATTGAAAAACGCACCACATACTTTAGCCATGCTCACTAATGAGATTTGGGATTTCCCATACAGCCGTCAGGAAGCTGCATTCCCATTAGAATATATCGCCGAAAACAAATTCTGGCCTAGTGTTCGCAGAGCCGATGATGCTTTTGGAGATAGAAACCTAGTTTGTTCTTGTGCACCTATCGAAGCATATATGGAAAGCTAATTCGAAAAATTATAATTAAAAAATGCCTCGTTTGTTTCGGGGCATTTTTTTTCAACTAACAGAAAATTACGCAACTAAATATTTTTTATTCAAATAGTATTCGGAAATCAAAAATTAAAAGCAGTTGATTTTGAAAATTCTATAAAAAATATCAGTAATTTTGCCAAATGTATAGCATTTACTATTTTCTCTTTGTTGTGAAAATATTAAATTATCGCTATTATTTTTAATGGAAACAGCCAAATGAAAATAAAAATAACTGGAACAGGAAGTTACATTCCCGAAAGAGTAATTTCCGACAAGTACTTTGAACTTCATCAATTTTTAAATGAAGATGGAACACCTATCAAACAATCGAATGAAGTTATTATAAAAAAATTCAAAGCAATAACTGGAATCGAAGAAAGACGTTATTCCGAAAGTCAATACAATACTTCTGACTTGGCATTTTTAGCTTCGCAAAAAGCAATTAAAAATGCAGGAATCGATCCTGAAACCATTGATTATATCATTTTTGCACACAATTTTGGTGATGTAAAATTTGGAAGTGTTCAATCGGATATGATTCCAAGTTTAGCCAGCCGTGTGAAACATAAATTACAGATTAAAAATCCAAAATGCGTGGCTTATGACCTTATTTTTGGTTGTCCCGGATGGGTTGAAGGGGTTTTACAAGCGAATGCTTTTATAAAATCCGGAATGGCAAAACGTTGTTTGGTTATAGGTGCCGAAACACTTTCAAGAGTGGTTGACGATCACGACCGTGACTCTATGATTTACTCTGATGGTGCTGGAGCAACTATTATAGAAGCATCTGATGACGAAACCGGAATGCTTTCTTATGAAACGGCCTCTTATACTGAAGAAGAAGCTGGATTTTTATTTTACGGAAAATCATACCACCCAGGCTTAGACCAAAACACCAAATACATCAAAATGTATGGTAGAAAAATTTACGAATTTGCGCTAAGCAACGTTCCTACTGCTATGAAAAGCTGTTTGGATAAAAGTGGTATTGCAATAGAAGACGTTAAAAAAATCTTGATCCATCAAGCTAATGAAAAAATGGACGAAGCTATTGTGGATCGTTTTTACAAATTATACGATAAGACAGCTCCGGCTAACATTATGCCTATGAGTATTCATGATTTAGGAAACAGCAGTGTAGCAACCGTGCCAACCCTTTTTGACCTGATTCTAGATGGTAAAATAGAAGACCACGAAATTAACAAAGGAGATATTCTTATTTTTGCTTCTGTAGGTGCAGGAATGAACATTAATGCATTTGTTTACAGATTCTAATTCTTGTAATTAACCCATAAAAAAAACCACAACTGAAACATTTCGGTTGTGGATTTTTATTTATAACTACTTTTTTTCTTTCTTTTTGATTATTCGCCTATAACTCTAGCAACAATCTCGTTTAACCAGAAATTATACGAATACACTAATTTAAGTTTATAAATTACACCCAAATTTAAAATTAAAGACAACGCTGTCTTGTAGACCAAATTCAATAAATTACTTTCAAAATTAGGCAAAGAATAACACACTAAAAGTACCACTACAAAAACAAGCAGTAATTTTAAATACGAGCTATCAAAAGGGAAAAGTTTAAACTTTTGGTAAATAAAAATAAGTTTCGATAGATTAAAAAGCACCATCGCTATCAACGATGCAAGAGCCACTCCTTCTATTCCCAGATGAAACACGGTTATAAAAATGATGTTCAGTGACACGTTAAGCAAAATCAAAACTAAAATAGCAATAAGATTAAATCGGTAATATTTAGAATAGGTAATAATTTCGCTATTGAAACCCGTTCCCATATTAACCAAAACATTGAATCCTAAAATTAAAATAACAGAAACCGAAGCCATCAAATTTTCATGTGTAGGCAACAACATAAATAAGTTTTCAATACCTAAAAAAATACAGCTATAAAGCAGCGCTCCAATAAAAAAGAGCAATTTAGAAATCTCCTTATACTTTAAATTCAGCTCGGTCATCGCATCGTTTTTTATATAATTTGAAATGATAGGCGCATACAAAGTAAAAATTCCTGTAGCTGGTATTGCAAGTGCCGAAGCCAGTGTTACACCAATACTAAAGGAACCATTTGCTTCCATAGAAATAAACTTTGGAATCATAATGGCATCAATCCTAAAGGCAAAAACAGAACCCAAACTCCCTGCAAAAGCGAACAAAGAAAAACGATACATTTCCTTTTTATCTATTTGTGTAAACAAAGATTTAAAATCAAACTTGAATTCAGGTTTAAAATAGTTGAACAAATAAATCCCAACTAACAAAGCTATCAATCCATAGGAAACATTATATAACACTAAAGATTCATCTGAAGAAATGTAGTTATGTAAAATCAATAGAAAAATAATAGGAAGCGCTAGCTTAGGCACAATATTATCAAAAAATGCAGGAACAGAAATCTTCTGAATTATAGTTGCCTGCTTCTTGAACAAATCAATAAACGCTAAAAAAAAGGCCATAGAAAAAGCCAGAAAGATATAATCAAACTTTTTAAAAATGGATAAAAACGAGAGTCCGCCTATGGTTAGTAACACAAGGAAACTCATAAAAAAAATGGAAAGAACACCGTAATTAAATAATTGTTTTTCCTGATGCACATTTAATTTAGGACCAAATTTTATTAAAACCTGCGATACTCCTAAAAGCATGATGGGAAACAAAATCTGAGCTAAAGATTCTATATACCTAAATATCCCAAGCATTTCTTTGTTATTAGGATACACAAAAAGTGTAGAAACTATCCCTATTAAAATCCCCACATAATTAATAATAGTGAAGAAAAAAGCCTGTCTATGATCTGCTTTATTTTGCATAGTTTTTTATATCCTTCCCGTTAATCCCTTTTATAGATTGATAACGAATGTGTTTAATGTTTTGAATATCTACTAACAACCCTAAATAATAGAACAGCAGTTTATAAAAAAGAGAAAAAGCTTTACTGAATCCTTCGGTTTTAAAATGAAATTTGGGCAAACCTAATACCGATTTAAACCCCAACATAGTTGCAGAAAACAGGGAATAATTACAATCAATCAGTTGGTTTAAAACCAAATATTTAGACTGCAAGACTATTTTACTACTGCTCAATTTTACCAATCTATCATGGCAAATAGATGCATTTTTAACAATTCCAATTTTGAAATTATGATACAATACTCTGGTACAAAAATTTCTATCTTCTCCATAATGACTAAAAACAGACTCAAAATAACCTACTTTTTCAAAACATTCTTTAGAAACCAACCAAGCAGCAGCGTTTACAAACGGTACAATTCTGATGGTAGCCGAATCTATTTCAGTCTTAAATCTGGAATAATAAGTATTAAAATTACTATCTAAAGTAACTTCGTCAGGAGAAAGATGCAAGGGACTTACAATACCCAATTCAGAGTTTCTAAAAAGCTTTTCGGTCAAGTTTTGAATACTATCTTCATAAATCCAAGTATCTTGATTTAATAAAAAAACAGCATCCGAACCATTCTGAAGCGCTAGATCAATGCCAATATTATTGGCTTTGCCAAAACCCAAATTAACTTTACTTTCTATTAATTGAAGGTTTTTAAATTCTTTTAAAAGAGACACCGATTGGTCTGTTGAAGCGTTGTCTACCACAATAATATCAACTGGATAGCTGGATTGCAATAAAGAATTGATGTTCTTTTTTATCCAAGTTTCTCCATTATAAGTTACTATGACAACCGCAATTTTTTTTTCCAATCGAAAGTATATTTTTTAATCCCTACAAAAATAATGATATTTGCACTAGACTTTGAAAAAAAATGAAATATTACATTGTAATTCCTGCTCATAACGAAGAAGAATTTATTTCTTTGACCTTAGAATCTCTCGTTTCGCAAACGCTTTTACCTAAAAAAGTAGTGATTGTAAATGACAATTCCACAGATAGAACTGCCGAAATTGTTTTGGCTTTCGCCAAAGACAATCCGTTTATCACCTTGGTAGAAAAAAAATCGAGTACCATTCATTTACCAGGAAGCAAAGTCATTCAAGCTTTTCAAACTGGTTTTGAAACCTTAGACGAAGATTATGATGTGATTGTAAAATTAGATGCCGACTTAATTTTTCCAAATAATTATTTAGAAACCATCACTAAACATTTTCAATCGGATGAGAAAATTGGAATGGCAGGCGGTTTTTGCTACATAGAAAAAAATGGTGATTGGGTTTTAGAAAACCTAACCGACAAAGACCATATTCGCGGCGCCTTAAAAGCATACCGCAAAGAAACTTTCAAACAAATTGGAGGCCTGAGACCACAAATGGGTTGGGACACTGTTGATGAATTATTATGTAAATTCTACAATTGGAAAGTAGTTACTGACGCCTCACTAAAAGTAAAACACTTAAAACCTACTGGAGCTAATTACAACAAAACTGCTCGTTACAAACAAGGAGAGGCTTTTTATACCTTGGGTTACGGTTTTTGGATTACTGCAATTGCTTCGGCAAAGTTGTCTTTTATGAAAAAGAAACCTTTGCTGTTTTTTGATTACATCCAAGGTTTTCTTAAAGCTAAATCAGAAAAGAAACCTATCATGGTTAATCCGGAACAGGCCAAATTTATTCGTCAATATCGTTTAAAAAAGATGAAAGAAAAGCTTTTCTAACAAAAACTCATAAGTCACAATTCATAACTCGTAACTAATTTCGTAATTTAGCCCATATTCAAAAACTATGATGCTTATTCGGTATATATCGCAAATAGGGAAATACTTCCTGATGCTTAAAGAGATTTTTAACAAACAAACCAAATGGTCGATGATGCGTTATCTCATCTTTAAAGAAATAGACGATTTAATTATTGGTTCACTTGGTATTGTTGCCTTTATTTCGTTTTTCGTGGGTGGAGTAGTTTCCATCCAAACAGCTTTAAACTTAACAAACCCCTTAATACCAAAATACCTTATAGGGTTTGCAACACGTCAGTCGGTAATCCTGGAATTTGCGCCTACTTTTATTTCGGTAATTATGGCCGGAAAAATGGGTTCATTTATTACTTCTAGTATTGGAACTATGCGTGTTACAGAACAAATTGATGCCTTAGAAGTAATGGGAGTAAACTCCTTAAATTACTTGGTTTTTCCTAAAATTATAGCTTTACTATTGTATCCATTTGTTATTGGAATCAGCATGTTTTTGGGAATTCTTGGTGGTTGGATTGCCGGTGTTTATGGAGGTTTCACCTCAAGCACCGACTTTATTACAGGAGCACAAATGCAATTTATTCCGTTTCATATTACCTATGCTTTTATCAAAACCTTCATATTTGCCATGTTATTAGCAACGATTCCTTCTTTTCATGGATATTATATGAAAGGTGGCGCACTCGAAGTAGGTAAAGCAAGTACGGTATCATTTGTTTGGACCTCGGTTTCCATCATACTTTTCAATTATATATTAACACAGTTATTATTAGGATCATGATAGAAGTTAAAGATGTTGAAAAATCCTTTGGAGACAGCAAAATCCTAAAAGGAATCAGTACTGTTTTCGAAACTGGAAAAACCAATCTTATTATTGGACAAAGTGGTTCTGGAAAAACGGTACTATTAAAAAGTTTATTAGGAATCCATCATCCAGAAGCAGGAACTATTTCGTTTGACGGACGTATTTATTCTGACTTAAGTGATGAAGAAAAAAGAGATTTACGTACCGAAATAGGGATGGTCTTTCAAGGAAGTGCTTTGTTTGATTCGATGAGCGTAGCCGAAAATGTAGCATTCCCCCTGAAAATGTTTTCTAACAAAAATAAATCTGAAATCGATGACCGAGTAGATTTTGTTCTAAAAAGAGTCAACCTGATTGATGCACACAATAAATTACCTTCTGAAATCTCTGGAGGAATGCAAAAACGTGTGGCTATTGCCCGTGCTATAGTTAACAATCCAAAATATTTATTTTGTGATGAACCCAACTCTGGATTAGATCCAAATACTTCGATATTGATTGATAACCTTATCAAAGAAATCACCGAAGAATATGACATTACCACCGTAATCAACACCCATGACATGAACTCGGTAATGGAAATAGGTGACAATATTATTTTCTTAAAAAACGGACTCAAAGAATGGCAAGGTAGCAAAGAAGAAATTTTCAAAACAGATAACCAAGCTGTAGTTGATTTTGTCTATTCATCAAATTTATTTAGAAAAGTAAGAGAAGCTTATTTAAAAGGATATTAAAAACAACTTTTACAGAATAAAAAATCCCAAATTCCAGTTTATAGTAAAATGGAATTTGGGATTTTTTTTGAACAATAAATTCATTATTTCCATCAATTAAAAGTACTACATAACTTTACAATTAATATCTTTTTAAAACAGCACTTCGATTATCAGAATAAGTAATAATTAAAAATTCACCATCTCTTGTATAAGTACTATTAACATCTGAAGAATCAGAAGTACGAAACTCTTGATAAGTATTTTCATCAATTTTTACCCAAGAAAACATCCCAGGAAAATAAACTCCACATAAAACATTTTGTGGAATTTTATTTTCATTTACCACATAGGTTTCAACTGAAAAATCAGCACTAAAATTATAAATATAAAATGGATCACAAGGACTTAAATCTGTTTCAACACCTGAATCATACCTCTTCACAACTTTCCATTTTCCTATAATGAATTCATTATTTTCATCATTATTATTTGAACAGCTTAATAACAAAATCAGAATTGGTAAAAAAATAATTTTTCTCATTTACATTTTTTTAAATACTTAATGTTTTAGTTTATCTATAGATTCAAAAATATACATTTTCATTATACCTAAGACAAAAAAACAAGCTTTTTCTTATAGTTAAATAAACCTAAATATCATTAGCAATAAAAAAAGAATACAAAGAAAAATTCTAACCGTTAGAATGCTGTGGTATCAACTCCACCTCAGCATTTGGGTTGAATAAATATAGCTTTCCAGAACTAATTTCTAAGCATTCAAAGCGCTTGGTACGCACCGCTATTTTCTTAAAAACCTTTCCGTTTTTGATTCGAAAAACACTGCCGTAAGGGATTTCAAAAACATAATTCTTATCGTTTTGAGGATCAAATTGTTTCAAAGCCAGTGATAAGGTGGTATCCGTATCGCTACTGGCGCTGGGATTTCTAAAATGTCTTGCCAATAATGGCAGTAATTGATTGGGGAAAATTTCAGGTCGAATGTAAGGAACCATCAGTTGCTGAAAAACATATTTCCATTCGTTTCCATGTGGTTTGATGTTGCGACCAAATTTTTCAAAAGCCACTAAATGCGCAATTTCATGAATAAGCGTAATTAAAAAACGGTATTTATTCAAACTTCCGTTTACGGTAATTTCATGTTTTCCGTTCACCGCTTTTCTATAATCACCATGACGTGTCAGGCGCTCGTTAACAATTTTTAAATGTACTCTGTTTTCTACAATCAACTCAAATACGGGTTTGACTGCATGTTCTGGAATATATTTAGCTAATGTATCGCTCAATTTTTTTAAGTTATGGGTTGTGAGTTATCAGTTATGGGGTATCAGTAAAATTCAAACAATAAATACTATAAAAAAATTAATCAAATCTCACTTAACTCTTAACGTTTAACTTATAACTTCTTTAAGGGTTTGTCGTTGAAACTTCTAACACTTTTCCGTTAAAATAGTTATTTCCGTTTAGTGTAAAATCATAAATATAAGTTGCCATTCCTTGCGCTGAAATAGGTGCCTGATAACCTGGGAAAGCTTCTTCCAGCATTTCGGTTTGTACAGCTCCAAGTGCCAAAACATTAAAAGCAATACCGCGTTCTTTGTACTCTTCGGCTAATAATTCCGAAAGCGTAATCACTGCTCCTTTACTGGAACTATAAGCGGCAAGACCTGCAAATTTCAAACTTCCCTGAACGCCTCCCATAGAACTGATAGTAACCACATGGCTTCCTTTTTGCAAAAACGGAATACAAATGCGAGTCAAATTTGCAACCGCAAAAACATTGACTTTATATACATTTTCAAAATCAGTTTGAGTTAGAGTTTCGAAGGGTTTACAAATTAAACTTCCTGCATTATGAACCACAGCATCTACTTGTTTCCAGGTAGAAGAAAGAAATTGTTCTACTTGCGCTAAATCGGATTCGTTTGCTAAATCTACTGAAAGGCAAGTAATATTTTCATTTGCAATTAATTCCTGAGGTATTTTTCTCGAAATGGCCAAAACCTGATGTCCTGCATTGGCGAACTTTAAAGCCAATTCAAATCCGATTCCTCTGCTGGTTCCTGTGATAATAATTTTCTTCATGCCACAAAAATAAACAAAATCAATGAACCTATTCAGATTCCTTTTCTTCTAATGCCATTTTGTTATAAAAGTACTTTTTGTACACTTTATAGCCTTGCAATCCAGACATACAAACAAAGAAAACAGGAATAATTACAGGTATCATATAATCGGTTAAAAAGGCAATTTGCTTATGAATTTTATCCAAAAAATAAATGATAAACAGCATTCCAAAGAAAACCCCCACCATAGTTCCACCTACATAATAAAATTTCAATCGCTTATAAATACTGATATAATTGCCATTAAGAAAATACAGATTCCAAGCCAGCCAAAAAGGAATTTGTAAAAAATTAAGACAGCTCAAGAAAACACCCACTGCAAAAATAGGCCATTGTAAATAGGCATCTAAATAACCCTCACCATGAACTGTGTGCGATGATTTTTGGTAAAAAACAAAAGCAACAAGTAACAAAAAGAATACTCCAAAAACCTCAATCCCTTTCATGAGTTTTTTGTTCTGAACCAATTGATGCGCAAATATTAAAGTATAATAAGCAACAAAAGCTTCTATAAAAATAACTCCTAAAATATAAAACACTAAAGGTTCCAAGCCCAATTTAGAATACACCTCAAGCCCAACAATATTAAGATAACCCAATGGTAAGGAACCTAAAAAGCTAACTATAAATCCAACCGCAATATTTTGAATTATCTTCATCATTAGAAATTGACAATTTTTTGACTTTGCGCCAAATGCATTCGATATTCTTTCATTCCTTCTTTATGTGATAAAAACGGAACGCCTTTTTTGTTATTCAACAAACTAATTTCATACATATAGGTGATATGTCGGGCTAATTCTTTCCAGGCAAAAAACACCGAATGAACAGGATCATAAATATGTGTAGGTTCACTGGCAGCACCGTTCAACTCCACAATAGCAAAGTTTTTACCCGATTCTAATTCTTCCATAGTAGTATACATTACATCTAATCTTCCAAAAAAGAAATCCGGAATTTGTGAGCAAATGATATTTATAGTTGCTTCTAACTTTGCAGAAATCCAATGGCTTCCATCTATAAATTTGGCGCCACGAGCATGATTCCCATAAGGAACTAAATTGCGCTTCTCTCCTATTTTTAAAACCTCTAAAAGTTGGGTGCCATATTCTTTTTGCAAAGTAGCTAATTGCAATTCGAATCGTGGATTCTTTTTGATTAAAGTTTCAATCGTTGAGATTCCATCGCCTACTACGATTAAAAATTCCTTAGAAACAATTCCAGTAATTCTACCTTTATTTTCATTAGGATAACGCACATAAAAAATCCCGACTTCATTTTCATACGGAATCAAATCCTGTAATAAAAAATCAAAATTAGCATTTTGGGCATACTGATTCAATTGCTCAATACTAGTAATTTTTTTCACGCCAGAACCGCGTAAACCTATATCAGGTTTCGCTATAAATGGAAATTGAATTCCTGATTCTTCTATTAAAATTTGAATTTCGGCTAAAGAAGTTCCTTCTTTTACCAATTCGGTTTTAGGATAATATTGTTGTGGAATTAAGTTGTAGATGGCTTTTTTAGATTCCATAATAAACCCCCCATTTTTAATACTTGGATTTGATGCATTAAAGAAAAAAAGCGATTTGGCTCTAATGGCATAATAGCCCCAAAGAAAATAAATAGGAATATACACCACCTGAAAGGGCCAATATTCCCAATGAAAAATTTTATGCAGCAGTAATTTCATTCTCTTAATTCTTAACAATCCTACAATATTAAACAATGATAAATGAAGTGGTAAAATCTTCATTGGTAAGCAAGTCATAATGCACAATTGCTACTTTATTTTTTTCAATTATCGATTGGGTAATACTCAAGGTTTTAGTTTCTCCATTTCGATTAATAACCAAACCATTTTCGGTATTTTCCTGATCCGTATACCGATGAAATTGATACATATCGGATTCCGAAAGTAATCCTTTATTTTCTAAAAACGCATAAAACAAATCGGCTCTTTCTTTTCTAATTTGGCTGGAATACAAAGTTGATGACGACCAAATATGTTTTTCATTGGTATCCAAAACTAATTTTTCTTTTTCTGTTCCATTCCAGCGTAGCTGAAACAATTGGTTATTTTGAAACAAAACCAATGTAAAAGGTTCGATGTTTTCTAAATTTATCAGTTCCCAAAAATCTTTTGGTGAATTTTCGCTAATCAATTCTAAAACAATCAATCCGCGACTTTTTCTGTAAAAGGATTTTTGTTCGTGTTTTTCATCTGCACCATTCAATAAAACGAGTACCGTTCCGGTTTCATCTACAATATACCAGGTGCCGCCTGCTTTTGGGTCTTTTGGAAAGATCACATTCTTTCCATTTACGGTATAATTTCTAGGAGGAATGGCACTGGGTCTTATAATCTTCTCATCCCGATTAGAAGTGATAAAAATTCTGCCATTACTATTTACAAAACTTACTGTACACATTTTTTTCTGAATTCGATAGTAGAACGAGCCACGCCAAAATTAGCATCGACACTTATATTTTCAAATTTTAAAATTGCCACTTTTATCAATGCCTGATGATGAATACAATGTTCTAAATTATAGAGCAATTCCCTAAAATAATTGCTTTGAATTCGGATTTCCTCGCCTTCAACAAACTGCTGTAATTCGAGATTTTTGTTTTCATTTCTTAATCCGTTTTGAATAGCTAAAATTTTATCAATTGCATATTCTACATCGGTTTGAATGCATTGATTGCGTTCCCTATGGTCATAATTAATTATTGTTGAATCCAATTGATTTTCTAAACATTGAAACATTTCTATAATGTGTCTGCAATGTTCACCAATACTGGCATGGCTCAATTCAGGACATGGATTTGTAAATTCATCAGTTGACAATTGCCGTAACAAATCGACCAATTCATTTAAACTTTTATTTATGGATGGTAAAAGCATATTAGAATTTTAAATTCAACAAATTAGACCACTTACTTTTATCTTTATAAATTAAAACAATACAGCTTATCCAAACGAAAAGTGCTAACAGAAAAAGAGTCCCGCCATCGTTTTGAACTTCAATTCCCAAAACAAAAACATGAGAAACAATAGCACCACTCATTAATCCGAACCCCAACAGCGCTCCAATCCAACTCGTTCGAGGCACTAGAATTAAAACGGCTGCAATGAGTTCCAAAATTCCAGTTCCAATTCGTCCATAAGGTTCTACACCTAATTTCGAAAAAATATACACACTCTCTGGTGCAGCTGTAAATTTAAAATAGAGCGTTTGCAATAAAATTACAGCGACAACTACACGCAATACCCAAATAACTACCGAAGTTTTCACGACTACTTTATTAAAGATTTTGCAGCAGCAACTAAGAGATTATTTGAAATACGATGTTTGTAATCTGGCGTAATGTGCTCAAATTCAATTTCGCTATCTAAATTTACAATAAAAACCGAAGGAACAGGCAAGAAATGATTATTAACACCTTCAGAACCTTTGTTCAAAATGGATTTGTATTTATCCGGTGCCTGAAAAGCAATTCCCATAGCCTTTGTCAGATCTCCATTACTGTCAGACAACAAAAGATAATTTACTTTATCTTTTTCTTCAGTCACTTTTAAGTTTTTTGGAGCATCAGGACTTATAGCAACAATTTGGTATCCTAAATCCAATAACTCTTTTTCAGCTTCACCCAAAGCTGCCAAATGCAAATTACAATACGGACACCAACCGCCACGATAAAAAACTAAAATGGTTCTTTTTTTATCCAATACCGTTTTTAAAGAAACAGCATTTCCATCAATGGATTTCAAAGTACTATTTGGGATTTTTTCTCCTATCAATAAAGGAGCAATATCGGTTGCTTCTTGTGGCAAACCGCTTTGAGCATTCCCTGCAAAACCGATAACTAACAAAACTAAGCTGATTATTTTTTTCATGATATTATTTTTATTTAATGTAAAGGTAATATCGTTTTGAACTGCGTATTGTCGGCTAGTTTACAGTTCGATTAAAAAACTACAATTGCCAGATATCAGTAATCACTATTTCTCTTCTATTGTACACTAACATTCCGTTGGATTCCATTTCATTCAGCAATTGAGTCGCTGTTTGTCTAGAAGTACAAATAATTTGAGCGATATCATTTTGAGTAAGATAATTTTCAAGAATCACTACATTCCCTTCCTGCTTACCTTCTTTCTCTGCCCAATCTTTTAGAAACTGATACAATCTGGTTTTAGCATCTTTAGAAACTAAATTGGCATAACTATTTTTAATGCGTTTCATTTTTAAACCAACAAATTTGGTATAAGAAAGCGCTAAAGAAGGATGCTGAAGTAATAAATTTTCAAAATCAGACATTAGAAAACTACAAATTACTACATCATCAGAGAGCACTTTGGCATATTCATTAGATTCCCTATCATTTTCTAAAGTCAATTCGCCAAACAAATCTCCTTTCTGGATAATATCTTTTAGGATTTCATTGCCTTCTTCATCTACAGCAACAATTTTGATATTTCCTTTTTTAAGCAAAAATATTCTCGGTACATCTGATGAAGAGAAATAAATAATTTCTCCCTTACTGGCTTTCCTGAAACCTGTAATGATACACAATTGTTTGATTTGAGAAAAACTCAAAGTCCGAAACAACTTATGATCACGCAGGTACCAATATTTTAAATCTTCATACATAAAAGACAACTTTGGGATAAAAGTAATTGATATTTTAAGAAGTTAATGTCCGCGAGATGACAATTCGCTGAATTTCTGATGTTCCTTCATAAATTTGGGTAATCTTAGCATCCCGCATCATACGTTCTACATGATATTCAGCCACATACCCATTTCCACCATGAATTTGTACCGCTTCAATAGTAACATTCATAGCGGTTTGAGAAGCAAATAACTTAGCCATAGCTCCGGATTGGGTAATATCCTTTCCTTCATCTTTTTCGGAAGCAGCTTTCAAACAAAGCATTTTGGCAGCCATAATTTGCGTAGCCATATCCGCCAACTTAAATGCGACAGCCTGATGTTGAAAAATTTCTTTCCCAAAAGACTGACGTACATGGCTATATTTCAACGCCAATTCATAAGCGCCTTTAGCAATTCCTAACGCCTGAGAAGCAATACCAATCCGACCACCGTTTAACACTGCCATCGCAAAATGAAAGCCAAAACCATCCTCTCCTATTCTATTTTCTTTGGGAATTTTCACATCATTAAAATGTAAAGAATGCGTATCTGAACCTCGAATCCCCATTTTTTTTTCTTTAGGACCAATGGTAAAACCTTCCCTGTCTTTTTCTACCAGAAATGCATTGATTCCTTTATGTCCTTTTTCAGGATGCGTTTGCGCCATAACAATATAAGTAGAAGCGGTTGAACCATTAGTAATCCAGTTTTTTGTTCCGTTTAACAAATAATAATCTCCTTTATCAATGGCGGTTGTTTTTTGCGAAGTAGCATCAGAACCTGCATTAGGCTCCGAGAGGCAAAAAGCACCAATAATATCACCTTTGGCCAGCGGAACTAAATATTTTTGTTTTTGTTCCTCGTTGCAATATTTTTCCAAACCCGCACAAACTAGTGAATTGTTTACCGACATAATCACCGCAGCCGAAGCATCCACTTTTGCAATTTCACTAAGCACTAAAACATAAGACACATTGTCCATGCCCGAACCACCATATTTAGGATCGACCATCATTCCCAGAAAACCCAATTCGGCCATTTTTCTCACTTGTTCAGTTGGAAATTTAGAAAACTCATCTCTTTCTATCACTCCTGGCAATAATTCGTTTTGTGCAAAATCTCTAGCAGCTTGCTGAATCATTTTTTGTTCTTCGGTCAAATTGAAATCCATAACAAGGGGTTTTATAAATAAATTTTTCAATGAAAATTGAAAATCTATTTTGGGTCAAAAAAAATATTTTAATATTCTACACCTAATCTTTTATCTATTGATTTTGTGTTTTCTAAATTTACTTACTTTTATTTTAAAAATACAATTTAAACTTTTAATATTTTAATTGTTTCTTATTTACCAAGTATAAAAAAAGACTATTGTTCAGAATACATTTGTCCTTAAAAAACAAAAACATACTACTATTTGTTTCGAATTTTATCTAATAGAATCGCAATTTTTATAATATCTTAGCGTTTCAATAACAAAGAAAAATTATATGAGTATATTGTTACAAGCAGATACCTTATCTGTTGCAGGTGAAAATTTAGCCGAAGCGGTTCCAGTTGAAAAAACCATATCGATCATCGAACTCCTAACCAGCGGAGGATTAGCAGGTCAAATAATAATGGCAGCATTATTCCTAATGCTTTTTGTTGCCTTATATCTTTATTTTGAACGTCTGATGGCCATCAATGCAGCCTCAAAAATCGACACCAATTTCATGAGCCTTGTTAAAGATAACATTAAAAACGGACGTATTGACAATGCTAAAATGGCTTGCGCTCATTCTAAATCTCCTGTAGCACGATTAATTGAAAAAGGAATTTCCCGAATTGGCAAACCTTTAAATGACATCAATACTGCTATTGAGAACGCCGGGAAACTGGAAATAAACAAGCTGGAAAAAAATGTAAGTTTACTGGCTACTATTTCAGGTGCCGGACCTATGACAGGTTTCTTAGGAACAGTTGTCGGAATGATTCAGGCTTTCCACAAAATGGCTACTGCCGGTGGTCAGATTGAAGTTGGCGCACTTTCTGAAGGAATTTATACAGCAATGACCACTACTGTTGTTGGACTTGTAATAGGAATTATTGCTTATGTAGGTTACAACCACCTAGTAGTAAAAACCGATAAAATTGTACACCAAATGGAAGCCAATGCGGTTGACTTTTTAGACTTATTAAATGACCCTGCATAATTATGAATTTAAGAGGAAGAAATAAAGTTAGCGCCGAATTCAACATGTCATCCATGACAGATATAGTCTTTCTGTTATTGATCTTTTTCATGCTGACTTCGACAATGGTAACCACAAATGCACTTGATTTAGTGTTGCCAAAAGCAAAAGGAAAAACGGACAGTAACAAAAATATTGCGGTAAGTATTAATAAAAAATTAGAGTTTTTTATTGACAAAGAAGCTGTTCCGGAAAACGAATTGGAGGCAAAATTATTAGCAATAGTTGCTGCTGACCAAAACAAAGCCATTATTCTAAGAGCTGAAGAAGGTGTTCCAATAGAAAAAGCAGTTAACGTTTTAGACATTGCAAACAGAAATCAAATTAAAGTTGTTTTAGCCGTAAGACCTAAATAATTCAACCTGGCTTTCAAGAAAAAACAGATTTATTCTACATGAAATATTTAGAAACAGAAGAAGAAAAAAAATCATTTGCTATCACAACTATCATTTTTGTGATACTATTTGTTTTGTTTTTATATCTCGGGCTTACTTCTTTAGATCCTCCACCAGAAAACGGAATAGCCATTAACTTTGGTACAACCGAATTTGGCAGCGGAAACATACAACCAACAGAAGCCATCCAATCAGCACCAGAAGCTACTGCGGCCAAACAAGCCACAGCCAGCAATGACGATGTATTATCGCAGGATATTGAAGAAGCGGTTGTAATGAAACAGGCTAAAAAAGTTCAGCCGACCAAACAAATCGCTAAAGAAGAGGTAAAAGAAAAACCCAAAGAAAGTCCAAAACCTTCCAAAAGCACTACGGATGCTTTATCAAACTTAATAAATGGCCCAAAATCAGACGGAACAGCTAAAGGCGGTGAAGGAAACGATGATAAAGCCGGAGACAAAGGCAGTTTAAATGGCAACCCTTATGCAAACACTTACTATGGTTCAGGAAGCGGAAGCGGAACAGGAAGCGGTTGGGGATTAAATGGAAGAAAAATTAGCAGCCGAGGGAAAGTAGTTCAACAGTGTAACGAATTTGGTACCGTAGTAGTTCAAATTACCGTAAACCGTAATGGTAATGTAATTGCTGCTAAATACACTAAAGGAACTACTAATACTAATCCTTGTTTAATAGAACCGGCATTGGCTACAGCCAGAAAATACAAATGGCAGCCAGATGCTAATGCTCCGGAAACTCAAATAGGTTTCATCACAGTGAATTTCAAATTGGGTGAATAATATTGGAACAATTTTACACTAAAAAATGAATTATCAAGAAACTACAGCCTGGATGTTTAACCAACTTCCAATGTACCAATTACAGGGAGCTTCTGCATACAAAAAAGATTTAACAAACACCCATTTACTAATAAATCACCTTAGTAATCCCCATCAAAATTTAAAATTCATACACGTTGCGGGGACCAATGGAAAAGGTTCTACTTCTCACATGCTAGCTTCAATACTTCAAGAAGCAGGCTACAAAGTAGGTCTTTATACTTCTCCGCATTTGAAAGATTTTAGAGAACGCATTAAAATAAACGGAACTGAAATTAGCGAGGTTTTTGTTTGTGATTTCATTAATTCCAACAAAACTTTTTTTGAAGCCAATGACATCAGTTTTTTCGAAATGAGCGTTGGATTAGCTTTTGCTTATTTTGCCAAAGAAAAAGTTGACATTGCCGTTATTGAAGTTGGTATGGGCGGAAGACTGGACGCTACCAATATCATCACTCCCCTAGCTTCAGTAATCACTAATATCGGCTTAGATCACACTCAATTTTTAGGAAACACTATAGAATTAATAGCCGCTGAAAAAGCTGGAATTATCAAAAAAGAAATCCCGGTTATTATTGGAGAATATACAGCCGAAACAAAAAATGTTTTTTTGGCAAAAGCCAAAGAAAATAATGCTGAAATCTATTTTGCTTCCGATTTAATTTCGAATAATTATCCATCAGATTTAATTGGTGATTATCAAATTCACAATAAAAAAACAGTACTTCAAACTATTAAAGTTCTGAATGAGCAAACTGATTTTAGCATTAATCAAGACAATATCGAATCAGGTTTATTAAACGTAGTCAAGAACACAGGACTTCTGGGAAGATGGCAACAGCTCAATGAAAACCCAAAAGTAATTTGCGATACCGCACATAATAAAAACGGACTTGAGATTGTACTGAATCAAATTCAAAAAGAGAAATTTGAAAAATTACACATTGTTTTAGGTGTTGTAAACGATAAAGATTTAGACGAAGTGCTTCCTTTATTTCCTAAAGATGCAATTTATTATTTCTGTAAGCCTGATATTCCGCGCGGACTAGAAGCATCTGTTTTAGCTACAAAAGCACATGAATTCAGACTAACCGGACAAACATTCAACTCGGTTTCTGAAGCGTACAAATCAGCTCAAGAATCAGCAGCGCCAAATGACTTTATCTACATTGGTGGTAGTACTTTTGTAGTAGCAGAAATACTTCATTGATTTCAAATTTTGTTTTTATTCAAAAAAAAACAAAAACAAACATAAAATTCTGATTTTTAAAGTGTTAAATTTATACTATATAAACTAACTTTTAAATACAAAATTTATTATGAAAAAAATCAGAATTTTAGTATTTGGATCGTTAATCATTTTAACCCTCCTAACGAGCTTCAATACTCAAGCTCAAGAAGAACCACAAACTATTTACATCACTCTAACAACGATGCATCGTAATTTAGATGCAGACAGAAAAGAATGGATAAAAGTAGAGCAGGAATTTTTCGACAAAGTAACCAGTAAAAACGATCTGATTATTGGGTCAGATGTACTCACTCATTATTTTACTGAAAACAGCTCGGATATCTTACACGTTTCAGCTTACAATACTTGGGAAGACATTGAAAAATCAGAACAAACAACTGAAGATTTAATCAAACAAGGCTGGCCTGATGAAAAAGACAGAAAAGCTTTTTTTGAAAAGTACCGAAGCTTTTACACCCCAATGCATTCGGACGAAATTTATGTTTCTGTTCTCGAACCGAAAATGTTAGAAAATCCGTCAAAAGAACCGATGGTGGTTTATGTCAGAAAATCACAAATGGCATCACGAAAATTAAGTGACGGCCTGAAAGAGTTCAATGAGAAAATAACATTTAAAAACCCTTACCTAAAAGCCTATTACCCGCAACGTCATCTTTGGGGCTCGGACAGCAGGGATTTTGTGGAGGCTTTTTTCTTTAATTCTTTAGCCGATTTAGAAAAATCGCATGACAAAGAAGACGAATTAATTAAAGTCGCTTGGCCAAATGAAGAAAATCGAAAACATTTTTTTGACGAATTAAAAAAATCATTTACAGGAATACATGAAGATTACATTTACATGAACGTGCCTTCACTAGGCAAATAACAAACAATCAACCTTAAAGAGATTTCAAAATGGCTCAAATTTCTTTAAGGTTGATTTTTATTTCAAATACAATCCATTAAATTCCAACGATATAAAAAACAATTTCAAAAAACATTAAAAATAATTAGAAATAAATTTTGCAGAACTCTAAAAACAGTATATATTTGCACTCGCAATCAGGAAATGATAGCAACCTAATAAAATAGGGCGATTAGCTCAGCTGGTTCAGAGCACCTCGTTTACACCGAGGGGGTCGGGGGTTCGAACCCCTCATCGCCCACAAAATTTAACAAACCTCTAAAGTCATTGATTTTAGAGGTTTTTTTATTGTTCGAAAATTTTACTGATTTTTTTAATGATTAACGTGAAGTACTATTCCCGTTATCTTTGTTGGTTCGAACTTTGTAAGGATTGTAAGGATAATTAATAAATAATATCTTTAAAGCATTTTACTTTTTTCTTATTTTAGTTAAAATTTTTACAATATATGACTGACAATCAAAAAAGCATTATCGAAGATATACAACGAGTTTCAGATTTTATACCAGGTGTTATTATTATCAATAATGTTGCAAAAAATAAAGTAGCCTATATGTCGCAAAGAGGGTTAGATATTTTGAGAGTTACTTTAGAAGAATTAGACACTATTGGACAGGATTATTTTTTTAAATATTTTAATCTGGAGGATGTAATGGCTTATTATCCAAAGTATTTGGAATTAATGGAGAAGAAAGACCCTGAAGAAAAAATGACATACTTTCAGCAAGTACGGTCAGATGAAAAGGAACCTTGGGTTTGGTATTTATCTGTTACAAAAATTTTATTGATAGAGGATAATACTGCTTCATTAAGCATAACAATCACGCAGCCAGTGACTGAATTAGCAAATGTTACCAATAAATTGGATAAGATTATGGAGGAACACATTTTCATAAAAGAAAGCTTAAATAAATTTTCAATGTTGAGTAAACGTGAAAAAGAAGTTTTAAAACATCTTGCCGAAGGTAAAAAAAATGAAGAAATAGCTATAGAGTTATTTATTTCTGTAAATACCGCCAAAACACATCGGAAAAAAATAAAGCAAAAATTAAATACTAGCTCCACTTTAGATCTTCATAAATATGCTAGTGTCTTTGGGTTGATATAGCTAAAATCATCACAAGTGGGTATTGTGTTAAAAAAAGTTTAAAATTAACTTTGAATAGCTGATTTTAAACTTTTTTTATGAGAAAAATTTACTTAATCCTTTTTTTGTTTCCATTTTTAACAATTGGACAAACATCAACCCAAATCCTAAACGGATATTACAACGCTACCACAAACTATGGTTTTTCCTGTAATGTTCAGGTTCAAATCACCAAATCAATTATTGGAAATAAACTTGTTTTTAAATCTAAACTTTTGTCGGTTAAAATTGCTGATAATAAAGGCTGGTATGATAATTCCACACATAAATATATTTCGTGTGATATAATTGGTAATTATTGTGTTATTTATCCTCAGTTTCTCGATGTTACGACTGAATATGGTAATTTGCCTTTTGATTCCTATAGCTTCTCTTATGTAGGTGAAGAACGTGTTATTTATGAGAACACAGTTGCTATTTTTAAATCGATAGTTGGGTTAGATGCTTCGACGTTTAAGATTCCAGCAATTAGTCAAACCATAATCACTCATAAACGAGATGCACCAATTTGGAATAAATTAGGCAATCTTCGTCAATATGGAAGTTCTAATACGGCGACTTCCAAAACTTCCAATCCGTTATCCGGCACAAATACAAATAGTAATCCTTTACCCAATAGAACTACAACCACTTCAAACATTGATCCCAATACCGGCTTAATGACAAACCCTCTGCCGTATTCTTCAACTACTGGTAGCAATAGCAAATTAGCGCAGAATATACAAAATGCTACAACTATTGCAAATGGATTAGTGGAATTGTTTACTCCAAGTCAAGAAGAAATTGAAAAAAGAAGACAGAAAGAAGCTTCTATCCAAGCAAATAAAGCAGACAGATTAAAGGAAGCAGAAAACTTTTTCAAAGAAAATTTTTTATTGCCGTTACTTGCCCAGGCTGAAAATGGCAACGAAGAAGCTCAAATGATTCTATGCAGCAAAATGTTGGTGGTAGAATATATGTATACGGGTTCACTATCTTCTACAAGAGATGGAGATTACATTTGTAACTTAAGACATCTATTGCCGGATATGTCAGTTTGGTTAGACCGGGCGATAAAGAACAACAATACGGAAGCAATGGTTTTAAGTAGCAGACTAAATCCATACGATAGCAATAATATTGATTTACTGGAAAAAGCAGCAAATCTGGGTTCTTTGGATGCTATGATATGTTTAGCAAAATCCCTCAGAATAAGTGATGAACTCTATTGGCTCAATAAAGCTGCTGATTTAGGCTGTCCAATGGCAAATTGCAGGTTGGGTAATATTTACATGAGGCCCAAAAAAAGCGTGTATTTTAAATATATTAAAAAGCAAAATCCTAATTATAATCTTGAATCGAATTACCAAAAAGCTTTTCAATACTATAAGCAAGCCGAAGCTTACGTTGATAAGATTTGTACTAATTATGCTAATGATCAAAAATATTTTTTTGGTAAATTAACAAAAATCCCTTTAGCATTAGATGAGGCGGTAAGTGCTTCGATTTTTCCTCCCGAAGTATATAAAAAACTTGCTAAGTTTTACAGAGATGGTTTGGGAGGAGTGTCTGTGGATTTTGCGAAAGCACAATATTATGACAATCTCTATAAAGAAAATAGGAACTAATTAAAATTAATAAAATTAACAGAAAAATTTATATTAAAAATTCAAATATTATAGTAATAAACTTAAACGTAAGAAATTATGAAAGTACAGTTTGGAATATTTATGTTGTTTATTAGTAGTTTAATGTTTTCACAAAATGAAGTTAAGAAAAATTCTAAAGATGCATTAACTGATTTTAATAAGCATTTTGTTTTAGAAAAAATGAACTTGGATGCATTAATAGTTAAATTCAAGAACTTAAAAGAAAGAATATCTGTTGGAGATTTAGATAAATTAGCTGATGAACTAAAAATTGAAAAAGAAAAAATTATCCTTTCAAATGACAAAATCACTAAGATTATAGATAGTGCACAAACCTTTAAAAAATTCTCTTTATATTCTAAAGAACTCACTGAAGAAGATGCAGATAAGTTAATAAAGGATATAAATGCATATAAAAAAGATTCAATTCTTGATAAAGCTAATGAAGTTACTGAAGCAAAAATTTATACTTATTTTGATAAAAATACTGTTTTTTCAGAAAAAGAACTTTTTAATAAAGGAACTGCTGAACATGAGGTTATTAAAAATGTACTTCAGCAAAATGTTAAAACTTATTTTGGAGATATTACCATCCCTAAAGACAAGCAAACTCTCTACTTTTATAATGATAATGACAGTTTGCTCCATGACAAAACTTATTATTTTAAAAAAATAACCCTTAATATTAAAGACGGCGCTTTTAGCGACATAAAAGTGTATGTTGAATATGAAGGTAAAACCCATATTTATGAGAATATCAAAGGAATAAGTGTTTTTAGATTCGCTGATGTGGCGAATAGAAATAAATTGTTTTATAAGCAAACCATAATGGGAACGAATAAATCTGTGCAAATAAAAGACATGAATAATTTGTATATTAAGCTAAGTGATGTTTTAGTTTATGATTGCAATATTGAGAACAATTATATTCCTGCCGATTTAACAATTGAACTTCCTCAAAATGATGTAAAAAATAATCCTACAAATTTAAATAATCCGGCTCAATATCAAATTAAGCAAGATACAGACATTGATAAGATTGTTGAATTACGAACCTATTCAGACTTTTTAGCTCTTTTTGGAGATTCTGAAAATGGTTTGGTGCAAATTGAAGGAAAGGCCAAGTTTTATGCATTTCCTTTTCCAAATCAGGTTTTTGGATTCAAATCACAAATTGAGTTTGTAAGTGATTTTTCTCCATTTGTCAATTATTCACGTTTTGAAAACAATAGCAAATATGTTGGACTTAATGCTACACAAACTAATGTCGAGACTACTTTAGACTTAGTGCAAAAAAGATTTCTTACGATGGGTGTAGAAGCTAATATACTAAAATTAAAGCACAAAAACTACCCGGTTGAATTAAGTTTATATGGTGTGGCTGCATATCAATTGTCTCCTGTTAATTTGGGAAATGAAGATGATCCTGTAATAGAAAATATCAAAGCATTAAGTTATGGAGGAGGTGTAAATTTAGGAGTAAGACGTTTTAATCATTTTGGGTTTAATTATAAGTTTGAGTTTTTATGGTTTGATTATAAAAATTACAATACCATTAGCACATTTTCATTACCAGAGAAACGTTTACCTGTGGTAAAAAATGAAGCGGAAATTTTCTACAAAACAGGATCTTCTGCAAATTCGGCAATTTTTATTCGATTAATTACATACAATAATTCGAGTTCTAAGAATAATGAGGCGTTTTATCAATTTCAATTTGGGTATAAATTTTCCATTGGCAATAGAGTTGTTAAATAAATAATTATTTAGACAATTTCTTTAAATCTTGTAGAAAATGGTTCGAAAACAGGTTCGTATCGCCCACCAAAAAACTCCTTAAAAAATTAAGGAGTTTTTTTTTATACTTTATTTTACCAGATAACCTTGAGCTAATTTTTGAAAAGACTCCACTTCTTCTAGCTCCCAATCAGAATTTTTTCCCAACATAGGAGCCATAATTCCAGCAACAATTGGAGCAGCTTCAATAGCTGCTTTGGCATCCAAAAAAAGCAACCTAATTCTTCTGGCCAAAACATCTTCCACTGTTAAAGCCATCTCTTGCTCTACTGCCCAAACCACCTCTGCTTTAGTATAAGGATACTCCGAATGAATTCTTTCAACTAAAGAAGCTACTTTTTTCATCATTTCTTCTATAAATACAGCATCCGAACCGTAAACAGCTAAATGCGCATTGCCTTTTATAGTGGAATAACCATGAATTTTTAGGTGCTTTGTTTTACAACGAACCTGTTTTAAACCAGAAACCTGTATTGCCTTATCAATTGTTTGTTCAGCCATATTTCTGTACGTAGTCCATTTTCCACCTCCAATATTTACCAAACCGGAAGGAAATACCTGAACGACATGTTCCCGAGACAAAATCGCAGTTTTCTTAACTGAACCAGCTTTAACCAAAGGACGCAAACCTGCAAAAACACTTTTGATATCTTTATAAGCTATTTGTTTCTTAGCATATTTGTTAAAATGATCGACAATGAATTGTATTTCCTCCTCAAATGCTCTAGGCTCTAACTGCGCTTCTTTAACTGGAGTATCCGTGGTTCCAAGTAACAATTTATTATTCCAAGGTATAAAAAACAATACTCTCCCATCGGAAGTTTTAGGAATCAACATAGCGGTTTCACTATCAAAATAAGATTTGTTTAAAACCAAATGTATCCCTTGAGAAGGCGCAATAGTTTCCTCAGAATGACCTTCGGCTTTTTGCAAAACACTATCCGCAAAAACACCAGTAGCATTCACAACAACCTTGGCTTGAATTTCAAATTCATCACTAGATAATTCGTCTTTGATTTTTACACCAACAATCTTAGATTTATTTTTTATAAAATCGGTTACACCACAATAATTCAAAATTAAAGCGCCATTATCCGATGCTGTTTGCGCCAAATTAATCGCTAATCTGCTATCATCAAATTGACCGTCAAAATACAAAACCCCACCTTTTAAATTCGTCACATCTAAATCTGGTAAATATGCCAAGGTTTCTTTTTTAGAAAGCATTTGGGTTTTACCCAAACTAAATTTAGCCGATAAAAAATCATACAGTTTTAAACCAAAACCGTAGTAAAACTTATCCCAATACGTATACACAGGAACTACAAAACCTAAAGTATGACAAACATGAGGCGCATTTCGTAACATTCGGCCACGCTCCAACAAAGCTTCCCGAACCAAATGAATATTACCTTGAGCCAAATAGCGTACTCCACCATGCACTAATTTAGTTGACCTGCTAGAAGTTCCTTTAGCAAAATCATTTTTTTCTATTAGTAAGGTTCTAAATCCTCGACTAGCTGCATCAACAGCACAGCCAAGACCGGTTGCACCTCCGCCAATTATTACAATATCAAATTCGTTATTTACACGAAGTTGCCTTAACTTTTCTTCTCTGTTCATCAAAAAAAAATAACTTTAGACTTGAAGCTATTTGACATAGCAATTCAAACCTAAAGTTAACCTATTCAATTGGAATTTATAAATAATTATTTCATATAATCCAAAGTACGTTCAAGAGCCATACCTCTGGAACCTTTTATCAATATTGTATTATTCTCGAAATTTACTTTTTTCAAAACTTCGGAAAAAGAATCAAAACTTTCATAGAAATAAAAATTATCTTTTTTACTTTGACACTCATAAAAAGCTTTTCCAACGAAATAACATTTCACATCATCTTTATCCTCCAGCGAATTCACCAAAGCCACATGCTCTTTATGACTTTCATCTCCTAACTCAAACATATCTCCTAAAATCATTATTTTATTAGATTTTTCAAGTTGTAAAAAATTTGCAATTGCAACAGCCATACTACTTGGATTGGCATTATAGGCATCTAAAATAATCTCATTACTCCCTTTAAGCAACATTTGAGACCTATTGTTTTCAGGAATATAACTTTCTAAAGCAGCTTTTATGGCAATATCTTCAACCTCAAAAAAATTACCTATTGTTAAAGCAGCACTGACATTATTAGCATTATACAAACCTATCAAATGTGTTTTAATTAAAAGCGAACCAAAACCTATTTCCACAAAAGGATTTGCCTTAACTTCTGAAATTACAACATCAGCTTCTTCTCTATTAATCCCAAAAGAATAATGCTTTAAAACTTTTGATTTTTCAACCTGAGTAGCATCTTCCAAATTAATAAAAGCTGTTTTACCATTTTGTAAAAGATATTGATACATTTCACTTTTCCCTTCAATAACACCTTCTACACCTCCAAAACCTTCCAAATGTGCTTTTCCAAAATTGGTTATATACCCATAATCCGGCTGAGCAATTGCACAAAGAAATTCAATTTCTTTTTTATGATTCGCTCCCATTTCAACAATACCAATTTCGGTATCTTTGTCAAAAGACAACAAAGTCAGCGGAACACCAATGTGATTATTTAAATTCCCCACAGTAGCTTTAGTTTTGAATTTTTTAGCTAAAACCACATTAATTAACTCCTTAGTAGTTGTTTTACCATTACTACCTGTTAGAGCCACAATAGGTAACTTTAAATAATTTCTATGAAATTTTGCTAATTCTTGCAAAGCCACTAAACTATCTTCCACCAGAATAGTTCTTGCATCAATATAATAAGCTTCGTTATCAATAATCACATACGAAGCGCCTTTTTCTAAAGCCTCAACTGCAAAAGTATTCGCATCATATCGTTCTCCTTTTATAGCAACAAAAAAAGACTTTTCTTCAATTTTACGGGTATCAATAACAATCCCAGAAGACTTTAAAAACAAATTATGAATTTGACTAATATCCATATAAAAAAGATTAAAAAAGATAAAAGCCCTAATCAAAGGGCTTTTATCTATTATGTTTTAGAAATTAATTTCTTGGTGTTTTTTTCTTATTTGCTTTAGGACCAACTCTAGACATGGCGCATCTAAATCCTATATAATCTGTTGCCATATCTTGAGGAAAATACCTTCTTTGTGCAGGATCTAACCAATAAGCTCTATCTCTCCAAGACCCTCCTTTATAAACTCTAATCTTATCATTGATTAAGGTAGTTCTCTTACTAGACCTATCGTATTTTCGAACCATTCTACCCAAACTGTCTGTTGTTACATTGTGTTCAGGAGAATTATACATTCTTTCGAGCTCTTTTTCTTTTTTATCATCTGATTCAGAAGATCCAAAATCATAATACTTAGAAGACTGCTTGTCTCCATCTCTGTAATTAATATTATTACTCTTATCAAAATTTTGTCTTAAGTAAGTCTCTTTTTCATCAACTGGAACCTGAGCAATTTGACCTGGGAAATTTCTAGCTATAACTTTACCATTACTTAAGGTATCGTATTTCATATTTTCTTTACTAACGATCTCCATTTTACCATCAGGACCAATTTTATTTTTATAATAAACATTTCCTCTAAAATAGTTAAAATCATTTGCTTCATTATCAATAATTGGTCTATAAACATCCGCTACCCATTCAGCAACGTTACCAGCCATATCATACAATCCAAAATCATTAGCAGGATAAGATTTAACCGCATTAGTAATATCAGCTCCATCATCAGACCAACCTGCAATTCCACCGTAATCTCCATTTCCTTGTTTGAAGTTGGCTAATTGATCTCCTTTTGTCTGTCTTTTTCCTGAACGTGTATACTCACCAGACCAAGGATATTTCTTTTGACCTTTGTAAATATTATATTCTCTTTGACCTACATCAGCTGCGGCAGCGTACTCCCATTCTGCTTCTGTTGGCAATCTGTACTCTGGCATGATAATTCCAGATGAACGCTGCGCATACACATTTTTTTGTTCTGCAACCGATCCATCTTTTGATTTCACAGCTCTACCTTTCCCTCTTTTTAAGACAATTTCTTCACTTCCACCACGAGCTGTTGATGGAGACATTAAATAAGCCTCTGTATTAAAAGCATTTTCTGCATTTACATCATCCGTTTTAGCATTCTTTTTCAAATAGCCATTTTTTTCAAGCACAGCCTCATTAACACGGTCTGTTCTCCATTTGGCAAAATCGACAGCCTGAATCCAATTGACACCAACTACAGGATACTCAGCATAAGCCGGATGTCTTAAATAATTATTAGTCATCGTTTCATTGTAACCTAAGCGATTTCTCCAAACAAGAGTATCAGGCACAACTCCATCATAGATATCTTTATATTCATCTGGAGGAAAAACCAATTTAACCCAGTCTAAATATTCTAAATACATAAAATTAGTAACCTCTGTTTCATCCATATAAAAAGACTGAACATGTTGTTGCGTTGGACTATTATTCCAATCGTGCATAACATCATCCTGTACTTTTCCCATTGTAAACGTTCCTCCTTCAACAAAAACCAAACCTGGACCTGCTTCTTGCTTTTTGGCCGCTTGTACTTTTTTACTATCTACATTCCAACCTGTTGCCCTAGATGACCCTTTTGAACTTGATTTTTTACTACAGCTAGCAAAACCTAAAGTCACAATCACTGACAACACCAATCGAAAAACTGTAATTTTATTTACTTTCATACTCTTTACTAAGGTAATATTTATGCGTTGCAATATAATAATTAACGATTAACCTACAATGTCATTTCAAATAATTATATACTGTCTCTATACTCAATTTTAACGCAAATTTATACTATTTATTATTTATTCACATACTTAATGCTTTTTTTTTACTCTTTTGCAATATTTATTAAATCTTTCCATGCAAACCAATAGCTTCAAGCCTAAAAAACAGATTCATAAGTTAAAAAGCAAAATAACCACAACATCAAACACAATATAAGTTAAAAACTGTTGTTATAAATAAATTAACAACCACTTAAACCTAAAAACGAATTACTAACAAGCTTTTTTTAAGAGTAAAAAAGTGAAAAGTGAAAAAGTTGCAACTTTTTAATAAAACACTATATTTGTCCAATCAATTTTCTAACAACCAATGAAAAGAACAATACTTTTAACCATTTCTTTGTTTTCAATTTCACTAATCCAAGCACAACAAAGACCCATTACAACCGCTGTTCCCTTTTTAACCGTAACTGCAGATGCACGAGCTGCAGGTATGGCCGACATAGGAGTAGCCACTTCAGCAGATGCATTTTCTCAACAATGGAATCCAGCAAAATATGCATTTGCATTAGACAAACAAGGCATCAGCGTAAGCTACACCCCTTACTTAACTGGTTTAGCTAATGACATTTCGTTAGGACAAGCAACTTATTACAATAAAATTTCAGACCGAAGTGCTTTTGCTGGAAGTCTTCGTTATTTTGGTTTTGGAGATATTGAATTACGCCAAACGGGCGCAGCCGACGAAACCTTTCCTATCGTTTCTCCAAACGAATTTGCACTAGACGGCTCCTACTCTCTTAAACTAAGTGAAAAATTTTCTATGGCCGTTGGCGCAAGATACATTCGTTCCAACCTAAAAGTAGCTACAGACAATACCGATGCTAAAGCAGCAAGCTCTTTTGCAATTGATGTTGCTGGTTTTTACCAATCAGAAGAAATTGCATACAATAGCTTCAATGGAAGATGGAGAGCCGGTTTCAATATTCAAAATCTAGGCCCAAAACTTAGCTATGACAATGACGAAATTAGCTCTAACTTTTTACCAGCCAATTTAAAATTAGGAACGGGATTTGACTTTATTTTAGACGACTATAACAAATTAGGACTGAACCTTGAATTAAACAAATTACTTGTACCAACCCCAAAAGTTGATTACAACAACGGAGCTTACAACGGTTCTGACATCAATGGAGATGGTACTGTAGACAAAACCGATTATGATTTAGCATACGAAGATTACAGAAAAACAGGTTGGGTTTCTGGTATTTTCAAATCTTTAGGAGATGCTCCTGATGGCTTTAGCGAAGAACTAAAAGAAGTAATGTATTCTGTTGGAGCAGAATACTCTTATCAAGATGCTTTTGCTATGCGACTAGGATATCACCACGAAAACATCTCTAAGAGTGGACTAAGATACTTTTCTTTAGGAGCCGGATTCAAATACACTACTGTAAAAATTGATGTTTCTTATTTATTCTCAGCTTCAAAAATCCCAAACCCATTAGAAAATACCCTACGTTTTTCTCTATCCTTTAACTTTGGTGATAAATACGACGAATATTAAAATCAAAATAGAACAGCATACAAAATCCAAATTTCTACTTTTATGAAATTTGGATTTTTTTTACTTTAAACAATCATGAAAGAAATTAACATTTGTAGTAAATTCATAGTTTATGACAAGATAGACGAATTACCTAAAGATACTCAAAACCTCTTTAAACAAGCCATTTTAATTCAAAAAAATGCGCATGCTCCTTATTCCAAATTCAGAGTTGGAGCTGCAATTGCTTTAGATAATGGTAAAATTATTCTAGGAAGCAATCAGGAAAACGCAGCTTACCCATCTGGACTTTGCGCCGAAAGAGTAGCACTTTTTCAAGCCACCTCCAATTATCCTGATGCCAAAATTCTAAAAATAGTAATCACCGCTGCTCCAGAAGCAACAGGAATCTCTACTCCTATTACTCCCTGTGGCTCTTGCCGACAATCTATTGCTGAATTTGAAAACAAACAAGAGACTCCAATAGAAATTTATTTTATGGGGGAAAAGAATAAAATTTACAAATCAGAATCTTTAAAAAACCTGCTCCCTTTAATATTTAACAAAAAACTGCTCTAATAAAACTAAAAATTAGCTTTATAATTTTAGTTCTTAGATGGAATGTCCTATTTTTGCATTTCGCAAATTCGACCATACTGAATAAATTTGCGAAAAAAAATACTAATTGACAACACAATAAAAACTTTAGTAAAAGAACACTTGAGATGAAAGAAGTTACAAAAGAAGTATATTTAAAGTGGTATGAAGACATGCTACTTTGGAGAAAGTTTGAGGATAAACTAGCTGCATTATACATACAACAAAAAGTTAGAGGTTTTCTACATTTATACAATGGACAGGAAGCTGTACTTGCTGGAGCATTGCATGCAATGGATTTAACCAAAGACAAAATGATTACTGCTTACAGAAACCACGTTCAGCCAATTGGTATGGGGGTTGATCCAAGACGTGTAATGGCAGAATTACTTGGAAAAGCAACTGGAACTTCTAAAGGAATGGGTGGATCCATGCACATCTTTTCTAAAGAACACCGTTTTTATGGTGGTCATGGTATTGTCGGTGGTCAAATTCCTGTAGGAGCAGGATTGGCTTTTGGAGACAAATACAACAATACAGGAGGAGTTACAATGACTTATTTTGGTGATGGTGCCGCTCGTCAAGGTTCATTACACGAAGCTTTTAATATGGCTATGTTATGGAAATTACCCGTAGTATTTATCGTTGAAAACAACGGATATGCAATGGGAACTTCTGTAGAAAGAACCGCTAATCATACAGATATCTGGAAATTAGGTTTAGGATACGAAATGCCTTGCGGACCAGTTGACGGAATGAATCCTGTAAAAGTTGCAGAAGCAATGCACGAAGCTATCGAAAGAGCCCGTCGTGGTGACGGACCAACTTTCTTAGAAATGAAAACATACCGTTACAGAGGACACTCTATGTCGGATGCTCAATTATACCGTTCTAAAGAAGAAGTTGAAGAGTACAAAAAAATAGATCCAATCACTCAGGTTTTGGATATTATCAAAGATAAAAAATACGCTACAGACGCTGAAATCGAAGCTATCGATGAAAGAGTAAAAAGCTTAGTTCAAGAATGTGTTGATTTTGCCGAATCATCTCCATACCCAGAATTAGAGCAATTATACGATGTAGTATACGCACAAGAAGATTATCCATTTACACCTCATAAACTATAATATCAATATGGCAACAATTATTACAATGCCTCGTTTGAGCGATACAATGACGGAAGGAACGGTAGCGACTTGGCTTAAAAAAGTAGGAGACAAAATTAGCGAAGGAGACATTCTTGCAGAAATTGAAACTGACAAAGCCACTATGGAATTTGAGTCTTTCAACGAAGGTACTCTTTTATATATAGGAATTCCAGAAGGAGAAACTGCACCTGTTGATTCATTATTAGCAATCATAGGAAACGAAGGTGAAGATGTCTCAGCTTTAATTGCCGGAGGTACTGCACCAGCTGCGGAAGCTCCTGCTGCAACTGAAGCTAAAAAAGAAGAAACTCCTGCTCCTGCTGCTAAACCAGTAGCTGCATTACCAGCTGGAGTTGTAGTTGTTACAATGCCTCGTTTAAGCGACACAATGACCGAAGGAACTGTAGCTACTTGGTTGAAAAAAGTAGGAGATTCAGTTGCAGAAGGTGACATTCTTGCTGAAATCGAGACAGATAAAGCAACAATGGAATTCGAATCTTTCAACGAAGGAACATTATTATACATAGGAATACAAGAAGGAAACACTGCTCCTGTTGATAGTCTTTTAGCTATCATTGGACCTGCTGGAACTGACATCAGCGGAATTGCTGATAACTACGTTGCTGGCGGTGCTCCTCAAGCTGCTCCTGCTGCTGAAGAAACTAAAGCTGCACCTGTTGCAACTGCTACGCCAGTTGTTCAAGAAGCTCCTGCTGATGGAGGAAGAATTATAGCTTCTCCTCTTGCTAAAAAAATTGCTTCTGACAAAGGAATCCAATTAAGCCAGGTAAAAGGATCTGGCGAAAACGGGCGTATCGTAAAAAGCGATATCGAAAACTTTACTCCTGCTGCTGCCGCTACACAAGCTGCTCCTGCTGCCAAAATAGATACTGCTGCTGCACCTGCCGCTAAACCTTATGTTCCGGCTGGACAAATTGCTACTGAAGAAATCAAAAATTCGCAAATGCGTAAAATCATTGCGAAACGTTTATCAGAATCTTTATTCACTGCACCTCATTACAACTTAGTAATCGAAGTATCTATGGATGAAGCTATGAAATCAAGAGCGACTATCAATACGGTTCCGGATACAAAAGTATCTTTCAACGATATGGTAATTAAAGCTTCTGCTTTAGCTTTGAAAAAACACCCAAAAATCAACTCTCAATGGTCTGCTGACGCAATAACAATTAACTACCATGTAAATATTGGAGTTGCTGTTGCTGTTGAAGACGGATTAGTTGTTCCTGTATTACCTTTTACTGATGGTATGAGTTTATCTCAAATTGGTGCTAGCGTAAGAGATCTAGCTGGAAGAGCAAAAAGTAAAAAATTATTACCTTCAGAAATGGAAGGAAGTACTTTTACTATTTCTAACCTTGGAATGTTTGGTATCACTGAATTCAACTCTATCATTAACCAACCTAACTCAGCTATCCTTTCAGTAGGAGCAATTGTTGAGAAACCAGTGGTTAAAAATGGACAAATTGTTGTAGGAAACACTATGATGTTATCTTTAGCTTGTGACCACCGTACTATCGATGGAGCAACTGGAGCACAGTTCTTACAAACATTAAAACAATACATTGAAAACCCAGTAACAATGCTTGCATAATTACTGATTCAGCATAAAACTAAAACCCGTCTAGTGTAAAACTTGACGGGTTTTTTATTTTTGGGCATGTCCCCGCTTCCACTATCGTTACAGCATGGTCGGGCTGTACGCTATATCTTTTATTCCATTACATTACATAAAAGGATGCCGCTTCCATCCCTCATGCGAAAAACTTCTAACTTCTATTCTTCTCCTCGATCCACTTCGCCATATACTTCGTACTTTTTAGAGTATGATGCTGCAACAACTCACCCATAAAATTATTCAATCTGTGTTGCTTTATATTCAAAACTAAAAACGCAATTTGTGTAGCAAAATCCTCTTCAAACAACTCCCTTAAATAGCGTTGATTTATTATTTCAATTCCATTTCTTTGAACCTGCAACCAAAGGTTTTTATCCTGATACAATTGCACTGCTTTCTCAGCAAAAAATTCTGGATTGTCTTCCACAAAACCGTTCCAAGGCAAATCTCCCTGCATCGATTCGGCTCCAATAGAAGTAGTCACACTTGGCGTTCCGCATTGCATAGCTTCTAGTAATTTTCCTTTTATTCCCGCACCAAAACGTAACGGAGCTAAAACCACTCTCGATTTTTTTACCACTTCATTAGCATTCTCAGCTCGTCCTTGAATTAAAAACCCTTGTTTAACATTGTGCAACTGCCACACTTTTTGCGAAGGATAAGCACCATAAACATTCAAAACAGCTCCGGGCAATTGCTTTTTTATTAACGGCCAAATTGTTTCTTTTAAATACTGCACCGCATTCCAATTGGGTTCATGATAAAAATTACCAATAAATACAAAATCCTTTCGTTCATCAAAAGAAGGTAAGTTGTTTAAATCTGAAACTTCTTTTTCAGACAATAAAAGTGGCAAATAGTACAACAGAGTTTTGTCTAGTTTAAAAACCTTCGTTAATAATTCTATTTCATACTCGGAAATCATCAAGGACAAATCACATCTTAAAATACTGGCAATTTCTCTTTTGGCAACTTCTTCAATTAATAAATCAGATATTTCAAAAGTTCGTTTTTCTTTGAAAGCTTTTTGTCTGGCTAAACGCAAACAATGTAAATCTTCAGTATCCAAAATTCGCAAAGCATCCGGACAATTCTCGGCAACACGCCAGCCAAATTGCTCCTCCATCATAAAACGATCAAATAAAACTACAGTAGGATTCAATTCTTTGACAAAATCATCAAAACTGGAATTATTCAAAGCTATTGCAGCTTTTTCAACACCAAATTCGCTCAAATCAACCATAAAATCACTATCCTGAGCGGGGCTAGCAAAAGTGATTTTATAACCCTGTTCCTGAAACAAAGAAATCAATTGCATCATTCTTCCACCAGCTGCAGAAGAATTGGGCTCAGGCCAAACAAAACCAATTATTAAGAGTGATGGCATCACATTCATATCAACTAAAATTATTGACACAAAATAATACTAAATTTATTGGAATTAGGAATATTCGAATAAAAATCACTGAAATAAACAGTAATTTTGTATAAAATTATAATGGTATGTTAGGATTAAAATTAGCCACCGATCCAAGATGGGTCAATATAGTAGAATCGAATATCGAAGAAATTTTAACAGACCATGCTTGGTGCGAACAAAAAGCTGCTTCCAATGCGATAAGTTTGATTACCCAAAACTCTGAAAAAGAAGAATTGGTTACAGCTTTAATGCTTATAGCTCAGGAAGAAATTGAACATTTCAAGATGGTGCATGACCTAATTAAAGAAAGAGGGCTTACTTTTGGACGTGAACGCAAAGACAGCTATGTCAACGAATTGTTTAAATTCATGAAAAAAGACGGAAGTCGCAACGATGCTTTATGTGAGCGATTGTTATTTTCAGCCATGATTGAAGCTAGAAGTTGTGAGCGTTTTAAAGTATTATCCGAAAACATTAAAGATCCTGAATTGGCTAAATTCTACCGTGATTTGATGATTAGTGAAGCTGGACATTACACCTCTTTTTTAGGCTTTGCAAAAAAATACGCCGACAATGTTGACGTTGACAAACGCTGGCAAGAATGGATTGAATACGAAACTTCAATCATCATCAATTACGGTAAAAACGAAACCGTACACGGATAATATTATATGCAAAATCGCGTTCCTATTTTATTTCACAAACACCTCTCAAAATCATGTCTCAAAAAAAAGCTATATTTTTTAAAATAGTAAAATATATAGGAATTGCATTGGTCAGTATATTGGCTTTTTTATTCATTGCCCCCTATATTTTTGCAGACAAGATAAATGCAGAAATAAAAAAAGTAGCTAATGAAAAACTAAATGCTAAACTAGATTATTCTGAATCGAATGTATCCTTCTTTCAGCATTTCCCATCTCTGACTGTTAGTTTAGACAATTTTAAACTCAAAGGTTCTGCTCCTTTTGAAAACGAAAAATTAATTAATGCTAAAGAAATAGCTTTTGGTATCAATGTCACTAGTTTAATCTTTGGTAAATCGGTAAATATTGATAAAATATTCCTTTCTAATGCTGATATTAATGTAAAAGTCAACAAAGAAGGATTTGCTAATTATAATGTTTATAAATCCAACAAAACAAAAACAGAAGACAAAGATGCTGATGGTTCCTTAAGACTTGAAAAAATTGAAATTACCAACAGTAAAATTATTTACGACGATTTATCAACCAAACTTCATTTGGATATTTTTGGCTTTAACTATTTAGGAAAAGGAGATTTAAGCAAAGCTATTTTTGATTTATCTTCTAAGGCTAAAATAGAAAAATTCAATCTTCTTTACGACAACGAGCCTTACTTGATGAATAAAAAAGTAAATGCTGATTTGATTACCAAAGTCAATGTAAACTCGCTTTCGTTTATTTTCCAGCAAAATGATTTAAAAATAAACACTCTCACCGTTGATTTCAAGGGTAAATTTGATTTCTTGAAAGAAGGTTACAACATGGATTTTATCTTAAAAACCACCAACAGTAATCTGAATGATTTTTTTACCGCTTTTCCTCCCAAATTTATTACCTGGTTAGACAAAACCAAATTATCAGGAAATACAAATTGCGTATTATCCTTAAAAGGAAATTACATCGCTTCAAAAAATATTGCTCCAAATCTTGAATTGGATTTTAATGTAAAAGACGGAAGTATCAACTACAATCAAAGCCCGTCAACAGTAAGTAATTTAAATGTTGATTTTTCTACAAAACTTCCTTCCTTAAATCCAGATTCTTTAATTGTAGATTTAAAAAATTTATCACTTAATATTGATAAAGAATCTTTAAAAACAAGATTATACAGCACTGGAACTGATATTATAGATATTGACGCAGCACTTAATGCCAAAATAGATTTAGAAAAACTAAATCGTGCCATTGGAATTCCAGATTTTGAACTAAAAGGCATGCTTGTTGCTAACGGAACTTCAAAAGGGAAATTTGATAAAAAGAATGGAATATTTCCAATAACCAATGCTGTTATTGACTTAAACAATGGTTTTCTTAAAACAAAATACTACCCAAACCCAATAACTAATATTGGAATTGTTTCGACTATTTCAAATCCAAAAGGAACATTTAAAAATTTAAAAGTAGTCTTGCAACCTGCTCAATTTACTTTTGAAGGAAATCCTGTTTATGTAAAAGCCAATCTTAGCAACTTTGATAATCTTATTTATGACATCAATGCAAAAGGAACTTTGGATATTGGTAAAATCTACCAAGTTTTTTCTCAAAAAGGTCTCGATGTTAAAGGTTTTATCAAAGCTGATGTAGCTTTAAAAGGGAAACAAAGTGATGCCGAAAAAGGAAATTATTCGAAACTAAAAAACAGTGGAACATTAGAAATTCGCAACATTGAATTGGCATCAGAATATTTGCCAAAAACGTTTCTCATTAAAGAGGGAATTTTTAAATTCCATAATGACAAGATGCGTTTCAATACTTTCTTAGCTTCTTACGGTCAATCTGATTTTAAATTGAATGGTTATTTACAAAATGTATTCAATTTTATGGCTTCCAAAAAAGGTGTTTTAAGAGGTTCTTTTTCTTTGAACTCAAAATATATCAATGCCGATGAATTCATGTCAAGCACAACAACCGAAGCACCTAAAACAAATACAGCAGAATCAACGAACACAACTACTAAAACAGAAACAGGAGTTATTATGATTCCGCCAAATTTAGATTTACATTTTATGGCTAATGCTCAAAAAGTAAACTTTAATGGATTGGAACTTACAAAAGCAAAAGGAAGTTTAAAAATGAAAAACAGCCTGTTGACTTTGCAAAATACAGGTTTTGATTTAATTGGTTGTACCGTTGCTATGGATGCCACATACAAAACTGTTAATCCAAAAAGTGCTCGATTTGATTACCACATAAAAGCAAATGAATTCGATATCAAACGTGCATATAAAGAAGTGAAATTATTTAGAGAAATGGCAAGTGCTGCTGAAAAAGCTCAAGGAATAATCTCATTAGATTACAATCTAAAAGGGCGTTTAAACGAAAATATGGAACCTGTATTTCCTTCCCTGTTAGGAAACGGAGTTATCTCTGTAAAAAATGTAAAAATGTACGGCATGAAGATGTTTAGCAGTGTTGCTAAAAAAACAGCTAAAGAAAGCATCAAAAATCCAGAATTGAACCAAGTTGATATCAAAAGTTCTATTAAAAATAACATTATTACTTTAGAACGTTTTAAATTCAAATTTGCTGGATTCAGACCTAGAATAGAAGGAACAACCAGTCTGGACGGAAGATTAAATCTTAAAATGAGATTGGGCTTACCACCCTTAGGAATCTTAGGAATTCCGTTAACCATTACTGGAAACAAAGACAATCCTAAAATAAAAGTTGGAAGACAATCAGAAGATTTAGAAGAAACCAAAGACAGTATTCAATAAAATTAAATAAAATAAAAAAAGAGCCATCTTAAGATGGCTCTTTTCTTTATTAGTTTGTTATCAACAACTTGATATGATTATTTAAATCTTCACCTTCTATATGAAGAATATAAACACCTGGTAATTTTCTATCCGTAAAATGAATTTTAAAATTCCCTTTACTATTTCCATTACTATTTAAAGTTTGCTCTAAAATAACATTTCCGTTAGAATCAATGATTGATGCATTGATATAAGGAGATGTATACGATGGAATATTGATATTAATTTGTTCTTTAACAGGGTTTGGATGAATTACAATTTCGTTAGTGGTAATTCTAAAACTCCAAACATCACCTGTAGTTGTTCCATAATCATTAGTAGCATCTACTCTCCAATAATAATATACTCTAGAAGATAAAGTTGATGGCAATTGGATTGATGGGTTTTCTGAATTAGAAACATCTGCAACTGCAACAAGATTGTTTGGATCAGTTCCAAAATAAACCGTATATCTAGTAGCATCAATTTTACTATTCCAACCTAAATTGAAATTATCTACTGGCAATTCTAAGAAATAAGAACCATCCGTAGGATTAGGATTACCTGCTTTGACTGGTGCTGGAGCCGGTGGAGTTGAAACTTCAACAACATTACTATAATCTGAAGAATCAGTTTCATTAGTAGCTACTATTCTATAAAAGTAGTTTGTATCAGGAATAACCTCTGTATCTGTATAAGTAGTTATGTTAGTAGCAACTTGAGCAATTTTTTCAAAAGTAGAACCGTCAGTAGAACGTTCTATATCAAAATTAGCTTCATTATTTGAATTATCATTCCAATTCAAAACCACCGTACTTGATGCTAAAGGAGTAGCGACTGTATTAGTTTCAAAAACAACATTTGAAGGAGCATTTATGACTGTGTTATTATATATCTCTTGAATTTCTGTAGCCGATAAAGCATAGTTATAAATTTTTAACTCATCTAATTTCCCCTTATATGGAGCTGGTGCGGTACCTGAAGCTAATTCAAGTTCTCCTATATTCCCTAATATCAAATCTGAAGGCTCAGCAATACCAGTAACAGCAGTTTCATCAAGTTCTCCCTGAAGTACTCCATTTAGATACAAACGTAATTTATGAGCAATTACATCTCTCATTACAACAACATGTTCCCATTTTCCTGTAAAAAATCTTGAACCAACTCCTTTTAATTCTTTTTTAGTTACATCATCATCTATTGCAAAACGAAGTTCTCCACTTTTAAATTCAATATTATAACGTTTTCCTGTTGCACCTGTTGTTGCATTTTTAGTAAACGAACCTTTACACAATAAATAAACACTAGAAGACCCTGTAGGGAGCATACTTGAAGCTGCATTCATCCAAAAAGAGATAGAAAAAGAACTTTTGTTTAAATATATCTGATCCTGATTAGGAATACTAGCCATATAACTATTGTCATTTGAAGTCGAAAAATCAAGTGCATCATTAGCTTTTCCTTGAATCCTAACATTAGCATTATCAAAATCTAAATCTAACGTACCATTATTACTATAAGAAGATAAATCCACAATATCGTCTCCTTCACCAGCAGCCTCTTTAAAAGGCCAATGCCCAACCATATCCATTGGGATATCCGATATCGTTCTAAAAGACCAAATATCACCTTCAACTGTTCCTTTAGAATTTGTAGCATCAACTCTCCAGAAATAATTAGTAGCTGAACTTAAACCTGAAACCGTATAAGAGGGACTTGTAGCATAATTTACGTCTGCTACTTTAGTTAAATCTGCCGCATCAGTACCAATATACACTGAATAAATTGTTGTATTAGAACTTCCTGACCATTTTAGTACAAGACTGCCAGATGCTGGTTCAGCATAATTAAATTCATTTATTGGATTTGGACTTGTTGTTTTTCCTGGAGCTGACGGAAGTGCTGGAGTAGTAACTGAATTCACAGCACTATAACTAGAAGACTCAGCAGCGGTTATTGCTTTTATACGATAATAATATTTTGTATTTGGAACTAAATCAGTATCAGTATAAGTAGTTGTATTTGCACCTACCTGAGTAATTTGAGAAAAATTAGTGCCATTTGTTGAACGTTCTATAACAAAATTAGTTTCATTATCTGAATTATCTAACCAATTCAAGATAATTTTGCTTGATGGAGAAGGCAACTCAACAGAACTTGCATTAAGAGCAATATTACTTGGAGGAATTACAAAATCAGGTGGAATACTATTAATCAATCCATTAATATAAACTTCTATATTTAAATATCCAGGATTAGTTGTACTGTTCGCAAGTGCATCACTAGCATTGTTTTTATCTAAACCATTAGCATCCTCCCATGCATCAGGTATACCATCATTATCAGTATCAATTGGAGCAGGAGCACCGTATACATGACCAGCTCCACCATTAATAAAACCAAATTGATTTGTTAAATCCGTTTGTACATATACATAAGTACCAATAGTTCCTTTAGACATTAAATCAGAAATCATCAAATTGTCAACTTGATCACGTCTTGGATAAGATGCACCAGCACTTGCTACAATCTTATTATACGCTTCTTGAGCTGAAAGAACAGGATTTTTCATTGGATAATCATAAGGAACACTCAAAATACTTGCAATATCTCCTGTTGGGAAACCAGTTAAATCTTGAGGCACTAAGGCTCCATCTAATACTCCATTTCTATTATTATCAAAATAATTTCCTGCACCATATAAATTGAAGTTAGAATTACCTCTATTAAAAGGTGTAGAAGTTGTTGCACTAGTGTTTGGACCACCAATAAAATAATTATTAATAATATTCACATCCGATTGTCCAGCGGAATCACCACCCATGATATATGCCTCTCCAGATTCAGAGTGACCATAAGTATTTCCAAAATTCCCCCAATTGTATACTACATTATTAACAAATTCATTAATCCCTTTCACTTTTGGATTCCTAGTTTTGTTACTTATATATAAATTACCAATTAAACTAATTTTTCCTCCTGAAGGCTGAATCAATCCACCAGCTGAGTGATTATGACGATGCATGCCTTGCCCAATTATAGAATTTTGAATAGTAATATTATCAGGACTAGTTCCTTTTCCATCCCAATTAATAGAAAACACTTCATCGGTTCCCCAAGTAAAAGTCATATGATCAAAAATCATATTTGCTCCATTTGATAAACCAGAAGCATCTTGATTTTTTGAAGTCCCACCATAACGTATCCGTAAATACCTTGCTATTGTATTACTGGCACCAGAAAACGTTACCTTTGGTCCTAAAAAAACGATTCCTTCCCCTGGAGCTGTTTGTCCAGCAATAGTGGTGTTTTTCGCAACAACAACTTGAGTAGATAAATTAATTATACCTCCAACTTTAAATATAACAAAACGACCTTCTTGACTCACTGCATCACGGAAAGAACCAGGCCCACTATCATTCAAATTAGTTACTAAATAAATTTGAGGATTAGCTGCACCTCTAGCTCCAGTGGTAAATCTACCAAAACCCTCAGCTTCTGGAAAAGCTAATGTTTGGGAACACAATTTTCCAGAACCTAATGCAACACTGCATAGCAACATCGCTTTAGGAACTTGTTTAAAAAGTAAAGTTTTAAAATTCATAAATACAAATGGTTTAAGTTAATTATTCCAAAAATATCTATTTAACAATACATTAACATCCTGTCCTATCCTGTTCTGGTAATATTTTTAAAAAAAGTTCTTTTTATTTAAATAAAACAAATACAAAAAATTACAAATCAATACTTTACAAAAACAGAATTACCAATCTGTCCTTGTCAAAACCAATTTATTTACCTAACTAAAGACAATTACAAAAAACTTTTTCAATAAGACTTCAAAAATAGAGTACATACGAAAAATTATGTTCGAATAGACAGAACTACAGTATAAAAAATAAATACTGATTAAAAAGTAGGAATGACCACGAACCGCTTCGTTAGGCAAATGCAGTAAATACACTATCCATTTCAGAACAGGACAAATCCAAAATAAAAAACCCCGTTTCGTTAGAAACAGGGTTTATAGAATCTGAAAGAAATTCAGATTAAAGAAAGGCGACGAACCAAGCCGTTAGGCGAACACGTCATACCTATAAAAAAAAGAGCCCCAACCTTTTCAGGTTGGGGCTCAATAAAGAAAGGCGACGACATACTCTCCCACAAAACT